>NZ_JAIMEP010000049.1 GCF_019794555.1 Streptococcus suis | reverse complement strand
GGTTTCTTGCCTAGACTATTATCTAAAACGACATGCGTTAAAAGTTAGTTGAACCGCCGTGTGCCGAACGGCACGCACGGTGGTGTGAGAGGGACTAGAAATTAGTCCCTACTCGATTGCTTCGATTCTGAATTTTTAAGCACTCTTAGTATCATTACACTTGTGCATAGTTTTAGAGTGTCCAGTCTAAGTCTGGTCCGACAGGTACAATTCCAGTTGGGTTAATGGTTTTATGGCTACCGTAGTAGTGCTGTTTGATATGGTCAAAGTCAACTGTCTCCGAAATACCAGCATGGTTGTAAATCCGCTTGGTATAATCCCATAGGTTTGGATAGTCGACTAAGGCCTTTATATTACATTTGAAGTGCCCAAAGTAGACAGCATCAAAACGAACCAAGGTCGTGAAGAGACGAATATCTGCTTCAGTTAATTGGTTTCCTACTAGAAATTGCTGATTTTCCAATTGTTCTTCTAATTTATCCAATGCAGCAAAGAGCTTTGTTACCTCTTTTTCGTAGACAGCTTGATTGGTTGAAAAACCTGCCTTATACACCCCATTGTTGATATTTGGATAGACAAAGTCATTCATGGCATCGATTTCAGATTGCAGGTGTTCTGGATAGTAATCATCATAGTTGCCTGTAATGTCATTGAAAGCAGTGTTGAACATGCGCATGATTTCAGCTGATTCATTGTTGACAATCGTGTTTGTTTGCTTATCCCAAAGAACTGGAACAGTAACTCGACCAGTGTAATTTGGATCCGCTTTCAAGTAAATTTGATAGAGATAGTCGCTGTTAAAAAGGGGGTCCTTGATGACACCAGGTCCGTCAGCGAAGGTCCAACCATTTTCCAACATGAGGGGGTGCACAATTGAAAGGGAAATGTGGTCTTCCAAGCCTTTCAATTTTCGCATGATCAACGTACGACTTGCCCACGGGCAGGCAAGAGAGATATAGAGGTGGTAGCGACCTGATTCAGCTTTAAAACCACCATGTCCTGTAGGTCCAGCTTGTCCATCAGGTGTAATCCAATTACGGAATTGTGTCACTGTACGAACAAACTTCCCGCCTGTTGATTTGGTATCATACCATTGATCCACCCATTTGCCATCTTGTAAAAGTCCCATAACATCCTCCTAAATGCAAAAGCAGGAAATCCACCTGCTAAGAGAGGATTTCCATTGTAAAAAAATATATCACTAATTAGTATTATAAAGCTTTTTTAAAAAGAGTCAAGCAAAATGATTTATGGTAAAATAGTCTCATGAGATTGGACAAGTGTATGGAGGCGGCCCGGATTGGCTCTCGCAAGCAGGTAAAGAAATTATTTAAGTCCCAACAGATTATGGTTGATGGGCGACCTGCTCAAAGCCTAAGCCAGATTGTTGACCCAGAGTTGCAAACGATCCAAGTCTCTGGTAAAAAAGTTGCATTAGAAGGTTCTGCCTATTATTTACTTCACAAACCAGCAGGAGTCGTTTCAGCTGTGAGGGATAAAGACCACCAAACTGTCATCGACTTGATTTTTCCACAAGATAGTAGGGAAGGGCTCTATCCCGTTGGTCGTTTAGACCGTGATACGGAAGGACTGGTCCTTATCACCAATAATGGTCCGCTCGGCTACCGGATGCTCCATCCCAGCCATCATGTGGACAAGATTTATCATGTTGAGGTAAATGGCTTTTTGGCAGATGATGCGCCAGCATTTTTTGCATCAGGCATTGCATTCTTGGACGGAACACGGTGTCAGCCAGCGGAATTGACGATATTGGTAGTTTCTTTGGACCATAGCAGAGCGATCATCAAGCTGGCTGAAGGCAAATTTCACCAGGTTAAGAAGATGTTTTTAGCCTATGGTCTCAAGGTCACCTATCTCAAACGCATCGCTTTTGGTGGATTTGAGCTCGGGGATTTGGAACGAGGTGCATACAGACAACTCAGTCCAAATGAATTGGAACATTTGTTAACTTATTTTGATGAATGGAGGAAATGAGAATGAGCATTTACGATATTATTGTTCAAAAACAAGATGGAAATGACCAGTCCATGCGTGATTTTCAGGGTCAGGTTATTTTAGTAGTCAATACGGCGCCAGGTTGTGGGTTGGCACCTCAATACAAGGAATTGCAAGAACTCTATGATACTTATAAAGACAAAGGTTTGGTCGTGCTCGATTTTCCTTGCAATCAATTTTTGAATCAGGCTCCCGGTTCTGATGAAGAAATCAATCAGACCTGCAGTTTGAATTATGGTACAACCTTTCCTCGTTTTGCAAAAATTGCTGTAAATGGAGCTGAAGCCAGTCCACTATATCGCTATCTCAAGAAAGAAAAATCGACCTTACTTGGCGGTCGAATCGAGTGGAATTTTACCAAGTTTTTGGTCGATAGACAGGGGCTCGTGGTTAAGCGTTATTTACCAACGACTAGTCCATTAAAACTGAAAGAGGATATTGAACTTTACCTAGAAAAATAACAAGAAGGCTGGAATCATCTAGCCTTCTTGTTTTAGTAACCAAAGAAAATAGGGTGCACCGATAAGGGAAATGATAATACCAGTTGGAATGCCTGTTCCGACAAGTAGCACACGTCCAATTGTATCAGCAATGAGAAGTATGAGACTCCCGACAATCATGCTAGCAGGTATGATGATTCGATGATCATTTCCCAACCACTTTCGTACGATATGACCAGCGATGAGGCCTACAAAAGTAATATTTCCCACCAAAATGACACTGAGGGAAGCAAGAGTAGTAGCCAATATCAAGACGATCCTTCTTTCACGTTGTAAAGAGAGTCCCAGTGCCATGGCTGTCTGGTCATTGAGATTCATAATATTGAGGGAACGACTGCGACTATATGTTACTAGCCAAACTATGAGAAGAAGTGGCGTATAGATTGCGATAGTCTTCCAATCTCCACCATTTACTCGACCGCTGAGCCACTGGACGATGTATTCCATTTTGAAATCATCCAAGCGACTAATTAGACTGACCATGATGCCAGATAACATGCTTGAGATACCGACCCCAGTGATAATCAAGCGGGTTGGATGGATACCATATAGTTTCTTGCGAGCAATCCAGTAAACGAGAAAAATAGTTAATCCGCCTCCTATCATGGCAAATAGTGGCAATGTATGTACTAAGGTTGGGCTGATTGTTGGTGAAAGGCCGACAAAGAGTGCTACAACAAGACCAGCTCCAGCATTAATTCCCAATATGCCAGAATCAGCCAGAGGATTTCGCGTTAATGTTTGTAACAAGAGTCCGGCTAAAGCGAGAGAAGCTCCTCCAATCATTGAGGCGATTATTCTCGGTAAACGAATTCTACCAATGATAAGGAGAGTTGAGGAACTGGCTCGTCCACTGACGATATCCAACACATCTGAAAAGGACGAGTTGGCGTATCCTATTGATAAGGAGATGAGAAAACCAGCAGATAAGAGGATGAGGAGAAATGAAAAAATCTTTAGATAGTTATGACGTCTTATCAAAGGTGTTTCTCCTTTCGAATCAACCATAGGAAACAAGGTAAGCCGATGATACTGATCACTGCACTAATAGGTGTTTCAGCAGGTGGGTTGATTGAACGACAAACCAAGTCTACCCAGATCAGGAAACTAGCTCCAGCAAAAGCTGTTAAAGGTAAGAGCAGTTTGTAATTTTTTCCTGTAAACATGCGGATAAAATGTGGAATGATGAGCCCAACAAATGAGAGGGAACCCACCAGTGCCACTGCAGCAGCTGAGAGCAAAAGGACGATACCCAACAATACCAAGGTCATCAGTACAGTTCGTTGACCAAGATTTTTAGCAACAGTCTCGTTAAGACTCAGGATGGTCAGCTGATGTGAAAAGAGTTGGGCAAGGATGAGGCCAACAATGATAAGTGGACCAATAATAGCTAACATTTTCCAATTGACCTGTACTAAGCCCCCTGCTTGCCAACCGATGACAGCTGTTGATAAATCGAAATAGATGGTAATGGCCTGCCCTATTGCGGAAAATAAGCTGGCTAACATTGCACCCGACAAAATCAAACGGAGTTGATTATAGCCTTTTTGCACTTGGTAAGAGAGACCAAAGACTAGACCAGCTGCTAGGCAAGAGCCTAGTAAACAGATCACTAAAATTTGACTGTAATGCAAGCTACCAAAAATGGCATAACCGAGGATGAGGGCGAGGCCTGCTCCAGCATTGATTCCTAATAGACCAGGATCTGCGATTGCATTGCGCGTTATTCCCTGCATCATCGCTCCTGCTTGAGCCATAGCAGCTCCAACCAAGATGGCAGCCACCATTCGAGGCAATCGTAAATCAATGATGACATCCTGCACTGATGAATCTGTCATCGGATAGCGCAGTGTTTCTATGAGTTGTTGATGGCTGTAAGAAATAGCACCAAATCGTAAACTCAAATAGGCTCCGATTATGAAAAGTAGGCTAATGATGAAAAAAACAAGAAGAGGCTGGACTAGATGTCCAGTTCCTCTCCTTGAAGAATGAGAACGTATTACTCTATTCATAGTTCATTCCTTTTACTGAATCTCTTTTAATGCAGAGACAAAGGCGTCTATTTGCAAATCAAGTGACATAGGATCTGAGAAGTAGAAGAGGTTATAATCGACTTCAATGATATGTCCATTTTTGACAGCAGGTAAATTTTTCCAAATGTCGCTTTCTTTTAGCGATGATGCGGCATCTTTGGTTGTTTCATTAACATTGACAAGAAGGTAGTCACCAACATAGTCTGGTAGGGCTTCTTGCGAAATGCCAAACCAGCCATCTTTATTGATGACATCTTCTTGGACTTTAGCAGGAGCAGCGAAACCAAGCGCTCTGTAAACCAATTCACCACCACGGCCAAAGTTGTTTCCGTAGAGGAAGATATTTTTATCAAAGAAGTCCATCACAGTAAATGTCGCACTTGTATCTACAACTCCACTGAGTTCTTCCTTGGCAGCGGCAACTTTTTTATCCCACTGGTCAAGCCAAGCTTGAGCCTCTTTTTCTTTTCCAAAAATCTGACCAACATCCGTCAGCATTTTCAGGTAGTCACTCTTTCCATAGGTGATCTCAATAACTGGCGCGATTTCTTTCAGTGTTTCTATGTTGTCATCGCCGGCGAAGACAAGAATGAGATCTGGATTTTGAGTAGCGATAGCTTCTGTATCCGCTGTTGTTAATAATGGTAGGTCTTTTAATTGGTCACCAAATGCAGGGCTGTCTTTTTCTAGGTCTAGACTATAACTGGAAACCTGGATCCCCAATTGCAAGAGATAGCCTGTGTAAGAGTAGGCAAAGTTAACAACTTTTTTAGGATTTTTCGGAATATCTCCATAGTAGGTAATGCCTTCAATTTCAGGCATCTTTGACAATTCTACATCTGATGGGGTAGATGAGCTAGAGCAAGCTGTTAAGAAAAACAGCCCAACAAATAAACTAAAAATAGCTAAAAACTTTTTCATTTTTTCTCCTTATTATTTTTTAAATCGTAAGTTAGCAAAATAGGATACTCTTGACCAGGAGCCTGTATTAATTGAGGTTCGATGTTGAAAATATCACTCAGTATCTCAGTAGTCATGATACTGGACACGGATCCATTGTAGCGAATATTTCCCTCTTTCATCGCAATCATATGATCTGAAAAACGAGCGGATAAATTAACATCATGGAGAACCATCACAATGGTTTTCTGTTGGCTTAGGTTGAGTTCTTTTAATAGCTCTAAAATTTCCAATTGGTGATTGAGGTCAAGATAGGTCGTTGGCTCATCTAAGAAAATAGTATCGGTATCTTGGGCAAGTGCCATGGCAATCCAAACTCGTTGTCTCTGTCCACCAGATAAATCATCAACGGGGAACCTGGCGAAAGGAGCGGTTTGAGTCACTTCTAGAGCCCAGTTGATCTTCTCCCTATCCTGATCGGTGAGATAGCCGAGTCCATTTTGATGGGGGTAGCGCCCATAAGAAACCAATTCATAGACAGAAATCCCTTCTGTCGCTTCCAATACCTGAGGAAGTAAGGCAAGTTTTTTTGCAACTTCCTTAGTTGGTAATTGGGCAATGGCCTGGCCATCTAGATAGATAGCTCCTTTTTGAATGGGTAAAATCCTGATCAATGACTTGAGTAAAGTGGACTTTCCACAACCGTTGGCACCAATAATAGTGGTTATTTTTCCACTGGGAATTCTGGTGGATAGTTTTTCTATGATCACTCGATCATCATATGCCACTTGGATGTTTTCTGCTTGAATAGAAGACACATATTTCTCCTTTCCGTGGTATAGTCGAATGAATAAGCTGTCAGATAAGGAACGGATGTCCAGGTAGCTAGAACAGCCTAAAGGCTGTTCTAGGTTGGAAATAAGACTTGAGAAACAAGTCACTTTCGTAGAGTAAGGCAAGACTAGATTGACAATCTTTCAATGCTCATTCAAATGACTGATATTGCGCGTTAAAAAACGGTACGACTTGTATTATATCAAAAAAAGTCTTCAAAACAAAGAGTTTTCTGAAAATTTTAATTTAACAAGGATCGTTATAAAAAAGCCCTTGTCATCTTCGAGTGACAAGGGTGGAATCTATAAGTATTTTTTGGCAATTTCTAAATCACCAGCATAAGTTGTTTTTTTACCGTTCACAATCTGGTAGGCATCGGCCCCTTTACCGGCTATTATAACAGCATCTTGCGATGAAGTTGTTTGCCTCATCGCGGTGCGAATAGCTTCTTCACGATCCAAGATAAAGGTGCTCGGACGGTTCATATAGGAACGAATTTGCTCAGCAATAGTAGCTGGGTCTTCATGATTGGGATCATCAGCTGTTAGAATCACATCGACCTGTGGATAGTCATTAAGTAGAAGTCCGAAGTCTTTACGGCGACTTTCTCCCTTATTACCTGGGGCGCCTAAAATCAGGATGACCTTTCCTGATTGATGTGTGAGGACGACATCAAGCAGTTTTTTTACGCTATCGCCATTGTGAGCGTAGTCAACGAAGACTTTAGCCCCGTTTTGTTGGGTCAGGACTTCCATTCGCCCCGGTACGCTGGTCTGGGCAATCCCAGCATGAATATCTTCTAGGCTTGCACCTAGGCGAAGACAAGCTAGTCCAGCAGCGATGGCATTTTCTTGGTTGAAATGACCAATGAGCTGAATAGCATAGTGCCCAGCTAATTTTCCAGTCGCTGTGAAGTCGAATCCTGCTGACTGGGTAATTTCATTTTCAGTAGTCGGCCCGTAGAAGTCATGGTCTTTGAACATCACTTGGTCTCTCACGACTTCAAAATGATCCATTCCAGCATTGACAATAGCTGCTCTGCTATTATCCATTAAAAGACGCTTATGGTAGAAATAGTCTTCAAATGTCGGATGCTCAATGGGACCTATATGGTCAGGACTAATGTTGAGGAAGACGCCTACGTCAAAAGTCAGGCCATAAACACGCTTGACAAGGTAGGCTTGGCTAGATACTTCCATTACAAGGTGAGTCATCCCATTTTTGACTGCCTCCGCCATCATGGCAAAGAGATCCAGACTTTCAGGGGTGGTCAGTGTTGATTTGAAAAAGGTCTCGCCATCCAGTGTTGTATTCATGGTTGACAGCATGGCAGGCTTATGACTCTGTTTGAGAATATGATAGGCAAAATAAGCTGCGGTTGTCTTGCCTTTGGTACCTGTGAATGCCAGGAGTTTGAGCTGGTTCTGTGGGTTACCGTGAAATTCCATCGCAATCAGGCTCATGGCTTGTTTGATGTCTTTAACAAGAATGGCTGGTATGCTGACTTCGTAGTCTATTTCTGATACGTAGTAGGCCAAGCCGTTTTCAATTGCTTTTTCTAAAAATTCCTTTTTAAAGGCTAAGCCCTTGGCGAAGAAAAGGGTTGTTGGACTTACGGTTCGACTGTCATAACTCAAAGCGTCGAACTCAATATCTGTAGGCTCATTCCTTGTGATCGAACGAAAATTTGCATCTGTCTTTAAAATTTCAATTATACGGTCAAATGTTATCATGCTTCTATTGTAAACTTATGAAAGGAATTTGACAAGTGAGGGGGAAGACAAGTTTGTGTCAAGTTTCTCTCGGAAAGTTTCTCAAAGTCCTAGATCCATTTCTTGAGTTGACCAATTGGAGTGCTGGTGGCACCGTTCAAAGTAATACTTGCCCGAGGTACTCTATGTG
>NZ_JAIMEP010000048.1 GCF_019794555.1 Streptococcus suis | reverse complement strand
GAGGATATTCGTCATCAAAGAGGGATGAAGGAGCTCTACCAACATCGGAAAGAGACGATTGAACGGCTATTTGGCACAGCCAAGGAATACCATAATCTGCGCTACACGAGGGAAAAAGGAAAGTCCAAAATGGAGGATAAGATTGGACTGACTTTGGCGTGCTTAAATCTCAAAAAACTAGTTAAAAGGATGGCAAGAGGGCCTTTTTATTTTGTCCAGATGGGGTGGTTTCAGCATTAAAACAGCCATTTTTCTCTAAAAATAGTAAAAAAGACAAACACCAAAACGATGTTTGTCTGCAATCTGAAAGGTCCAGTGGACCTTTTTATCTTTGAGCCTAAAATTTGAAAAGCGAAAACAAAGGTCCAGTGGAGTGGAACAGTCTGGGAAGAGACAGTTCCAGCCCGATCTTAAAAATGGAAGAGCGCGGTAGAAATCTTTGAGCCTAAAATTTGAAAAGCAAAAATAAAGATTCAATAGTAAAAAAAATAGCTTTGAATAACGTCATTAGAAACGTTGATTCAAAGCTATTTTTTAATATTCAAAATTTAATCTGAAAGAGAATAAATTAGTTTTTGCACATCCATATTAATACAAATCTAAATAGTTATCAATTTCCCATTGAGAAACGTAAGTTGCGTAACTTGCCCACTCAATCTTCTTAGCTTCCAAGAAGTTAGTATAGATATGGTCACCCAATGCCGAACGAACAACATCATCTTCTCTCAAGGCTTTAAGAGCATTGTGAAGAGTTGATGGAAGATCTGAAATACCAGCTTTGCGACGTTCTTCATCTGACATTGCATAAATATTTGACTCTACTGGAGCAGGAGCCTCAATCTTGTGTTCGATACCATCTAATCCAACTTCCAAAAGAACTGCCATAGCCAAATATGGGTTAGCCGTTGGATCTACTGAACGCAATTCTAAGCGAGTTCCCATTCCACGTGATGCAGGTACACGAACCAATGGAGAACGGTTTTTGCCTGCCCAAGCAATATAAACAGGAGCTTCAAAACCAGGCACCAAACGTTTGTATGAGTTTACTGTAGGGTTGGTAATTGCAGTGTAGTTATAAGCATGTTTAATCAAACCACCAAGGAAGTGATAAGCTGTCTCTGACAATTGCATGCCACGAGGATCTTCTGGATCAAAGAAGGCATTATTACCGTCTTTATCAAAGAGTGACATGTTACAGTGCATACCTGAACCAGCAATTCCAAATTTAGGTTTAGCCATAAATGTAGCATACAAGCCATGTTTTCGTGCAATCGTCTTAACAACCAACTTAAAGATTTGGATATTATCACACGCTTTCAAAACATCAGCATATTTAAAGTCGATTTCATGCTGACCAACCGCTACTTCGTGGTGGCTCGCTTCAACTTCAAATCCCATTTCAGTCAAAACATTTACAATTTCACGACGAGTATTGTCCGCAAGATCTGTAGGCGCCAAGTCAAAGTAACCGCCCTTGTCATTCACTTCAAGAGTTGGATTCCCTTGCTCATCCATTTTGAACAAGAAGAATTCTGGTTCTGGACCAAGGTTAAAAGATGAGAATCCTTCTTTTTCCATCCGACGAAGAGATTTTTTCAAGTTTCCACGAGGATCTCCCGCAAACGGTTCACCTTCAGTCGTATAAATATCACAAATCAAGCCTGCCACACGTCCATTTTCATCCCCCCAAGGAAAAATAGTCCATGTATTTAAATCTGGATAAAGGTACATATCAGATTCATTAATACGTACAAAACCTTCAATAGACGAACCATCAAACATAACTTTATTTGATAAAATTTTTTCAACCTGCTCTTCTGTCGCAGGAATCTCTACGTTTTTCATCACTCCCATAATATCAGTGAACATGAGACGTAGAAATGTAACATTTTTCTCTTTAATATCACGTTTAATATCCGCTGTTGTGACAACCATATTTTTTTCTCCTCTTAATTAAACCTATTACGACGACCGAAAGATCGAGCTTGGACTTGAAAATCGCCCTTGTCTGCTAAATTCATCATGTAGGATACGACGCACATCCTCATCAGTTAAAGTTTTCTGTTCTACTTGAACCTTTTCCTTTGCTTTACGATTGGCGTATTCTTTTTTAATCGCTGCAATGTTTAGGCCCTCATCCAAAAAATCTTTAATTTCAAGGAGTAAGTCCATATCATTTAGAGAATACAAGCGGCGATTACCTTCGTTCCGAACTGGTTTTATCAACCCATGATCTTCATAGTAACGAATCTGACGCGCTGTTAAATCAGTCAATTTCATTACACTACCAATTGGAAAAATAGCTAAGGAACGTCGAAACTCTTTTTCTCTCATAATGAACTCCTTTCTGCACACTATTATAGGGCAGAAAAAACGAACAGTCAAGCCCTCTGTGTCACATTTTGTGACATCGTTAGGGAAGAAAGCGCTTTTTTATTTTATCGATATCGTAATTTACAATAACAGATACAAAAACTCCAACGAATGTTTCAAAAACTCTTTGGAGGGCGTAGAAAATAGAATCTCCTGCAGGAACTGAGAGAGCAATGATCAACATTGTAGCAACCCCGCTAATAACACCTGGAGCATTATTAAACGAAACATTCGTCATAATAGTTAGCATCGTAAAAATAGGGATGAAAATTAAGGTCACCCAAAAATTATGAGAAAATAGATCACTTAGAATAAAATAAAGCAAGGCATAAAAGCCACCTATGGAATTACTAAGTACACGGGAAGAGCCAAAATGCACACTTTTCCCAAAATCTTCACGAAGACTGAAAACTGCTGAGAGAGCCGCAATCTGAATACCATCCCATTTTAAAAGATGAAACAATAAAATGACTAAAAATACAGCTAGACCTGATTTTAAAGTTCTCATACCCAATTTAAACTTCTGGGTATCAAATTTATATCTCTTTAACATACTTCTATTCTAACATGATTTGTTAAAAAATGATTCTAAATACACATAATGTTATGAATCATTCGGACATTTTAGTGTAAAAATAATACAAGATACTTCAACACGACCAAAGAAGATGAATTCCTTACTTTACAAAAAAATAAGTAGCATATAGTTGATTTTAACACAAGACAAGAAGCCACAAGCATAAGTCGAGCTTGAAGAAAGGTGAGTTTACGAAGTCATACTCAATGGAAATCAAAAACAAAAAAATGATTACACAACAAAATTTTTCCTCCGAGCCGACACTTCAGAGCGTAAATTACATTCAAAAAGAGACCGGAGCTCAAGCCCCAGCCTCATTTCGTCGCAATTTTTTACTTTTCAGTAAGAGCTGCAAGTCCTAGAAGCACTTTTCACCTTGCTAGACTTTCTAACTCGCTTAGCTTCGTAGAAACTCTACGCGATGCACAAAATGCAACGGAAATCCGTTGCATTTTAGCCTTCAAGTTTATTGAACTTATTTTTCAGTAAGAGCTGCAAGTCCTGGAAGCACTTTACCTTCGAGGAGTTCCATTGATGCGCCACCACCAGTTGAGATCCATGAGAACTTGTCTGCACGGCCAAGGTTGATAGCTGCAGCAGCTGAGTCACCACCACCAATGATTGATTTCACACCTGGTTGTTTCACGATAGCATCCATTACACCGATTGTACCAGCTTGGAAGTCTGGGTTTTCGAATACACCCATAGGTCCGTTCCAAACAACTGTTTTTGCACCAGTCAACGCTTCGTCAAACTTAGCGATTGACTTAGGACCGATGTCAAGACCAAGGAAGCCTTCTGAAACTGCTTCACCTTCAGTGTCGCGAACTTCAGTGTATCCAGCAAATGCATTTGCTTCTTTTGAGTCAACTGGCAAGATCAATTTACCATTAGCTTTTTCAAGAAGCGCTTTTGCCACATCCAATTTATCTTCTTCTACAAGTGAGTTACCAATTTCGATACCTTGAGCTTTGTAGAATGTGTAAGTCATACCACCACCGATAAGAACTTTGTCTGCTTTTTCAAGAAGGTTCTCGATAACACCAATCTTATCAGATACTTTTGAACCACCAAGGATTGCCACAAATGGACGCTCTGGAGTTTCAACAGCTTCTTGGATGTATGCAATTTCGTTTTCCAAAAGGAAACCAGCAACTGCTTTTTCTACGTTTGCTGAGATACCAACGTTTGATGCGTGTGCACGGTGTGCAGTACCAAATGCATCGTTAACGAAGATACCATCACCAAGTGAAGCCCAGTATTTACCAAGTTCTTCGTCGTTTTTAGATTCTTTCTTACCATCAACGTCTTCGAAACGAGTGTTTTCAACTAGGAGAACTTGTCCATCTTCCAAAGCATTAATAGCCGCTTCCAATTCAGCACCACGAGTAGCACCAGCGATGAAAGCAACTTCTTGACCCAATTTAGCCGCCAAGTCAGCTGCTACAGGAGCCAATGATTTACCTTCTTTATCTGCTTCTTCTTTCACACGACCAAGGTGAGAGAAAAGAATGGCACGTCCACCTTGCTCAAGAATATACTTGATTGTTGGAAGAGCAGCAGTAATACGGTTGTCGTTAGTGATAACGCCATCTTTCAAAGGAACGTTAAAATCAACACGGACAAGAACTTTTTTGCCCTTCAATTCAACGTCTTTAACAGTCAATTTAGCCATTAGTTAGACTCCTTAAAAAATTTTTATCTTACTAATTATAGCACATTATTCATTAAATGCCTATTAAAATCTCATTTATTGTGATACTTGTAACAATGATTCCAAGCGTAGTTGAGTATCTACCCAAGCGATACCCAATTAAAAATTAACTTCATCCGGATTGCTCTGGCTGTTCACGCCATCTACTCCATCGAGTCGGAGTATGTCCTCTTCCGATAATTCAAAATCAAAAATAAGCAAGTTTGCTTCAATATTTGCAGGAGTTACTGATTTTGGTAATGGCAAGAAACCTTTTTGCAAAGACCAACGAAGTGCAATTTGTGCAATTGATTTACCATACTTTTCAGCTACTTCTTGTGCAACAGGGTTCCCAAAAATACTTCCTGTTCCAAGTGGACTGTATGCCTCTAACAAAATTTGGTGTTGACGACAAAAATCAACTAGCTCAGTTTGAGGGCAGCCTGGAGCTAACAGAATTTGATTGATATGAGGTTTCGTTTCAGCGGTTTCAAATAATGCCTCTAAGTGATGAACCATAAAGTTTGATACCCCAATCGCACGCGTCTTTCCTTCTTTATAGGCCTCTTCTAAAGCCTTCCAGACACCCGCATTACGTTTTTTCCATGCATCATTTTCACGCAATTCTACAGGATTTGGCCAATGAATAAGAAGTAAATCTACATAGTCTAGACCTAACTTAGATAAGGATTCATCAATTGATGCCTTTGCAGATTCATAATCCTGCTTATCATTCCAAATCTTAGTCGTTACAAAGATTTCTTTCCTGTCCAACTTGCTATCTGCAATAGCTCGTCCTACACCCACTTCATTGCGATAAATCTGAGCGGTATCGACATGAATATAACCAACTTGCAGGGCATGACTAACACTCTGATATACAACTTCCCCTTCAGGAATTTGCCATGTACCGAAACCAATCTTTGGAACTTCTACTCCATTGACTAATGTATATTTTTCCATCTTTCTTTCCTCACTTACTAAAATTTTTCCATAGAGATAAACGAATCACGCACAATTGACTCAACATCTTCAACAGTTAAGGGCACAAATACATTCCCTCCCAGCTTCCCATGTAAAACAGCTTGTTCACTCATCACTCTTACCAATTCTTGCGTCGGAATTCCGACATCTGATAATTTCATTGGAATTTCTAATTCATTTTCAAAAAACGAATACGTCTTAGCAATAGCCAGTCTGGCCAGTTCTTCCTCTGTTCCTTCAACTAATCCCCACACATTTCGTGCATAAGCTGCAAATTTTGCATGAGTTGTCGGATCTGTATCTACACAAAACTTCATCCATCTTGGTGTTAAAATTGCTAAACCAATCCCATGTGTAATATCGTAATAGGCTGATAATTCATGTTCGATAGCATGGCAGGTCCAACCGCCTAATCGACCTCCAGCCACCAAACCATTTAGGGCCAAGGTAGAACTCCAAAGTAAATTTGCACGAGCAGTATAGTTTTCTGGGTCAGCTATTGCGACCGGACCATGCTTGATAATTGTTTTCAACAAGCCTTCTGCAATACTATCTTGAACGTCTACTCCCTCTGTTCGATTGAAATATTGTTCAAACAGATGGCTCATCATATCAGCAGCCCCAGCAGCAGTTTGCCATTTTGATACGGTGTATGTCAAAGTAGGATCTAAAAACGATGCCCTTGGAATCAACTCCCAGCCACCTGTACCAAGTTTTTCGTTTGTAACCATATTGGAAATAACAGCACCTCTGTTCATTTCTGTTCCTGTTGCTGCCAGTGTCAAAATATCAACAATAGGGATTGCCTTTCCTATCAAACTACTATCCTTTACTAAATCCCACGCATCGCCATCATAAAACGCTCCCGCAGCCATGACTTTACTCGCATCAACAACGGATCCCCCACCTACAGCTAAAATTACTTCGATACCGTTTTTTCGAATAAGATCTACACCTGTTCGGACAGAATCGATTCTAGGATTTGGCTCAATACCTGCTAATTCAACAAAAGAAAAACCATGCTCATTTAATAAAGTTACTACACGGTTATACAATCCTGAACGTTTAATTGACCCTCCGCCATAAACTAAAAGAACATTTTTTCCATAGGTTCCTAATACTTCTGGTAATTCCGTCAAACGGTCACGACCAAAACGAATATCTGTAGGAATCTGTAATCGAAAATTATTCATTTTTTATCCTTTCTACTTATCCTTATTGCCTACATTTCCTATACCTCAAAAGTATATTACAGCGAATCTTTTCCAAGAACCAACTGCTAACTATATGATAAGTATATCACGTCTCATTCGAAAATCGGATTTTCAGAAACGGAATCGCAAAAAAAAGAGGCCGAAGCCTCTTTGATTTTCACTAAGGATTATTTAGCGATTTTTGCGAAGTACTCAAGAGTACGAACAAGTTGTGAAGTGTAAGACATTTCGTTATCGTACCAAGAAACAACTTTAACCAATTGTTTACCATCTACATCAAGAACTTTAGTTTGAGTTGCGTCAAACAATGAACCGAATGAGATACCTACGATATCTGAAGAAACGATTTGATCTTCAGTGTAACCGTATGATTCGTTAGAAGCAGCTTTCATAGCAGCATTTACTTCGTCAACTGTTACATTTTTCTCAAGAACAGCAACCAATTCAGTTACAGAACCTGTTGGAGTAGGTACGCGTTGTGCAGCACCGTCCAATTTACCGTTCAATTCTGGGATTACCAAGCCGATAGCTTTAGCAGCACCAGTTGAGTTAGGAACGATGTTAGCAGCACCAGCACGAGCACGACGAAGGTCACCACCACGGTGTGGACCGTCAAGGATCATTTGGTCACCAGTGTATGCGTGGATAGTTGTCATCAAACCTTCAACAACACCGAAGTTATCTTGAAGTGCTTTAGCCATTGGAGCCAAACAGTTTGTAGTACATGAAGCACCTGAGATAACTGTTTCAGTACCATCAAGAATGTCATGGTTAGTGTTGAAAACGATTGTTTTAACATCGTTACCACCAGGAGCAGTGATAACAACTTTTTTCGCACCATTTTCGTGGATGTGTTGCTCAGCTTTTTCTTTAGAAGCAAAGAAACCAGTAGCTTCAAGAACAATTTCTACACCATCAGCAGCCCAGTCAATGTTAGCTGGTTCGCGTTCAGCAGAAACTTTAACGAATTTGCCGTTAACTTCAAAACCACCATCTTTAACTTCAACAGTACCGTCGAAACGACCTTGAGTTGTGTCATATTTCAACAAGTGTGCAAGCATAGTTGGGTCTGTAAGGTCATTGATACGCGTAACTTCAACACCTTCAACATTTTGGATACGACGGAATGCAAGACGGCCAATACGACCAAAACCGTTAATACCAACTTTAACTACCATTTATGATTTCCTCCTTATGAAAATCGAGTTATATTTTTTAAAAGGCAAGCCTTTTAATCCTATTGTGAAAATTGTAACTTGTAGACTTACAAGAAAGTTTTCAACGTGATTATTATATAACTATTTGACGAAAATTGCAAGTGTTTGCCACCTCTGTCTTGCAAGCTATTTATGAAAATATTAATCATGACCACCCGTCAAACGGGTGGTTTGAACAAGGGCTATAAGCCCACATCACCAGCCAGCACCTAAAGATGCTGGCTTTCACTTTGTTCAAGCCTCACTGCTTTTGACTCGT
>NZ_JAIMEP010000047.1 GCF_019794555.1 Streptococcus suis | reverse complement strand
AGGGACATAGTTCCGACTGATATAGATTATCATGTAAGAAAGCCAAGCGCAAGGGAGTATGATGATTGCTGCAATGAATTTTGGAATGTAACACCTTATGTTATTAAAGGATTGTGCCGCAAAGAGATACTGTTTGCAATCGATCATCTGAACCAGATTCTACGGTTTGAACTACTTAGGATGATGTCGTGGAAGGTTGGGATAAAGACAGAATTTTCATTAAGTGTTGGGAAAAATTATAAGTATATTAACAAATACATTGATGAAGATCTATGGAATAGATTATTATCTACATATCGCATGGATTCCTATGAAAATATTTGGAAGTCATTATTTATATGCCACCAATTGTTCAGGGAAGTGTCCAAAGAGGTAGCAGAACTACTGGGGTTTGATTATCCAGAGTATGGTAAGAACATAACAAGATATACCGAGGACATGTATAAAAAATATGTTGAAAATGACTATTTTTAAAGATTAGCAAAGATTATTAACCATAAGCAAGGGGTGTAAATGTATGGAAAGTACTGATGTTATAAATGAAATTAGAGGTATATTACCTCGTAACTCAATTGGAAAATATGATTTACTAACTATTTTTACACATAAAACCGTTTTTGATAAAATTGTAAAAGTACTATCATTGGATTTTCAAAATAAAGTAGATTATGTGGCTGCCCCAGAAGCAATTGGATGGATACTAGGCACTGCCATAGCCAAAGAACTTGGAGTGGGGTTTATTGGAGTAAGAAAAGGTGATAAGCTGCCATACGCAAAAGAAGAGATTATTTCGACACATTTTACCGACTATTCAGGTCAAGATAAAAGCTTTGAAATATCTAAGAGTTCTATTGTGAGGAACAAAAGAGTTTTGATTGTAGATGATTGGATAGAGACAGGTTCTCAAATGAAGGCTTTAATAGCTTTGTTAGAGAAATTGGATTGCAGCATTATTGGGTTGGCTACTATTGGGATTGATATAAATGAGGTTACTCAAAAATGGATAGACAGCAGTTTTGTAGCTTATATTGGCTCAAACATATAATAAACCGAAAGAAAATCTTGAATCAAAATTTTGGATGGCGTTAATTTACAATACAACGAAAGATGTTTACTCTTTTTTTATAAATTTTAAGAGGCGTTAAAAAACAGTTTTCAGACGAAAGGAGATCGAAGTTGAGTATAGATTTAAGTAACAAAAAAATTCCGAAAGAAGCAATTCAAGCATTAAAAACTATAGCGGAACTACTTGATAATATGTTAATTGGGGTGTATTTGTATGGTTCGGCAGTAATGGGTGGTTTACGTATGAATAGCGATGTAGATATTTTGGTAATAACAAATCAAAGTTTATCTGAAAAAACTCGAAGGAATCTTACAAATAGGTTAATGCTTATATCTGGGAAAATAGGAAACATAAAAGATATGAGGCCTCTTGAAGTTACGGTCATAAATCAAAAGGATATTGTCCCTTGGCATTTCCCCCCCAAATATGAATTTATGTATGGCGAGTGGCTAAGAGAGCAGTTTGAAAAGGGAGAAATTCCTGAGTCGACTTATGATCCGGATTTAGCAATACTTTTAGCACAACTAAGAAAAAATAGTATTAACCTTTTGGGACCAAAGGCAACAGAAGTAATTGAGCCTGTGCCAATGACAGATATTCGAAAAGCAATTAAAGAATCGTTGCCCGGGTTGATAACTAGCATTAAAGGTGACGAACGCAATGTGATTTTAACTTTAGCCAGAATGTGGGTGACAGCATCTACTGGTGAAATCAGATCAAAAGATCTGGCAGCTGAATGGGCAATACCTCAATTACCTTATGAGCATGCCATTTTACTTGACAAAGCAAGAAAGGCTTATCTAGGAGGGTATATTGATAAGTGGAAAGGAATGGATTCTGAGGTGACTGAACTCGTTAATAATATGAAGAAGTCTATAGAGTCTTCCCTTAATCTCTAAAAGGCTGGTGTTGAGAATTCCATTGATAGGTTCTCTCATACCGAAATTTCTTAAAATGGTCAAAAACCGCTGGATATGTTCCCGTCTACCGATAGTTCCAAAAATGCTGCTGATATGTTTCCACAGACGGGCAAAGTAATATGACATCAATGCCATCAACTCGAGCCATGTGGAGACGATTTGTTTGTTAGAGCGTAAATAGACATAAAGTGAATAAGTAATAGAAAGAGCTTCTAGTCAAGTGGGGAAATCCATTTTTTTAGAAGCTTTTTTATCAATTCTAGAGCTAGATAGATGAGCATATCGAGTTAGCACGGTAAAAAAGTGGGTAATAAACTAGTAAGATTAATGTGGGGGAGATATAGAATGAATAATTTTGTTTTATAAAGGGAGCGAACATGAAAAAAATGAATTTTAAATATAAAGTCTACATATTGTTAGCAATCATCGGTGGTTTCTCACTCATAGCAGATATTTTTGATATCCTTGAGTTAAATCGCTATAATGCCCTAGTTGTAATATTGTTGCTTACGATCCTTTTTTGCGTCATCCAATACCGTGCAGCAATGAAAGGCTTGGATACCATGTTTAGTATTAGCCGAGATTATAAAGTGCGTAAAATCTGGGGTGTGGAGAATCTGTTTGATTGGGAAAAAGTAAGAGAACGTCAGCTAAGGTGGGCTCCTGTATGTACCGGAATAAGTCTGATGGAATTATTTATACTATATGTTAGTAAGCATCAATATATTGTTATACTTATGATTATTTGGGCAATCAATCTGTTGTTATATGTTATTCTAACCCGGCCATTAAAGTACTAATTGGTATAATGACTCATTATATATCAACAATAATAATGTCTAACCAAAATGAAAATTGTTATTTTAACTAAAATCGTCTAATTATAGTTAGCTTTAACTGCTAACACGAAGTAGGTAAATTACGCCAGTTGAAGAGGAATACTTTTCACAAGAGATAAGGGGAGTTTTATGACACAAGAATTTTAGGATAAAGAATTGAAAAGTCAACTGACTGGTCATTCAAAAGAAGCAGAGCGATTACTGAATGATGAAGATAAGATGGAAAAATTCTTAGAGCACATGGAGCGAAAGCTTCAGAAAGTACCGATGGTAGGTAATAAACTATCGAGTATTCCGATGTTAATTTCGCTAGTTCGAGCCTATATTAAAAAAGAATACCGCGAGATCCCCATCGGTAGTATGATTGCGGTTGTAAGTGCACTGCTTTATTTTGGTTCACCAGTGGATTTAATTCCTGACTTTATCCCGGTTACGGGCTATTTAGATGATGCGGCTATCATTGCCTTGGTCTGGCAATTGGTAGAAGATGATGTAGCAGAATATAAACAATGGCAAAAAGCTAATGGGAAACGTGTTCTAGAGGATGAGTAATTAAATAAGACGTACAAAGCTAGATGGCTTTGTGCATCTTATTTAATTTAATGTTTTTGATAACGCTGGTATAAGATAAATGGTTATAGTATGATTAAACTGCATTTACATAAAAAGTAATATAGGAATTATTAATTGTTCAGAAGGAGGAAATACATGAACAAGCATTCTAAGTTGTTGATGGTCATTGTGGCAAGTCTCATTATTTTGGTTACTAGCATTTTCTTTTCTGATATGAGAGCGCTATTTAATCAAGCGAGATATCAAGAATTACTAGAAACAGTTGAAGAGGAAATACTATCTGCCAATATCAAAATCGTTGCTCTTACTAAAGGTACCAGGGGCTTAGCGGGGGCAAGTGGCGTGATCTTTAAAAGGGAAGGTCAAACATATTATGCTTTAACAGCAAACCATGTTGTGACAAGTGAAACTGATTTAGATCAAACAACCTATGTCGTTTTAGGTCATGATACTTTAGATTTTAGTGATGTTGTTGAGGAGAAAGGTTTCGTTATGGATGTCGCCGACTATTATAAATCACTTCCAAGCATGTCTATCGAATACACCAGTAAGATTCATGATTTAGCTGTTGTAAGTTTTACAACGGATAAGGAATATCCAGTTGTTGAGATAAGTAACGAATCACCTATGCATAAAGATATGGCTGTAACAATGAGCAATCCACATGGTGAACGAAATAAAGTCACAGCCGGAAAAATAAAGAGTAAAGAATACGTAACTTTTAGTGATAATGAGGAAAGTACGGTGGACCTAGTCGTTGAACATACCGCCCTGATTTCCGTAGGAAGTAGTGGGAGTGCTCTGCTGAATGAAAAATTAGAGCTAGTTGGTATCGGTTCTGTTGCGAAGTTTGAAAATCAAACTCGCCCTTTCTGAACTCCAAATATCTTAGGCTGGTATTCCCATTAATACCTTGATTTCAGTAGACACCGAAAAGCCGAAGAGCGTTCCGTTTCTTCGGTTCTTTTTATATATTCCTCGAAGGGTCTCCATGCCCTTAATCGTGGAAGAGGCTGTACGGAGACTTTGATAAAATTTATTTCGTCGTTTAATAGGTCGATGGTCTTGTTCTATTAAATTGTTAAGATACTTCACAGTTCTGTGCTCTGTTTTGGTGTATAATCCGTTTCTCTGTAACTTTCTAAATGCAGATCCTATAGAGGGTGCTTTATCTGTTACGATGACTCTAGGTTGTCCAAATTGTTTATGGAGTCGCTTTAAGAAAGCATACGCCGCCTGAGTATCTCTTTTCTTTCGTAACCAGATATCTAAGGTTAGGCCGTCCGCATCAATTGCACGATAAAGATAATGCCAACGTCCCTTAATTTTGATATAGGTTTCGTCCATTTTCCATGAATAGAAGGACTGTCTATTTTTCTTCTTCCAAAGATAATAGAGGACTTTGCTGTACTCTTGCACCCAACGATAAATCGTAGTATGACAAACATTTATTCCACGATCATATAACAATTCCTGAACTTCACGATAGCTTAGATTGTAACGCAGGTAGTAACCAACAGCGACAATAATGACGTCTTTTTTGAATTGTTTGCCTTTAAAATGATTCATTACTCTGTCCTCTCTGTCTTTTTTCTCAATTTTACACAAAAATAGATTTTTTGGAAAACTTTGCAACAGAACCGTTTTATGTTATAATTGTCTTAAATAAATGAACGAGGTAAGGTCTATTGAAAATCTAAGTTTTGAACTTTAAAAATATTCGTAAATATCGAGTGTTTTTGTTGTATTCATAACTTAGATAAAATAGGCTTTTATTATGTTTACAGATTGGGCGATTTGTCGAAATTTGTATCTTTTAAAGCTCTGTTCACCTAAGTTGTGAAAAGAGTTTTTTTAATTTAAGGAGAAAATAATGAATCAAAAACAAAAAGAAATGCAAGCTAAACTAGAACAAATTAAGAAAAATAAACCGCAATTTGCTGGGAAAAATACTAATGGGATGACAGCGGTAAAAGCAACCAAGCAAAATCAACACGGAGCAAAAATTAATGCTCCAAGAAAAGCGGGAATTTGAGATTTATGAACATTTAGAGGAACTCACTCTGAGTTTTTCTACTCAAATTAGATTTCATAATTCTCACAAATGAGAGGAGAATTAAATGTCAAATATTGAATTTAAAGACTTAACCTTTGGCTATGGGGATAACCTGATTTTCAATCATGCCCAAATAAATATTGATGACCGTTGGAAATTAGGATTAGTAGGTCGAAATGGACGTGGAAAATCAACCCTTTTAAACTTATTACAAGGAAAACTAACTACTGACAGCACGATACTTACTGACAAAAACTTTGTTTACTTTCCGCAGTTACTGACAGAGGAAGAATTAATTGATGAAAATAACTTCAAAAATCAAAATGTCCATGATGACCCTTCTGTAGAAAGTCTGTCAGTAAAAATTACTGACAGAAAGTCACAATTAACTTATTATGTGCTAAATGAATTAGCTGAATTTGAACAATGGAAATTAGAACGTGAATTATCTTTATTGAAAGTTGATTTAGAAATCCTTTGGCGCCCTTTTGAAAGTTTATCAGGTGGGGAACAAACCAAGTGTCTCTTGGCAATTTTATTTTTAGATGAGGCCAATTTTCCACTAATTGATGAACCAACAAACCATCTAGATATGGAAAGCAGAAAAATAGTTGCGGCCTATCTTAAAAAGAAATCAGGATTTATCGTTGTATCGCATGATCGACATTTTCTTGATCAGGTTTGTGATCATATTTTAGCGATTGAACGTCAGCAAATAATTCTTTATCAGGGGAATTTTTCAACTTATGAACAAGAAAAACAGTTGCGTGATGATTTTGAGCTCGCTGAAGATGAAAAATTACGTAAAGATATATCACGATTGAAAAAGTCAGCCAGAGAAAAAGAAGATTGGTCGAGAAATCTAGAAGCTACAAAATCTAGAAAAAAACGTGGTTTTGATAGTGAAACTAAAGGCATTGATAAAGGGTTCGTCGGTCGAAAAGCTGCAAATATGATGCAAAAATCCAAAAATTTAGAGAAGAGGATGAATCAGGAAATCTTTGATAAAGAGAAGTTACTCAAAAATATCGAAAAAACTGAACCTCTATCTTTGAAATACCATGCTTCACACCATAAAATACTGATACAATTTGAAAAATTTTCGCTTGTATTTGATAAAAAACCACTATTTCAACCGATTGATTTTTCTTTGAAAGAAGGAGAAATTGCGGCTGTTGTTGGACCAAATGGTCAGGGAAAATCAAGTATTATCAAATATTTGTCTGGAAATTTTGGGGGTAAACACAGCGGGTTTGTTCAACTTCCGCAAGGGATAAAAATATCAATTGTTCGTCAGATTTATGATAATCGCGGATACCTAAAAGATTTTGCAACTGAACATCAGTTGGATTATGAGTTATTTCTTTCTAATCTCAGAAAACTAGGCATGGAACGTAAGCAGTTTACTCAAAAAATAGAAACAATGAGTCAAGGGCAGCAGAAAAAAGTTGAATTAGCACGAAGCTTATCACAAGAAGCAGAGCTTTATCTTTGGGATGAACCTCTTAATTATCTTGATGTTTTTAATCATGAACAGATTATTAAACTTCTAGAAACTAGTCATCCCACAATGCTTTTAGTTGAACATGACCAAGACTTTATTGAAAGAATTTCTAACCAAATTATTAATCTAAAAGATACATAACTTTAAAAAATAAAAGTAGAGTGATTTTACTCTACTTTTTTAGAATACTATCATATAATAGGAAATAGTAATTCATACCCGAATTGCTAGTTGATTATTTAGCCATGACTTGATACCCGATAGAATATCTTAAAGTCTCTGGTTCCAGTGATTTAGCTGATTTTAACAGTAAAGAATACGCTAAAAGTATCATCTCTAATTTCAATTGAAAACCTTGAGGCGAACGACTTTTACAACGCTCAGCTCCTAGATTTGTCAAAAAAGAGAAAACTCGCTCAATCACTTTTCTACGTTTTGAAAAATTAGGGAAAAGGATTTTCTTTTGCTTCATGTTCTTCCTGACAGGTGTAATTAGATCAATCCCTTTTAATTCCAGCCTATCATGCAGTGACTGACCTAAATATCCCATATCTCCAAGGACTGTTGGTGTCCCAAATTGACTCAACACTTCCTCGGCCATTGTACTGTCAGCTATTGAAGCAGGAGTAATTGTGTAGTCTATGACATAGCCTGATTCACTGACTAAAGCATGACATTTACATCCATAGAAGTACTGTCCCTTTGTAGCATTGTAGCCAACATTTGCATAATCTCCAAGAACTTTGCTTCTGAAATTACGAATAGGCTGACACAAAGGAATGGGGAAGCTGTCAATAATGGATACACTAATTCCTTCAACCTCTTTAAAGACGAGTGCTTGGCGAATGACTTGGATACTCGGTAAGAGGGCATTACAACGGCGGACAAAGCGAGAATATTCTAGGAAATTAAGAAATAAACTTTGAGCCAATTGGTGCTTAGCTTTAAGCGTTTCACTAAAATGCAGTACGCCCCAGAGGTAACAAGCGATAACTAAGCAATCTGATGTTGCGAGATGGACGTTCTTTCGGTTTTGAACCTCAAGGGGAACACTCGTTTGATAAAGCGTCTCAATGGTTGTCAGTAAATAAACAAAAACTTTTGGAAGTGTGCTATTATAAGTCATATAAGTCGTGCGCTTTCTAATGCTTAGTGGTTTAAGATTAGGATAGCACGACTTATTTATTTTCCAATGAAATTAACTAGCAATTCGGGTTTATAGTATATAAAAAAATAGCCCATAACTGTTAAGTTATGAACCTTTTCTTCCCAAAACTTGTAATTATAACTTAGAATAGAGATATAAATTAGATTTGAAGTGAATGCGTATAGAATATAGGGCACCTCTAAAAACGTATGAAAAGAGGTGCCCTTAAGTCTTCACTACTCAAAATAGAATAATTTTTCAAATTCTATATCCAACGCTATACAAAGTAATAATGCTAATTTAGCAGATGGAACGTACTCATAGGTTTCTATATTGCTAATTGTCTGTCTCGAAACACCAACAATTTTAGCCAAATTACTCTGGTTTATTTGTTTTTCAGCACGAGCCACTTTTAACCTATTCTTTAACTCAAGTTTTCCTTTATCCCTCATTTAAAAATTCCACTCATTAAATTCCAGCCCATCACAGAAACAGCAACTAATAATACTACAATTACTATGATGTTAGTCATCGACCTCTTCTTTGGACTAATGTCAAATAATTAGACACAAAATGAGATACATCTTTGGAAAGTCAACGAAAAACTAGACACGGAGTTAAGAGAATTTAAGAATTATATTTTTCAAAGTCTTTTGGAGACTTGTAATCAAGACCTGAATGCATCCTTTTTGTATTGTAATAG
>NZ_JAIMEP010000046.1 GCF_019794555.1 Streptococcus suis | reverse complement strand
ACAATTTCTAGTTTCTCAGAGACAGACTTTGGACTTCTTTTGGACATAATAAAACTCCCTTTATAGTTTCTAGTGAAAATTTTTGTTTTTTCACTGTCCACTATAAGGGGAGTATATCACAATTCGTGAGAGGGGACTGTTCTTCTAATAATTGTAAATATAAGTAATTTCTCCGATGGTATCCGTTGGATAGAACCAACCGCGGAAATTATCCACCCACTGCTGACCATGATAGTTGGCTTCAAGAACTTGAATTTGACCCAACTCATTCACGGCCGTTACATATGCAACATGTCCTAAGTTTCCATCATTCCATGAAATGATCGCTCCAACCTCAGGTACAGATCCTGTACGGAAACCATCACGCGCCGCATTGGCTCCCCAGGATGCAGCATCGCCCCACCAGTCACCTGCCCAAGGGGCAACTTTCTGTACTCCCCATGTACATTGACCTACAGGGTAATTGATACCAAGTTCATACTCATATCCAGGTAGATAATAGTTACTCCCGCTTGTATCAGCTGATTGAGTCCATAGGGTCTGTCTTAACATCAAAATCTGCCCTGGATGTAATGAACTCTCCAGTGTTAATTGATTCTGATC
Organism: Streptococcus suis; assembly: GCF_019794555.1. Taxonomy (GTDB): domain Bacteria; phylum Bacillota; class Bacilli; order Lactobacillales; family Streptococcaceae; genus Streptococcus; species Streptococcus suis_AB. The sequence continues at coordinate 9,791 of NZ_JAIMEP010000046.1, read as the reverse complement.
CAACAATTCATTAAGATCCAATGAAAAAGCATCTGCAATCCCGTAAAAAGAATCACCTTCTTGAACAACATAATCTAACTGACTTGTAGCAGTTGATTGGTCGAGTTCCACATTTTCTGCTTGAGTTACACTCGGAATATCCAACATTTGACCCGGGGTAATTAGTCCATTAATTTCCATCGCATTGGCCTCTGCTAGCTGATATGGATCAATCCCATACTGCTCCGCAATAGAAAACATTGAATCTCCCTCTGCCACTACATGACTAGTGGCTTGAACACGAGATATGGTTGATAACGCAACCGTAATCCCTGCAAAAGCTAGAACAGATTTGTAACTAAACTTTTTCATATGACACCTCCTCATCATGATTTCATTTTACCAAGATTTTGACGAGAAAAGATGTCGAAAGCATTACAAATAAATGACGATTTATCGTTTTATTTCATTCTTTAAATAGTTTGATATAACTGAGAAAGTCTTCCCATTCCGAATGGTTACCTGCTTGTAAAAAGGTGACTTAGCCAACTGCTTGTGGTAGGCTGTTTGTAGATAGCTGTCTTCAGTGTATTTGCCCCAATAAATAGCATGCTCGGAGAGATGTAGTACTTCATCACCTAGATGCAAGGACTGAATATAGTCCACCATAGCCTGCTTATCCACTCCTTCGGTGAAAAAGAGAACATCCTTACGTGCCATTTCATCCTGCCACCATGCAGGCAGCTGCGCTACTTCTGTCACATAATCCTCTGTACTCAACAGAGAAAACGCCTCAACAAATGGATAGTGGCTGGTAAAAAATTGCTGAAAATCCGCTACAATATCCTCCGGTTCCTTATCCGAATCAAAGAAAAGATTGCCGCTATTAATGTAGGTCTCAACATTGTCATAACCTAAATCAGCCACTGCTTGACGAATTTCAGCCATCACAACTTTATTGCGACCGCCAACATTAATCCCCCTCAGTAGTAAAACATACCTCATCCCTCTTCTCCCTCTAAAACCTGCCGAATAAGTGCCATCACTTGGTTTCGATCCAACTTCCACTGGGCACGCTCATCCTTTTCAAAGGTACGATTCGAGAGAAAAATCGAAGCTTTCTGCAAGGGTCGATTGTACATGATGAAGGTTCCCGTATAGCCTGTATGCGACAGCCAATCCCCCTTTTTATCCCAGGCCAGCGACCGCTTGCGCTTATCATCAAAACCATAGTCCTGGGTCAAATCTGCCGCAAAATCCTCTGTCAGGTAATGCTCCAAGAAGATTTCCAAATCCTTAATCGTCGAAAAAAGACCTGCACTTCCCGCGTGGACACCCAATACACGTGCCTTGGGATCATGCACCACACCAGACGTCACACCACGCACTGTCGGCACTGCCTGACTCACTGGGCCAAAGGAGGTTTGGGACATGCCAAAGGGCTCTAGAACGTCTCGACTGATAAGCTGGTATAGACTGTCTCCACTTAATTCCTCCAACAAAAAGCCCAATAGAAGAAAATTGAGGTCTGTATAGAGAAAATCCTTATTATCTGTGACCCTGATATTCAAAATCGCTTCTTTAAGTTGCTCTGCATTTAAATTATCCCGATTAGGAATGAAGGGATCGATACCGCTAGTATGGGTTAGTAGTTGACGGATGGTTACTTGACTATTTTGAAAAGCTGGATAGTATGACTGTAAAGTCCTATCCAACTCCAGAGCACCGCTATTGACCAAAAAAATCACGAGTGTCCCGACACCTACCACTTTGGAAACGGAGGCTAAATCATAGGTCAAGCCCGGCTGAACTGTCACCTGACCATCTTGTGTGCCCAGATAGTACTCCTGCCACTGACCCTTAGAAAAAAGAGCCAGACTGGCACCAGGATAGACTCCTTGCTCAATCTGCTCTGAAATCTTGTCTATGATAAGTTGTCTCATTTTTCGAACCACAATTCAATGCCACTTGGATCCACAGTTTGAATGAATGTCTCCTTTTTGTCCTTAAAGAACGGAGCCTCTAACTGGCTTTCCAAGTTTGCCCAATCAAAATCTTTCTCAACTGGGAAACGTAAACTATCTAAATCCCATACTTGTTCTGCGGGGGCTAATAAGTCTTCGCCTTCTGCACCAATGAAGCGCAAAAAAGTTTGATTTGACAAGATCGTTTCATAAAAATCTTGGCTGACGCTTGCCTGCGGAGTATTTATCCAAACTGACTCAACTGTAAAAGCCGTCAAGCCAAAAAAATTATCGTATGCCTTAAATGGAACAGGTGGAAGAATAGCTTTTAAGTCATCCATTGATGCTTCCGCATGCAATAAAAATGTATCTCCTTCAGGTGAAACAGTTTCAAATCCAAAGCCGTTTTTTCCTTGGTAAAGCTTGCTATACTGTGTACCCGCTGCTAATAGGGCTTCTATCTCTTCAGCCTTGTCTACTTTTATGATGATCTTATTTAACTTTTTTGTCCCATTTACTGCACGGGTTCTCATGCTTGGTGACTCAACAAGTACAAGCTTTGTCTCCACACCAGCATGTCCACTAAACTCTGCAAATGCCCCCTCCTCAAGGATAGTTTTCATCCCCAAGTTTTGTTCTAAAAATTCTTGATTTAATTTTCTATTATTGATCCGTACAACCGGAACAATTGCTACTTTTGTATTTAACACTCTATCTAACTTCTCCTCTTATCGTACCTTATTATTTTATAGAAATTTTCATAATTTTACAACCGATTTAATGTCGATAATTACACTTTTTGTAAATTTATTTGATTAAATTCCCTTCCCCTTAGACAAAGAAAGGAGCATCGGATATAATGTCTATTATAGACTATTATCAGAAAAAAGAGGAGAATTTATGCGCTTTAACCAATATTCTTTTATCAAAAAAGAGGATTCCATCTACCTCCAAGAACTTGCCAGTCTCGGTTTCCGCCTAAATCCAAATGCCAGTAACAGGGAAAATTTAGAAACATTTGTGAGAAAATGCCATTTTCTGACTAGCAATACTGACCTCGCATTGTCCAATATGATTGCGGACTGGGAAACGGATTTACTAACTTTTTTCCACTCTGAGCGCGAGGTTACAGACCAAGTTTTCTATCATGTAGCTCTCCAATTGCTTGGATTTGTTCCAAATTTTGATTACACAGATATTGACGACTTTGTAAAGAAAACCAATTTCCCAATTGTATACAGCGATATTATCGAAAATATCTACCATCTGCTCAATACTCGTACCAAGTCCGGTAATACCTTGATAGATCAACTTGTCAGCGATGATCTGATTCCTGAAGATAACCAGTACCACTTCTTCAATGGTAAATCTCTAGCAACTTTTTCAACCAAACAGCTCATCCGTGAGGTGGTTTATGTTGAAACGCCTGTAGATACAGCTGACAGTGGGCAAACGGATTTGGTCAAGGTGTCCATTCTCCGTCCACGCTTTGATGGAAAAATTCCTGCGGTCATTACCAACAGTCCTTATCACCAAGGGGTCAACGAGGTAGCTAGCGACAAAGCCCTGCATAAGATGGAGGGCGAGTTAACTGAGAAACCAGTTGGCACTATTTCGGTCGTATCAAGCTCAATCAACAAACTGAAATTAGACAATCGGGATCTCCCAAGCAGCCCCGCAACTGAAAAACTAGGGCATATTGGCTCTTATTCCTTAAACGAATACTTCCTTAGTCGTGGATTTGCCAGCATTCATGTTTCCGGTGTCGGTACGCTAGGATCTACGGGCTATATGACCTCTGGAGACTACCAACAGGTAGAAGGGTTTAAGGCAGTTACCGACTGGCTAAACGGGCGTAATAAGGCCTATACAGACCATACACGTTCACTTCAAGTCACAGCTGATTGGGCAAATGGCAAGGTAGCAACAACTGGTCTTTCTTACTTGGGTACAATGTCCAACGCCCTAGCAACAACAGGTGTAGAGGGTTTGGAAGTCGTCATCGCAGAAGCAGGAATTTCCTCTTGGTATGACTACTACCGGGAAAACGGGCTCGTTACCAGTCCAGGAGACTATCCTGGAGAAGATTTAGATAGCTTAACTGCTCTAACCTATTCCAAGAGCCTACAAGCAGGGGACTTCCTTCGTAACAAAGAAGCCTACGAAAGAGGACTGGCTGCTGAGCGCGTCGGACTTGAGCGTTCAAATGGCGATTACAACCAATACTGGCACGACCGTAACTATCTTCTCCACGCGGACAAGGTTAACTGTGAAGTTGTCTTTACCCATGGATCACAAGATTGGAATGTGAAACCAATTCATGTATGGAACATGTTCCATGCTCTACCTGATCATATCAAGAAACATCTCTTCTTCCATAACGGCGCCCATGTCTATATGAATAATTGGCAGTCAATCGATTTCCGTGAATCCATGAATGCTCTACTTAGCCAAAAATTACTCGGATATGACAATGACTACCAGCTTCCTACTGTCATTTGGCAAGATAACAGCGCAGCTCAATCATGGACTGACTTAGAAACGTTTGGAGGACAGACAGAATCTCAATTCCCATTGGGACAAGATCAAGCGCAAATCCAAAATCATTACGACGAAGAAACCTTTGAAAAGTATTGCAAATCATATCCTACATTCCACCAAGATCTCACTGGGGACAAAGCCAACCAAGTGACCATTGACATCGAATTGAATCAAGATATCCATCTAAATGGGAGAGCCATCCTTCAACTACAGGTCAAATCAAGTGTCAGCAAAGGATTGCTTTCAGCCCAACTCTTGGATTTTGGCACTGCCAAACGTCTCAGCCCAATTCCAGGAATGGTGTCTCGAACCAGCTTGGATAACGGTCGGTATTACGCCCAAGAAAACCTAACTGAGCTTCCATTTACAGAAACGCCTCATCGCCTGATTACCAAAGGATTCATCAATCTTCAAAATCGTACCGATTTATTAACTGTAGAAGCCGTTACGCCAAATCAATGGATGACACTTCGATGGGAACTGCAACCAACTATTTATAAACTTAAAAAAGGTGATAAACTCCGCTTAGTCCTTTATACGACTGATTTTGAATGCACTGTAAGAGATAATTCCGAATGGCAAATCAGCCTTGATTTAAGCCAATCTCAATTAATCTTACCGCATTAATAAAATATATCCATTCCGTTTTATTTAAAATGAAATACCCAAAACAAAACGCATAAAATCATCTTCATTATGATTCTATGCGTTTTTTCAATGTAAATTGCTTCTACCAATTCAAATAGACGAGTCAAAACGAGTTGCACTACTGTGCAACTCGAATGAATGTTCTACTTTTCTAATGGATGAATAATAACACCTTGCACAACACGGTTTACTGTACCAGTTGGGGATGGTGTATCTGGTAAATTTTTGCATTTAATGGCTGACATGATGGATACAGTTTGGGCAAAGATAATGTATGGGAAGGTTAGGAAGACATCTGGCAATCCAGCTCCTCCTTCTGCCAAAACAAAGTTTGCTGCCTCTGTACCTGCCAGCTTGTCAGCTGACAATGCCACAATGCGCTCAGCAATTCCATCTCCATGAACCTCATTGAGCAAGTCAACATCATACTGGCGAGTATAAGCATCATTTGAAGCGAATAGAATAACCAATGTCTTATTATTGATAAATGATTTTGGTCCATGTCGGAATCCAAGAGGTGATTCATACATTGTAGCAATCTTACCAGCTGTTAGCTCAAGGATTTTCAATTGAGCTTCGTGAGCTAAGCCATAGAAACCACCAGCGCCCAGATAAATAACACGCTCAAAATCTAAATTGACAAGGTCTTGTACATAGTCCTCCCGATCAAGGACATCTTGACCTAAACGAACAATCGTTTCAACCCAATGTGCCTTTTCTTCTTGGCTAGCAGGTGAAAATACTAGAAGGGCTGTCAAAGACATGCAACTAAAGCTTCCAGTCATTGCAAATCCTTTATCGTTTGAACCTGCTGGTTGCAAGAGCAAGAGGTTATCGGTATCCCCCTCAGCCGCAACAGCTAGTTTTCCTTCTGGTGCACACGTGATTGTCACTTGGTAAAGTTCATCCACCAACTGTTTAGCGATTTCAACCGCTGCAACACTCTCAGGGGAGTTTCCAGATCGGGCAAATGATACTAAAATAGTTGGAATATCCCCTTGCAAATAATCATGTGGACGACTAACTAATTCAACAGTACCAACCGCTGAAAAACGAATGTGTTTCAGGTCATTGACTTGATTTAGATAATTTGCAATGCTCTGACCAACAAAGTCTGATGTCCCTGCTCCGGTAAAAATTACTTGGATTAAATCATGTTTTTCTTTTATCCCCGATAGAAAACTTTCTATCGCTTCTAGCTGAGAAACGTATAGTTGATATGCCTCTTGCCATAGACCAGGTTGTTGGAAAATTTCCTTTGCAGTAATACTTGCGCCCAATTTTTCAAGTTCTTCTTTTGCTAAACGAAACATAACTTCTCCTTGTCTCTGGTTATAACCAGTTTTTATTTTATTATAACCTATTCGCTCAGCAAAGTCAATTTAAAATAGGTTAATATGTCAAATTTACAGTTACATGGAATTTTGCACTAATTTCTAGAGTAATTGATTATAATTAGTTACTTTAAAAAATTTTGAATGTATATATGTTTGATTGATAAATCTGATTAACCCATTCTTCATTTTGAGTTATTATTTAATCATGATATAATATTAATCATACAAGAAATCTCCTCTACAATTGATTACTTCTAAAAAAGTGGTCAAAATTTCAAAAACAAGAGGGTCTAAACCCTTAATACGAAAGGAATCTTAAAAATCTTATGATGAACATGCAAAATATGATGCGCCAAGCTCAAAAACTTCAAAAGCAAATGGAGAAGAGTCAAGCTGAACTAGCTGCTACTCAATTTACAGGTAGTTCTGTGCAGGACTTGGTTACTGCTACCTTTACTGGGGATAAAAAATTAGTATCAATCGATTTTAAGTCTGAAGTTGTTGATGCTGACGATATTGAGACATTGCAAGAAATGACAGTCCAGGCTATCAATGATGCTCTGACAAAAGTTGATGAGGCAACTCAGAAAAAACTTGGTGCATTTGCAGGTAAATTACCATTTTAAAACATAAAAAGACGCGAGTGGCATAGTGACCGTTCACGTCTTTTTGTTATTCAAAATTATAGAGTAAGTACTGAAATTCAAGGAAAAATAGATCAGGATAGCGATGATTCTCTTTCAATTCACTCATCAAACTTTTTAGACCTGTTAAATTATCAGTAATAATACCATCTACTTGCAGCAAGAGCATCCTGGTCATACTCTCTTCATCGTTTGGTGTCCAAGCATAAACAGATTTCCCTCGGATCCAAGACTTAGTCATAAAATTCTGGTCAAGCGATGTATATTCCATTGTATATCCGTCAGCCACAGTGGTTGGATAAATGGAATTGAATGGAAGAATGAAGAAAGATACCAGTTGCTCATTATATTGTTTGATTTCAATAATCGTACGATAGTCTAACGAATGCATCTGATGACCTTTAGCAATTAGGCGTTGACCATATTTTTCCAGAAAATTTCGTGTAAGATTTGGTGAATCTGCATCTGTTACTTTAATTTCCACTAATAATTTCTGACCAAGCTCATCAGCTTTTTCTAGATACTCATCAAAAGAAGGAACAGGAGCTGTCATCCCATTTTCTGATGCAGTCATCGCCGTCAACTCTGCTAGAGTATAGTCATGTGTCCCTCCGGTATTGCCCGTCAAAGCCATTAAATCTGTATCATGCATGACAATGAATTGGCCATCTTTGGTCTCCTGAACATCCATCTCAATATAGTCCGGCTTGAGTTGAGAGGTCTTTTCCAGAGCCTCAATCGAATTCTGAACAGCATTGCCATTGTCAACACCTCGATGGGAAATAGTCACTGGCAAGGTGTCAAATGGGTAATAAAGGAGCAATGCCCCTTGGACACCAAAAACAAGACTAGATACCAGAAAAATAGCCAATCGAAGACGATGACGGAGACGCTTGCGACGGTATATTGGTAACTTCTTTCCGGTTAATAGACTGATAAAACCTATCATAAAGAGAGCAATGACTCCGTAATAGGTTAACCTTAATACTATATAGCAAACAACAGCTAACCAATATGAAAGACTTGGAGCATAATCTTCTACTAACAGCTGTATAGAATAGAGCAACAATGCAACTCCCGTAAAAAAGATAACCGGAAAAGTGACCAAGCCAACTAAACGCACAAGGTAATTGACTTGTTTGATTCCCTTTGTATGCTTCCAAGAAAATGCAATAGATTCTTTCACACTCCTATGTTCAAAATAGATTTTCGGTAGTGCGAACATGAGTCGGGAGGCAAGCCAAAAGAAAAGGAGGAGGGAAACTAAAATCAAGACCCCTATCCAGACTGTGTTGGATAGGTAATCAAGGACAAACTGTGGCACAACGATTTTATTAAAATAATAAATATTTAATATTCGACGTAGAAAGGGTAAAAGGAGAACTGAATAAAAAAGGAGGAAGATAATTTTTGGTAAGCTACTATGACGGATAATTGCGACCATACTATCTCTAACATCTCTCAAGTAATCCGATAAGTGCTTGACTTTTTCATCTAACAATTGCCAAACCCCAGTAAAAAGAAGAGCTAACTCCAGATAGGCAATCCCAATATTGGCGAAAAATAAGAGAATAAACAAGCCAGAAACAAAAAGATTCTCAGAAAATACCGATAAAAGATTCGTCGGTGAAAGATAAGCATGACCTGTTAGGGCTAATAGCCTTTCTGAGACCCACGAATTAAGTGGTATCCACACAAACTCCATAAATGCGAACAGAGTAAAAAAGAGTAATAGAATCTTGTCTAAGTTGTAATAGATTTTTTGAAATTCACGATATATCTTTTTCATGGTACTAGTGTCCCATATTCTTTCAGGAATTGCAAGCCATCATTAAACATGAAAAAATAGAAAAATAAAGGAGAAATAGATGACTACCCAACCGACCATTGCAGTATTGGAAGAAGAGCATTTATATTCAATTTGGAAAAATGGATATAGCCAAATCCAACCTGAGTGGAAAAAATGGGATGGACCTGATTTTGAAGATTATCAGATGTATCCTGATTTTGAAGCATTTCGAATGAGTAAACTTTACAATTTCTTCTGTAATGATACTGTTTGGGGCATATTTGTAGATCGAGAACCGATAGGAATTGTTACCCGACATTGGGAAGATGAAAAAACTCGATGGCTCGAAATCGGGATTGTTATCTATCAGCAAAAGTATTGGAATGGGGGCTGCGGGACAAGAGCTCTCAAACTCTGGATGGATCATATTTTTCAAACTAATACTGAATTAGAACATATCGGACTAACTACTTGGTCTGACAACCACCGTATGATGCGAGCAGCTGAAAAAATCGGTATGATAAAAGAAGCGCAGATCCGCAAAGTGCGATACTGGAAGGGACATTATTACGACTCTGTCAAATATGGAATAATAAGAGAGGAATGGGAAGCAGATAAAATAGTTCCCATTCCAGATTCTTTACCCCTAACGAACGATTACAAAAATTAAGTCACATTGCGCTTACGATATAAGACAAAAAAAGATTGGTACCTACCAATCTTTTTAATGCAATCATTCACTCCCACATTCTCATACTCTTCGAGAATCAAAATTATCAGTTGTCAAGAGCCTGGATGAGTGAAGAGCTCCAGTGGACATCGATTCGCTTCCTTTTTTTCAGGCTCATGATAAAAAGGTCCACTGGACCTTGATTCGCTTCCTTATTTT
>NZ_JAIMEP010000045.1 GCF_019794555.1 Streptococcus suis | reverse complement strand
TTGTATACACTTTTTTCACTAAACTTTAGTCCAAAAGAAAACAATTTCCTTATTTTGACTATTGAACTCAAAATATTTTTCGTCAAATACCTTGATGGACTTGACAAATGGTAGAAAAAAAGCCTTGCGGCTCTTTAACATTATACACGTTCAACTTTACCTGATTTAAGTGCACGAGCTGATGCCCAAACTTTTTTAGGTTTACCATCAATCAAAACAGTAACTTTTTGAAGATTTGGTTTAACTGCGCGTTTAGTTTGGTTCATTGCGTGTGAACGGTTGTTACCAGATACAGTCTTACGACCAGTAAAATAACATACTTTAGCCATTATATATTCCTCCTCATTTGATCAAATATTACGGATGTGCTAGCACCACATACCATACTAGTCTACCAAAAAATAGAGTGGTTGGCAAGGATTTTTTTTAATATTTTACAAGGGCTACTGGCAACATTGACTTTTCATCAGCTATTACTTTATTAAAAATCAATAAGACATCTAGATTTAAAGACAGCTCTAAAACAACAGATTATTGAAATATAGCCTCAACTCGGTAAATGACCTGACCTTTATTTGAGAATTTTTCCTCATACTCAGTCATAATATTGCCTTCTAGGCCGTCCGCATGTAAGTCTAACCAAACCTGCTTCAATACCATACCGTACTGTGAAAAGCTAGCCAAGCTATACTCAAACAGTCCACGGTTATCCGTTTTAAAATGAATTTCCCCATGTTCAGGCAGGATTTCTTTATAGGTGTCCAAAAACGTCTTATAGGTCAAGCGACGTTTCTCATGACGTTTTTTCGGCCATGGATCAGAGAAATTTAAGTACAATCTATCAATCTCTGCTGGCGCAAAATAATTTGTCAAACTTGAACCATCTACTTGCAATAACTTTATATTCGGTAAATCTGCTTCCAGAACTCGATCCAAGGCATAGCTTAGAACGGTCATCTGAATATCAATCCCAATATAGTTCACATTTGGATTTTGTGCAGCCATTCCTGTCACAAATCGACCTTTTCCTGATCCAACTTCAATGTGAATCGGGTTATCATTCCCAAAAATTTCTGCCCACTTCCCCTTACATTCTTCCGGATTGGAAATAACATACCGAGGATTGGTTGCTAAGAGCTCACTAGCTCCCTTTCGATTTCTAACTCTCATATATCTTTCTTGAAACTCTGACGAAATTGACGCAGAGCATATATTTCTTTGTTTGCCGCAGACACATTGTAGCTTTCAACATGCTTCACAATTTGGTTTAAATATCCAAGCTGACCATACCAATATATCTTACTGAGTACGGTTTGATTGTATTTATATCCGTATGCTTGAAGCCACTCTTTCCACTCATGACGCGGAATATAGTGTGTTAACAGATAAGCAACATCCAACATACGATCTGTTAAACAAGCCGTTTCCCAGTCAGTCAAGTATACTAGTCCACTCGTTGTTTCTACCCAGTTTGTATGATGTAGATCACCATGGACAAAAGTAGCTACTTCTTGACGAAAATTTGGTAAGTGATTTAATAATTCTTGACAAATCGATTGCAAATATGTGTTTTGTGCCAATCGAGCTGGCGCTTCTTTTTGCCAACGATGTACCAAATCCTGTGGCTCCATATAAGTATAATTCATCTGAAGAGCCTGATTCAACAAAATACGAGAATAGTGCATGCGCACCAGAATCTGACGCACCTGTTTACTTCCCATATCTTGACGTTCTAACGTCCTACCATTGAGCCACTCCTGCTCAACCCTATGCCCCATACCTGCCTCACGATTTGCTGATAAAATCGGTGGGGTAATTTGTTCCCGTGCCAAAACTGAAACAATAGGAGGCATTTCATACTTCACAAACACTGGCGTTCCGTCTGACCGTTGGCCTTTGAACGCCTTGCCACTATTCCCTGCAATAGACTGTAATTGTAGCCCACTGGTATCAAACTGCATGCCATTCCTCCTTGAAAAATTCCTTACTATTTTACTAGTTTTCAGCTATTTAGTCAATCAATTTTTTTAATTTGGCTGGTAAATATCCCTCGTGCAAAAAAATCCCAACCAACAGTAATAGCACCACCATTATACTCTCTTTAGAAAATAGCAGAGCTAAACTCACTTCGATTCCTAAAAGTCCGTAAAGTACAATACGCAGAACCTTTTGGAAACCACGCCTCTTTTCATCTTTTCCCAACGGATATAACTGAGTCAAATATTGATAATCATAATGCCTGAAGAGCCCTAGCAACTGGAACAAGAGTAAATAATGAAAAATGAGGACCAAGCCAATTGACAACCATGATTCATCAATCGCAATCAATGATAAGATGGCTAACAAAAGCAAGCGCAATGCTAAGGCTAAGTAATCCCCTGCCCTCATAAAAGCACGTAGATACAGATAAAACCAAGTTTGTTGATCATGCACAAGGTGCAATATCCCATTTAGATAGGTTCTCGGTTTTACAGGCACACTAATTCCTTTCACCGTGGTAAACAGGGCAAAGAAACGCAAAATTGACTGTTTTCTCTTCTGCTCATCCTGAATGGCTTTGGACCAATTCAACACTCCCTGTGACTGATATTGTGCCATTTGGTGCTTGACTAGAATGTATTTTAGCACCAACAGCAAAAGGATATAGCAAAAAATCATCCAAACAGCTAAACCCAGCATTAAGTAAATAGGAACCAATAACATTTGTACCAGCACCTGAATTCCAGACCATAGGATATAAGTCCGTCTAGCTGCTACATGGATAATTTGTAGAACTTCTTTTTCCTTTGGTAAAAGGAAAATCTCATCTGCCTCTTCCAAATAAGTGGCGATTTTCCCAGAAAATAACACCAACAAACCGACCACTAAAAGCAGCATGTAGATTGGCAGGGAGTTTTCAGGAAAATTCAGTAGTAATTGCCGATATTGCAAGCTTAAAAAGCCGATAAATACCATCAGCACTAACACAAAATGGTCATTCAATACATAGCGCAAATACTTGGAACATTTAGTTAGGAAGTCCCTTCTGCGTTGTTGAAACATTGCCTTCATCTGGCCACTCCTTCTTGTGTCAACACCAGATAGATTTCGTTAAGACTTGCACCTTTCATGTTAAAAGCATGCTGCAATTCCTCTAAATTCCCTGTTGCACGAACCTGACCTTGATGTAAGATAACAAAAGAATCACACATTTTCTCGGCCGAGTCAAGAACATGAGTAGACATCAGAATTGAAGTTCCTTTAGCTTTCTCCTCTTCTAATAGGTTTACTAAGTCCGAAATCGCTACAGGATCCAGCCCTAAAAACGGCTCATCAACAATCAACAAACTCGGTTCCACCATGAAAGCACAGATAATCATAACTTTCTGTTTCATTCCCTTAGAAAAATGAACAGGGAACCAGTCCAATTTTTCATCCAACCGAAAAATCGTTAACAACCCCTGAACTCGACCCCAGGCTTGATCCCAAGTCAAATCATAGGCTAAAGCTACTACCTCTAAATGTTCCTTAAGCGTCAATTCCTCATACAAGCTAGGTGTTTCAGGGATAAATCCAATTTTCTTCCGATATTTTTCTGCATCCTGTCCAAGACTTTTCCCATCAATTAAAATTTCTCCCTGATAAGGAGTTAAAAGGCCAATAATTTCCTTTATCGTCGTTGATTTCCCAGCACCATTCAATCCAATCAAGCCAACTAACTGACCGTTCTCAACAGTGAAAGATACATCTTTCAATACGGGAATATTGATGTAGCCTCCTGTAATATTTTTTACTTCTAACATACATTTCTTCCTATAATTTGATATAATTATTATATCAAAAATTCTAGAAAGAGGTTGTCATTATGTCAGATTGTATTTTTTGTAAAATTATTGCTGGAGAAATCCCAGCTTCTAAAGTCTATGAAGATGACCATATCCTTGCCTTTTTAGATATCACCCAAGTCACCAAAGGACACACTTTAGTTGTTCCTAAGAAACACTACCGCAATATGCTTGATATGGACGCAGAAGCAGCAGCTACACTCTTTTCAGTCATTCCTGCTATCTCCAGTCATTTGAAGGAGACACTCGGTGCTAAAGGCCTAAATATTGTCAATAATAACGAAGAAGTGGCTGGTCAGACTGTCTTTCATACCCATATCCATCTCTTACCACGATACGATAAAGAAGACGGACTGGAAATCCATTTCAAAACCAACGAACCTGATTTCCTAGCATTAGCCCAGCTAGCGCAAAGCCTCTATTTAGGAGAATAAGATGAAACTTAGCAATATTATAGTGGCTGTAGGTGCTGCCAGTGCAACCTTTCTTGCTATTACCAACCGAGATAAAATTTCAAAAGAAGTCAAGGAAACAAAACAACTCCTGACTGATATTCAGACCAGCAAATCGAATATCCAACATCAACTAGCCATTATCCAAAGTTTGCAAAAACCTTTGCAAGAATTAACAGCTGATCTCCAGTATAAAACACGCATCTACCAACAAAGTATAGCAGGCAACTTACAAGAGATCCAAATCATCCAAGAAAAATACGCTTCAAAAGACCCAAAAAAATTATAGAAAGCTGGGTAAAAGTGGCTCTATAATTTCTGTAGTGGGTAAAACCACCATGGAAATTATGGAGCCTTTTTGAGTGTAGAAAAAAAGTCCCATATGACCTATAATGAAAAGCGACTAAACTCACATTAGAAAGGGTTCATATGGAACAACTAAATCTTATCACAAATTTTCTCGGAATTAAAGACAAAAATATCACTATCACTGATGAATTTGATATGGGAACTCACTTAGAACTCCACGGTCACTTGGATTACACAGCCCCTAAATGCCCTAAATGCAAGGGACAAATGGCAAAATACGATTTCCAGAAAGCCTCTAAGATCCCCTACCTAGAAACAGCTGGCTATCCCTTACTTATCCGCCTTAGAAAGCGTCGTTTCAAGTGCAAGGAATGTGGGAAAATGGCTGTCGCTGAAACTCCTCTTGTCAAGAAGAACCACCAAATCTCCGTCGCTGTTAACCAAAAGATCGCTCAATTACTCATCGAAAATCAAGCAATGCAACATATTGCACACAGGCTATCTATCTCAACATCATCAGTTATGAGAAAGCTCAATGAGTTCAAGTTTGAAACGGATTGGAATACCCTACCTGAGGTGATGAGTTGGGACGAATATGCCTTCAAAAAGGGGAAGATGAGCTTTATTGCACAAGATTTCAATTCCCTAAATGTCATAACCATTCTGGACGGAAGAACTCAAGCAACTATCCGAAACCACTTTCTACGCTATCCTAGAAAGGTTAGAAATCGGGTCAAAGTGATTACCATGGATATGTTTAGTCCCTATTATCAACTTGCTAAACAACTTTTTCCGAATGCAAAAATCGTACTCGACCGCTTTCATATTGTTCAACACCTTAGCCGTGCTATGAATCGTGTTCGTATTCAAATTATGAATCAATTCGACAGAAAATCGCAGGAATACCGTGCCTTGAAACGTTACTGGAAATTGATTCAACAGGATAGCCGTAAACTCAGCGATAAACGATTTTATCGCCCTATGTTTCGAATGCATTTGACCAACAAGGAAATACTGGAAAAACTCCTGTCTTTCTCCGAGGAACTACGACAGCACTATGAACTCTATCAATTGCTCTTATTCCATTTCCAAGAGAAGAACTCAAACCATTTCTTTGACCTCATCGAACAGGAATTAGCCACTGTTAATCCTATTTTCCAGACGGTATTTAAGACATTTCTAAAGGATAAAGACAAGGTTTTGAATGCCATGGAATTGCCTTATTCCAACGCCAAACTGGAAGCTACCAATAATCTCATCAAAGTCATTAAGAGAAATGCCTTTGGTTTCAGGAACTTTGAAAACTTTAAAAAACGGATTTTGATTGCTTTGAACATAAAGAAAGAGAGAACGAAGTTCGTCCTCTCTAGATGTTAGCTTTTCATCTACCCACTACAGTTGACAAAGAGCCGTAAAAGTCTTAATACCAAAAAATAGCTTTGAATCAACGTTATTGATAACGTAATTCAAAGCTATTTTTTATGCAAATTTAAATCATAATGAGTTTTGCTCGACTTCTTTAACGATATTATCTGAACTTATTCCCCTTCTGAACTATAGGTATCTGTAGCAGTGGTTTCTGAATTCATCTCTGCTGTCGTATCATATGTGGTCGAATCTTCAGTTGATGTTTGGACCCACGGACTTGCTTCAAGCACCAATTCATTCGTATATGCATTGTATACATTAACTGGACTTGGAAGGTACATCATACTTTCATTCACTTGGACATTTGTCACTAAATCAGTAGCAGTTGGTTGCCCAATCGATGATTTCAAAACATTTTGCATTTCCAACAGATGCTCACTAGTAGGCAATTGATAGCTGAGTTCGTTAATCATCTGATCCTCACCCTGCAATTGATACGATTCCAGATTAGATAAAGCATCTTTATAACCCAGAAGCGATGGTATAGTCGAAGTCGTAATTTCAATATTTGTCCGCATATTATTTGAAATAGCTGTCAGAATTTTTTTGTATTGTGTTAATCCATCTAAATTTAACAACTTCTTCACGATAGCGGTGATGACTTCCCGTTGTCGTTTTTGGCGACCAATATCCCCTTCAGGATCATCATAACGCATTCGGGAATAAACCAATGCTTGATTACCATTTACTAATGATTTTCCTTCCGGAACAACTGCAGTATAAGCTGGTTCATGTTCCGAAATTGAGATTGGGAATCCCAAAGTATTATTTACTTCGATTCCACCAAGTGCGTCAACCAATTCAACTAGCCCATCCATATTAATCTCAACATAGCGATCAATGGTGATATCCATCATTTTTTCAATCGTCGCAATTGCCATGGGAGCTTGTCCATAGCTATAGGAATGATTTAGTTTTTCAATTGTCCCACTGGATGTCCCATCTGGCTCTGCAATTTCAACCATGATATCTCTCGTCAGACTCATCATAGTAGTAGTATTTGTAGTTGGATTGAGCGTAACAAGAATCATAGAGTCACTACGGCCATCCTCCCATTGTCCCCCCCGTGATTCCTGATCCATATCCACCCCCATCAAGAGTATGGTTAACGGCTCGGTTGCATCGATTGGCTCTATAGAATCACCATCATCACCCAACGATTTGAATGTTTTTGAAATCTCACCTAGAGAAAATCCCAATATACTATTGCCGTAAACTCCAGCGGCTACCACTGTCAATAAGAAAATCGACAAGGACATCAAGACTATTTTTTTCCAAATTTTCATAGATCACCAATCAACATACCCATATAATAGAGATCTAGCCATTCCCCTTGATCAGTTCTAGCTCCTCTATATTGAGTTCCTTCTATCTGAAATCCTAATTTTTTATAAAGATGTACTGCAGCTTGATTGCGAACTTGGACTGTCAACTCTAATCTGCTCAGCAAACCAATTTCCCGTACCCAATGCAAAACTTCTTCTAAGAGTATAGTGCCAATTCCATGACCCCAGTATTTTTTCTTAACTGCAATAAAGATATTTCCAATATGGCTAATTCGAAATTGTTTAGAAGACTTAACAGTTATTGCACCTATAACCTCATTCTCTAGTTTTGCCAGCAAATGGATTTCCCTAGGATTTTCAATCCCAGCCGCAAAAATCGTTTCCATCTGCTCTTGATGATATGCAAAACCCGTTTCGTCCATGACCAAGAAATCTGTTTCTGAGGCTACTTGATGCATAAAATGGATAAACGCCTGCGCATCACTGGGATCTGCTTCACAAAATTCAATCTCTTTTCTACGCATTTGGAATCTCCGCTAGTAAACTTTGGCTTTGTCTTCCAAAGGCTTCAAAAGACAGAGAGCGACCTTCTTCAACCTTTTCAATGTAGATTCTTAGATAATCATCGAACAAAGATAAATCCAATAACTCTCCCCATTCGATGACAGTAATGCCGTCACCAAAAAGAAAATCATCCAAATCAATAGAGTCAGGATCATCTCCAATTCGATAAACATCTAAATGAAATAATGGTAGACGTCCTTCATATTCGCGTACAATCGTATAGGTTGGACTTTTAATCATTTGCTCAATACCAAGACCCTTCGCAATACCTTTTACCAATGTTGTTTTTCCAGCACCAAGATTTCCAGATAACAGTATCACTTGCCCCGCTTGACAAACACTACCCAGGTTTTCACCAATTGAAATCAATTCATTTTCATTTCGACTTAACATACATTCCATTATACCATAGGCCAATTTGTTTGTCATAAGCAGACCAGAAAATCCCAAACGAAAGCGAAAAAATCGTGAGCATGATCACATACTCACGATTCATTTTTATTCAACACTGAACAGATATGGGTACACTGGCTGATCTCCCTGGTGGATTTCAACTTCGATGTCTTCAAATTGTTCTTCCAATTTTTCAGCTACGGCTTGAGCTAATTCTTCGTCACCTTCTTCGCCAAGATAGATAATAACAATTTCACTATCTTCATCAAGCATTCTTTCAAATGTTGATTCAAGTGTCTCCATCATATCTGGATTAGATACAACAATTTTTCCATCAACCATACCAAGATTATCATTTTCATGAATTTCAAGGCCATCAATTGTTGTATCACGAACAGCTGTCGTAATGCTGCCACTTTTCACATCAGCTAGTGAGGCTGTCATGGCTTGTGCGTTACTGTCCAAATCACGACTAGGATCAAATGCCAACAAACTTGTAAAGCCTTGTGGTAGGGTCTTAGTTTCTACTACTTTTACAGCAACGTCCGCCACTTCAGCCGCAGACTGAGCTGCCATTAAAATATTTTTGTTGTTCGGTAGTAAAATTACATTACGCGCATTGACCAAATCAATAGCTTTCAAAAAGTCTTCTGTTGATGGGTTCATGGTTTGACCTCCAGAAATGACATAGTCAACACCTTGTGATTTGAAAATCTCAGTTAACCCTTCCCCAGCTGCTACAGCAATAATAGCATATTCTTTTTGCTCAGCTGGTTTTTGGACAGAACCTTCTTTTTCAACCTGCGCTTCATGTTGCTCACGCATATTGTCTACTTTAACTTTAACCAGGCTACCATACTGGAGTCCAGCCTGCATCACCAATCCGGGATCTTCTGTGTGTACATGTACTTTCACAATTTCATCATCGTTGACAACTAGGAGAGAATCTCCAAGATCATTCAAGTAATTACGGAATTCTTCATAGTCAAATTCTTTAACATAAGTAGGACCTTGGCGTAGAGCTACCATGATTTCTGTACAATAACCATAAGTAATATCTTCCGTTGCAACGTGACCCGCTACAGACTTGTGGTGTTCTGCATTTATCATTTCTGACATAACTGCTGGAGTCGCCTCAAATTCTTCAGAAGCAATGTACTCACCTGTAAGAGCTGACAAGAAACCTTCATAAATATATACAAGTCCTTGACCGCCTGAATCGACAACTCCAACCTCTTTCAAGACTGGAAGCATATCAGGTGTTTTCTTTAGGGCACGATTAGCTCCATCCAGTGTTGCACGCATGACTTCGACTGCATCGTCTGTTTCTTCAGCCTTTTTGAGTGCTGCAGTTGCGGCACCACGAGATACCGTAAGAATAGTACCCTCAACAGGTTTCATAACAGCTTTATAAGCTACCTCTACACCATGTTGAAAAGCCTGTGCTAAATCCTTACCATCCAATTCAACCTTACCCTTAACAGATTGACCGAAACCACGGAATAACTGAGATGTAATAACACCAGAGTTCCCGCGCGCTCCCATTAGCAATCCTTTGGACAAAATTTGTGCAGCTTCACCGACTGTAGAAGCAGGCTTATCCGCAACTTCCTTAGCACCATTTGTAATGGTCATCCCCATATTGGTACCTGTATCCCCATCTGGTACAGGGAATACATTTAGCGAGTTGACATATTCAGCTTGTTTATTCAGACGAGTTGATGCAGCCTGCACCATTCCTTGAAATAAACTAGTAGTAATTTTAGACACAATTATTCTCCTACGACTTTAATATTTTGGATAAAAACATTAACGGCATCAACAGAGATACCCAATTGACTCTCCAAGTTAAACTTCACGCGCTCCTGGATATTGCGAGATACTTCACTGATTTTTACACCATAACTCATCACAGTATAAACATCGACTGCAATACGACCATCTTCTAAAGTCTTGATAACAACACCTTTGGAATAGTTTTCTTTTCTCAAAAGAGCCTGAAAATTGTCCTTAATCGCAGATTTACTAGCCATCCCAACAACACCGAAAATTTCAGTCGTAGCACCGCCGACAACTGTGGCAATCACGTCATCAGTCAATTCAATTTGGCCGTCTTTTGTATTGATCTTTACAGTCATATTCCTTACCTCAAATAGTTTTATCACTCCATTTTACCATATTTTCAGCATTCTGTAAAAAACAAGCTTGTGACATCTGATATCTTCTAATGTTATGAAGTATTATTCATCTATATCTGAAAGAATGAGTAGCAAC
>NZ_JAIMEP010000044.1 GCF_019794555.1 Streptococcus suis | reverse complement strand
GACGAGTCAAAAGCAGTGAGGCTTGAACAAAGTGAAAGCCAGCATCTTTAGGTGCTGGCTGGTGATGTGGGCTTATAGCCCTTGTTCAAACCACCCGTTTGACGGGTGGTCATGATTATAACTAATAACTATAACAGTTGCATTGAAAAGGATATAACCAGTTTCTGAAAATCCATGATATGATAGAATAATCACAAGAATTTAGGAGAGTGTATGGAAAATCATAATTTTGAAAATCAAGGGACTTTTAACCGCGAGATGAACAGTCGTCATTTGCAGATGTTGTCTATAGGAGGGGTCATCGGGACAGGTTTGTTCTTGAGTTCTGGTTATACCATTGCACAGGCTGGGTCTTTTGGAGCTATTGCGGCCTATCTATTTGGAGCTGTCATGGTCTATTTGGTCATGTTCTCTTTGGGAGAATTGTCGGTTGCTATGCCTGTGACAGGTTCTTTCCATACCTATGCGACCAAGTTCATCAGTCCTGGAACAGGTTTTATGGTGGCCTGGATGTATTGGCTTTGTTGGGTCGTTGCCCTTGCTTCACAGTTCGTCGGAGCAGCACAGCTTATGCAACGCTGGTTTCCTAGTGTGCCGATTTGGATATTTGCGACGATTTTTGCCATCGTTGTCTTCGCTTTAAATACGCTTTCGGTTGGCTGGTTTGCCAAGGCGGAGGATGCGTTGTCGTCAATTAAGGTTTATGCTATTGCAGCTTTTATCGTACTCGGAACCTTAGCTATTTTTGGTATTTTACCTTTTGAAGGAACCAATGCAGCGCCGTTATTTAACAACATCACAAGTAATGGATTGCTCCCTAACGGATTAGTAGGCTTTATCTCGGTCATGTTGTCCGTTAATTATGCCTTTTCAGGTGTGGAAATGATCGGAATTGCGGCAGGTGAAACAGATAATCCTAAGAAAGCTGTGCCGCAAGCCATTAAGTCAACTATCGGTCTATTGGTTATCTTCTTTGTCTTGACAATTGTAGTTTTGGCAGCTCTACTTCCTATGTCAGAAGCAGGTGTGACAGAAGCGCCATTCGTACTTGTCTTGGACAAGATTGGCTTCCCATATGCTGCTGATATTATGAACTTCATCATCTTGACAGCTATCTTATCTGCATCGACTTCAGGGCTCTATGCTTCAAGCCGTATGCTTTGGTCTTTGGCCAATGAAGGCATGATTAGTAAGGAATTAGTCAAGATTAACAAGCATGGTGTGCCTATGCGGGGCATGATTTTGTCCATGATTGGTGTTGTAATCGCCTTGATCGCGTCAATTTATGCAGAAGATACCATCTTCTTGGCCCTGGTTTCTATTGCTGGTTTTGCGGTTGTCATCGCTTGGTTGGCCATTCCTCTGGCACAAATCGGTTTTCGTCGTGAGTTTTTGAAGAATCACAGCGAAGATGAATTGGAATACAAGACACCGTTCTCACCGACCTTGCCATGGATAACGGTTATTTTGCTGGTTATTTCCATCATCGGAATCGGTTGGGATCCTTCACAGCGTGCCGGTCTTTACTTCGGTGTTCCTTTCATGATTGGGTGCTATATTTATCATTACATTCGCTTTAAAAAGTGGTAGGAGGGTTCAAGTATGGGGCGTTTTAAAGAACTACTAGAACAAAAGGAATATATCATTTTGCACGGTGCTCTTGGAACAGAGTTGGAGTTTCGAGGGTATGATGTATCGGGCAAGCTCTGGTCTGCCAAGTATCTATTGGAAAATCCCCAGTACATCAAGGATATTCATAAGGACTATATTCTAGCTGGAGCAGATTTGGTGACGACTTCAACCTATCAGGCGACCTTTGAAGGTTTGGCGGAAGCTGGTTTGTTACAAGCAGAGGCAGAGGACCTCATTCGCTTGACAGTTGATTTGGCAAAGGAAGCGCGTGATGAGGTTTGGGCAGAATTGTCTGAAGCTGAAAAAGTACAACGAACCTATCCTCTCATTTCAGGTGACGTAGGTCCCTACGCAGCCTATTTGGCGAACGGTGCGGAATATACAGGCGATTATGGCAACATTAGTCTGTCAGAATTAAAAGATTTCCACCGTCGCAGAATTGAACTCCTCTTAGAACAGGGGGCTGAACTCTTAGCCTTGGAAACCATCCCAAATGTTCTTGAAGCACAAGCCTTAGTAGAGTTGCTGGCAGAGGATTTTCCAGAGGCTGAAGCCTATATCAGTTTCACCTCACAAGACGGTCAGTCGATTTCTGACGGAACGTCTATTGAAAAAATAGCAGAGCTGGTCAACAGCAGTGAGCAGATTTTGGCGGTTGGTCTTAACTGTACGGCTCCCTCGCTGTACTCAGCTTTCCTTGGCAAGTTGAGAGAGAAAACGGATAAACCATTTGTCACCTATCCGAATTCTGGGGAAGTCTATGATGGAGCTACTCAAACATGGAAAGAAGAAGCTGACCATAGCCATAGCCTATTGGACAATACTCTGGCTTGGCGTAAGTTGGGTGCTAAAGTGGTTGGAGGTTGTTGTAGGACTAGGCCGGATGATATAGCTGGTCTGACCCAAGGGTTGAAATAAATGAATCCCCACTGTCTCGTGACGGCGGGGATTTTGCTATAAATTCTGTAATTTTTCCTCAATCTGCTGGAGTAGATTTTCCTTCTGTTCTTGGAGCAGGAGGATTTGTTTTTCGCGGTCGGCAATTTCATCCAGTATGACCTGTTTGTTTTCTTTTAGCTGTTTGAGACTGCCGCATTTGGTGTCATGTAGTTCCTTGATACGGATAATAGCTTTCACAGATAGGCCTAACTGGCGAAGTCCTAGTATATTTTCTAGGTTGTTGATTTCTTCCTCGTTCCAGTAGTAATTGCCGTCAATCAGTTGCGGTTGTAAGAGTCCTTGTTCTGTGTAGAAACGAAGTGTATCACGTTTGATACCAAATTGTTGCATAACTTGTCCTGTTTTCATAATGTCCTCTTGACAGGGGCTTAGCCCCTCATGATAAATTGATAGGGAAAGGAGTTCTAGATGATTATTGTTGTTAAATGCTTGATTGTGATCTACTTGGGGCTACTGCCTGTATCTGCTTGGGTATATCGCAAGCAACTTCCTAGCTGGTTACTGGTTTTATATGCTTGCCCAGTTCTGCTCAGTTTATTGGGCTGGCAGACAGTTTTGGGATGTATCTTGGGTCTAATCTTGGCTTGCGGGGTGCGTGTTCTAGGTGGTCGCATTCTTTTTGGGAGAAATCGTCTCAGTCACTTTTTATCTCATCTTTTACTGAGTTTCATTCTCGCTCTTGCACTTTTCTTGGTCTAAAAACAATCTCTCTACATAGTCCTTCTGCCTTGGAATGACCAGTTCTGTTTCAAGGAAATTTTTCAAATTTTCCTGTGGGCCCCAGATGTAGTTGCTGGTTTCGTTGGCTTGGAGTTGGATAGCAGCTTTGTCCCAGTCGGTTTCGGCCCAGTAGCAGTGGAAAATGCACTGGTCGTCATGGGCGATAAAGTGTGTATGGTGGCGGAGTTGGTCAGCTGTCAGCTCAATGCCTGTCTCTTCGCGGACTTCGCGCAAAATGGCCTGCTCTGCTATTTCCCCAAACAAAGCCGAACCTCCTGCAGTTGCTTCATAATAGT
Organism: Streptococcus suis; assembly: GCF_019794555.1. Taxonomy (GTDB): domain Bacteria; phylum Bacillota; class Bacilli; order Lactobacillales; family Streptococcaceae; genus Streptococcus; species Streptococcus suis_AB. The sequence goes on along the minus strand of NZ_JAIMEP010000044.1, from coordinate 7,760 downwards.
CTGGGTAGGAGAGCTTGGTGCTGTCGCGTTTCATGAAGAGGGTGCTGCCGTCCCGGTGGCGGATGATGCACTCGACGACCAGGTGGTAGAGGCCGTCGGGAATGGATTCTCCGCGTGTGAGAGTGTGGTCGGTCAGCTGACCGTCGGCTGTGTAGGCGTTCCAGATTTCCATTTCATTCTCCTGTCAATTTTGTAGTTATTCAGTATAGCACATCTATAAGTGCAAGGCAACATGTTTTGTTTTTGTACGGACAAGTGTTATACTGGGGCTACTAACTCAAAGGAGAAATCGATGCAAACTATTATTCCTCATCTTTGGTATGATACAGAGGCAAAAGAAGCGGTAGCTTTCTACGTGGATCTATTCGGAGGCAAGATTGACTGGACCTACACCATTACGGATACGCCTTCGGGTGATTCAGATTTGATTCAGTTTCAACTGGGCGATATGACCTTGGCGGCTATTAGTGCGGGTCCATACTTTAAGCTCAATGAGTCCATGTCCCTTATGGTCAATGTAGCCAACAAGGACGAAGTGACACGTTTGTACCAAGCCTTGTCAGAAGGCGGTCGTATTCTCATGCCTTTGGGTGAATATCCTTTCAGCCCTTACTATGTCTGGTTGGAAGACCGCTTTGGTTTGTCTTGGCAGCTGTCTTATGCACCGGACTTGGACAAGCCTTATCAGTTTGACATCTGCCTGCTCTTCTCGCAGGATCAGGTTGGTTTGGCCCAGCCTATGTTGGACTACTACAAGGACAAGCTCCCTCAGGCTAGTATCGGTCAACTTTCCTACTACGGTGAAGGGGAGGCTGCTGTTGAGGCTGCCAAACTGAATTATGCGGAACTTCTCGTCGGTGGACAGAAACTGATTGTCATGGACCACGGTTACGGTGGCGAAGCTTCATTCAACGAAGCCTTTTCGCTCATGGTCTATGTGGATAGTCAGGAAGAAGCGGATAGTTGGTATGAAATAGTGTCGGCAGTTCCAGAAGCAGAAGTTTGTGGTTGGGCCAAGGATCAGTTTGGGATTTCTTGGCAGATTGTGCCACGTATTTTGATGGAGGCATACGATATGGCTAGCCCAGAAAAGATTGAAGCTGTGAATGCTGCAGTAATGACAATGAAGCGTCTAGATATCGCTTCTATTCAAGCCATATTAGATTAATAAGATGTAACAGGGACTGAGTTTCAGTTTCTGTTTTTTTATTAGACAAGAATGAATTGGCTCGGTTTTTGGTATAATGAAAGAAAGTAGAGGGGAGACCACATGAAAGCAATAGAAAGACGAAAGCACATTTTATCACTTTTACAGGAAACATCTCAACCACTTTCAGCGAATTACCTAGCAAAAGAATTTGGAGTGAGCCGTCAGGTGATTGTGGGAGATATAGCCTTGCTTCGAGCAGAGGGGGATCTGGTTTTGGCGACTCCGAGAGGCTACCTACTGCAGTCTTCTCTGGCGCCTCTTGAAGGAGCTTATATTCGTAAAATAGCTTGTCAACATGGACCAGAAGATGTTGAAAGAGAGTTGACTATCCTATTAGAGGGAGGAGCTCAAATCCTTGATGTCGAAATTGAACATCCTATTTACGGTCTATTATCTGGCAAACTAAATATTACCAGTTTTGAAGATCGGGACCGTTTTTTAGATGATTTGAGTCATTATAAAGGAGTGCTATTGAGTAATTTAACAGAAGGAGTTCATACTCATACTGTCTCATTTCCCTCGGTTCAAGCCTACCAAGAACTTTCTTTGGTATTAAAGGCTGCAGGAATTTTGCTAGAAAATCAATAAAACATTACAGGTGTCTTGACACCTGTAATGTTTTGGTTTATAATCGAACCTATAGAAAGAGAGGTTCCTTATGTCCCAATTAACACTATCATCTAAAAGTTCAGTCAAGCAGCTTTCCATTAGTGCGATTCTTACTGCATTTGCTATATTGATTCCACTGATGATGCCGATTAAAATTGTTATTGGTCCAGCATCCTACACACTTGCTAGTCATATTCCGTTGTTTATTGCAATGTTTATTTCACCAGCAACGGCCATATTGGTAGCATTGGGCTCCAGTCTAGGCTTCTTTTTAGCAGGATTTCCTATTGTCATCGTATTTCGTGCATTAACCCACTTGATTTTTCTTACTCTGGGAGCTTTTTTAATAAAACGATTTCCTAGTTTTATGGACACTAAGCGTTTCTTCCTATTAGGGATTGGTCTCAATCTACTTCATGGCTTAGGGGAGTATATTGTGGTCATGGCCCTGACTTCGGGCGGGCAGACTTCAGATACTTATTGGATGACTATGCTTGGCTTAGTTGGTCTAGGTTCTGCACTTCATGGATTGCTCGATTTTAGTTTGGCATATTATTTTTGGAAAATCTTGAAAGAACGGAAAATTTATCAACCTTAATGTGAGTTGAGATAAAATATAGTCTAGAAGTCGGAGAAAACTCTCTGGCTTTTTCTTGTTTTTTCTGTAAATGTACGAGATTTATTCAATTTTTTAAAAAAATGTGTATAAATATGTTGCAAAAAGTATAAATATACACTATAATAGTCACTAAGTTTTATTTGCTAATTTAAATAGAAATGAGAATGCTTATGTCGAAAGAAAAATTAATCCTAGCTTATTCAGGTGGTCTTGATACTTCAGTAGCGATTGCATGGTTGAAAAAAGACTATGATGTCATTGCGGTTTGTATGGATGTTGGTGAAGGGAAAAATCTCGAATTTATTCATGACAAGGCTCTTTCCATCGGTGCAATTGAATCGCATGTTCTGGATGTGAAAGAAGAATTTGCTCAAGAATACGTTTTGCCTGCCCTACAAGCTCATGCATATTATGAACAAAAATATCCACTAGTATCAGCACTTAGTCGCCCTCTGATTTCTAAAAAGTTAGTGGAGATAGCGCACAAGACTGGTGCAACGACCATCGCTCATGGTTGTACAGGGAAGGGAAATGACCAGGTACGGTTTGAAGTAGCGATTGCGGCTTTGGATCCAACTTTGAAAGTTGTAGCACCTGTTCGTGAATGGAAATGGGCGCGTGAAGAGGAAATCCTATTTGCCAAGGAAAATGGTGTACCAGTTCCAGCAGATTTGGATAGCCCTTATTCAGTTGACCAAAATCTTTGGGGCCGGGCTAATGAATGTGGTGTATTAGAAAATCCATGGAATGAAGCACCAGAAGATGCATTTGGAATCACTACTTCTCCAGAAAATGCACCAGATCTTCCTGAGTATGTAGATATCGAATTTAAGGCTGGTGTCCCAGTTTCTATTAATGGAGAAACGCTCAGCCTTGCCAATCTCATTCAACAACTCAATGAGATTGCTGGTAAACATGGTGTTGGACGAATTGACCATGTTGAAAACCGATTAGTTGGGATCAAATCACGTGAAATTTATGAGTGTCCTGGAGCCATTACTCTTTTAACAGCTCATAAGGAAATTGAAGATTTAACCCTAGTGCGTGAAGTATCTCATTTCAAGCCAATTGTATCTAATGAACTCTCGAATCTGATTTACAATGGTTTGTGGTTCAACCCTGCAACACAGGCATTGAAAGCTTATCTGCAAGCAACTCAATCAGTCGTGAATGGAACCGCAAAAGTGAAATTGTATAAAGGATCAGCGAAAGTAGTTGCTAGAAAATCACCAAATTCTCTGTATGATGAAGATTTGGCAACTTATACAAGTGCTGATACATTTGATCAAGATGCTGCAGTTGGTTTCATCAAGCTTTGGGGATTACCAACCAAAGTTAATGCAGAAATTCATAAAAAGAACTAGAAAGTAGGAGCTTATGGAAGCAAAGAAGTTATGGGGTGGTCGTTTTGAGGCCAGTCTTGAGGAATGGGTTGAAGAATTCGGAGCCTCCATTCGCTTTGATCAAAAACTGGCTAAGTATGATATTCAAGGGTCATTAGCTCATGTACAAATGCTTGGGGCGACAGGTGTTATTAACCTTGAAGAAGCTCAGTCTATACAGACTGGTCTGGAAGAGCTTCTGAATGACTATGAAGCTGGAAAGCTAGTATTTGATATTCGAAACGAAGATATTCACATGAATATCGAAAGTCTCCTGACTGAGAAGATTGGGTCAGTGGCAGGGAAATTGCATACAGCACGTTCTCGTAATGATCAAGTTGCAACAGATATGCATCTCTATTTGAAGGATACCTTGTTTCAAGTAGTAGATAAATTGACCAATCTACGCCAGACATTGGTTGATCTTGCACAAGAGCATATTGAGACGGTTATGCCGGGCTATACCCACTTACAGCATGCTCAGCCAATTAGTTTTGCTCAGCATATGTTGGCCTATTACAATATGTTCAGCCGTGACAGTGAGCGTTTTGCATTCAACATTCAGCATACAGATATATCTCCACTTGGTGCGGCAGCTTTGGCAGGGACTACATTTCCAATCGACCGTCAACTAACTTCGGACTTAATGGGGTTTTCTCATCCCTATTCAAATTCCTTAGATGCTGTATCAGATAGGGATTTTATCCTGGAATTCTTATCAAATGCGAGCATTTTGATGATGCATATGTCTCGTCTCTGTGAGGAAATCATTAATTGGTGCTCACATGAATACCAATTCGTTACTTTATCGGATACCTTTTCAACAGGTTCTTCCATTATGCCTCAGAAGAAAAATCCAGATATGGCTGAGCTGATTCGAGGGAAAACAGGTAGAGTTTATGGAAATTTGGTCGGATTGTTGACAGTCATGAAATCCTTACCGTTGACCTATAACAAGGATTTGCAAGAAGACAAAGAGGGAATGTTTGATAGTGCGGAAACCATTTTGGTATCTATCGATATTTTGGCAGGAATGCTACAATCTATGACAGTTCATAAGGAAAGAATGGCTCAATCAACTGAGAAGGACTTTTCAAATGCTACAGAGTTGGCGGATTACTTGGCTAGCAAGGGCCTACCGTTTCGTCAGGCGCATGAGATTGTTGGAAAACTGGTCTTGGAATGTAGTAAAGCTGGGTACTATTTACAGGATGTTCCTTTAGAACGTTATCAGGAAATTTCATCGATTATTGGACCGGATATATATACAGCTTTAGAGTCTCAAACGGCAGTTTCACGAAGGAATTCCCTTGGAGGAACCGGTTTTGAATCCATTCGCTGGCAAATTCAGCAAGCAAAAGAGCAATTATCAGCTTCAAAAGGCCTCTAAACGGGATGTTTATTGGCTTTTTTGAATTTTATGGTATAATAGTAGTAATTTTGAAAGATGGAGTGAGAGTTTGAGAAAAAGCTATCGTGTCAAGCGTGAACGAGATTTTAATGACATTTTCACCAAAGGAAATAATGTGGCAAATCGTCGATTTGTAGTCTATTGGCTAGCGAAAGAACAACCGCATTTCCGAGTAGGGCTTTCTGTCAGTAAAAAATTAGGAAACGCTGTCACGCGGAATAAGATTAAGAGGAAAATTCGACATGTTCTTATTGAGCATCAGGAACAACTTGTAACGAATGATTTTGTTGTCATTGCTCGTAAGGGTGTTGAAGAATTAAACTATCAGGAAATTAAGAAAAATCTTCTCCATGTTTTAAAACTTGCCAAACTTTATCAGGAAGGTGTTGAGATTGAAAAAGAAAGCTAAGTGGGTTGGTTTACTCGCCACGTCCCTGTTTGTATTGACAGCCTGTGGGACAGGTCCAGTAACTAGCCAATCATCTGGTGCATGGGACCAGTTAATCTATTGGTTCGCTAGTGTCATCCAATTCTTGTCCATCAACGGTCAAATTGGAATAGGGATTATCCTATTTACTATTTTGATTAGGACCCTGTTATTGCCTTTGTTCCAAATACAGATCAATTCTTCGCGAAAGATGCAAGAGTTGCAACCGAAGTTGAAAGCGCTACAGGCTGAATATCCCGGAACAGATATGGAGAGTCGCCAACAACTTTATGAAGCAACACAGGCACTCTACAAAGAAAACGGCGTTAGTATGAGATCGTCTATGATTCCGCTTCTCATTCAAATGCCAATCTTATTGGCTCTTTTCCAAGCTCTAACACGCGTTGAAGCCTTGAAAGTTGGTCATTTTCTTTGGTTAAATCTCGGGGAACCTGATCCGATTTTTGTCTTGCCTGTTCTGGCTGCTGGTTTCACATTCTTCAGCACATGGTTGACCAACAAGTCTGCAATTGAAAAAAATATGGCTATGACAGTTATGACTTTTGCCATGCCAGTTATGATCTTTTTCTTTGCTTTGCCGGCTGCGAGCGGGGTATCCTTGTACTGGACTGTATCAAATGCTTATCAAGTGGTTCAAACTTTAGTATTTAATAATCCATTCAAAATAATAGCGGAGCGTCAAGCCAAAATTGATGCGGAGAAAGAACTTCAGTCTAAGAAGCGAAAGGCCCAGAAAAAGGCCAAGAAAAAGAAATAGGATTCTAGGAGAGAGAAAATGAAATTTACAGGATCAAGTGTTGAAGAAGCTATTCAAAATGGCTTGGTAGAGTTAAATATTCCTCGTAAGAAAGCACATATTACTGTAGTTGCGCGTGAGAAAAAAGGTTTCCTCGGTTTTGGGAAAAAGCCAGCTATTGTTGACATTGATGTCATCAATGAGACAACGGTAGTGAAAGCTAATCAAAAAGCTGTTCGTGGAGTTCCAACTGAAATTAATGAGTTGAATGAGCCAGTTAAAAGTGTCTCAGAAGCGACGATTGACCTAGGAAAAGTTGTTGCAGCTGTTAAAGAATTTGAAAAATCTGGCCAAACGCTTGAAGATGATATCAAGGCTCAGATTTTGAAAAATGAAAAAGAGGCAACTACAATTCTGGAAGAGACGGGTCGCATAGAGATTTTACCAGAAGAGCTGCTTCATCCATCATCTGCAGATCAGCTTGTCGATGAAACAATTCAAGACCAACCTGCTACCACAAATCAAAGTGAATCAACTTCTGAATTTGCTGATATTGATATTAAGGTGGAATCACAGTATGACATTGAACAAGTTGTAGCTGAAGTGTCAGAATATGTTCAAGAAATCTTGGATGATATGGATGTAGAGGCTCGTATCGAGACAAGTCACAATAGACGAACTATTAACATTCAAGTCGATACAAACGAGCCTGGTCGTGTCATTGGTTATCATGGTAAAGTATTAAAAGCCTTGCAACTCTTAGCACAAAACTTCTTGTATAATCGATATGAACGTAATTTCTATATCACTATCAATGTGAATGACTATGTAGAACACCGTGCAGAGGTACTACAGGGATATGCTCAAAAACTGGCAGAGCGTGTGATAAGCGAGCAAGAAGCTTATCATACAGATCCTATGTCTAGTAATGAGCGCAAAATAATCCACCGCATCATTTCAAAAATGGATGGATTGACAAGCTATTCAGAAGGTAGCGAGCCTAATCGATACGTTGTTGTAGACATCGAAGGAAATCGTGATTAATTATCAAATGTTTAAAGAGAGGATGAAGTGTTCCTCTCTTTTTATTAAATATGAAGAAAAATATTTGTTCCGATTGGCTGATTTTTGGATTCTGGTAAATTCTCAAAGTAAGTTCTAGTTCCCGTCCTTCCAGAAGTTACTTTGAGAAAACTGCATAAAATCAACAGAATTTAGTCTCAGACTAATACTTAACAAAAATCAAAAATAGCGATATAATAGTATTATGACAAAAGAACTTACCCAGACACAAGTTGAAGAATTAAAGCAAGCACTTAAAGATAAAAATAATGCTCTGCATCAT
>NZ_JAIMEP010000043.1 GCF_019794555.1 Streptococcus suis | reverse complement strand
GGCAACTTAGCCTAACAGCTTCAAGCCTGTTATCAAATGAAATCAATCGCCAACTCATTTATAGTAAAGCAGCTGATTTTGATTAAGGTAAAGTGGCTAACTTCATTATAGAACTTTCACCTTTTTGCCTGAATTCTTAACGATTCCCTAATATTTTCTTAAGGAAAACTTAAGCAAAACCCAGTACTAGCTTGCTTTCAGCTTGGTTTTAGAAAACTCCCGTATAGTATAACCATCAAGAAAATAAATGAGGTTTATGGATATGTATTACGTTACGATACCGGCTTATCAGCCAGATGAAAAATTAATCCAATTACTAAAAGGAATGAAAAACAGGCTAAATTGTCAAGTGATTGTTGTCGATGATGGGAGTAGCGGTGAATCTGTAGAAATCCTAGAAATAGCAAAACAATACGCAACAATCCTCCATCATGAGGTCAATAAAGGAAAAGGTCAGGCCTTGCGTACTGCCTTCCAATATATTTATGAATTAAACAAACCAGGAGTGGTTGTCACTGCGGACGCTGATGGCCAGCATGCCATTAATGATATTGATCGAGTTGCACGTGCTGCAATGAATCTCCCAAGCCGATTAATACTAGGTGTTCGCCAATTTACAAATGATATTCCCTTGCGCAGTCGTTTCGGAAACAAATTGACCCGGGTCTTATTCAAACTCCAAACTGGTGTTACCGTTAGCGATACACAGACTGGTTTACGTGGTTTTCATTCCGATCTAATTCCTTTTATGTTAGACATAGAAGGTGATCGCTATGAATATGAAATGAACATGCTTACGCAAGCGAGTCAGCGTTATCAGATTACAGAAGTTCCTATCCAAACAATTTACATTGATGATAATGCTAGCTCACACTTTCGACCAATCAAAGATGGTTTATTAATTTATAAAAACTTATTTAAATTCGCCCTCGCATCCTTTGGTGGATTTCTGGTTGACTATGGTGTATATGCCTTAGCCTTACTGATTTTTACAACTTTTCCGACTGCCCTACGGTTACTTTTAGCGAATACCATCGCTCGAATTTGTAGCGCCATATGCAACTTTACTTTGAATAAAAAGTTGGTTTTTAATAATAAGGACAGTGTTACAAGAACGGGAGCAGGCTATTTCACACTCGCATTCATTCTCTTCTTATGCGATACTACTCTCCTCTACTTATTCAATCAACTGTTAGGTATAAACCTTTATCTGGTTAAATTAGCAGTTGGACTCCTTCTATTCCTAGTATCTTGGTTTATTCAAAAGAATATTATTTTTAAAGAAAGGAAATCATTATCACATGAAATTGCTTAAAAAGCCCTTTGCCTACGCCACTATCTTCGGAATGCTCCTAACAGGAGGATTTACTTATTCCATGTTAAAAACCTTCGTGATTTCCGAAGCCATCTCAACTGTCTCAGCAAGCAATACTAATACGAGTAGTCAAAATACTACCACCGTATCATCATCTACTGCTGCAACAACTGCAAGCAATGTATCTACAACTGATACGAGCTACTCAGATGACAATATCCAGATTAATCTAGAGACAATCACTACAAATAACACAACCGTTTACGTCGCAGATATTCAAGTTAGTTCTGCTGAATATTTGAAAACAGCTCTTGCAAAAAATACATATGGAACCAACATAACGGCTAAAACCTCTGAAACTGCCGCAGCAAACAATGCCATTTTAGCTATTAACGGTGACTATTACGGGGCCAACTCAACAGGTTATGTTATTAAGAACGGTACCCTCTACCGTGATACTGTTCGCGACAATTCTTCCTATGGGGACCTTGCTATCTATGCCGATGGTTCCTTTGAAATCATCTACGAGGACGAGGTTACTGCACAAGAATTAATTGACCAAGGGGTTGTCAACTTACTTGCCTTCGGTCCTGCCTTAGTCGAAAATGGTGAAATTGTCGTAGATACTTCTACTGAAGTCGGGCGTGCCATGGCTTCAAACCCGCGTACAGCTATCGGGATCATTGACGAAAATCATTATATCATCGTTGTCGCTGATGGACGAACTACCGAAAGCGAAGGATTGTCACTTTATCAAATGGCTGAAATTATGAAAGAGTACGGCGCAACTACTGCCTATAACCTTGATGGTGGTGGCTCATCAACTCTTTACTTCAATGGTCAAGTTATTAACAATCCAACAACAAACGGAAACACTATTTCAGAAAGGGCGGTGAGCGACATTGTCTACATCGGTTACTAATTCAACAACGAGATTCTCAAGAACATTTATCTCCTACTTAGCTATGACAGCCTTCCTATTCATCTTCAGTCGTATTTACGAGAGCCTTAGTTATGGAGAAGTTTCAGTCTTTATGCACTATATGTTCTGCGCAACTTTAGTGGGAGGCATTCTGCTATTGGGCCTTCTGCAAGTCAAGCCCAACTTATCACGAATAACTTATAACTTGTGGAACTCAGGCATTGCTACCATTACAGCCGGATGTCTCCTCCGAGGTATCATCAATCTATCCGGTCGCTCAACCACCTTAGATCAACCTTACTGGTATGTTGGTGCTGGTTTCCTGGCACTTTCACTCATCACACTATTCATCAGTGACACAAGAAGAACTCGTCAAAAATCGACAGTTTAACTGACACACCGACTTTTAAGACATTTGGTATAAACCATCTGTCTTTTTTATATTTCATCGAGGATTGCTTTTACAGAATATTCAGAAATTTACATTTCTTTATCCATTCTCTTATCAATTCCGCTATTTCTGTGATATAATGGGTAAAATAAGATAGGGAGAAGAGAAATGACCGAAAAAGACACACTAAAAAATCTCCGTCACCGTAGTTCTGTCTACGATTCGATGGTCAAATCACCTAACCGAGCTATGCTTCGTGCAACTGGAATGACTGATGATAGTTTTGAAAAACCTATCATAGGGGTTATTTCAACTTGGGCTGAAAATACACCCTGTAATATCCATCTACATGACTTTGGAAAATTAGCTAAAGAAGGTGTAAAAGATGCTGGCGCTTGGCCTGTCCAATATGGAACCATTACCGTTGCTGACGGGATCGCTATGGGAACACCCGGCATGCGCTACTCCCTCACGTCACGTGATATCATTGCTGACTCTATTGAAGCTGCAATGGGTGGACATAACGTAGATGCCTTTGTAGCAATCGGTGGATGCGATAAAAATATGCCTGGCTCTATGATTGCAATTGCCAATATGGATATTCCTGCAATATTCGCCTATGGTGGAACCATTGCTCCAGGTAAACTAAATGGCAAAGATATTGATCTCGTTTCAGTTTTTGAGGGAATTGGTAAGTGGAACCACGGAGATCTAACAGCGGAGGAAGTCCGTGAAATTGAATGCAATGCATGTCCTGGACCTGGTGGTTGTGGCGGTATGTACACTGCTAATACAATGGCAACAGCCATCGAAGTTTTAGGTATGTCTATCCCGGGTTCCTCATCTCATCCAGCGGAATCTCCTGAGAAAAAGGCTGACATCGAAGAAGCTGGTCGTGCAGTTGTTCGTATGTTAGAACTCGGACTCAAACCATCTGACATTCTGACTCGTGAAGCTTTTGAAGATGCGATAACTGTTACGATGGCTCTAGGGGGCTCAACTAACGCCACCCTCCATCTCCTTGCTATTGCTCATGCCGCAAATGTCGATCTAACTCTTGAAGATTTCAACGATTTCCAAGAACGAGTACCTCATTTGGCAGACTTAAAACCATCTGGGAAATATGTCTTCCAAGATTTATATAACGTTGGTGGCGTACCTGCCGTTATGAAATACTTGTTGAAGAACGGTTTCCTTCATGGTGACCGCATCACATGTACTGGTAAAACAGTGGCTGAAAACTTGGAAAACTTTGCCGATTTGACCCCCGGTCAAGATGTCATCATGCCGCTTGAAAATCCAAAACGTGCTGATGGACCTCTGATTATCCTCAAAGGTAACCTAGCTCCCGAAGGTGCTGTCGCTAAAGTATCTGGTGTAAAAGTCCGTAATCACACTGGACCTGCGAAAGTCTTTAATTCCGAAGAAGAAGCAATTGAGGCTGTATTGACCGATGAAATTGTCGACGGAGATGTGGTCGTTGTCCGTTATGTTGGTCCAAAAGGTGGACCTGGTATGCCTGAAATGCTGTCCCTTTCTTCTATGATTGTCGGAAAAGGCCAAGGTGACAAGGTAGCCCTTCTAACAGACGGTCGTTTCTCTGGCGGCACCTATGGACTGGTTGTTGGTCATATCGCTCCTGAAGCTCAGGATGGTGGCCCAATCGCCTTCCTCCGCACTGGCGATTTGGTAACAGTTGATCAGGATACCAAAGAAATCACCATGCATGTGTCTGATCAAGAAATTGAAGAACGCAAGCAAACAACAGTGATTCCACCACTCTACTCTCGTGGCGTGCTCGGAAAATATGCCCATACAGTGTCATCAGCCTCTAAAGGAGCTGTTACAGACTTCTGGAGACCTGAACGTACTGGTAAACAATAAATCATATCACAAAGCCTTGTCTAGCCGACTGGGCTTTTATAAGGAGGAAATGAAGTTGAAATTAACTGTTGAATTATCTCGTTTTCGTGTAAAAGAGGGTAAGACTGCAAAAGTAGACGAATGGATGGCCTTCCTCAACAATCACATGAAAGACACACTGTTGACACTCGAAAATGAAAAAATATATGTCGAAACAATTTTCCGTGAAATACTAGATGGACGCGAATACCTCTACTGGTATTCTGTTCAAGCCGAAGGGGGGATCGAAGTCGAAGATTCAGAATCCTACATCGACAAAAAACATTTAGAATACTGGGAAGAATGCATTGATCCAAGCTATGGTATGGTCGATCTGGATCCTCAAGTCCTTATGATTCCCAAACCCATTTATGAAACGATGGAAGAATTAGTCAGACAATACGATGATACGTTTAAAAAAGAGCTGCAGTAAAATAAAACTGCAACTCTTTTATTTAGGGCTTATCCCCAATGTAATTCGACCTAAGCGACTAATTCTTGTCATTTTCCAAGCGGGAGACCAAACAATCTCGACTTGAGCATCTTCTATTCCGTCAATAGTCTTCAAAGCTGCTACTAACTCTCCAGGCATCGTATCTGCACATGAGCAACCTGCATCAGTAAAGGTCATAACTACTTTACAAAACCCAGTTTCATCTAGATGAATTTCATAGACAAGTCCTAAATTGTATATATCCAATTCAATCTCGGGATCGTAAATGGATTCCAATACCTCCACCAATTGATCTGACAAAATAAGGGCTCGCTCATTGATCTGAATATCTTCTCTCATTTATCCAAACACTCCTAAAACATTTATAAAAAGTATTGTATCATAATTATTTGAAATATACTTGTCTTATCAAATGTTTTCAACTAGTTTTCAAAGTGCACGAACCTCTGAATGCTCACCTTGACCAATAGAAAAGATATACTTATGACCTTGAGTCAAGCTATGATAGAAGCCATGACCAGCATAAATCTGAAATACTTGCATTGTATCACTAGACTCATCTTTATAGATATGTTGATAATAAGGATTATCCGCAAAAACTGTCTTTAGATAGTCGTTTTCCACAGGTCTGGCTATACCTTCTACACGCACTACCTGAATAAGGTACCCTTCCTCAGAAATAGCCGTCATCGCAACTCTTTGATCCCCCATCAATTGATCATAGAAATGCGTTTCTGGGCTTGTCATAAAGAAAATCCCTTCTTCGTTTGCTGCAGTGATATGAGCATGACGAGCATGTGGATTTCCATACTCATCCAAAGTAGCAAAAACTCCAACCTTCATATCTTCCAAAATATGCATAATATCTTTTAGTTCCATGGTATCACCCCTTGAAAACACCTATTTTCTAAAGTATATCAAAAACAAGCAAAAATGTTAAGTGGAATATTGATAGAAATGGTGAAAGTGTTTCGTGAACAACTCCCTACTAACAGAACCAATTAAGAAGGTAGCTATGTTTGCTTCATTTTCAACCTTCAAAGGTTCCTCAACCCTTTTGATTTCCAATTGGTATGGATTTGACTCCTGAACCGATTATGACAACAATCAAAATCCGTCGTAACTATAAAAACTACCTAATTATAAAAAAGCGACTCTTGAGTGCTTTGAACCGTTGATATATCGAGGTATGTAAACGTTTAGAGAATTGGCTAGCTTTACGTGCTTTCTTAAGATCTGGATGGGGCATCTTTTGTTTCAACTAATTTCAAAAGCTTTTAATATCAACGTTTTCACGGTTTTTCAAAACTCAAAATTTCATACAATTTCAACTAATTTCATCAAAATAAGGTAAATTTTCAATCAAAATATGCAAAATCGAACCAGAAAATACAAAAGTTTACCTTATCATGATTCTAGAAAATGAGAGCAGCTAGAAGTATTCACTTTTAATTTTCACACGTACCATGTATAATATGGTTAAAAAAATCGAGAGGTATATCCAATGAATTTTCCATTGAAAAACAGTACCATGCAAGTTTGTAAAGAGGATTCGAGTGTAGAAACCAGTATTCTCAAAGCTGAGACAACTTTTGACTTTGACACAGAATTAAAAAGTGCTATGAACCAATACGATGAATTATTGAAAGAATTAGCGGATAAATGAAATACTCCCCTAAACGAATTTGACATATTCGCAGCCGATTCTTGAAATAATGTCTATAGTGAAAAAAAGTGGTTATCGACCTGATTGTTGATAACCGCTTTTTCTGTATTCTACTGTATTCTACTGTATTCTACTGTATCCTACTGTATCCTACTGTATCCTACTGTATCCTACTGTATCCTACTGTATCCTACTGTATCCTACTGTATCCTACTGTATCCTACTTCATAAAGAATAAACTATCTATCAACCAACGTATAGTACTGATTTCTATCATTTTTATTTGCACCGTACCAATCAACGATGCCCAATTCTTGTAAGTTTTTCATAGTTTTTACAATAAATTTACGGCTTCTACCAGTAATTTCAATCGCTCTTGCTGTTGTCATTTTATCGCCAGAATTATACATGTAGTGAACGATAGCTTGTTCATCTGCATTTAGAGTTCCAAAATCAGAAAACTGTTTTTCCAAACTGTCTCGTGTACGGAGATTACGGCTAACAATGTTGTTCTCAAGCGTCAGGAGAACCTTATTCCCTGGTTCTGAGTATTTTGGCTCATGGAGAAAAGCAGATTCCATCTCAGAATAGATACGCTTTACTCCTTCATTCATCTCGCGTACCCAGCCAAACTCGGTCAGAGTTCGGGCAATACGTGGATTTCTCGAAAAACGTTCATTCTTGATGTTTTCAACCGTTACGATATTAGGTAATTTCCCAGGACTATGGATTTCTAAACGAT
The DNA here is from genome assembly GCF_019794555.1 of Streptococcus suis. GTDB lineage: Bacteria > Bacillota > Bacilli > Lactobacillales > Streptococcaceae > Streptococcus > Streptococcus suis_AB. The sequence goes on along the minus strand of NZ_JAIMEP010000043.1, from coordinate 4,473 downwards.
CATCAAACATCAATATACGAATATGATCTCCATAAACGGAATAATCACGGTGAGTTACTGCATTGACAACACCTTCAAACCAAGCAAACTCAGGATATTCAGGCAAAATCTGGAATTGACCATCATTATCAAGATATTGAAATTCGCGAAGCTGAGTACGGATAAAGTCCCTAACCTGGGTAATCAAAGTTGGGAGAGCCTCATCAAAAGTCACTTCCTTGATAACATTAAAACTACTTCCAGTCCCCATATCGGTACCATCAAATCGCTGAAAACGAACACGAGCTTGAGGAAAGAAAGCTGATGGATATTTGCCAAAAAGCAAAATGGCTGCCTTGGTTACTTTACCATTTACAAGAAAACGTCGAGCTTTGAGAATTTCCTCTGTCGAACGGCTTGAAATATCAAACCGATTTTTGAAGTCCTGGACTAACCTATCCTCAATATCTTCCAAGGTCGCATCAGGCACGACTTCATCTTCAAAGAAACGTTGTCCTTTATCATAACTGAGTTGAGTTCGTTGCTCATAACTCAACTTGACAGTTTCATCTCCTTGACGAAGGTAAACTTCATCATTTGGTGCCGAAATCACACGATTCGACGACAATTCTACAGATATAACTAAAATATGATCTTCTTCACCCTTATGATTGATTACAGGGATTTCTTCAAAAGATAGATCCAATGGAGTCTCACGCATCTCACGGTCAATCTTTTTGAAATCTTCAATCGGATAGGCATTCCCATCTTTAAAACCCGTAATAATATTACCCTGTTTCTCATCTTCAATACCAATAACTAACTGACCGCCGTCCGCATTGGCAAAAGCAATCAGGTGTTTAAGAAGTTCAGAAGGTTTCTTTCTAGCTGATTTTCTATCCAAGTATTGGTTTTCCTTTGCCGTTTGCCAGTGTGATACATTTTTATACATATCCATCTCCCACAATATTTCTAGTTTTATTATAGCACAATTCTACTTCATTAATCAGAAAACACTATTTGATACCTGGAAATCTGATTATATACCTAAAAACCATGAAAAAGTAAAAATGAGGTGAACTATTGAGTCCTTCCCGAGTTTATCACTTAAAAAAGCATGAAGAACAGCTAACCCCTTGCCAGTCGAGGGATTAGCTGTTTTTTACTCTAATTTTTTTGTTGTGTATGGACGTTTCCCACGGTGCTTTTGTGAGAAAATCCAGCCGTCTTTGTTCTTTATAGTAGCGTTTAGGTTATTTGTGCTGTTCATCGCTTTGTCTGCGACCACTACCAACCGTTCAATCCCAAACTGTTTCTTTACTTGCTCGATTGCTGGAATATAAGTGATGGGGTCTGTAAGGTTTCCTCGAAATAGTTTATAAGCGATAGGAATACCTTTCATATCCATGAATAATCCCATTTGGATAATGGGGTCTTTCCTATATTCTTTACTAGCTCCTCTTCGACGAAGCCCCTCTACAAGTAGGTCTCCATTTTCATCACGTATATCTTCATCAGGAACATCAATTTCAAAAAAATAGTTGGTAACATCATAAAATACTAAGGTTCCAGTTCGATTCGTTAATTGGCTAACTTCTTGATGTAAGTGCTGTTGGATTTCTGATTGAAAGGTATTTAAGATATCAAGTGACCGATAAACTGAATTATATGGAACATTCCAATCTCCGAATAGGAAAGCTTGGTGGTAGAACGTTTTATATTTACTTCCCGGATTAAGAGTTCGTTGAAAGATTAGAAGTTTTATGGCTGTCGGCGAAATCGCCTATCGAAACCTTAAAAAAATTTAGGGGAAATTTTAGGGGAAACTTTTCAAAAATTCAGCAAAAAAAGCATCCAAAGGGGAAACTTTGAATGCCTTGAAACGTTGATATATAGCGGTATATTAACGTTTAGAGAATTGTGAAGCTTTACGTGCTTTCTTAAGACCTGGTTTTGGGGGACAGAAGTCAAATATCTACAAAAGCTTATTAAATCAAGCTTTCAAAGTCCATTTTCATTACAAATAAGCAATTATAACCCAATCTTACAAACAATAGATTACCATTAGATTACCAAAAATCTGTTTTCGGAGCTTATGTAGTTGAGGAATAAATAATCATCCAGCACATACTATATTAAGAAGTAGTATATCACATTTTCAATTTTATCAAAGATATAGTTTCTATATACTTTTGATTATATTGATAAATTATCATAGAACATTATCAAACTCTAAACTAAACAATTCATCTATAGCTATCCTACTAAACCGAGTAAATGCAATATTTCTATATGTATTGAATCTTTCATCTGGATTGTCCGATAAACTAATATTTGATTGATCTAAAGACTCTATTGATATATAATTCGGTCGATAAATATTATTTCCCAATATAACTGGACTAAAATATATTCCAACTATTCTCTTTATCTCAGAAGATATTTGATTGTAGTATATGCTTTTTAAATCCAAAAATACCTTATCAAGGATAAATGACCATTTTTTGAAAGACCCAATAAGTTCTATTTCTTTTTCTGAGATTTCACTTATAAATTTGTCATTCTGTTTATTAGAACCCTTATTTCTTTCAAGCTCAGATTTCGAAATATATATTTTAACAGTCGCTCTCTCTTTAAGGAGATCTATTTGTTGCACTAAATTATCGACTGGAATAGAAAAATGTTGTCCAAAATCACGTAATATTTTCAGAATTCGAATCTCATCGTACTGCTCATATATTCTGATCAGTTCTTTCAATTCTACTAATTTTAATTGCGTAGAAAATGCTTTACAGTTATCAACAAATAGTCTTCCTAAAAGGATATTTGTTAACACTAAAAACTTCAACTCAGAATATATTTTTTCCATCTCTTCTATATCTGTCTCAATTTTATTAATGTATTCTTCTAACATATTCTTAGATTTTATAAAATTTTTATAACAATCTACAACATTTGAAAATTTATTAAAATCAAGATTGAATTTCTTTAAAAGTTCATACTCCTCTTTACCTATTCTATGTAATAGTCTACGACCTATACTGCAACCAACAAAATAGTAACCTTCAACGACCATTAAACATTCCTACACATATATAAATCCAAATAAAAACTATTTAAAATTAAAACTCTGTCATATATAAACTTAAATTGAATATTTTTATTCTTTAATTATCATATTACTTTAATCGATATCCAACACTGTATCCTACTGTATCCTACTGTATCCTACTGTATCCTACCTCCTAGAGAATAGACTAATTTTTCGTTAAAGTATAGTATTGATTTCTGTCATTTTTATTGGCACCATACCAGTCAACCATACCCAATTCTTGTAATTTTTTCATCGTTTTTACAATAAACTTGCGACTTCTTCCTGTCAGTTCAATCGCTTTGGCCGTTGTCATTTTCTCACCTGAATTATACATGTAGTGAATCAGCAATTGCTCATCGGCATTAAGGTCGCCAAAATCAGAGAACTGTTTTTCTAGGCTGTCTCGCGTACGGAGATGGCGACTGACAATATTGTTTTCAAGTGTTAGAACAACCTTATTTCCAGGCTCTGAGTATTTTGGTTCATGAAGAAAGGCTGATTCCATCTCTGAGTAAATCCGTTTAACACCTTCATTCATCTCACGGACCCAACCAAACTCCGTCAGGGTTCTGGCAATCCGAGGATTTCTTGAAAACCGCTCATGCTTGATATTGTCAACAGTGACGATATTGGGCAATTTCCCCGGGCTATGAATCTCCAGTCGGTCATCAAACATGAGCACACGAATGTGATCCCCATAAACCGAGTAATCACGGTGAGTAACTGCATTGACCAGACCTTCAAACCAGGCAAATTCTGGATATTCAGGCAAGATTTGGAATTGCCCATTGTCATCCAGATATTGAAACTCACGCAGCTGGGTACGAATAAAATCGCGAGCCTTGATAATCAGGCTTGGCAGTGCATCATCAAAGGTTACTTCCTTGATAACATTAAAGCTACTACCTGTCCCCATATCCGTTCCATCAAATCGTTGGAAACGAACACGAGCTTGAGGGAAGAAAGCTGATGGATATTTACCAAAAAGCAAGATAGCAGCCTTGGTCAATTTTCCATTGACCAGAAAACGCCGAGCTTTGAGGACTTCTTCTGTCGAACGGTCTGAAATGTCAAATCGATTCTTGAAATCCTGAACCAGCTCATTATCGATGTCTTCCAAGGTCGCGTCAGCCACAACTTCATCCTCAAAGAAGCGTTGTCCTTTATCATAGCTGAGTTGAGTCCGTTGTTCATAACTGAGTTTAACGGTCTCATCACCCTGACGCAGGTAAACCTCATCATTAGGCGCAGCAATCACTCGGTTTGAAGACAATTCAACTGATACTTAACAAAAATCAAAAATAGCGATATAATAGTATTATGACAAAAGAACTTACCCAGACACAAGTTGAAGAATTAAAGCAAGCACTTAAAGATAAAAATAATGCTCTGCATCATAG
>NZ_JAIMEP010000042.1 GCF_019794555.1 Streptococcus suis | reverse complement strand
TTAAATGAGGTAATCGATAAACTTGAAGAGGTTATTCAAACCTTAACTGCTTATCAACTCAAATCAATTGTACATAGAGACTGGACTTCCGCTATTTTTGATTTTAACTGAGTATAAGTGTGAAATACAGACATATTTGTATTCAAAACGCAAACGTTTGCTTGATTGTAGCATTTTCTTGTAACAAATTCAAACTTGTAATGTTTTACCTATTTTCATTGTTACGCCTTTTGCGTACATGTTTTCTTGGTTTTTTCCTCTTTTTTTCATTTGATTTGCAAAGAAATTAGTTACCGGTAACATTTTTTGTATGCGTTTCCATTTTAGTGCTAAGAACTAAGACTTTAGCACTGATTTACCATGAAGAAAATAAAAAGAAAATCTACAAATAGAAAAATGTGGTTTCAAAGTCTGCTTCAGAAAATTTTTCTATACACTTTGTTATTGGGTGGTTTCAGACAATCTCTCCAAGACTATTTGAATTCGCTACTTTTCGATAGTCAGGCCTTGAAGTTGCTATTAGGTTCACCTGTGTAGCGCGCAAAGAGAACTTTCACACCTCAGATGTACGACATACTCTTCGTACACAAAAAAAGAGAAGACCGTTTGGTCTTCTCTTGATGTCTAGTTATCCTCAACTCATTAGCTAACGTTGAGGATAAATGACTCATTCAACGTATTCCACTTTTGCTAATGAAATAGGTGTTTCTATCAAATTACCATGCTATAGAACATAGGAAGAATACTAAGGAGATAAAGAACGGTTATTGAAAACATTAAGAAAGGTACAATAAATCTATTAGTTTAGATGTCATCTTCTTTTTTCTTTTTTTTCAACATTGCCAAACCTAATCCAGCTAGTGCAACTCCAATTGCAAAAATTGAACTGCTGCCTTCCTGACCAGTATTAGGAAGTACTTTAGCTTTAGATAGACTTGGTTTCTCAGTTGACTCCTCAACATTTTTCACTTGTTCAGTTGGTACATGGTTTGCTGGTGTTGTTGGTTTTGCCTGATCAGGGGTTGGTACAGGTTTCGGATCCACATTTGGATTAGGTTGTGTATTCTGTGTATACACTACAATCACTGTGCTGTCCACACTATCCGCATCCACTGTCAAGGCAGGGACGTTTGCTAGATTTGGTGTGTAGCCATCGATCACTGGAGAATCTACCGCATCCAATTCTGCATCAGCTGAAGTCCAATCTCCGTATGTTACCTCACCAGTCACCATATTCACTGTCGCTGTACGAGTGAAAGTTGCTGTTTGGGTGACAGTCGCTGAAGCTTCTTGTCCATTTTCATCAATATACTTGTACTCAATCGTACGAGTCACTGTGCGAGTCAATTCAAGCGTCGAGCCATCTTTTGGATTGGTTGGGTTTTCAGGTGTAATTGGAACAACTTTCTGACGAAGAGTTACTGTGAAGTTTTGGTCCACATTGCCATCTTTGTCATAAACACTGTCTGCTGGATAACCATCTGTTACCAACTCGTAACCTTGCTCTTCCAAGGCCTTGATACGATCCGCAGTTGTGTAGCCAATTGGACTACCTGAATCGCCTGAAACCTTATCAACAGTAATCACTTGACCTGTTGCTTCATCCACATAGCTGATTGTCGCTGTTTGTGTTTCTGGTTTCTCAGGTGTTTCAGGTGTATTCTGTGTATACACTACAATCACTGTGCTGTCCACACTATCCGCATCCACTGTCAAGGCAGGAACGTTAGCCATGTTTGGTGTGTAGCCATCGATCACTGGGGAATCTACCGCATCCAATTCTGCATCAGCTGAAGTCCAGTCTGTGTACACTACTTCACCTGTCACCATGTTTACTGTCGCAGTACGGGTGAAGGTTGCTGTTTGGGTTACAGTCGCTGAAGCTTCTTGACCATTTTCATCAATGTACTTGTACTCAATCGTACGAGTCACTGTGCGAGTCAATTCAAGCGTTGAGCCATCTTTTGGATTGGTTGGGTTTTCAGGTGTAATTGGAACAACTTTCTGACGAAGAGTTACTGTGAAGTTTTGATCCACATTGCCATCCTTGTCATAGACACTGTCTGTTGGGTAACCATCTGTCACCAACTCGTAACCTTGTTCTTCCAATGCTTTGATTCGGTCTTCAGTGGTGTAGCCAATTGGACTATCCGTATTACCTGTGACTTCATCCACAGTGATTGTCTCACCGGTTGTTTCATTGATATAGGTGATGGTTGCCTTTTGAGTATCTGGAGTATAGATAACCACTACTGACTGATCTTCTGTAGCCGCATCCACTGTCAAGGCAGGAACGTTAGCCATGTTTGGTGTGTAACCATCAATAGCTGGAGAAACTACCGCATCCAATTCCGCATCTTCTGATGTCCAATCTCCGTATGTTACCTCACCAGTCACCATATTCACTGTCGCTGTGCGAGTGAAGGTTGCTGTTTGGGTTACAGTCGCAGATGCTTCTTGACCATTCTCGTCGATGTACTTGTACTCGATGGTACGAGTTATCGTGCGAGTCAATTCAAGGGTTGAGCCATCTTTCGGATTAGTTGGGTCTGTTGGATCTACAGGTACTTGTTTTTGACGAAGGGTTACTGTGAAGTTTTGGTCCACATTACCATCTTTGTCATAGACACTGTCTGTTGGGTAACCATCTGTTACCAACTCGTAACCTTGCTCTTCCAAGGCCTTGATACGATCCGAAGTTGTGTAACCAATTGGACTATCCGTATCACCTGTTACTTCATCCACAGTGATGGTCTCACCAGTCGTTTCATCCACATAGCTGATAGTAGCTTTTTGAGTATCTGGAGTATAGATAACTACTACTGACTGATCTTCTGTAGCCGCATCCACTGTCAAGGCAGGGACATTAGCCATGTTTGGAGTGTATCCATCAATAGCTGGAGAAACTACCGCATCCAATTCCGCATCTTCTGATGTCCATTCACCGTAAGTCACTTCACCAGTTACCATATTAACAGTAGCTGTTCTAGTGAAGGTCGCTGTTTGGGTTACTGTCGCTGAAGCTTCTTGACCATTCTCGTCGATGTACTTGTACTCAATGGTACGTGTCACAGTTTGTGCCAACTCAAGCGTAGAACCATCCTTAGGATTAGTTGGGTCTGTTGGATCAACTGGTACTTGTTTTTGACGTAGGGTTACTGTGAAGTTTTGGTCCACATTGCCATCCTTGTCATAGACACTGTCTGCTGGATAACCATCTGTCACTAATTCATAGCCTTGTTCTTCTAGGGCTTTGATTCGGTCTTCAGTGGTATAACCAATTGGACTATCCGTATCACCAGTCACTTCATCCACAGTGATGGTCTCACCGGTTGTTTCATCGATATAAGTGATGGTTGCCTTTTGAGTATCTGGCGTATAGATAACAACCACTGTTTGGTTCTCAGTATCCGCATCTACAGTCAAGGCAGGGACATTTGCTAGATTTGGAGTATAGCCTTGGATAGCAGGTGAATCTACTGCATCCAACTCAGCATCTTCTGATGTCCATTCATCGTAAGTCACTTCACCAGTTACCATGTTTACAGTAGCTGTTCTAGTGAAGGTCGCTGTCTGGGTTACAGTCGCTGAAGCTTCTTGACCATTTTCATCAATGTACTTGTACTCAATGGTACGTGTTACTGTACGCGTCAACTCAAGCGTTGAGCCATCTTTCGGATTGGTTGGATTATCTGGAGTGACTGGAACAACTTTCTGACGAAGGGTTACTGTGAAGTTTTGGTCCACATTGCCATCTTTGTCATAGACACTGTCTGCTGGATAACCATCTGACACTAATTCATAGCCTTGTTCTTCTAGAGCTTTGATTCGGTCTTCAGTGGTGTAGCCAATTGGACTATCCGTATTACCTGTGACTTCATCCACAGTGATGGTCTCACCGGTCGTTTCATCCACATAGCTGATAGTAGCTTTTTGAGTATCTGGAGTATAGATAACTACTACTGACTGATCTTCTGTAGCCGCATCCACTGTCAAGGCAGGGACGTTAGCCATGTTTGGAGTGTATCCATCAATAACAGGGGAATCTACCGCATCCAATTCTGCATCTTCTGATGTCCATTCACCGTAAGTCACTTCACCAGTCACCATATTCACTGTCGCCGTGCGAGTGAAGGTTGCTGTTTGGGTTACAGTTGCGGATGCTTCTTGACCATTCTCATCGATGTACTTGTACTCGATGGTACGTGTCACAGTTTGTGTCAACTCAAGCGTAGAACCATCCTTAGGATTAGTTGGGTCTGTTGGATCAACTGGTACTTGTTTCTGACGAAGAGTTACAGTGAAGTTTTGGTCCACATTGCCATCTTTGTCATAGACACTGTCTGCTGGATAGCCATCTGTTACCAACTCGTAACCTTGCTCTTCTAAGGCTTTGATTCGGTCTTCAGTGGTGTAACCGATTGGACTATCCGTATCACCAGTCACTTCATCCACAGTGATGGTCTCACCGGTTGTTTCATCGATATAAGTGATGGTTGCCTTTTGAGTATCTGGAGTATAGATAACAACCACTGTTTGGTTCTCAGTATCCGCATCTACGGTCAAGGCAGGAACATTTGCTAGATTTGGAGTATAGCCTTGGATAGCAGGGGAATCTACCGCATCCAATTCTGCATCTTCTGATGTCCATTCACCGTAAGTCACTTCACCAGTCACCATATTCACTGTCGCCGTGCGAGTGAAGGTAGCTGTTTGGGTTACAGTTGCGGAAGCTTCTTGACCGTTCTCGTCGATATACTTGTACTCAATGGTACGCGTTACTGTGCGAGTCAATTCAAGGGTTGAACCATCCTTAGGATTGGTTGGGTCAGTTGGATCTACTGGGACTTGTTTCTGACGAAGGGTTACTGTGAAGTTTTGGTCCACATTGCCATCTTTGTCATAAACACTGTCTGCTGGATAACCATCTGTTACCAACTCGTAACCAATAGACTCATAGTAAGCAATCTTCTCTTCTGTTGAGTAGCCAATTGTTTGGTCAGTTACCCCAGATAAGTTTTCAGTGTGTAGTGTAGTACCTGATGTTTCATCTATAAAGTCAACACTTGCTTTTTGTACATCTGGTGTATAAACGACGATGGTGTTGAGGCTAGATTGATTAGGCGTCACTTGAACTGAGTCCACAACCAACTGGCTAGCAGTATAACCAGGGATTTCTGGTGATGTTACTGCATCAAGGATTGGATTTTCAGAAGTCCAGTCTGTATAAACCACTTTCCCTGTCACCATATCCACTGTCGCGGTACGGGTGAAGGTTGCAGTTTGAGTAACTGTCGCTGACGCTTCTGTACCAGCTTCTGTCAAGTACTTGTACTCGATGGTACGAGTAACTGTTTTTGTCAAGTTCAATTCCTGACCAGTTTTTGGATTGATTGGATTATCAGGAGTAACTGGATTGATGATGTGCTCTAGAACAACTTGGTATTCTTGAAGAACATTGCCATCTTTATCATAGACAGGTGCATCTGGATAATCGTTTGATACCAAGCGGTAGCCGATTGATTCGTAGTAGGCGATGCGATCTGTTGTAGTGTAATCAATCGCTTCATCAGATAGACCAGTCAAGTCACTCGTTTCAAGGACACGGCCAGAGGTTTGATCATAATAGGTCACACGCGCTTTTTGTTGGTCAGCATTATAGATAACCACTGTATGGATGTCGGATTGGTTTGGATCCACTGTCATGGCTGGAATGCTAGACAAGTTTGGTGTATAACCCTCAATCGCTGGGGAATCCACTTGTGCGAGATCTGCACTTTCAGTCTCCCATGCTGCATAGGTCACTTGGCCTGTCACCATATCTACTGTAGCAGTACGGGTGAAGGTAACTGTTTGTGTGACTGTTGCAGAAGCTTCCTCACCATTTTCAGTGAAGTACTTGTATTCAATCGTACGTGTTACCGTGCGAGATAATTCAAGTGTAGAACCGTCTTTTGGATTGGTTGGATTATCTGGAGTAACAGGTGTCACGATATGTTTAAGGACAACTTGAAACTCTTGTGTTACATTGCCATCCTTATCGTAGATAGCATCAGTTGGGTAGTTATCAGATACCAATTCATAGCCAATTGACTTATAGTAAGCAATCCGGTCTGCCGTTGTGTAACCGATAGCTGCGTCTGTTTCACCTGTTAGATTGGTAATTTCAAGAGTCGCACCAGTCGTTTCATCAGTATAGGTCACGCTTGCTTTTTGAACGTCTGGTGTGTAAATAACTACTACAGACTGATCTTCTGTGTCGGCGTTGACTGTCAAGGCAGGGACATTGGTCATATTTGGTGTGTAACCTTGGATAGCTGGAGAATCTACTCTATCCAATTCCGCATCTTCTGAGGTCCACTCAGTATAAGTTACTTTCCCTGTCACCTTGTCCACTGTCGCTGTACGAGTAAAGGTTGCGGTTTGAGTAACTGTCGCTGATGCTTCTGCACCATTTTCATCAATGTACTTGTACTCAATAGTACGGGTAACAGTACGGGATAATTCAACTGGCGCATTGGTGTCTGGATCAACAGTGTCAGGCGTTGCTGGCTCAATCTTATGACGGAGAACGACTACGTAATCTTGCGAGTTGCCGTCGATGTTGTCATAAATAGCATTGGTAGGGTAATTATCAGAGACAAACTCATAGCCGAGTGACTCGTAGTCGGCAATCGTTTTTGCTGTTGAGTAGCCAATCGCTGCATCTGTTACACCTGTTAAGACTTCTACTTCACCAAGGGTTTCGCCAGTTGTCTCATCTTTATAAGTCACGGTAGCCACTTGCTCGTTTGGTGTGTAAATGACCAGGACATTACTATTAGCGCTATCCGCATCTACTGTCAAGGCAGGAACATTAGTTACATCCGCAGTGTATCCATTAATAACTGGTGAGTCTACTGCATCCAATTCCGCATCTTCTGAGGTCCATTCAGTGTAAGTGACTTCCCCTGTCACCTTGTCCACTGTTGCAGTACGGGTAAAGGTTGCGGTTTGATTAACTGTCGCTGATGCTTCTGCACCATTCTCGTCAATGTACTTGTACTCAATAGTACGGGTAACAGTACGGGATAATTCAACTGGTGCCTTGGTTTTTGGATCGACTGTATCTGGAGTGACTGGCTCAATGATATGCTTAAGGACAACTTGATAGTCTTGAGAGTTACCATCGATGTTGTCATAGACTGCACCGGTAGGATAGTTGTCAGATACGAATTCATAGCCAATTGACTTATAGTAAGTAATCCGATCTGCAGTAGTGTAGCCAATCGGTGCATCTGTTACACCTTTAAGGTCTTTCACTTCAAGCTTTGCGCCGGTTGTTTCATCGATGTAAGTGACAGTAGCCACTTGCTCGTTTGGTGTATAGACGATGACAGCAATCCCAATAGACTCACCTGGGACAGCTCTGACAGCACTCTCCGTCAAACGATTAGCCGTGTAACCTGAAATGATAGGAGAAACAACTTCTGGCATCACAGCATTATCTGTTGTCCACTCACCATAGACGATTTCACCTGTTACTAAGTTTACGGTAGCAGTTCGAGTGAAAATAACAGTCTGTACAACTGGATCTGCAGCTACTTCACCTGTGACAGTCAGATATCGATACTCAATGGCACGTGATTGAACCAATTCAGTTACAAGGGTTCCAACTGTATCTGGCCATAGAGGCGAGTTTGGATCAGTTGGATCTACTGGCTCACCTGGTACTGCTCCGTCTGGAATGTCCACCACACGTTGACGCAATTCGATAGTAAATGGCTGATCAACAGTCGCATTGGTATCATATTTCGTTGTGTCTGTATAATTGTTGGATACCAACTCATAGCCTTGTTTCAAGTAGTCATTGATACGAGTTGTAGTGTCGTAGGCGATATCTTGACCTGATCCACCAGTTTCAGAATCTACTGCTCCGAGTTGAACTGGCTTAGCAGCATCCGTCACATCTTTATAAGTAAAGGTAGCTGTTTGTGGTACCAACTTGTAGACATGGGTGATAACTTGTGGTGTCTCTGAATAAGTACCTTTATTCGGCGCAGAGGTCGGATCCGTCTCAACATAGACATAAGGAAGGCCGTCTGTACCTGTGATGTTGGTTGGGTAGTAAGTCGCCTGATTAGAAGCATCGTAGTCAGACTTAATATCATTTTTCAAGACTTTTTCAGTCGCGATGACTTCGCCTGTTTCATTGACATACTTGACAGTCACCGTGCCATCTGCAATCTCTCTGGCCATCTCGATCAAGACGTTGTTTGACTCGATGTAGGCTGCAGTCCCAACAGATGATGCAGACGATAGATAAGCCTTCTCGCCTTGCAAAGCGTCACCGCCGATGACAGCATTGCCGATGTAGAAATCAACACCGGATGATGGTGCCACTGGTCCAGTTGCAACAAACTTAACAGCGGTAATCGTTGACCAGTCTGTGACTTGATCAGCACTTAACCAAGTACCGGCTTCCATTTGTACTGAAGTTCCGGCAACTGTGGTATAGACAGCTTCCCAGCCTGCTGGAGGGGTTACTGCTTCTGTCAAATAAACTGAGAATTGAGAATTACGGTTTTTAGTCGCTGCATCTAACTGCTTGTCTCCTGTACGAGGAAGTGATGTGATCACTGTTACATCTGCTAACTCCTGAGGTGATACGTTTTCATAGGTGACCTTGAAGTCAACTATATTTTGTGCCTCGTTATTGTTGGTGTTAAAGCCAAACCCTGTAGCAGTATCCGGTTTGACCTGAGAGATGACACCAGAAGCTTCAGAAGCGTTCAAGGTTACCGTAAAGGTACGAGTCGTAGAGTTTTCGGTTGTAATATTGATGCCATTGATCGGGGCAGTCAGGTCAATCCCGTCTGTAGGTTTAAAACCTGGATCGCTTTCCGCCCAAAAACCAATCGTTAAGACTTCATAGGTACCATTTGGTACAAAGTTGTTGGCAATTTGTACAACGTTTTGATTAATTGGATCGGTCGTGCCAGTCACTGGCAGAGTCTCATAATAGAGATCTTTGCCGGTATTGTTCCAGTTATATATAACTTGTAAGTTAGGATTGAACCCTAGTTTTAACTCTGGATCCACCAGGTAAGCCTGGTAGAGCTCCCCAGGATAGGCTGCAGTTTGCATTTCATTGAAGTCATTAGCCTTATTCGTTTTTGTATTAGTCACACTGTAAGCTTGTACGAATCCAGACCCCCCCGTACGAAGGTTCCAAGTATAATTAGTAGGGGAATCTTTCATAAGTACGTTATAAACGATCCGCTCAAGGACTGTCGACCTGGTTTGACTAGTATCTACTGTTCCCTCATCATTTTGCAAAGTAGCCGTTGTAGAAGAAGTCAATGAAGTGATCGAGGAATCCTTGTAAATCGTAGACCAATCAGAGAAGAAGGTATCCTCCCTCATCGAATAAACAGAAGTATTCTGCGTATTGGTTGAATCTTTTTCCAACTCCATGTTGATAAATTCATAGCGGAGGGTCTTGACCTGTAAGGCTTCATCAATAGTAAAGGCTTTTGAAACATTGGTCTTATCAAAAGTATGAAGGAGATTACCAGTCGCATCATCATAGACCTGGATGCTGCCGCCTTCTTCAATGTCTTTTGTGGTCGGAATACTACCAATAGATACATAATTGAAAAACTCGTTGTCATTATTGGTTGTGATACGAATACTATAGTCAGTCATATCTACAGGTACGTCCGTCGCCACATGGCTTGCAAGACCTACGTTTGTATAGTAGTATGCTCGCCCATAGGATTTAAGAATTTCCGAATCTCCATTACCATGAATACTATGAGTCAAGTAAATATCACCATCAGTGATTTCTGCTGTTGGAATGATGACGTTGTAATTCACCGCTCGAGTATTGGAATAGGTCGTGCCGTCTTCCTTGGTATAGCTACCAGTCACGGAGATCGACCTATTATTCGTAATGGTCGCCGCTGAGGTGCCGTCCACAATATCCAAGATGAGGGGAACAAAGTTATAGGTATTGTTATTTAGGTTAGAGGCCGAATCTCCAGGGATAGGATTGTTAGCACGGTCTGCAGATAGGTGGTAGCCCGTCGCATCTTCATACCAGCCTGCAGCTATGGATTCGGCCGACAAAGTCGTTCCTGGGACTAGGGAGACATCATAGGTATAAGAAGTGACTGCATCAATGGCAGCAGCACCGACACCAGAATTACCAAGTCCATTGACCATCCGACCATCAAAAACACCGGTACCTGGGGAGAAGAAGTCATTGGAAACAGATGTCCCGTCTTCCCTCAAGACTCCTGTGTGGACAAAGAAATTAAGCTGTCCTGCTCCAGCATCAACCAAGCCATCCTTATTTTTATCATAACCAACCACTTGCCTATCAGACATTCGCGTTCCGATATTGGCAGCGTTGTAAGCTTCCATAAAATTATGGGTAGTAGATCCAAGGTTTTTGACCAAAAGACCGTCTTGATCGTAAAAATTTGAAGTGGTGATAATATTGAAGTCGTTGTCATTCAGGTCATCGACCACATTTCCCCAGTTGTCAACCGACTTGAAACTATAGGCAAACTTAAGAGAATAATAGGCACCGCCGTTAAGCCCTGACGGACTAAAAGTGTATTTGATGAGCGCATCGTTGCCGTCATATGACACAGTCGCTGTCACACCTGATAATGGAGATGGCGTTACTCTCAGCGATGACCCATTGGTGATTCTCACCTCTAGGTAACCACCAGAGTAATTTGCCGCATCCCCTGAAATATCCAAAACGGTCGTTTGGTTAACAGTGTCAGTCACCTTGAGGTTGCTTGTCGCAGACTGGGGAGTGATTGAACCTGATACTGTACCTGAAGTATTTGGACTGGTCGCAACTGCACGAGTCCCTGAACCTTCTTCCACTGCTGCAGCAAGTGTTTTACGGACAGCATTAGCTGTTACAGTAATCGGAACAGATACAACTACACTTGTGCCATCCGTATAGGTCACAAGGATACTTGCTGAAGTCATTCCAAATGTTGGCTGACTTACATAGGTAATTGATGCATCAGCAGCCACAAGCTCACTAGAGTTTGCAATCAAAGTGCTTGCTGCTGGAACTTCTTGCCATGAGAATGTAGCAGACTCAACTGGTTCTGCTGTAGGGTTTGTTGTTGCAAGTGCACCATCAAGGAGCGATGTTTCACTCGATACTGACGACTCAGATGCAGTTGTAGCAGCCACATCCGAAGCTGCAGTTGCTGTTTCAGTAGTTGCAGTTGCCACGCCTGCTGAAGTTGCAGTATCGGCAGTTGCTGTGCCTGTTGTACTTGAAGATGATGCATCTGTGGCTTCAGTTGCTACTTCCGTTGTATTAGTAGCCGCAGTATTAGTAGCCGCAGTTGATGTATCTGTTGTACTTGAAGAAGCTGTGTCTGTAGTTACAGCTGCCACTTCTACTGTATTTGAAGTAGTTGTTTCAGTAGCTGCTTGAACAGCAGACTGATCAGTAACCGTTACAGGAACAGCAACCGTTTTGCTGTTACCATCTGCATAAGTAACTAGGATATTGGCTACCGTATCACCTGCAACAGGACTTGTTGTATATGAAATCGTTGCGCCTGATGCCTGTAATTCCGTTGCGTTTGCAATCAATGTGCTTGCCTCAGGAATCGCTGAAACATCAAACGAACCCCCTTCCACAATGAGGGGTTCTATATTTACTGTAATTTTTGAAACAGCTGAACTATCTGTTGTAGTTTCTGTAGTTACTGTCGTTGATGATAAAGAAGACGATGCTGTATCAGCACTAGAACTACTTGTTTCTGCGGCAGAAACAACTGTACTAGCCCCTAAAGTAAGCATTGTAATACCTGTAATCACACCATATTGTCCGTAAGAAACTAGGTTTTTATAAACCTTACTCTTACGTTTCTTAAAAATGTCACGTCTATTTAAATGCATAATTACTCCTGTATTTTTTATTATGTCCGTATAAGTATAGCGTAACTATACGACAATACCTGTGAATATTCTATAATAAAATCTGTTTATTATCCAATATAATGATTTATATTTTAGCTATAATCTATATAATACAATAATATATTAACCACACAATATATACTGACTATATACTAACCCCCACAAAACTACCAAGTATGCATATCAAAAAACTAAAAAAATACAAACATTTTAAGCTTTGACAAGAAGTAATTAAGAATTCATTACAGTTTTTTATTTGTACATATTTCCACAAAAATATCGCTAAAACAACAGACATATCCGAATGACACCATTTAGACTCTTCTCAAATCAAAATCAGACGTTGTTGACTTGATTTGATGAGAGTGGGAAGAACTCGACCAGTCTAAAAGAGTTCGTCAACAAAGTCTTTATTTCTCTTTGTTGAGCTAAAACAGTCTATCCCCAGACCGTGACTGAAGTGAGCTGACTACCATCAGCCTATATATTCTACTTCAAAAGTAAGCGCCCCATAACAAGGTACCTATCCAATCGTTCACTCCTCCAGTATACTGTAATTAAAAAACTGGAGGATTTTTTATGTCACAACCCATCGTCCCATTGACTGTTCCCAAATCGCGACGTTTTGAAAAGAAAAGCAGAAATGAGATCCTGATGAAGATTCGTCTCGAAAAAGTAGAACTCACTTTCTTTCACTCTATCAACCAAGAGGTATTGGAAACAATCTTGGATAAGGTACTGTTCT
>NZ_JAIMEP010000041.1 GCF_019794555.1 Streptococcus suis | reverse complement strand
TTAAAGACGCTGTAAAATAATTCAGCTCTAAAAAGCCCGTCATATCAAGCTTTCTAGCTTGTTCGATGGGCTTTTTTCTTGTTTAAGGGGCAAATAAGGGGCAAAACTTTAGTAGTTTTCCATGATATCTGCCACATTTGATTTCATTTTCTTAGTAACATGGGTATAAATTTGGATAGTTGTCTTGGCATCTGCATGCCCCACACGGTCCATAATAGCTTTTAAAGGGATATTATTCTCAGCAAGTCGGCTGACAAGGGTATGACGGAAGATGTGGCTGGTTAGGTTTTTCTGTATAGGTTTCTCAAGCCGTTCATTTGCTTTTTTTAGAGCTAAGTTGAAAGAGTTAGTTTGTATCGGTACACCATTCTTGGTTGTAAAGATGTAGCCCATATCTTTATATCGTGGGTTGGTATTTTTTTCTAGCTCATTCATAAATTCAAACTCTTGAATAATTTCCATTTCCCGCTTGGTCATGAGTGTTTCACGGTACGAAGCGACGGTCTTTGGAGTTGTTTTCTCGCCGTTGCGGTAACCTTCAGTATGATCATAGGTTCCGTGGAGTTCTAATTGCCTGGTCTCAAAATTTCGGTCTTCAGGCTCAATACAGATTAACTCTCCAATTCGACAACCGTTCAAGCTCATAAATTCTCCGGCTAACCCAATCCGGTATGTGCTAGGTCTGCGACAGAGTTCTTCAAGTAGTGGTTTTATTTCGTCTTCCTCAAGATATTTTTCTTCAATCTTTTTCCAATCTTCCAAGGTCTTTTTAATTCGTGGCAGTTTGGCCCTTCTTGATGGATTTTCCTTGATGATGTCCAGATCGACTGCATAATCAAAAGTAAGGTTCAACATGGATTTGTTACGCTCTTTCTTGTTTCTGGAGCAATCCAGGTTGTCTAGGTAATTTTGGACGTATTTTGGGTCAATATTCACTACTTTGACGCCAATGCCGAAACTCTCTCTTATTTCTTTAATATTGCCCTTCAGAGAAGCGATAGAGGTCCGTTTGATTTCTTGTTGGTAAAAATTCCACCATTGGTCAAAAAGGTCTGTGAATAGCATTTCCGATGTTTTGAGCTGAGCTAATCTTTCTGCGATCCTTTGTTCAAGGATTTTTTGAGCTTGTTTTTGTGCCCTGCTTGAATTGCTTGTTAAAATAGTAGCTACTCTTTTCCAAGTTCCAGTGTATGGATCTTTGAATCGTTCAAAAAATTTATATCTACCGTCTGGAAGTTGTTCATCCCACATTGTTTTTACCTCATTTCTGTGTTAAAATGGGTATAAGAAAACACTTCAAAAGATAATGTCTTTTGAAAAGATTTCTATACCTTTTGCCTCACGCTCTCTGGGTCAAATCTTTGAGCGTGAGGTATTTTTTATTTTTTACCTGTAAGTTTATCAAGCTCCCTGAAGAGGAAATCAATTTGTTCCATGTCGCGTTCAATATCTTGCTGGTACGCTTTGTATTGTTTGCTGCTAGCAGGGTACTGTTTCTGCATTTTAGAATTAAAATTAATAATTTCTTTCAAGTGAGCAATTTCAAGTAAATTATTATTAGCCTTGTATGTGTGGTAATCCCAATCAGCAAATTCTTTATCTAAATTTGGTAATTCGCCCAAAAAACCTTTGTAAGAGTGCATTTCCCAGAGTATTTCAAATTCATCATAAAGTTCTTTACCATACTCAGTTAATACAATTCTTTCTTTATCATCTTTGGTTAGAACACTATCTTTGATAAACATTTCAGTAACTTTCTTAGTTTCCAAATGATAGTCGTAATAGAAATAACGTGGCGGTTTACTATCTGGTTTTCTAGGATTTTTTGTTTTTCCCCACCAAATTAAAAGAAGTAGTTCACGAAGTTTATATGGTGTTCCTGTATAGTATGAATCATCGTAACGTTCGCCACTTGGATTAACACGAAATTTAGAAACGTTTGGGTAGTCTTCGATTGCCACACCGTCTGAATTTACAATTTTTGAAGAAAATTCTATTTTGTAGTCTTTGTCATTTTCTAAACTATTTGCATTGTGTTGATCATAATCATTAGAAAATTTCCCTGCTGTTCTATTCTTTTTTGGCTTGGGCTTTCTAATTTTAATAAAATAAATGATGGTGGCACTGAGCAAGAATAAACCACCAATTGGAGGGATAAGAAAAGAAAAAATTACACCCAGTATAAATAATGACCAAGCGACTCTATTCCAACTTGCTAAGATATAGTTAATGATTCTTTTGATATCCATATATTTCCTCCATTTGATATCAATTTCTATAAATATCCACCACTTCACCAATGGTTCTGATATCGTCGTCTTCGTTCAAGTAGATTTCTTCATAGCTATTGTTTAGGCTCTGTAGGTACCAGCGTCCGTCATAGTCACGTTTAAGTTTCTTAACAAAGTTCTTACCGTTGATTTGAAAAATGCCGATGTCGTTGATTTCCACCTTACTTGTCACATTGATAAAGAGTAAATCATTATCTTTTATCATTGGCTCCATGGAGTCGCCTGCCACTTTTGCGATTGTATCGTATTTTTCTGGGACATCGCTTGCTCGAAGTCTTACTTCCATGTGGAGATTGTCCTCTTGGAATGTGCCATGACCTGCTGCAACCAATCCTTCGACATAGTCAGTGATGTAATCTTCGGAATCCTCACGAACTTCAAAGATTGATGTAACCTTATTCTGTTCTTCCAACTGTACCTCGGCATAGTCGAGGACTTTTTCTTGTCTAGTTGGTTCGAGCTGGTTGTAAATCTCGAGAATTTTATTATCCTTGGAGATTGGTTGTACACCTAGCAAGAATTCAGAAGTAGTTCCTAATACTTTTGCAAAATCATCTGCTCTATCTAAAGGGAAACCTCTTGTTTTATTAAAATATCTAGAAATGCCTGATTTTGCCATTCCAACTTGTCTTGCTAATTCGCTTATAGACATTCCTTTTTCTCTTCTTATTTCATCAATTAATGTGATAATTTCATCATTTGTTCTCATTTTTTTACTCCTTACATAAATTATAGCACCGTTCCCAAAAAAGCACAAGAAAAACCACAAAAAACTTTTTTTATACTTTTTTTGATTTTTTTGTTGACAAAAAAGAACGCAAGGTGTAAACTAATGTTGTTCACTTGAGAGAACGGAATTTGACAGAAAGGAGAATGTTATGGCTTTGAATTATCTGCGTATTAAGGCAGAAAGAATTGCAAAAGGCTATACGCAAGATTATATGGCACAACAGATGGGCTGGAAAGACCGAGCGCGATACGCAAAGCGTGAGAATGGGATAGTTCCGTTTGATGCTGACGAACTTGCAAAAGTTGCTAGCATACTAGGGTTCTCAAAAAATGAATTGGGTATTTTTTTTACAGATGCCGTTCACTAAAGAGAACGTTATTTTAAAAACATAGAAAGGAGAAAGACATGAGACCGAAACGTTATCCGTATAGCGGACAAATGAAAAAGTCTATCGGAGCATCGATAGACTTGTCAATAGACTCAAACGCTATTCTTCAATCGGCTGTTCGTAATTCCCAATTGAAACACCAAGGATTTGATCTAAAAATAAACAAACATACGGCAGTTTGAATGGACCAGCAATTGAAGAGGTCCGAAGTTCAACGTCTACCATAAAGATTGCTGTTGGGTTTTTTTCATCATATTCAGAAAGTCTCAAATCATTTATTTTTTGAGAAATCGCTGATACAAAAGAATGCTCTGCGTTAGAGGGATTGTAGAGTTTACCAACGTATTGTCCAGCAGCTGTCTGGATCATTAACTTATGGTTTGTATCTTCAGCAATCATATTATGTACTGCTAGGATATCAGATTTTGCTAAGTTGTTGCTCATATCGTTTTCTCCTTTCCATAATATTTGACGCACAGGAGAAAATCACCAGATTTGGTAGTTAAAGTTGGATTTATTTTCCTGATTGTCATGGGTTTATTATAGTATAAAAAAGCAAGATTGTCAACATATTGTATATGTAAATGAAAATCAATACTATATGTAGTGCATAAACCTATATAAGCATAAAAACTAATTATATAAATATTGGTAAGGAGTAAAACAATATGTTGTGGAAAAATATCGAACGAATTTTAGCTGAAAAAAATTTTTCGGTTTATAGGCTAGCATTGAATGCAGGACTTGATCCAGCAATGCTTTATCGACTTCGTGACGGAAAGGTCAAAGATTTGCACTTTGAAACAGTAAAAAAAATCGCCAAGGCTCTTGGTGTGAGTCTGGACGAATTAGCAAAAAGCTAATAAAAATAGCCCCATGACAAAGGTCAGGAGCTTACAAAAATTTCTAACAAAATTATATCACAGAAAGGAATGAATGGCTATGCCAAAAGCAGAATTAGTTTACAGACCAGCTAAGCAATCTGAAAAGGCAGAAGCTGGTGACTATGCACACCTTTGCCAAATCTGGGAAGGATTGACTGTTACAACGGCTAAAGTTTGGGCTGCAGAAATGCGTGAGCATCCGGACTTTAGACAATACGTTTTTAACCCTACTCATAAGATTGTGTTTATTGATTACAAAGGATTCGGTCTATTTGTAAAGTGGAAAAGTCGCAATCGATACAGACCGAAGAAAGAAACATTGGCAGAAATGTTGAAAAATATTGAAATAGAAAAGAGGTTTTCTGCATGACAGAAGCATTATTATCATTATCAATTTTCGCTCTGCCGATATTGGCAGCAGGTATTGTGGAACAGCGGAAGGCAGAGAAGGAGCGGAAGAAACGTGATCAGGAGCTTTTGCTCGACTACAAAATCGCTATGGCATGTGAGAGAGCTGTCGAAGCTGATCGGTTAGCGCGGAAATCTAGTGCTCAACAAACACTTGCTAGTTGGGAACCAATCAAATACACAGATGACGCACCAGCTCGCACGGCTAGAAAGTGGGGCAGACATGCAAATTAACGAGGGCATCGGCAGAGAAAACCTTATCGACCAGATTGTCTATATCACAGGTAAAGCACGACAGTTTTATCAAGCCATGTCACCCTATGAGCTGGCTATGGAACTGAAGATAGCTAAATTACAGGCAGGGTTGTGAGATGAATAACCTGGTCAGATTAGAACTTATAACTCAATCGTACGACCGATTTCTTCGGACGGGCGACGCTGAACATCTTGAGGATGTAGAAAGGATCTTGGAATATGACGAACATGACAGCGATTGATAACACGCTTCGGCGAGGAATTGTTGGAGTTTAGGAGGAATGATTATGGCTTATGCAGTACATCATCAGAAACACGCATGAAAACTACACATCTTTGAATAATGCATATACTAAAGATGAAGACTTGGAACCAGCTACGATTGGTATTTTGACTGTCATACTTACCAATAAGGCTGATTGGGTTGTATATCCAGAAGAAATTGCTAAACGCTTAAAAATAAGTCGAAGGACTGTAGATAGACATTTCAAAATCCTAGAGAAATCTGGTTACATGCTGGTTGTTAAACGTAGCCTTGGTCGTGGTAAAGGGATAGAGCTTCATAGGTTTTTTTCAGATATGCCCTTTACTGATGGGTACAAAGAATATTTGAAAAGTAAGCTTGACGAAGAGTTATCCACAGGCAATACAGATGAATGATTTTACATTTGGAAAAAATTGCCGTGGCAAATATTGCCATGTGAAAAATTGCCGTGGCAAATATTGCCATAGCAAAATCTGCCCTCTAATAAATACTAACTATACAACAAGTACTAACTTAATAATAATCTAGGGGCTATCGCCCACTAATGAACAATAAGAGGCTAAAGCCTCTAACTAACTTAAAAACAAACTAATCGTTATATATAAATAATATATATAGGGATTTACAGAAGTTATCCACAGGAGGAAAATCATGAAACAAACAAACAAATTTATCGTGTTGCGAGATAAAGAAGGGAACTTCTTAGCTAGTTACAAAAACAATGAACAGGTTTTGTCATATTCAGCAGATTGGGCTAGCGGTGTTGAAAGTGCTTTTGAAAATTCCGGAAGAATATTACCACGGCAAGGACCATGAGAAGTACTTGGCGATGGCAATGCTGTTCGATGCTGAGCCAATCAAGGTGCAGGCAGAATATACCTTGATCACCTTGGACGGGCAAGAGCCAGCTGAACCAGTCAAAGATGCTGATGATGTCGAAGACTCAATCAAGAAGTTGCTTGATATTTTGACTAAGGACTAGTTAGCGATGAAATGGCAACTACGTGAAAACCTTGTCTGGCAACGTGCCACGGCAGGAGAGAAGGAAAAGCTACTGGATACAGGTCTAGCTGATAAAGCAGGGTATGTCCGCCTTGTCAGAGAACTGGGAAGAAAGTATATGGACTAGGAGGTACGACATGGAAGGCACTTACTCATGGTTTGATTATGACCGTGACTATCTACAACCTGAGGAACCAAGACAGGTACACGATCCTGATGAATGGGTGTTCAGAGGCGGTCAATGGATTTATGTAGGGGATTCATAATGACAGAGGAATTACTAGATACAATCCGACGGCTGAGGTGTGACTATTTCCACCTAGGCCGAGAGCTGGGCGAGATTATCAACGAACAACAGGACTTGATATTTGCCTTGAAACGAGAAAATAAACGCTTAGAGCGTGAATATTGGAATTTGAAACAGACGAAGAGGAGAAAGAAATGAGTAATCTTGCAGTTATTCAAAAAGATATTACAGATACCGTGAATGCGAAAGTGTCGCAGATGCAGAACGAAGGCTTGGTAGTAGCACCAAACTACGCACCGGCAAATGCTTTGAAGTCAGCATTTTTTGCCATGACCAACAGCCCAAGCGGGAACTTGCTTGAAAAGTGTTCGAAAGAAAGTATTGCCAATGCCTTGCTTGACATGGTTGTTCAAGGGTTAAGTCCAGCAAAGACCCAATGCTACTTCATTCCATATGGGAATACATTAAAAATGACACGGTCCTACTTTGGAACTATGAAGGTCGTCAAACAACTATCCAATGTGAAAGATATTTGGGCAGAGGTGGTCTTTGAAGGGGATGTGCTTAAAATTCGTAACGATAATGGGCGCAAGGTTCTTGAAAGCCACGAAACAGATTGGACCAACCAAGATAACGCAATTATCGGTGCTTACTGCATCATTGAAAAAGTGGACGGTGAGCGTATTTTGACAGTTATGACCAAGAAAGAGATTGATCGCAGCTGGCAACAGTCGAAAAATAAATCTGTCCAAAATGCCTTCCCTCAAGAAATGGCAAAGCGTACCGTTATCAATCGTGCAGCCAAGCAATTCTTCAATACGTCTGACGATAGTGACATCTTGATTGAAGCTGTTAATCGGACAACGGAAAATGAATTTGATGACAATCGTCAAATCAAAGAAGCAGAGCCAGTTCAATCAGCTGGGCAGGATATCTTGGATAAGATGACCGGAAAGACTGTCGCTGAAGAACCTGCAGAAGATGCAACTATTTCCGAAGTGGAAACTGTTGAAGAAGCAGGAGTGGATATTTCCAAAATGGAAACAACCGAGCAGGTTATCGATGCCGAAACCGGCGAAATCTTAGATCAGGAGGAACCGTTCTAATGTCTGAAGAACTATCTCTATTTGACAATCTGGAAAGTATGGCGCCAGTTCCGACTGCGACAGTATTAGATTTTGACTTTGAATTCACACCAGCCCAAATCACTATCGTGGGCAAGGATTTATTGGAGCAGGCACTTACTGGATACGTTGAAAAATACAAGAACTACACTGTCACGGCAGAAACGTTTGAAGACGATGCCAAGGTCCGAGCTGAGTTAAACAACCTGCAGAAAAAGGTCAAGTCAGCAGTTAAGGAGAAATTGGCAGATTACAACAAGCCTATCGACGAAGTCAAGGCTTGGGTGGACGGTTTGTTGGAACCTATTGTCAAAATCGGCAAGTCGATTGACGAAGGTGTGAAGGCGTTTGAAGAACAGGAACGACTTAAACGCGCCAAAACCATTGAGGAATTATTCCAGAAAGCTATTACAAACACAGGAAAAGACATTGACATCCGTTTGTTCAGCAAGTATTTTGATGAGTTTTCTAAGAAGACGTGCTTTATGGCTGACAATGTTCGTCCCAACAAAGCCACAGTCAATATGGTTACCAGCTTGGTAGAGGAAGAAGTGGCCAAGAAGGAAGAATATGAGTCAGCACTAATCAAAATTACTGAAGCAGCTGCCAAAGCAGACTTTGGCCCAGCATCATATTTGCGTAGCTTTGAGCAGGGAGCTAGTTTGGCGGATATCTTGCAGGCAATTGCTGATGATAAGACTTTGGCAGATAGAACCCGTGAGGAGGTTAAGCGCAAGCAACAACTAGCAAAACGGATTGAAGAGATGACGGCTATCGCAGAAAGTAAGGGACTAGATCCGAAAAAGTATGCCGATATGCTCGAATCAGGGGTATCTGCGCTAGCCGTCCACGAAGAACTTGTCAATGACGCAAGAAAATGGCAAGAAGAGCAGGACCGAATGGAACAGGAATTTCTAGCTCAACATGGAGCCGTTTGCGGAAATGCTCAAAATCGCCCGAATTCTGACGAAATTCAACAAGAAAATGTGTCAGAGGGTAAATATACCTCCGAGCAGAAAAACGCGTCAGAGGACAAAATAGGGCTGAATAAGAAGGTGGTCAAATGGCAAGGTGATTTCAGAATTACTTTCCCAGACGGAGAGACTGCTAAGTTATTTGGTGGCAAAGGTGGTCTATATCAACAACATGGAATTGTTGTTGAAAAATTAGGAGAATGGGTAAAAATCAATGACTAGACTAACTGAAGAAAATTACTACCAAGACCGTCATTGGTTGTCCAATTCTCGCTTCAAGGCTTATATGGACTGTGAAGCGAAAGCCAAGGCTATTGACGACAAGGAGTGGACGGATAATCGTGATGACACTGCCTTGCTCGTCGGCAATTATGTGCATAGTTATTTCGAGAGTGAAGAAGCTCACACCAAATTTGTTGACGCCAACAAAACTAGGATGATTTCGAGCCGTGGAGCGACTAAGGGTGAGCTGAAGAAAGAGTTCCAAGTCGCCCAGAACATGATAGATGCTCTGAAAGATGACGAGAAATTCTTGAGACTTTACCATGGTGCTCCAGGCGATGATGTCCGCAAGGAAATGATTTTAGAAGGCAAAATCTTCGGTATCAAGGTCAAGGGTAAGGTGGATAGTATAAACTTGACTGAAGGCTATTTTGTAGACCTAAAAACTATGAAGACCATCCGCGGTCTTGAATGGTCCGATGTGGAACGAAAGAAAATCCATGGAGCTGCTGCCAACATTTTAGGTTTTCGCTACGATGTACAGCTGGGGCTGTATCAGGAATTGTTACGACAAATGGGCTACCCTAATTTTGTACCGTTCGTCGTCGCAGTCAGCAAGGAAGACGTACCTGACAAAGCAGTTATCACTATTCCTCAGCATTTCTTAGATGAGGGATTGCAATTCTTCGAAAATAATGTCGAACGCGTTGCAGATATTATTGCAGGCGAAATCAAGCCGAAAGGTTGTGGGAATTGTGACTATTGTCGTAGTAAGCGAACCCTGGACCGTGTCATCAATTTAGATGATTTGATTGCGGGGATATTTTAGAAAGGCACTTTAAATGACAAATTTTGCTGAAAAAATAAAGCAGTTGAAGGAAGAATCTATAGCTGAATTTTCTCTGGTAGCTGGAACAGTTGGTGAAGCTAGAGAGTTGCTCGAATTGGTCAAAAGTAACGGCATCAAATGGTTCAGCGGAGAACCAATAGATCATATGTCTGAATATATTTATAAAAAAATGCAAACATACCCAGAAAAAAGATTTGTCCTAAATTTCCGAAATGGTTTCAACCTGAAGAAACAATTGACAATCTTTTGTACCTGGGAACACAGATAACGTGCCGTGAACCACGCTAAAAGCGAACTAGAAAGCGTCAACTCACAGTCATCTTGGACGAATAGACAGTGAGAATTTCGTAGGGCCTGGTGTTATATTAGCTTTCACTCACAACCAGGCCTATTTTTTAGGACTAGATTATGAACGAATTAAAAGAAAAAGTTGCATAAGGAGAACACATGATTACAAAAATTAATGTACCAAAAACATCAATCGTCATTGAGATTGAAAAAAAGGAAATCAAAATCGAAAACTTGATCGATTACGATATCAAAATGATTTTCAGAAACCAGGATGCAGAGCCGTCTTTGGATGAGAACGGAGATGTCTTTGAACCACTTTACTGGCTTGACATCAAGGCAAAACCAATCGAAGAAATCGAGTATCACAGTAGCCTGGGCGTCAAGAAAGAAAAACGAAGACTTGCGGAATTACAAATCTTCTTCGAATACATTGAAGCGAACAAGCGAAACCTTTTTGACCTCTGTGGATTGAGAGGTGAATTGAGTTGAGCAATCTAACATTGTCACTAGATATTTCAACTGCTGGGACAGGATGGGCCATTTTCCGTGGCTCAGACCTTGTCCAAAGTGGTGTCTTGAAGCATAAAAGCAAATCATACTTTGAACGTGGTTGCTATATGGCCAGCGAGTTACGAGCCATCCAGTCGCGGGCTTTACAAAAATTCGACTGCCCATTTGAGACAATCATTGTCGAAAAAAACAATGTCATGGGACCCAACCAACAATCTATGATGAGCATCGGTATCGTGACCGGTCTCATTCTAGGGAGATTGATTGCGGACCAGGTAGTTTTTGTCAATGTATCGACATGGCGAAAACATTGGAAGTTTAGCTACAAGGATCGCAGCAAGAAATCAATGAAGGTTCAATCAGTGGCAAAAGTGGCCGAAAATTTCAAAAAGGCAGTGAAAGATGATGAAGCAGATGCTATCTTGATTGGCTCGTACTTTGTTGACGCAGGAACCAAAAACGACCAACTAGAAAAGCATGGTGTAAGGTAAGGAGGAAGTATGAAGTATGAAGAAATATCTTTCAACGATTGCGAACTTTTATATTTTATTTTCAATCTTGGCGACACCTCTAATAGTCGTGTACAAGTTTGATGAGTTGGGCCAGAAAGTAAAACAGCCTATCATCATCTACCAAGTTGACAACGCTGGTACAGAGATGTTTGACAAGGTCACCGCTAAGGATGTGGTTGACGGTCATTACTATGTCGAGGTCAAGCCGTACGGTAAATTCCTCGTGACCAGAGAGCAGTACGAGGAAATCGAAATCGGGCAGGAGATGCCTGAGTTGTTGAAAGGACGGAAAGAATGAAATTTCTTGATCTATTTGCTGGCATTGGTGGTTTCCGTCTTGGTATGGAACGAGCCGGTCATGAATGTGTCGGTTTTTGCGAGATAGACAAATTTGCCAGAAAAAGCTACAAAGCAATTCACAACACGGAAGGAGAATTTGAATTTCATGACATTACAAGAGTCACAGATGAGTCTATTCGAGGAATCGGACGTGTGGACGTTATCTGTGGAGGATTTCCGTGCCAGGCTTTCAGCATTGCTGGGAAGCGAGCGGGATTTGAAGATACTAGAGGGACTCTATTCTTTGAGATTGCTAGGTTCGCATCTATTCTCAGACCTAAATATCTATTCCTTGAGAATGTCACAGGACTCCTCAACCACGACAACGGAAATACATTCGAGACCATCCTCGGAGCGTTGGATGAACTGGGGTATGATGCGGAATGGCAAGTGTTCAACAGCAAGAATTTTGGAGTCCCCCAAAACAGAGAGCGGGTGTCTATTATCGGACATCTTAGAGGAGCATGTGGACGAGCGGTTTTTCCTTTCAGAGGAGATGACGAGGAAGCTAGTACTTACAAACCAAGAAGAGTAGGGGATATCAATCCATCCGGCAATGGGATGAATGGAGAGGTATTTGATTCGGACGGTCTGGCCCCAACTCTGACAACAAACAAGGGTGAGGGGATCAAAATAATTGGTCTGATGCAACCAAATTTTAATCAAAGCGGTTGTGTATACGACCCAGAGGGAATCGCTCCAACCATCCAAACTATGCAAGGCGGAGGGTTAGAGCCGAAAATTATTCAACGTGGGCATGGCTATAATCAGGGTGGTGAACACGATACAGCACCTACATTGACCAGCAATAGCTGGCAAGAAAATAACTTGTTAGCTATCAAAGAGGCAACTACCAAATGTTTTTTAGAAGCCACGGTCGGTGATTCTGTTAATCTGTCACATCCCAATTCTGCTACACGGAGAGGTCGGGTTGGAAAACAGGTAGCTAATACGCTTTTGACAGGCGAAGAGCAGGGTGTTGTGACACCAAGTTTTCGCATACGTAAGCTGACTCCTCGTGAGTGTTGGAGGTTGCAAGGATTCCCGGACTGGGCCTTTGACAGAGCCCAAGCAGTAAATAGCAATAGTCAGCTCTACAAGCAGGCTGGCAACTCAGTCACGGTTAATGTGATTGAGGCAATAGCGAGGAGGTTGGAGTAGTGTCATGAGTAAATTTATCAACGCAGACTGCATGGACGTAATGCGTGAGTATCCTGATAATTATTTTGACCTTGCAATTGTAGACCCGCCCTACTTCAGCGGACCTGAAAAACGGAAATTCTACGGGCGTAAAATAAGCCCGATAGGCGTACAACGTTTGTATGGACAGACAAGCGAATGGGATGTGCCCGGCAAGGATTATTTTGACGAGCTGTTCAGAGTGTCGAAAAATCAGATTATCTGGGGTGTGAATTATTTCCAGTATGATTTTGGTCCAGGTCGTATCGTCTGGGACAAGGTCAATGGGCAATCAAGTTTTTCGGATTGTGAGATTGCTTACTGCAGTACGCATGACAGCGTCCGACTATTTCGCTACATGTGGAACGGTATGATGCAGGGCAAATCCATTGCAGAGGGCCACGTCCAACAAGGGAACAAGCGACTAAACGAAAAACGGATACATCCAACGCAGAAACCCGTGAATTTGTATCGCTGGCTAGTCCAAAAATATACCAAAAAGGGCGACAAAATCTTAGATACACATGTTGGGTCAGCAAGCAGCTTAATCGCTTTTGAGGAAGCAGGATTGGAGTATGTTGCTTGCGAGAAAGACGAGGAGATTTACCAATCAGCTCTGGCCAGACTGGAAGAGTACAAGTCACAGATTAAATTATT
>NZ_JAIMEP010000040.1 GCF_019794555.1 Streptococcus suis | reverse complement strand
AGGCTCATGATAAAAAGGTCCACTGGACCTTGATTCGCTTCCTTATTTTCAGGCTCATGATAAAAAGGTCCACTGGACCTTTTTATTTTCCAAACAAGCGTGCAAAGAAACCTTTGGTTTGCACTTCTTGTGACTGCGCTTTGACTTCATCTAACTCCAGCTTGAGGACTTCCTTATCAGCCATTGCTTTGAGAGTCAACTGTTGCTGTTGATCCAGTTGTTTGTCCTTCTCTGCAATCTGCACATCCTTAACTTTGAGTTGCTCATCTTTTTCTGCAAGTTGCTTATCTTTGGCTTTTAATTGACTATAAAGACGAATAATCTCCGCATTTTTTTCGTCAACCAAGATTTCCATCAATTCGCGCTGCTTCACTTCTTCGCTAATTGGTTCATCTTCAAAAATGGTTGTTTTGTAGATTTCTTCCAACTTAATCAAGCCAGCACGATTTACAACAGTCACACCCTTGTCATTTTTCTCTACGAATTCTTCTGGAAGTGATTTAACACGATTATTCATTGCCTGGCGGCTCACTCCCAAAATTTCAGCTAATTCACTGACTGTTTTTTCGATTCCCATAATTTCCTCGGTACTTACATTTCTCATAGTTTGTATCATTAAAATATTACCACATAAGCCTATCCCTGTCAAATTTAGGAGGAGCACCGTATGTGTCTGAAATTTTGAGAGGAGTCGAAACTGGAGCTATACTATACTACAAAAGTGGACAGAAAATTGTGTGTTATAATCTGTCTATTAAGACACAAAAATGAAAGGACTTTTATGTCAGGTTTTAAACGTTACGACGAGGATTTCAAACAATCGTTCGTTAATCTCTATCAAACTGGTAAAACACAGACTGAACTCTGTAAAGATTATGGGGTGAAAAGGCAACACTTTTCTGTACAAAATTTATAAAGTGTTTTTGTTAAACGATTGCTCTTTTAGTCATGGGTGTTTGGTAATGAAGTGTGCTGTGGATGCGATGGTGATTCCACCAGTGGACATAATCCTTAGTTTTAAGGGTTAATTCTTCCAGAGATCGGAAGTTTTCTTGGTTGATAAACTCCAGTTTGAAGGAGCGATAGGTACTCTCAGCTACCGCATTGTCATAAGGATAACCCGCTTGACTCAGCGAACGTGTGATGCCAAAGGCTTTTAACATCTTATCAATCAAGGCATTATCAAACTCCTTACCACGATCAGAATGGAAGAGTTTGACCTTGGTCAGAGCGTAGGGAATGCTTTGAATGGCTTCTTTGACCAAGTCAGCAGTCTTGTGCCAACCAAGAGATAGGCCAATAATTTCACGGTTGAAGAGGTCAATGATCAAGCAAACGTAAGCCCAACGATTGGCAACACGAACATAGGTTAAGTCCGTCACAAGGGTTTCCAATGGTTTTTGTTGGTTAAACTGTCTCTCTAAGAAATTCGGAACTGGTGCTTCATTCTTCCCTTTAGAATGCGGTTTGAAGGTAGCCTTCTGGTAAACAGAAACCAAATTCAATCTCTTCATGATGCAACGAATCCGACGGCGAGACAAGGTGATCCCTTGTGCTTCCAGACATTTCTTAATCTTCCTAGCGCCGTATCTGGACTTACTGTCAAGAAAAATGCGCTTCACCATTTCTTCAAGTTGTGCCTCAGATACTGGCACTACAGCTTTGTAGTAATAGCTAGAGCGAGGAATCTTCAACCAACGACACATGGCTGAAATGCTGTATTTATCCTTGTTAGCAGTGATTATTTCCCTTTTCGTGCCATAATCACTGCCGCTTGCTTTAGAATGTCTAATTGCATTTCGAGCTCTTTATTTCGTTTTCTGAGTTCTATCAACTCACGTTGTTCATCTGTCAGATTATCGACAGTTTTAAAGGAACCAGTTGTTAACCCACTTATCGAAGGTTGAGGGTGTTAAATCATATTCTTTGATCAGTTCACTGCGTTTTCTACCTGCATTGTGCAAGTCAACGATTTGTTGTTTGAAGTCATCTGTGAAGTAACGGCGAATTTTTCTAGACATATCTGTTCTCCTCTTTTCTTTAGTGTAGAACACTTTATTCTTCTGTCTAGTTTAGTGTAACCTATTCAAAATATTATTTATTATTCTACTTTAATTTGTCCCATCATACCTGCTTCTTCATGTTCAAGAATGTGACAGTGGTACATATAAGTACCCTTCTTATTAAACTTAACTATAAGTCTTACTTTTTCGTTAGGCTCAATATATACAGTATCTTTCCATCCGCTCTCCTCTGGAGAAGGCGCATTACCGTTTCTTGATAGAATTTGAACCTGTGTGCCATGAATATGGAATGGGTGACCCATTTCATGCATCATTGATCCTGGGTTTGTAATTTCCCAAATCTCTGTATCTCCAAGCTTCACTGTTTCATCAATTCTATTCATATCAAACTTTTTACCGTTTATTGATACCATTTGACCCATACCTTGAAGCTCAAAGCTTCTTATCTTAGTAGCTTGTGCTTCTGACATTCTTTCTATATTCGTTAAAGTGCTAGGTACTTCAGTATCATCTTTCCCATCGCCTTTAACATTAAAGGTCATAATGGTTTCTTTATCACTCATAAGTGACAGCTTCGTTCCCTTTTCATACTTTGAAAAGTCCACTATTATCTCTGCTCTTTCCCCAGGTGATAACATAATATTTCTCTGGCTAACCGGTTTTTCTAAAAATCCACCGTCAGATACTATTTGATAGAATTCATCTCTATTATCTAACTTCAAATTAAAGTTACTTGCATTAGCACCATTAACTATTCTAAATCTCATCTTGACTCTATTAACCTCTAAATTAGGTTTAATAGCTCCGTTAACTATGATAGTATCCCCTGTTGCTCCATCCATCATATTTGTATTATAAATAAAACTGCCGTCCTTGCCAAAGCTTCTATCTTGAATTACTAAAGGTATATCATTTACTCCATATTCCTTAGGAATATTTAAGCTTTTTGATACTTCATCATCCACATAGAATAGTCCTGCTAAACCTTTATAAACTTGGGTAGCAGTATTTCCTCCAAAGTGCGGATGATACCACAATGTTGCAGCCTGTTGATTTACTGTAAAACTAGGCTCCCAAGTTGTTCCTGGTTCAATTCCTTGATGAGGGCCCCCATCCTTTTCTCCTTCTACCTCTAGTCCATGCCAGTGAACTGTAGTTGCTTCTTTTAGCTTGTTATTTACGTGCACATTTACTTGCTCACCTTTACTTACTCTGATGACAGGGCCTAAGAAGCTTCCGTTGTAACCCATAGTTCGTGTCTTGGTATTTGGTAAAAATGAAGTTTCTCCTTCTTGAGGTTCTAAAGTAAAATCCGCAATATTAGGATCTGGATTTTTATCCTCTAATAGTGGTGGTATAGGAAGTGTACTTTTTGTTTTACTTGTTTGAATATCTATATTAACTGCACTCTGGTTTATTTTAAAATAACTAATCATTGGTTCTAAAAGTGTAATATATCCAACTGCAGTTAATGCGACTGTAAGTCCAATACCTAATAACATATGTTTATTCTTACTCATTTTTATTCCTCCATAAATTATTAATACTAATTAATAATAATTATACTTTATCATTATGAAGGAAATATGAAGTGACCTGATATAATTAAGTTGTAACACCTGTGTATAGTTTGGTAAAATACATACATAATCCAAGGAGATGTTACAATGACAAACAATCGTTACGAGCCTGAGCTCAAACAAAAGGTTCTTCGCCTCTATCTGGAAGAGGGACGAACCAAGAAAAGCCTGACCGAAGAATATAATCTTGGACAAGGCACGCTGACATACTGGTTACAGCAATACCGCAAAGAATGCGATAACAGCCCAACAAAACGGGAAGAATCTGATTCATACGAAGTTGCAAAAAAGCTACGCAAAGAAATTGAAGAACTCAAAAAGGAAAATGATTTTTTAAAAAAAGCGGCAGCATTCTTTGCGAAGGAAATCGATTAGCTCAGTACCAGTTCATCCAGAAATATCAACAGACATTTGGGGTCAGATGGCTTCTTAGAAGAATGAACATCTGTCCAAATGCTTACTATAATTATCTTAAAAACAAAAAATATGCTTATCGTCAGGAGAAGGCAGAGATTCAACGTAAAATTGTTGAAATCTACCACCGCGAAAATGGAGTTCCTGGATACCGAATGATGAACGATTATCTTAAGGGTATCGGAAGCATTCGTTCAGATCTGACAATACATCATTTTATGAATGAATTGGGCTTACGTTCCATCACACGTCGAAAGAAACCAAACTACGTAAAAGGAACTGCCAATAAAATCTTTCCAAACCTTCTGAATAGGGAATTTGATGTAAAAGAACCCAATAAAATATGGTGTACTGATTTTACATATTTAACTCGTCCAGATGGAACAATGCGTTACAATTGCACGATTATAGACCTTTGCGGTCGTGAAGTGGTTGCATCATTAAACAGCAGTCATATCGATACTGAATTGGCAAAGGAAACCTTGAAAATCGCACTAGAACGTCGAAAACCAGCAAAAGGAATTATCCTGCATTCTGAACAAGGGCGTCAATTTACCGCAAAAGAATTCAATAAATTTTGTGATAAAAACTATGTCCAACAAAGTATGAGCAAAGCAGGCTGTCCATATGACAATGCCGTTATGGAAAGATTCTACAATACGCTCAAACACGAATTCTATTATCTCTACAAGTTTGATTCAAATGACATTCTTGACCAAAAGCTCTATGAATTCGTTTATGGGAAATATAATCACGTAAGACCACATCGTGCAAACGGTGGACTTACACCTTATGCTGCACGATGTCGTGCAGCGTAAGAAATTTTATACACTAGTGTTACAAAAATGCTTGACTAGGTCAAAGAATACTATTGTTAATGGTAATAAAAAAGAGATATAATTTATAAAAATCATATCTCTAAATTAACTATGCTTTAATATCGATTTTTGAACCTAAGTTACTATCCTTTGCTGTATTCTTTGAATCTATAGAGCCTGTCTGATTGTGCATACCCTTCATATCGTAATTGAGGAAAGCCGTTAACTCGGTTTTGAGAAGCGTATTGACTGCTTTCTCCAAATGGACACGGAATAATTCATTCAAATCGCCTTTGTTCGCTAGAGTCTTTAGAATTTCTGTAGTAAAATCGTTCATAGGGAAGTCCTCTCTTCTGTGAATGTGTTGTGGTAACTCTATTCTACAGAAGGGACTTCCTTTTTTCTATTTACACAAAATATTTTACACTCTCCAGCACTGATAGAATA
The DNA here is from genome assembly GCF_019794555.1 of Streptococcus suis. Taxonomy (GTDB): domain Bacteria; phylum Bacillota; class Bacilli; order Lactobacillales; family Streptococcaceae; genus Streptococcus; species Streptococcus suis_AB. Next base: position 8,605 of record NZ_JAIMEP010000040.1, on the reverse strand, counting down.
TCAGTAAAAGCTTTCTTTTTTTGTAATCTCGTATTCAAAAGTTAATACTTTAGACAACATCCCAAAAGCAGAAGATTCTACTACGCCTGACAAAGTGATGACCTTTAGTGGCATGGGAAACATGGTCGCCATTGACGGCAAACAGTTCGACATGGACCGGATCGATTTACGCGCTAAGGTCGGGGAAAAGGAAGTTTGGGAGATTAAAAACACACGGGACATGATGGATGGCATGATCCATCCTTTCCACCTGCATGGCGTCCAGTTCAAGGTGATAATCCGGAATGGCAACGCCCCACCAGCCAATGAACAAGATTGGAAAGACACCATCGCACTTTATCCAGGCGATAGCGTTAGGATTGAAGTCACATTCCCAGAAAAGGGGATTTTTTATGTACCATTGCCATATCCTAGAGCACGAAGACAATGGCATAATGGGTCAAGTTTTAGTATAATGAAGATACCAACGAAATTGGAGGAGAAAGATTACGTGAAGATTTTAATTGTGGACGACGAAGCAAGCATTCTGAATATCGTGGAAGCCTATTTGAGTGCAAAAGGCTATCAAGTGTTTCGCGCTTTGAGCGGAAACGAGGCTTTAACAAAGGTTGATGTTGTCCAACCTGACTTGATTGTGTTGGATCTCATGCTGCCTGGTTTATCTGGCCTCGAAGTCTGTAAAAAAATAAGGGACTCCTCCACTGTACCGATTATCATGTTGACTGCGAAAACAGCCGAAAAAGATATCTTGGAAGGGTTAAGCCTGGGGGCTGATGACTACATCACAAAACCATTCAGCCCGAAAGAGCTGGTTGCTCGGGTCGAAACCGTTTTACGCCGTGTCCAACCAGAATACCGAGAAGAAAAGTGGTCTTTCGAAGAAGGTTTGCTGGTTATCTACCCGGATCGAAAACAAGTATTCAAACGAGGTGAAGAAATCATTTTGACCCCGACCGAGTATGCTTTATTAGCCCTTCTGGCCTCACATCCAATGCGCCTATTTTCACGGGAACAGCTGCTGGACGCTGTGAAAGGACTCGATTTTGATGGAACGGATCGGGTGATCGATACCCACATCAAAAATATCCGTCAAAAAATTGAGGACGACACGCGCAACCCCTACTTCATCTTAACCGCATATGGAATGGGGTATCGATTTGGTGGTCAAAAATGAAGCGAACCATTAAATGGCAACTCTTGCTCTCGTTTGTTTCTCTGTCCTTTATCTTAGTGGGGACCTTCAGCTGGATAACACTAAACTTAATGGAAAGCCACTTCGAAGACTATTTGCGCGAAAGGCAAGAATCAGAGTTAACAGCATACCAGACTGAGTTAGAAAACTTCTATCAGAAAACGGGTACTTGGGCAGATGCCACTCCAACAATCCAAAGTATTGGACGCGATGCTCTCCAGAAAGGCATCATCCTAAAAGTATATGACCATGCTGGCAACCAAGTATGGGGCCCCTCTCCCTCAGAGGAAGAAGAGTCAGAAAATAGGATTCAAACCCACCTCCAAAATATGGAGCAGATAATGGGCGATATAGAGAGTGGCTACGTGCACACAATCGTTCCCCTCGGTAGCGAAACAGACCCAATCGGTTCTCTCGAAGTGCAATCCGTTGGACCTTTCGCTTACACGGAACATGATGCGTTATTCCTTGCCGATATGAGGAACAACTTGATTTTTGTAGCGATTGGATCCCTAATTATCTCCTTATTTTTCGCGTTATTGATTGCCAAAAAATTGAGTTCACCAATCGTCAGAATACAGAATTTTACGACGGAAATTGCGAAGGGTCACTACAGTCAACTGGCGATTGAGGAAACAGGGATTCAGGAAATTGACATCCTCTTGGATTCCGTGGATGAATTGTCTGGGCAACTCCAACGCCAACAAGAGATTCGTAACCGCCTTTCCTCTGACATCGCACATGAAATCAGGACACCATTGACGACTTTGAAAGGCAATATTGAGGCCATGATTGACGGGGTCTGGGAAGTATCGGAAGAACGCCTCTACCACTGTTACGAGGAAGTTAACCGCATTGCCCGCCTGATTGGACAAATTGATCGGATCAATGAAATTGAAAGCCATGAAAGCCAGCTGCAGAAGTCATCCTTTGATTTGCTAGAACTTACACAACAAGTTGCCGGCACCTTTCAAGCTTTGTTGATTGAGAAGGGCATTGAATGTGCCATTAACGGAGAAGCGGTTTTAATTTCTGCTGATCGAGATAAGATTCATCAAGTGGTAACTAATCTCTTGTACAATGCAATTAAATTTACCCCTTCCGGTGGCCACATTGATCTTCAGGTTTCCCAAATTAGTGGAGCAGCTTCCTTTAAGATAACCGATACCGGTCAAGGAATCCCTCCAAATGAAATCAATCAAGTTTTTGAAAGGTTCTATATGGCTGAACCCTCTAGGAACAGGAAACTGGGTGGCCAAGGGATTGGTTTATCTATCGTAAAAAGTATCATAACGGCTCATCATGGCAACATAACAGTCAAAAGTGATTATGGAAAAGGTTCTACGTTTACCGTTATTCTTCCTGTCAAAAGATAGTAATCATCAAAAAAAGCGGTTCACTTTTATGTAAAGTGAACCGCTTTTTCAGCTTCATGCTAAAGTTTTTCATTTAATTTAGGCCTAATTAAGATTTTTAAATGTTAGAATAATTTATCTCTTTTCAGAAATCATTAAGTTGATTTTTTAGTTTAACTTAGCACTAATAATCATTTCAGAGTAATCCCATTTGGTGTTTCACCAACCTCAACCGTGGCAATAACTTCACTAGTCTCATTCTCAATAACACTGACCGTATCATCGAATGCATTCGTGACAAAGGTGTATTGATCATCTTCACTAATGACAACTCCATGTGCACCGCTACCCACTTCGATTGTTTCGACCACTTCATTACTATTTAAATCAACCTTTGAAACGGTATTGGAAGGATTCTCTTTGGTACCTTCATTTGCCACAAATACATATTGATCATCATGTTGAACAAACAACTGGATAGGACCATTTCCAACTGCTACTTTCTCAACTTTATTGGTTGTCAGATCAACGATTGCTAACGCATTTTCTCCATTTAATGTTACTAAGAGCGTTTGTCCATCTGAGGTGATACCAGTTGTAGCTCGAGTACTGCCAACAGTTATTCTATTAATTTCTTCCATACTTTCTAAATCAAGGACGCTTACAGTGTCTTCACCCATATTGGCAACGTAAGCCGTTTTTCCGTCTTCAGCGATTCTAAAACCGTGTGGACCTTCGCCTGTTGGGATTGTTTCAACCACTTCATAAGTAGATACATCAATGACTGAAACAGTGTTCTCTCCATTATTGGAAACTGCTGCATAGTTGCCATCGTTAGTGAAAACGATATGAGCAGGGTGACTCCCTACTTCAACTTCTGCAAGTTTTTCACCTGTTTCAGTATCATAAAAAGCTGCAATACCTTTTTCATCGTCACTTTCATTACTCATACTAGTATCACTATCTTCGTCGTGTTCCATCTCCATACTTTCATTACTATCTGAACTGTCTTCAGCATGCCCCTCGCTGGGAACAATTGTTACACCAATGACTTTTTCATCAGGTGAAATTTGTACATTATGTGCGGACCCATCGATGGCAATCGTATCCACAACTTCGTGCGTTTGAGCATCTACTTTGGTTACACTTCCGGTATCGGAAGTGTAATAGGCTTCTGTTTGTTCCTTCTTTTCTTCTTTAGAACTAGATTGACCCTCACTAGATCCTTGTGACGTTGATACGATTTCTTGTTGAGAAGAATTTTGACTACTTGTTGAATCTTCTTGACCACAAGCTGCAAGCAAGAGACTCACTGATGACACTATTGCTAAAATGATTCTTTTTTTCATTTTTATATCCCCTTTTTTACTACGTACTTTTTACTTTTCGTACTATTTTTATTGATCTACAAATGCCTGAATTATTCATAATTTTTCCGTAGGTTTCTGAGAAGATTACGGCACTGTCATTTCATCACGAAAAGGGCAAAAAGATTCTAGCAGGAACCCTTTTTTCCAAAAGCGGGAGTCAATAACGGATACGCTACCGCTATTTTTGAGCTATGAATAATTCAGGCTAATAACAGGTATTTACTTCATCAAATAATCTTTATTTATAACCATACTATTGTAGATGTTTCTTTCTTTCCAAATAGTCTTCCTCAGAAATATTTCCTTTCGCATATTCTTTCTGAAGAATTTCCAAAGGTGGTTCGCTATTAGAACTTTGATTCGGTTGATTGAAAAATAATTTTCCAATCAGAAACACTACCACAACCAACAATAGAATCCAAAAAATTCCCATAAACATCATAGTTCCCATTCCTCCTCTATTAAAAAAATTTAGACATTCAGACATGACTATTCCTCCTTCTCTTTATTAAATTTTTCATCTGATTCAAGGTTTTTACTAGTTCTTAGATCCGTCATTCCTTCTAGATAATAGGGTTTTGAAGGATAATCTTGCCTGCGGAGATACCATATAAGGATGGATCCTATGAATAGGACAAGAGACAAGGCCTGTGAAACACGCAGAAAATCACCAATCCATAGACTATCCGTTCTCATGCCTTCAATAAAGAATCTTCCCGTTGAGTACCAAAGCACGTAACTTAACGCTACTTCCCCTTGTCGTAACAACTGTTTACGATTCCGTAGAATGATAATGATCACAAATCCTAATAGACTCCATAATGACTCGTACAAAAATGTCGGATGGTAGTAGGTGCCATTAATTTGCATTTGATCAATAATAAACTTTGGCAGGTAAAGGTTCTCCAAAAAGGTGCGGGTCACTGCTTCCCCATGGGCCTCCTGGTTGATAAAGTTCCCCCATCGGCCAATGGACTGCGCCAACAGAACATAGGGCGCCAGTATATCGAGCATCAATGAAAAAGGGATCCCTTTTTTCTTCGTGAACCAGTACACGGCCAGCCCCCCTGCAATCAAACCGCCATAAATGGCGATGCCGCCTTGCCAAATGGCGATGATTTCAAGCGGTTTCTTGATATAATACTCCCATTGAAAAAGAACGTAATAAATTCTTGCTCCGATAAGTCCAAGGGGGATAGCCCACATTGCCATATCTGTAATGTCCTCTTCGCCCAAGCCTCTTTTCTTTCCTTCCTTAGAGGCAAGTGTGATGGCAAGCAACATAGCGCCGACAATAATTAAGCCATACCAATACAAGGTAAAAGGGCCAAAGGAAAACGCGACGCGGTCGATTGTTCCGACAATTGATTTCATAACTTACTCCTTACTGATTTTCATTCTGTATCCCGTTCGATAGTTATAAGCCCAAATAAGGCGCTGGATTGACCTGGATTCAGTTTTCGTATACTTCAAAGTGAAGATGGACGCCCGTAGAATCTCCGGTGGTTCCCATGATGCCCCGTTTTTGCCCCTGGGTCACTTGTTGCCCTGCCATTTGTAAGGCGAGCGCATCAATTTTTTCTTGAAGTGCGATGGTCCCTGTTCGCAACTGCTCCTTCCTTGCTTCTAAACCATCCAACTTTACTTGTTGGCTGATGCTTTCTCCATCTAATTCCTGCAGTTGCTTCTCAAGCTGCTCTTTCTCTTGTGTCAGGTCTTCAATACTTCGTGCATTTACATCCATAGGAAGGATGAGCAAACTCGATAAGAGTGGGATACTTATAAATTTGACAAGCTGCTTTCTGTCCATGTGTCCTCCTAGTTTCAGGCCAGGTGACGAATGTTAACGAATGTTGCCTGTTATTTCAATCATTATACCGTTACAACTATATGAGACAGGAACCTCCTTTCTTACTTTTATTGACTATACCAATGAATTATGTAGATTTTATGAAGTTGCCCCATCTTCATAAGAATCACATAATTTTTTGTTATTCTTATCAAGAAGATGAGAAATAATCTTTGTTCTCACTCATTTGGTTTGAATTTTGCTTGTTTCAGGGTTTGCCATTCGCAATCTGTTTCGTTTGTAGTATTGGCATAAAAATAAAAGAGGAGTGTTGAAGATGGAATTAATTATATTTGTGGTACTGATGGTGGTTGGACACATGCTCATGATGTTTCTCATGCCTGGTATGCATGGCGGTCATAACCATAAAGGACATGACCATACCGGCGACGCGGAGGATAAAAAGCGTCTGGAAGATGAAATCCAGCAATTAAGGAAAGAGCTGAGTGACATGAAAGCCCGATTAAACCAAAGCGAATGATAAGGGGGCTGCTGTTTTGAGGCAAAAAATATTCTCCATAACTGGATTCATCATGATTTCGCTTTTCATCCTTTCCCTTTCCATCGCCGTCACCATCAACTTTACGCCGCTCTATTCGTTTGACATCGATTATTTGGAAATAACGGAAACGCTTAAAATGCCAAAGGAACAGATTTCAACAAATTACCGTATCCTCCTGAATTACCTGAATATGCCTTGGATAGCAGAACTTAACATGCCGGATTTTCCCAGTTCAGCGCGTGGGCTATTCCACTTTGTTGAAGTAAAAAAACTCTTTGCCTTAAATTATCTAATCCTATTGTTTTCCGGCGTAGGCACGTTTGGATTTGTGCGGTATCTGAGTAGGAGACAACAATCTTGGCAGCTCCTGCTCTACTTCCGCCGGGGAACCCTTATTCCCCTTGCTATCCTTTTGGCTCTCCTGGTTAGCTTCGACACGTTGTTCGTGCTTTTCCATCAAGTTTTCTTTAACAATGACGCCTGGCTCTTCAATGCTACTACTGATCCTATTATCTTAGCTTTACCTGCCGACTTCTTTATGCACAGTTTCCTCTTGGCCTTTGGATTAATCGAAGTCTTCCTAATCCTGGGGTACTTCACTACTAAATATCGAATCTCTGCCCCAAGCCGTTGATTAAAACGGTTATGGGTCATAAGAAAAACAGGGCTCTCCATCGAAAGCATGGGAGCCCTGTTTTTATCGAAAATTTATGGCTCTATAATTTCTGTAGTGGGTAAATCCACCATGGAAATTATGGAGCCTTTTTGAGTATATACAAAAAGTCCCATATGACCTATAATGAAAAGCGACGAAACTCACATTAGAAAGGGTTCATATGGAACAACTAAATCTTATCACAAATTTTCTCAGAATTAAAGACAAAAATATCACTATCACTGATGAATATGATATGGGAACTCACTTAGAACTCCACGGTTACTTGGATTACATGGATTCTAAATGCCCAAAATGCAAGGGACTAATGGCTAAATATGATTTCCAGAAAGCCTCTAAGATCCCCTACCTAGAAACAGCTGGCTATCCACTCTTTATCCGCCTTAAAAAGCGTCGTTTCAAGTGTAAAGATTGTGGGAAATTGGCTGTTGCTGAAACTCCTCTTGTCAAGAAAAACCACCAAATCTCTGTCGCTGTTAACCAGAAGATCGCTCAATTACTCATCGAAAATCAAGCAATGACACATATCGCACATAGGCTATCTATCTCAACATCATCAGTTATGAGAAAGCTCAATGAGTTCAAGTTTGAAACCGATTGGAATACCCTACCTGAGGTGATGAGTTGGGACGAGTATGCCTTCAAGAAGGGGAAGATGAGCTTCATCGCTCAAGATTTCAATTCCCTAAATGTCATAACCATTCTGGACGGAAGAACTCAAGCAACCATCCGAAACCACTTTCTTCGCTATCCTAGAAAGGTTAGAAATCGGGTCAAAGTGATTACCACGGATATGTTTAGTCCCTATTATCAACTTGCTAACCCCTTCGCTCTTCTATTTCTGAGCTCAGGCTGAAACAGTCTATTCCCAGACTGTTTCACTCCCCAATGCAAAAATTGTACTCGACCGCTTTCATATCGTGCAACACCTTAGTCGTGCTATGAACCGTGTCCGTATTCAAATTATGAATCAATTCGACAGAAAATCGCACGAATACCGAGCATTGAAACGTTACTGGAAATTGATACAACAAGATAGTCGTAAACTCAGCGATAAACGATTTTATCGCCCTATGTTTCGAATGCATTTGACTAACAAGGAAATACTCGAAAAACTCCTGTCTTTCTCCAAGGAACTACGACAACACTATGAACTCTATCAATTTCTCTTGTTCCATTTCCAAGAGAAAAACTCAGATCATTTCTTCAGTCTCATCGAACAGGAAATAGCCATCGTTAATCCTATTTTCCAGACGGTATTTAAGACATTTCTAAAGGATAAAGATAAGGTTTTGAATGCCCTAGAATTGCGCTATTCCAACGCCAAACTGGAATCTACCAATAATCTCATCAAAGTCATTAAGAGAAATGCCTTTGGTTTCAGGAACTTTGAAAACTTTAAAAAACGGGTTTTGATTGCATTGAACAGTGAAAAGGGCTGGGGAGAGCCCTTTTCAGCTTATCTCCTAAAAACAAAAAAGAAATAAAGAAAGAGAGGACGAAGTTCGTCCTCTCCAGGTGTTAGCTTTTCATCTACCCCCTAGTTGACAAAGAGCCTAAAACGGATTTTGATTGCATTGAACAGTGAAAAGGGCTGGGGAGAGCCCTTTTCAGCTTATCCCCTAAAAACAAGAAAGAGATAAAGAAAGAGAGGACGAACT
>NZ_JAIMEP010000004.1 GCF_019794555.1 Streptococcus suis | reverse complement strand
CACCTTTATTGTATCGCGTTTGGAGTTCTTTTTTGGTATAACCTTCGTCGCGCACCCGCATAGCGGGTGGTTTATTTGTCACGCACCTTACGGAGCGTGACGGACTAAAAGTCACATAACAAAATCCCCGCTGTCACAGGACAGCGGGGATTACTTATCTTACAAAGATTTCAACATATTGTCAATATGCTGGATAGATTTTTCACGGCCGAGCAGGTAAATAGTATTTGGCAACTCTGGTCCGTGCATTTCGCCTGAAACGGCGATACGGATTGGCATGAAGAGGTTCTTGCCCTTGATACCTGTTTCTTTTTGAACAGCCTTGATTTGTGGGAAGATGTTATCTGGTTGGAAATCTTCGTCTGTCATGGCTTCCAATTTTTCCTTGAAGGCATTTAAAACAGTCGGTACTGTTTCGCCTGCCATGACTTCTTTTTCTTCATCAGTCAATTCTGGGAAATCAGAGAAGAAAAGGTCTGTCAAACCAACGATTTCATCTGCAGAAGATAATTGTGGCTTGTAAAGTTCCACTAATTTCTCTGCCTTATCTGTCAAGCGACCCGCTTCTTCCAAGAATGGTTTGGCAAGGTTGAAAATAGTTTCCAAATCCGCATTCTTGATGTACTCATTACTCATCCAGTCCATTTTCTTTTGGTCAAAGGCTGCTGGTGACTTGCTGAGGCGGTTCTCATCAAAGAGTTGGATAAATTGCTCACGAGAGAAGATTTCCTCTTCACCACCCGGGTTCCAACCCAAGAGACCGATAAAGTTGAAGACAGCTTCAGGCATGTAACCCTTACGACGGTAATCTTCGATAAACTGAAGGGTATTGGTATCACGTTTGGACAGTTTTTTACCAGTCTCAGAGTTGATAATCAAAGTCATGTGACCAAATTCTGGCGCTTCCCAGCCTAGTGCCTCATAAACCATCAATTGCTTAGGTGTATTGGCAATGTGGTCGTCCCCACGGATAACGTGCGAAATCTCCATCAAATGATCGTCAATAACCACGGCAAAGTTGTAGGTTGGATAGCCGTCACGTTTCTGGATAACCCAGTCACCACCGATGTTGCCACCTTCAAACTCGATTTCGCCCTTAACCATGTCATTCCACTTGTAAATACCAGCTTCGTTGACAGCCAAGCGAACAGTTGGGACAATGCCAGCCATCTCACGCTCTGCGATGTAGTCTGCTTTTTCATCTTCAGACATACCCAGGTATTCGTTGATGTAGCGAGGAGTTTCGCCAGCAGCTTCCTGACGCTCACGCTCCGCCGCCAATTCCTCTTCGGTCACATAAGACTTGTAGGCCTTACCTTCTGCCAAGAGCTGTTCAACATACTTTTGGTAAATATCCAAACGCTCAGACTGACGGTATTGCTCATGAGTTTCTGGACTCTCATCCCAGTCAATCCCCAACCAACGCAGGTTTTCAAGCTGAGAACGCTCACCGTCTTCCACATGGCGCTTGCGGTCTGTGTCCTCGATACGAATAAGGAAAGTACCGCCGTGATGACGGGCAAAAAGATAGTTAAACAATGCTGTACGAGCATTTCCGATATGTAAAAGTCCCGTTGGACTTGGTGCGTAACGCACGCGAATTGGTTTAGTCATGTTTCTCTCCTGTAAAATTTTCATACTCAATGAAAATCGAATTCAGACTAGCTTCAACTATTAGGGAGATAGTTGAAGGTTGGAAATAGAGCGAACGAAGTTCGCATCAACTAAGAGGTAGATGAACCCGCTACTTTTTTGTTTTCGGGTAGCAGGCTGACAAGCTCCACTGGAGCTTGTCACTCATCAAGTCAAGTCAACGACGCCTGAATTTGATTTTCGAAGAGTAGCAATCAAGAACATTATAGCATAGATATGCATAAGAAAACAGAAAAATCAGCCTAGAGAGACTGATTTTGAGGTGTTTTGGCTCTATAATTTCTGTAGTGGGTAAAACCACTATGGAAATTATAGAGCCTTTTTAAGTATATACAAAAAGTCCCATATGACCTATAATGAAAAGCAACCAAACTCACATTAGAAAGACTCATATGGAACAACTAAATTTTATCACAAATTTTCTCAGAATTAAAGACAAAAATATTACTATCACTGATGAGTATGATATGGGAACTCACTTTGAACTCCACGGTTACTTGGATTACATGGCTCCTAAATGTCCAGAATGCAAGGGACAAATGGCTAAGTACGACTACCAGAAAGCATCAAAAATCCCTTACCTAGAAACTGCTGGTTACCCACTCCTTATCCGCCTTAAAAAGCGTCGTTTCAAGTGTAAAGAATGTGGGAAAATGGCTGTCGCTGAAACTCCTCTTGTCAAGAAGAACCACCAAATCTCCGTCGCTGTTAGTCAGAAGATCGCCCAGTTACTCATCGAAAATCAAGTAATGACACATATTGCACACAGGCTATCTATCTCAACATCATCAGTTATGAGAAAGCTCAATGAGTTCAAGTTTGAAACAGATTGGAATACCTTACCTGAGGTGGTATCCTGGGACGAGTATGCCTTCAAGAAGGGGAAAATGAGCTTCATCGCTCAAGATTTCGACTCCCTAAACGTCATTGCCATTCTCGACGGAAGAACTCAAGCAACCATCCGAAACCACTTTCTACGCTATCCTAGAAAGGTTAGAAATCAGGTCAAAGTGATTACCATGGATATGTTTAGTCCCTATTATCAACTTGCTAAACAGCTTTTTCCGAATGCAAAAATCGTACTCGACCGCTTTCATATTGTGCAACACCTTAGCCGTGCTATGAACCGTGTCCGTATTCAAATCATGAATCAATTCGACAGAAAATCGCAGGAATACCGTGCTTTGAAACGCTACTGGAAATTGATACAACAAGATAGTCGTAAACTCAGAGATAAACGATTTTATCGCCCTATGTTTCGAATGCATTTGACTAACAAGGAAATACTGGAAAAACTCCTGTCTTTCTCCGAGGAACTACGACAGCACTATGAACTCTATCAATTGCTCTTATTCCATTTCCAAGAGAAGAACTCAGACCATTTCTTCAGTCTCATCGAACAGGAAATAGCCACTGTCAATCCTATTTTCCAGACGGTATTTAAGACATTTCTAAAGGATAAAGACAAGGTTTTGAATGCCCTAGAATTGCCTTATTCCAACGCCAAACTGGAAGCTACTAATAATCTCATCAAAGTCATTAAGAGAAATGCCTTTGGTTTCAGGAACTTTGAAAACTTTAAAAAACGAATTTTGATTGCTTTGAACATAAAGAAAGAGAGAACGAAGTTCGTCCTCTCTAGGTGTTAGCTTTTCATCTACCCACTACAGTTGACAAAGAGCCGGTGTTTTTTGGTTGCGTGCCAGCCAGTAGAAGACATAGAGGACTAACAAACCAGTTGCAGCTAGGAAAAGTTCGCTAATCTGATTGACAGTCAAGATTAAGACCAAACCCGAAACCAATAGTCGAGTAAAAGCTTGACCTAGCATAAAATAGGTCGATACCGCTCCGACTATGGTCGCCAACTGCTCCTCTGGCATAGAATTGACAAACTTAGCGTTAAACTTAGGTCCACTAGCTCCAGAACTAATTCCCATTGTAGTAAGGAAGAAGAAAATAATTGGCAGTTGATGTAGCAACATTCCGATAAAAACGCCAAGAAGAGAGAAAGTGGCTGCCACTTCAAGCGTCACCATGCTGGTCTTTTTGAAGAGGCTAAAGACCAAAGAGGAACCCAAAATATTTCCCGCAAAGAAGATAAATAAATATGAAAGGAAATTCGACTTGTTCCTGAAAAAGACTTATCCAATGAATACACAGCTCTAGCATTGGCAATCGTTGATTTAGAAACCCGACAAAAATACGCTGGAAGGCAGTCTTCCAATTCATATAGTTTCATCTTGACTTCATAGGCATCATCTCTGGTATGACCAATCATCTTATTTCCATCCGTTTCAAAAAAGAGTAGGTCTTCCAGTTTTAAGAAAAATTCACTCGTTCCCTTATAAAATACTAAGCTGGGGCGATTCAATCGTCCTAAAACTTGTTGGATTTGCTCTATTTCAGGTCCAAGTTGACTCGCTTTAATGATAACTTCAACCCGATCTAAGCTGTCATCAAATTCAATCCTAACTTTCATAAAACCTCCTTTACTTTTGATACTCCTATTATAACAGGCAATTCGGGGAATACAAGGGCATTTCAGTAAGTGGTTACAAATTGAAGGTAAGTGGTAGAAATGAATAAAGAAAAGTCCCTTACTTTACACGAGGGACCTTACTTTTATGGTAAGTCGAAGATTTTAGAACTAGTCATTCGATTCATCGCTAGCATTTTTCTTTCGCTGTTTAAAGAAAGTACCTATCAAGAGTCCTACTCCCAACAGAGAGGCCAATGAAGGGCTCTCTTCCCCTGTATTTGGTAACATTTTCTTTGCCTCAGTCTTTGATTTCTGAGTCGTCACCTGTTCAGGAAGAGACTTATTTGCTAATTCAGATTGTAATTCCAGATTTGCCTTTGTGTTAGTTACACTAAAAGACATCGAAGCGGATGCGCTAATTGAACTTGAAACTGATTCTGAGGCCGAAGCGGATGTGCTCATCGAAATTGAAGCGAATTCAGAGGCTGAAACGGATTCACTCTTTGAACTTGAAGTTGATTCAGAAACCGAAACGGACTCACTCAACGAAATTGAAACCGATTCGGAAGCTAATACGGATTCACTCTTTGAACTTGAAATTGATTCTGAAATCGAAGCGGGTGTGCTCAACGAATTTGAAATTGATTCGGAAGCTAATGCGGATTCACTCACTGAACTTGAAATTGATTCAGATACCGAAGCGGATGCGCTCATTGAACTTGAAATCGATTCGGAAATCGAGGCCAATTCGCTCAACGAATTTGAAACTGATTCGGATACCGAAGTGGATGCGCTCAACGAATTTGAAACTGATTCGGATACCGAAGTTGATGCGCTCAACGAATTTGAAACTGTTTCAGAGGCCGAAGCGGATGTGCTCAACGAAATTGAAATTGATTCTGAAACCGAAGCGGATGCGCTCATTGAACTTGAAACTGATTCGGAAGCCAAAGCGGATGCGCTCATTGAACTTGAAACTGATTCTGAGGCCGAAGCGGATGCGCTAATTGAACTTGAAGTGGATTCAGAAACCGAAGTGGATTCACTCATTGAAATTGAAATTAATTCAGATACCGAAGTAGATTCACTCATTGAACTTGAAATTAATTCGGAAACCGAAGTGGATGCGCTCATTGAACTTGAAACTGATTCTGAGGATGAGGCGGACGTGCTCGACGAACTTGAAATTGATTCTGAAATCGAAGCGGATGCGCTAATTGAACTTAAAACTGATTCTGAAACCGAAGTGGATGTGCTAATTGAACTTGAAATTGATTCGGAAATCGAGGCCAATTCGCTCAACGAAATTGAAGTTGATTCAGAAATCGAAGCGGATGCGCTAATTGAACTTGAAATTAATTCAGATACCGAAGCGGATTCACTCATTGAACTTGAAATTGATTCGGATACCGAAGCGGATGCGCTCGTTGAACTTGAAATTAATTCGGAAACCGAAGTGGATGCGCTCATCGAAATTGAGACCGATTCGGAAACCAAAGCGGATTCACTCAACGAATTTGAAACTGATTCGGAAGCTAATGCGGATTCACTCACTGAACTTGAAATTGATTCAGATACCGAAGCGGAAGCGCTCGTTGAACTTGAAATTAATTCGGAAACCGAAGTGGATTCACTCATTGAAATTAAAATTGATTCTGAAATCGAGGACGATTCGCTCAACGAACTTAAAATTGATTCGGATACCGAAGTAGATTCACTCTTTGAACTTGAAGTTGATTCAGAAACCGAAACGGACTCACTCAACGAAATTGAAACCGATTCGGAAGCTAATACGGATTCACTCTTTGAACTTGAAATTGATTCTGAAATCGAGGACGATACGCTCATCGAATTTGAAATTGATTCAGAAACCGAAGCGGATACGCTCAACGAAATTGAAGTTGATTCAGAAATCGAATCGGATGCGCTCATTGAATTTGAAACTGATTCGGAAACCGAAGCGGATGCGCTCATTGAACTTGAAATCGATTCTGAAATCGATGTTGATTCACTCAACGAATTTGAAACTGATTCGGATACCGAAGTGGATGCGCTCAACGAATTTGAAATTGATTCGGATACCGAAGCGGATGCGCTCATTGAACTTGAAATTAATTCAGATACCGAAGTGGATTCACTCATTGAAATTGATTCGGAAACCGAAGTGGATTCACTCAACGAAATTGAAGTTGATTCAGAAATCAAAGCGGATGCGCTCATTGAACTTGAAATTAATTCAGATACCGAAGTGGATTCACTCATTGAACTTGAAATTGATTCTGAAACCAAAGCGGATGCGCTCATTGAACTTGAAACCAATTCGGAAATCAATGTTGATTCACTCAACGAAATTGAAGTTGATTCAGAAATCGAAGCGGATTCACTCATTGAAATTGAGACCGATTCGGAAGCCAAAGCGGATTCACTCAACGAAATTGAAACTGATTCGGATACCGAAGTGGATTCACTCATTGAAATTAAAATTGATTCTGAAATCGAGGACGATTCGCTCATCGAATTTGAAATTGATTCTGAAACCAAAGCGGATGCGCTCATCGAAATTGAAACTGATTCGGAAGCTAATGCGGACTCGCTCAACGAATTTGAAATTGATTCTGAAACCGAAGCGGATGCGCTCATTGAACTTGAAATTAATTCAGAGACCGAAGCGGATTCACTCATTGAACTTGAAATTGATTCTGAAACCAAAGCGGATGCGCTCATTGAACTTGAAACCGATTCGGAAATCAATGTTGATTCACTCAACGAATTTGAAGTTGATTCAGAAATCGAAGCGGATTCACTCAATGAAATTGAGACCGATTCGGAAGCCAAAGCGGATTCACTCAACGAATTTGAAACTGATTCGGAAGCTAATGCGGATTCACTCATTGAACTTGAAATTGATTCAGAGACCGAAGCGGATGTGCTCATCGAAATTGAAACTGATTCGGAAGCTAATGCGGACTCACTCAACGAAATTGAAACTGATTCAGATACCGAAGCGGATTCGCTCAACGAATTTGAAATTGATTCAGAGACCGAAGCGGATTCACTCATTGAACTTGAAACTGATTTGAATACCGAAATGGATGCGCTCAACGAATTTGAAATTGATTCTGAAATCGAGGCCAATTCACTCTTTGAACTTGAAGTTGATTCAGAAACCGAAGTGGACTCACTCAACGAATTTGAAACTGATTCGGAAGCTAATGCGGATTCACTCACTGAACTTGAAATTGATTCAGATACCGAAGCGGAAGCGCTCGTTGAACTTGAAATTAATTCAGATACCGAAGTGGATTCACTCATTGAAATTGATTCGGAAACCGAAGTGGATTCACTCAACGAAATTGAAGTTGATTCAGAAATCAAAGCGGATGCGCTAATTGAACTTGAAATTGATTCGGAGAATGAGGCAGACGCACTCTGAACATTGGAAACTGAAGTTGAAATGGATTTAGAGGTACTTGCTGAAGTAGAAATGAATTGCGAATTAGATAAAGACTCGGATATAGAGGTGGAGCGAACAACGGAAACACTAGCTGACTGTACTAATGACTGGCTAGCACTAGTTGACTCCTTAATACTGAGTGACCGCTGGATTGACTCTGATGTTGATTGAACATAACTATTTGATTCTACAGAAGTGAACGATGTTTTATAATTGACCAACATTCCACTAAGATTCGTACTACCATTTAATTCTGATGTAGTTGCATGCACCTGATTAGTTGTAGTATTAATAGCCGCTTGAACATATAAAGCAACATTTGCTAGAGAGGTTCCCGCAGTTGTTGTAAAGGTGTAAATAATTGGCTGGCTAGTGTCAACTGTTGTAGTTGCATAACTATAGTTTTTCCCGTAATATCGGCCTGTATAATCTAAAGTTGATAGATTTGTTCCTAATGCGACAGACGGATTAACAAAACTAGTATCCAAAATGAGCGGTTGGCCATTTACTGTCACATCCTGGGCTGTTCCTAAATCCGAGACAGATGCCACATACAAACCTGCATATGCCATACCACTATTTATTGGGTTATATATAACTTTCCAGTTAATGATTTTAGTATCAAGATTTAATCTACCCTCAATCAAAGAAATTCTTTTATCTTTATATTTTGAATTTGCATCACCCTCCGAAAAAACCAATATCGTTTCCTCAGCACTGCTATTTGCTGCTCTAAGGTTTGTCGTTCCTCCATCAGAAACTGATTGGGCTTTATTATAGGATTGTAGCAACTGTTGATATCTCATCCTAAGTCGAATTGCTGACTGAGCACCCGATATTGCAACCTCATCAATAGCTGACTGTGTTAATTCAGAGGAGACTAGAAGTGATTCTAAATTAGTTCTTGCTACTATGGCTTCTTGCAAACTAAGAAGATATTTATTGTAAGCAGATACCTGTTGCTCAGCCCCAATTGGAACAATTTGATTAATTGCATCATTTAGCGATGCAATAGCACTATTATAATTAGATAGATCCAATGCTTCTATACTATCCACTATGATTGAAACATTCTCAAGTTCTTCTAATGATGACTTCTCTGCATTCACAGATGATAATGGTTCAGAAAACTCTCCCACGTAACCTAGTTCAGAAGTTGTTTCACTTTGTATACTTTCTGCTACTGACATAGATTCGTAGCCGATTTCGGAGTCAATGCTGCTATGAGAGTAAGACTCACTCGTACTCCCAGACAAAGACTCAGATTCTTCCCCTAATTCATTTTGATCATTCGACTTCGCTAATAAGCAACTATCAGAACTTGCTACTATCATCGATTCTGCAAATGCCACCGGAGTAATATCTGTTTCATCTAAAATATTGTATGCAAAGACTTTCTCATCTACTTCCTCAGCTAATACATTGTTATCTGCAATAATTCCACCAAACACTGCCCCAGTTGCTAGTACACTTTGTAACAACATACTTTTAGAAGTGAATCCGGTTATTTCAATATTTGCCTCAACATTCACAATATCTGTAGAAGCTACTTTGATCAACCCGACCTTTGTTAAAATAGTACTTACCCAGTGTTTACCAGACTTATGCAATGTAACAATAGATTTTTTACTTGACTCAACTAACTGTTTATTTTTTTTAGAAAAATCCATGTTCCCTCATTCAGTATTTTTTCAGTTTATTTTCAAGACTTTCTCATCATTATAGCAAATTACAATTAATTTTTACAAATTATTTTACTTACAAACATGCACAGAAATATATCTCGCCCAAGTTGTGAATACGACTATTTTGGTATTATATAAATGTATTGTTTCTTGTGTTTTATTCCATAGATTTGATGTCTTAATATTCAAACCTAAATTAAAAAAATACAAAAGAAGTAGGGATGAAAACTATACTCATCACTACTTCTTCATCTTTATAATATTAATATTTAACGACAATGATACAAATGGTCTATCTTAAAAAATCGCATCAAGAAGTGAGGTGCTACCACCACCGTCACCACCTGTACCGACAATATGATTACCGATAACTTGAGCAAAGGTTTCAATATTCAAACTTTGTACATAGATTTCACCGTAACCTGAGAATGTATTGACAATCCCCTCACCTGTACCAATTGATTGTAAGAAACCATTTTCCATATGGATGTTGTAATCTAGCTCTCGGCTCCAAGCAACGACATGCGCATTATCAATTGTAATACTACCACCTGTTAACTCAATTTTCTTAATTGAACCAAAGGCATTTGCTAAAAGAGTACCGTAACCCTCAGTGGTCATAACAAAGAGACCGCCCTGACCACCAAAGAAAGCTTTACCTACACTTTGACGTTCCATTTTATACTGAGCAGAACCATCAAGAGCAAGAAATGCACCATCATTTAGGCGATATTGTTGAGCTCCAAGTTCTAAGGCAATGACCTGTCCAGGAGTAGAGGGAGCCAAAGCTATTTTTCCGTCATTGCTATTCGAAACGGCTTGGGTGATAAACATGGATTCCCCTGATACCATGGAACGACCGATAGCTCCCATGAGTTTACCAAAACCAGAACCACTGCGTGCATTGAGCTTAGTATTCAATGTTACGCTTGGCGTGTGGTAAACCATACTTCCCTGCTGGATATAAGCTGACTCACCAGCCTCCAAAGCAATCTCTACTAAAGGAAATTGCATATTACTATCAATAGTGTATTTCATTCGATTGTCTGACATAGTTGCCTCCTATTTTTTACGAAAAGTTCCTGTTAACCACAAGATAGCTATAATAAACCAAAAACAAGCTAAAACAAACCAAATCATTTTAAACTCCGTTTGTATTATTTTTATAACACAATTCTACAACTAAACAAGGGAAGTGTCAAGTATATTTACAAAAAAATAAAGGAATCCGAGCAACCAGATTCCCTCTGCATTATTTAACTTCTGTCATCACACCTGTATCCACATTATATACAGCACCATTGATAACAACATCCTCTGGAATTAGTGGAGATTTACGAAGCAATTCCATATCCTCACGAACGCTGTCTTCTACATCTGTAAATGGTAAGAAATCCTGTCCAGCTACATCTACACCTAATTCCTTATGAATATGGCGTGCAAAGTCTTCATTCGTAAAGGTCTGAGCTCCACAATCCGTATGATGTAGGACAACAATCTCACGCGTTCCCATTTGTTGCTGGGAAATGACTAAAGAACGAATCATGTCATCCGTCACTCGCCCACCCGCATTCCGCAGAATGTGCGCGTCCCCTAGTGCCAATCCAAGTGCCTGCGCTACGTGCAATCGTGAATCCATACAAGTTACAATGGCCACCCTAGTCTTGGGACGCAATGGTAAGTGATAATCTCCATGTAAATCAACATACGCTTTATTAGCTTGCATAAAATGTTCAAAATATGACATAATCCCTCCTATATCGATGAGAATTTCTGAAATTTTCAGACAATAACTGTTTCTAGCTTAACACATTCTTGCTGATTTGTCGCAAATAAAGGAGCAGCTATTTGCTACTCCCGAATATTTTTATTAGTTAAACACTTTTTGCAAGACTTCGCCAATAGTGGTCACGCCGATAACCGTGATTTCCTTGGGCACCTTGATACCGGTCAGGGAATTTTTGGGGGCATAGACCTTGGTAAAGCCCAATTTGGCGGCTTCGTTAATCCGTTGCTCAATCCGATTGACACGGCGGATTTCACCTGTCAGACCAATTTCGCCTATAAAGCACTCTTGTGGGTTGGTAGGCTTATCCTTGTAACTGGAGGCAAGGGCAACTGCGACCGCCAGGTCAATAGCTGGCTCATCCAGTTTGACACCGCCAGCTGACTTAAGGTAGGCATCTTGGTTTTGGAGGAGCAGGCCTGCCCGTTTTTCCAAAACCGCCATAATCAAGCTGGCACGGTTGAAATCCAGTCCTGTCGTGGTCCGCTTGGCATTGCCAAACATGGTCGGGGTCACCAGAGCCTGCACTTCGGCAAGGATAGGGCGGGTGCCCTCCATGGTCACGACAATAGCAGAGCCTGTCGCTCCGTCCAAACGCTCTTCCAGAAAGACCTCACTTGGATTGAGAACTTCGACCAAGCCCTGCGACTGCATTTCAAAAATGCCGATTTCGTTGGTAGAACCAAAACGGTTTTTGACCGCCCGCAAGATACGGAAGGTGTGCTGCCGCTCGCCCTCAAAATAGAGAACAGTATCCACCATATGCTCCAAGGTCCGCGGTCCAGCCAGGGTTCCTTCCTTGGTCATGTGACCGACGATAAAGGTTGCGATGTTGTTGGTCTTGGCAATCTGCATGAGCTCGTTGGTCACTTCACGGACCTGACTGACAGAACCTTGCACGCTAGAAATGTCTGGGCTCATAATGGTCTGGATAGAGTCAATAATCAGGAAATCTGGTTTTATCTTCTCAATCTCGGTCCGAATGCTCTGCATATTGGTCTCCGCATAGAGATAGAACTCGCTGTCGATGTCGCCCAAACGTTCCGCCCGCAACTTAATCTGCTGAGCAGACTCTTCCCCCGACACATAGAGGACGGTACCAATTGTAGACAGCTGAGTCGATACTTGCAGGAGCAAGGTGGATTTGCCAATCCCTGGATCGCCTCCAATGAGAACTAGACTGCCCGGCACCACTCCACCACCGAGGACGCGGTTGAACTCCTCCATGTTGGTCTTGGTGCGAGCCACTTGAATGGAGGACACTTCATTGAGCTTCATAGGTCGGGTCTTCTCACCTGTCAGGCTAACCCGCTCGTTCTTGACTTCAGCGACTTCCACTTCCTCGACAAAGCTAGACCAGGAGCCGCAGTTGGGGCAACGACCCAGATACTTGGGCGAGTGGTATTCACAATTTTGGCAGACAAAGGTTGTTTTTTTCTTAGCGATGATGATTTCCTCCTATAGAGCGTATTCTAGGATTTCGCAGTAGGCTATGGTTTTTTTGGGAACAAACTGGCGTATCAGCATACCGTGACAGACGATAACGATTCGGTCATAGGCTTTGTATTTTTCAAGGGTCTGTAAAAATCGCTCTTTCATCTCCGCAGCAGTCTCATAGCGAACAGGTGAAGACTCAGGCACCGCTCCGCTATTTTCCAAAAATAATCGATGAGCTAAGACAGCCTCGTCTTGACTGGCATTTTGCCCCGTCATATCTGGTCGCCATTCATGAAAAAAGGGCTCGACCAGAAGAGGTAGTTGCTGGGCATGAGCAATGTAGGTCGCAGTTTCCAAGGCCCGTGTGACGCTTGAAGCGACGACTACTTGAGCTTGGGAAAAGATAGGATTACTAGCAATTTCCTGAGCTAAAGTCCGCCCCTTTTCAGTTAAAGGAGCCAAATCCCGTCCAAAACCTGCATACAGCCGAGGATTATCATGCTGGTCAAACATGCTGTAATCTGGCTCGGAATGCCGTACAAAGAGAATCTGCATAGTAGTCTATTTCCCCGTCGAGCCAAATCCGCCCGTCCGAACACCGTCGGCCTGGTCGCCATCTGCTAGTAGGAAGGGGGCAAAAACTGCTTGCACAATGCGTTCGCCAGCTTCCACCACAACGGTTTCTTCTGTGATGTTTCGCATCTGGGCAAAGATATGACCTTCATTGGCTGGATTGCCGTAGTAGTCACCGTCGATAACCCCAACCGAGTTAATCAGGACCAGCCCCTTCTTGCGAGGGTTGGACGAACGGTCGTAGAGATAGAGGACCTCATTGGCCTGCATATAGGCCTTTACACCTGTTGGAACCAGCTTAATCTCACCAGGCTCCAAGCTGACCCTCTCCGCAGCTTTCAGGTCATAACCTGCTGCATGAGCGGTCTCACGTTTTGGCAATAAGTTTTCATCTGTATACTGGCTGACCAGTTCGAATCCACGGATTTTCATAAAAACTCCTTATATCATTTTCTTCTTTTTACTCATATTGTTCATTCGCACTTTTCGTCACAAATGCAAAAAGTGTTGTTAAGGGAAAGGCATACTCGTCATCAAAGCGGGCTGCACGTAGCCACAAGTCTTGGTCAACCTTACGGAGATAGACACTGCGAGGGAAGGTGAATACTTCTTCCAACTGAGGCGACAGCAGGCAAATGGCTCCGTCAGGTGATTTTCCTTGGGAGAGTATAGCATCTTGACTAACTTCCTGTTCCAACAAGGTCAATCGAAGATAAACTCCCAGATGAGCTGGTGGTAATTGATAATCCATCTCCACGGCTCTCTCCTCTATCTGAGGAGCGGCCGCTTCCCTATCCAATCCCATGTCGGCTAGGCTGACAATCTCAACTAAACACTGCTGTTTCTCCACCACTTCTTGCACTTCTTGATAAGCGGGGTGAGCTAGATAGGTCTTGAAATAATCATTCACTAAAATCCCCTTATCGTCTAAGTAGGCAAGGATTTCTTCCTTTTTCAAGGGAAATAATTCAACTCTAACTCTCTGTCTTTTCATAGGTCTATTATACAGGAAATACAGGGTAAAGCAAAACTCCAACCTAGTGGCTGGGGTTTTCAACTTTATTCAAACACAAACTGGTTGTGGTAGAGTTCGGCGTAGAAGCCGTTTAGTTTGAGGAGTTGGCTGTGGTTGCCTTGCTCGATCACCTAACCGTCTTTGAGTACGATGTTCAACCCTCAAATCTGACTTTATTTCTCCGGTATGACCCAAAACAAATAGTAAGTGATAAAGATTGTTAATAGTCCTAGTCCCATTTTGACCAATAAAATAGGAGCCAGCCAGATAGAAATTGCCATAAGTAAGTAAATTTGCCAGATGATTTGCTTTTTTCGTTTGCGGGAAATGGATTTGGTCTCAACGTAATCAGCTACGTAAAATTGATAAATTTTTGTATTGCGTAGCCATTTTTCAAACCTTTTTGAACTTCTAGCAAAGCAAAATCCTGCCAAAAGTAAAAGAGGGGTTGTCGGGACTATCGGCAAAACAATCCCAATGACACCAACCATCAAACTAACAAAACCAAATACTAGATAGAATATTCTCTGCATACTAATATTATACCAAAAAACTCGTGAATTTTTGAACAATTTTATTACATTTTCAGAAAGCGCTTACATTTTATTGGATAAAAGGGTATGATAAAGGTACCAAATTTAGGAAAGAGAGAAGACGCCATGAAACTTCTAGGACTGGTCGGAACAAACTCCGCTCGCTCAACCAACCGCAAACTCTTGCAGTACATTGAACAACACTTCGCTGATAAGGCAGATATCGAACTGGTTGAAATCAAGGAACTCCCAATCTTCAATAAACCAGCCAATCGAGAATTACCAGAAATTGTCAAAGAATTGGTCGCAAAAATTGAGGCTGCTGACGGAGTCATCATCGGAACTCCCGAATATGACCACTCTATTCCAGCTGTCCTTATGAATGCCCTTGCTTGGGTATCATACGGTGTCTATCCACTATTAAACAAACCAGTTATGATTACTGGTGCTTCTTATGGAACACTTGGTTCCTCTCGTGCCCAACTACAGCTACGTCAAATTCTCAACGCTCCTGAACTCAAGGCCACTGTCTTGCCAGATGAATTTTTATTGTCACATTCCTTGCAAGCCTTTGATGCCAATGGGGAGCTCATTGATTTAGAAACTAGTCAAAAACTGGATGCCATCTTTGATGACTTCCGCCTCTTTGTCACCATGACTAGCAAGCTGTCTAACGCCAAAAAATTACTCCAAAAAGAAGCTGAAAACTTCGATTGGGAAAACCTGTAAGAGAGGAATATACTATGAAATTTGTCGGAATTGTTGGATCAAATGCAGATCAATCTTATAACCGTATGCTATTGCAATTCATTCAACGCCACTTTAAAGTGAAGTTTGAACTAGAACTTTTGGAAATCAAAGATGCTCCAATGTTCAATCAGGACGAAGACCAGTCTGATTGTTTTGCAATTCAATACCTTTACAACAAAATCACCCGTGCTGACGGGGTCATTATTGCTACCCCTGAGCACAATCATACCATTACCCCTGCCCTTAAGAGTACTCTGGAATGGCTCAACTTTAATTTACACCCATTCGAAAATAAACCAGTTATGATTATCGGGGCATCTTACTACGATCAAGGAACTTCTCGTGCCCAAGTTCACCTACGGAAAATTTTAGATGCACCAGGTGTCAATGCTTACACACTACCAGGTAACGAATTCCTCCTTGGTAAGGCCAAAGAAGCGTTTGACGACAAGGGCAATATCATCAATGAAGGCACCGTGAAATTCTTAGAAAGCTGTCTAGACAACTTTATCAAGTATGTCGGTGTTGTATCCAAATTGAAAAAACCAAAACCAATCGCACCAGAAGATTTAGACTGTACCAAACCAATCGCAACAACCATCACTGGTGTGGATCCCGATGATCCAGATTGGCTAGAAAAGGCTTCTAAATTAGTTAACGCAGTTGAGGGAGACACCTATGTTAAACTAGACAATGGTCTATTGACCGTTAACCAACTCAATATGTTCCTCAATGCGATGCCATTTGAATTGACCTATGCAGATGATAATAACCAGTTCCTCTACTACAACAATAGTCACCAAGAACCTGATACCATGTTGGGTAAACGGGTACTTGCTCAAGTAGGAAATCGCCTATCAACTGTCCACGGTACGCTACCTCCTGCCCGCATGAAGAATGTTGAATGGGTTGTCGGTACCTTGCGTAATGGTAACCAGGAATATGTTCGTACCATTGTACCCGGTACCCCTGCTGAAATTATCAACACCCACAACTACCAAGCTATGTACTATCCTGACGGATCCTACGCTGGTATCAATGAAATTATCTTTAATTTCAAACCATGGCTAGATTGGTATCTTGAAGCTACTGGTCAACGCTTGGTTGGTGGTTCGGGAACTGCCGCAGCTCCTGCGCATGTTGACGCAACCTCTGGTGCATCAGATGCTGGTAGTGCCCCTGCTACTTCCACACCGACAGATGCAGATTCTGGTGCATCTGCTCACTAATCGTTCACATATAGTGGGAAGAACTCTTCCCACTATATTTTTCAAACAAAACATTGACCATGATTTCACAAGGAGTTCCTATGTCACCATTTCAAGAAAAAATTTCAGCTGCAGTTTCAAAAAAAGAAGCCCTTTTTGACGAAAGTCTAGGCCGCTATGCCTTGCGTTCTATGTATGCAGGAGCCTACCTGACTATGTCAACAGCTGTCGGTATTATCGGAGCAGACGTTATTGCCAGTCAATTTCCAAGTTTGTCGCGCTTTGTCTTTACCTTCATCTTTGCTATTGGGCTGGTTTTTGTTCTTATTTTTGGTGGTGAATTAGCCACATCTAACATGATGTATCTCACAACTGGTGCCTACTATAAGCAAATTAGCTGGAAAAAAGTAACACTGATGCTGCTATACTGTACTTTCTTTAACTTTGTAGGCGCTACTATTCTAGCCTGGCTCTTCAATCAGTCCTTCTCCTATCTCAATCTCTCTGATAAGAGCTTTGTCGTCAATGCCGTTACCATCAAACTTGGAAAATCTGACTGGAGCAATTTTATTGAAGGGATCACGGCTAATATGTTTGTAAATATGGCAATCCTTGGCTTCATGCTCATCAAAGAACAGTCTGCTAAGTTCTTTGTCATCATTTCCTCCATTTTTATGTTCGTTTTCCTCATCAATGAGCATCTGGTCGCCAATTTCGCATCTTTCATGCTCCTAGCTTTTAACGCTACTCGAAGCAATGTCGAAGCCTTCAATATGATCAATATCCTTCGTCAATGGATTGTGGTCTTTTTTGGAAATTGGCTCGGAGCCGGTCTCTTTATCGGTATCGCCTACGCTTGGCTCAATCAAACCAAAACCAACCACATTGAACAATAAGCCTACCACAAAAACAGCCAAGATAAACCACGTCCTAAACGTTTAAGGATTGTGGTCTGCTTATCTTGGCTGTTTATTTTTCTATATATTATTCAAACACAAACTGGTTGTGGTAAAGTTCAGCATAGAAGCCATTGAGTTTGAGTAACTCACTATGGTTTCCTTGTTCAATGACTTGACCATCTTTTAATACAATGATTTCATCTGCATTTAGAATGGTTTTAAGGCGGTGGGCAATGACGAAGCTGGTCCGTCCTGCGATAATGGCCTCCATAGCTTTTTGAATTTTAGCTTCAGTCACGGTATCAACGTTAGACGTTGCTTCATCCAGAATCAGTACTTGTGGATCTGTCAACAATGTACGGGCAATGGAAATCAACTGTTTCTGACCTGTTGAAAATACATTTTCATCATCAGTTACATAAGTGTCATACCCTTCTGGCAAACTCATAATGAAATCATGAATATGAGTAGCACGCGCTGCAGTTTCAACCATTTCCTGTGAAATATCATCGCTTCCAAATCGAATATTATCTGCAATGGTTCCCGAAAAGAGCACCGATTCCTGCAGAACAATACCGACTTTATTTCGTAAACTATCCAAATCATATTCACGAATATCACGACCGTCAAACTCTACACTACCACTATTTACATCATAAAAACGGTTAATGAGGTTCATGATTGTTGTCTTACCTGATCCAGTTGGACCAACGACTGCTATCATTTTTCCTTTAGGAGCAGTGATTGAGACATTATTAAGAACTTTTTGACCAGGCAAATATCCAAAATCAATATTCTTAATAGCAACACCTTCCTTCAATTCAGTAAACAACGGTGCATTTTGAGGGCGAACTTCTTCAGGCTCATCAAACATTTCTTGGACCCTGTGAGCACCAGTGAAGGCCAGCTGAAGCTCAGCCCAACTTGAAGCAATCTGCATCATTGGCTGGTAATACTGTTGAGAATATTGTACAAAGGTAACAACCAAACCTAATGCCGCAGCCGCTTCTAATGAACTATCATTGAGGACAATCGTAGAACCAACAAAAATAACAATCGCTGTATTTACCAAGCTCATCCCGTTCATAAATGGGAAGAGAATACCCCCGAATAATCTACCTTTAAAGGTTGTGCGACGAACTTCTTCATTGAGTTCTAAAAAGCCATCAATTGTTTCTTGCTGCACACCTTGGACAATAATCGCTTTTTGACCAGAAATTTTTTCATCCATGTAGGCATTTAATTTCGAAACTGCTGCTTGCTGAAGATTAGTGTATTTCCGTGCAAGACGAACAATGACTACCAAAGCAAGTAAAGCAACAGGTGTCGAAGCTACAGTCACTAAAGCCAAACGAACATCTTGACGGAACATCATAATAATCAAACCAATATATAAGGCAACGTTGGTCATCACTTGTGTCAATGATTGGTTGAAAGTGTTTTGAATATTATCCAAATCAGATGTGAAGCGTGAAAGAATATCTCCATCCTTATGTCGATCAAAGAAAGCAATCGTCAATCGTTCTAACTTGCCGAAAAGCCCTTTTCGCATACGACTTGTTGAATTCGCAATAATGCGAGTAAACAGCAAGCTATAAATTAAGTTCGCAACAACTGTCATCGCATAGGCAAGAAAGAGTTTAAACATGATGCTATTAAAATCTGAATAATCTGCTTCAAATCCTGATTGTCCCATCTGCTTAGCAACAGCATAGCTTTGACCAATTTTTCCCATTTCTGCAATTGCATCACCAAGCAAAACTGGACTTTTGACTTGCAAATAGGTTGCTACAACAATAGCTAGAAAAATAAAGACAAAGGATACTTTATAACGTTTAAAATAAAACCAGAAAAATCTAAGTGTTTTCATAACATGATACTAAGATCGTCCAGAATGCGACCGAAAAATAGGAAACCAATGCCGCATTCCGAAACGCTAGGCGGTTTATCTTTTTTCGAAGCTTTCCGAGCGAGTTCAAATGCAATCGTACTATATAGACTGCACTTGCTTAGTTCTCCTCCTTCCCTTTCTGTGTTTCATAGATTTCGCGATAAACAGCATTATTTTCCACCAGTTCAGCATGGGTTCCTTCCCCAATCAGACGACCTTCGTCGAGTACTAGGATTTTATCTGCCTTAATGACTGATGAAATTTTCTGTGCAACAATAACCGTTGTGGTCGCTTTTAATTCATGGTTCAAAGCTTCCTGAACCAACTTCTCAGATTTCGCATCCAAAGCTGAAGTTGAATCGTCTAAAACAAGTACTTTTGGCTCCCCTATTACACCACGGGCAATCGAAATCCGTTGCTTTTGACCACCAGAAAAGTTGTTTCCACGTTCCTCGACTTCACTTTCATAGGTTTCATCTAAGCGATCGATAAATTCTTTCGCTTGTGCAATTCCCGCTGCACGTTCCAATCGAAGAATATCCGCTCCCGGAGCCCCTTGGCGCAAATTGTCCGCAATCGTTCCTGAGAAAAGAATTGCTTTTTGAAGTACAATCGAAACGGTATTGCGAAGGGTATTTTTACTCACCTCTTTCACATCGCGACCACCAATAGAGACACTACCCTCTTGTGGGTCGAAGAGTCGAGGTATCAACTGTGCCAAGGTTGATTTACCGGCACCTGTTGCACCAACAACCCCAACCATTTGTCCTGATTCAATCTCAAATGAAATATTTTTCAAGGTTGGCTCTGTATCGTGTGGATAGGTGAATGTCACATTATCAAAAACAATCTTCCCATTTAATTCTTCATCTGGCACATCTGCAAAAGTCATAGCAGGTTCAGTATTTAATACTTCTGTAATTCGTTTAATTGAAATGGCAGCACGAGATGCCTGCATTCCCATAAAGCTCGTCATAATGATTGCAAACATGATTTGCATCAGGTAACTCATGAACGAAGTAAAGCCTCCTACAGCTTCCAAGTTTGTATCTACCATACCAGAAACGAGGTAGAGAGAAGCAAAGATAGCCATATAGGAAATAAACATCATCAATGGTTGCAGAATTGAAAAACCATACCCGATAAAAATATTTAAATCAAGCAACTCATTTGAAACTTCCTTGAATTTATCGTATTGATTTTTTTCTTGGACAAATGATTTCACCACTCGAATACCACGTAAATTTTCCTTGGCAATACTATTCATGCGATCCATCAATGTTTGGAATTTCCCAAAACGAGGGCCCATTTGTCCCATTACAATGGCCATAATGGCTACGATCAAAATCACCATGACAATAATCATCCACCAAAGTTCTGGCAGAGTCCTTACCGCCATAATGAAAGCACCAATAAATAGCAAGGGTACGCGCATTAAGATTGTGAAGAGCATCATGGTCAAGTTTTGAATTTGCGTGACGTCATTGGTCATGCGGACAACTAAATTTCCAGCATTAAATTCTTCAATATTTGCATATGAAAAACTTTGAATCTTCCTGAATGTATTTTCACGAATATCCGCAGAAACTCCTTGAGCAATTTTCGCAGCATTGATAGTATTAGCAAGTCCTGCAAGTAAGCCAATTCCAGCAATCACTAAAAGAATTTTCCCAACCCGAAAAATCTCATCTTGATCATTTAACAAAACTGCCGTCAAGACATCTTTGAGATAACTTGGTTGCAAAAGTGTTGTAATAACAACAATGGATGTTAGCACAACCGACGTCAATGCGTGCCACTTGTAGCGTAGAATTGCATTTTTAAACATCATTATTCTCCTTATACTGATTAATATTCTCCTTCAACTGATGAATCAGCCGAATCATTGATTGGAAATCTTCCCGAGGGATTCCCCTAAAAATTGATTCCGACATTTCTTGGTGCCAGTCCCTTAATGGTTGCAACTTCTCTTGCCCCAAAGGTGTCAAAACAACTTGCTTAAAACGCTTATCTACCACAGATGGAATAATTTGAACAAAGCCATTTTTTTCCATACGCTTAACCAAGTTACTGGCGACAGACTTAGATATTTTCAGTTCAGTTTCAATATCCTTTACAAAAATTTCCTTATCCATATTATCACCTAAAAAGTGTAAGACATGACCCTGCGGACCAGCCAAATGCTCGACACCATAGTGTTTTGCAATCTTATCACTCAAGTATTCTAACTGATGAAAAACATATCGTAAGTCTGCCATATGTGACATCAAGAACCCTCCTTTTTTGTTAGCACGCTGATTATTATAGTTCCTAAGAGAACTAATGTCAAGTCTACTGCTCTCTTTTTTTCATTAATTTGAAAAAATGATCCCATAGAACTGAAAAACAGCAAAAAAAGATTTATTTTTATATTTTTCCATTTCGTTTATACCAGCTTTAACAACCTTTCTCAATATCTAACTTTTATATTATGTTTAAAATAGAACTCGGTTATATCTTCCTCTAATTCCAATTTGTTGCAATACAATTTGGCTTCTTAGAAGTAATTCGTTCTTCATTGTTCCGTACATGCCTCACTCACTTCCACCACGTATTCCCATCCCTCCTGTTTGAACCACTCCCAAATGAACCACCATAATTGCACAACAATTGAATGAAAGTCAGCCAAGATTTTTCTGTGAGAATATACCTACTTGTGATATAATATTAGTAATAATCTATGCAAGGAGAGGTCATGGAAAAACAAAAAATTGCCGTTCTTGGTCCTGGATCATGGGGAACAGCTCTCTCTCAAGTCTTAAACGATAATGGACATGAGGTACGTATTTGGGGAAATATTTCCGAACAAATTGATGAAATCAATGAACAACATACGAATACTCGATATTTTAAAGATATTATTCTAGATGAAAAAATTAAGGCATACAAAGACCTATCAGAGACTCTTGACGGAGTTGATGCCGTTCTTTTTGTTGTCCCAACCAAGGTAACACGCCTAGTTGCCAAACAAGTGGCGCAAGTGCTCAAGCACAAAGTCGTTATCATGCATGCCTCTAAAGGATTGGAACCTGATAGTCACAAACGTTTGTCTGAGGTTTTAGAAGAAGAGATTCCAGCACAACTTCGTTCCGAAATCGTAGTTGTATCAGGTCCTAGCCATGCAGAAGAAACAATCGTCCGTGATTTAACACTGATTTCTGCTGCATCAAAAGACATGGAGGCAGCCACCTACGTTCAAAATCTTTTCAGCAACCACTACTTCCGCCTTTATACTAATAATGATGTCATTGGTGTAGAAACAGCAGGTGCTCTGAAAAACATTATTGCCGTTGGTGCGGGTGCCTTACATGGTTTGGGCTATGGGGACAATGCAAAGGCAGCCATTATCGCCCGTGGTTTAACTGAAATCACACGTCTAGGCGTTGCTATGGGGGCTAATCCTTTAACTTATAGTGGCCTTTCTGGTGTCGGTGATTTAATTGTTACCGGTACATCTGTCCATTCACGTAACTGGAGAGCCGGTGACCAGCTCGGACGTGGTGAAAAACTAGAGGACGTTGAGCGCAATATGGGAATGGTTATCGAAGGAATTTCGACAACCAAAGCTGCCTATGAATTAGCACAAGAACTGGGTGTCTATATGCCAATTACTCAAGCGATCTACAAGGTCATCTACCAAGGAGCTAATATTGAAGATGCCATTAAGGAAATCATGACCGGTGAGTTCCGACACGAAAATGAGTGGCATTCATAATTTTAAACACAAATAAAATATAAAAGGAGTAAATACGTTATGAAAAAAGTTAGAAAAGCAGTCATCCCTGCTGCAGGATTGGGAACACGTTTCCTCCCAGCAACAAAAGCACTCGCAAAAGAAATGTTACCGATTGTGGATAAGCCAACATTACAATTTATTTTCGAAGAAGCATTACGATCTGGTATAGAAGACATATTGGTAGTAACTAACAAATCAAAACGTTCTATCGAGGATCATTTTGATTCAAACTTTGAATTAGAATACAACTTGAAGGAAAAGGGGAAAAATGACCTCTTGAAATTAGTTGATGAAGCAACAGCTATCCGTCTTCACTTTATTCGTCAAAGTTATCCCAAAGGACTTGGTGATGCAGTTCTTCAAGCCAAGGCCTTTGTTGGAAACGAGCCTTTTGTTGTTATGCTTGGCGATGACCTTATGGACATTACCGATTCTACAGTCACTCCAATAACCAAGCAATTGATTGATGACTATGAAGCAACACATGCTTCAACGATTGCTGTTATGCCAGTTCCTCACGAAGAGGTCTCTGCATACGGTGTCATTGCTCCGCAAGGTGAGGGTATTAACGGTCTTTATAGTGTCGAAACCTTTGTAGAAAAACCTAAGCCCGAGGAAGCTCCTTCTGATTTAGCGATCATCGGTCGCTACCTTCTTACCCCTGAAATTTTTGAGATTTTAGAAAACCAAAAACCAGGTGCAGGTAACGAGATTCAACTGACTGATGCTATTGATACACTAAACAAAACGCAACGTGTATTTGCCCGCGAATTTACCGGAAAACGCTATGACGTTGGTGACAAGTTCGGTTTCATGAAAACATCTATCGATTATGCTCTGCAACATCCTCAGGTTAAAGACGACTTGAAACAATACCTCATTGAATTAGGTAAACAGTTAGATAAACCAAAAAAATAACGTCAATTTCCAAATAGTCAACACTATTGGATTGCAAAGGTGGTAGCCAACTCCGTGCTACCCTTTTTTAATGAATAAAAACGGAAGGATTCTCCCAATGAATGACACTGTTTCCAAAAACACAACCATGTCCATTGTTGCCACCGCTCTGCTAGGATTTGCAGGTATTCTTTCAGAAACGAGTATGAATGTGACATTTCCGACCCTACAAAAAGTTTATCACTTGCCACTGTCCAGTCTCCAATGGATTACAACCATCTACCTTTTAGCTGTTGCAATATCAATGACTGTCAGTGCTACTTTGCAGCAAAATGTTAAAGAAAAAACTATTTTAAATGCCTCTCTCCTTCTGTTCACATCGGGTACAATCTTGGCATTTGCAACCCCTAGCTTCTCCATCATGATCGTAGGACGCGCCTTACAAGGATTAGGAACTGGGATTGGAATGACATTGATGTTCAATCTCATTTTAGAACGGATTCCTCCTCAAAAAATTGGAACCTATATGGGGATTGGCGGTCTGATTATGAGTCTAGCCCCTGCTTTCGGCCCTACCTATGGCGGTTTTATGATTGCACGCCTTCCCTGGCAATGGATTTTCATCTTTATCCTACCCGTCCCCCTTATCTGTTTTCTTCTAAACCATCTCTATATGGAAAATAGCCAAAAAGGTGAGAGACGTCCTTTTGATATTTCGTCCTTCATACTGTTAGCTCTTGCGCTAAGTACGTCGCTTCTAGCAATTACAAGTCTAGAAGAAGGTAAAATAAATTGGATATATTTAATTGTATTCATCCTTAGCTTGGCAGCATTTATCCATCGAAGTCTGACTATTCCTAAACCATTTCTTGATATTCGTGTCTTGAAAGTACCAACCGTTTGGCTTGGTTTAATACCCTTCTTTATTTATCAATTTGCTAATTTAGGTTCAAACTTTATTATTCCAAACTTTTTAATTGAAGCGAAGGGGGCAAGTTCCACTCTAGCAGGATTCTCATTACTACCAGGTACTCTTTTGGGAGCCATTCTAGCCCCTGTTTTTGGCAAATTCTATGATTTAAAAGGACCAAAACCTTCACTCTATATTGGGAATACATTATTTACCATAGCTCTTTCAATCATGGCCTTATTCACTGAAACATTGACACTCTTTAGTTTGGCAGCAACCTATATTGTATTCACCTTTGGAAGAAACATGGCATTTAACAATACCCTGGCCGTTTCAGTATCCACATTGCCTCAAGAAAAGAAAGCCGATGCCACAGCTATTTTTCAAATGATGCAACAATTTGCAGGTGCTTTAGGAACAGCTATTGCTTCTGTCCTTGCAAATAGTAGCCAAAATTTGACTGAAGGAGTCCAACGTGTCTTCTCTCTACAACTATTCTTAGTTGTCATTATCTACTTCTTCTTTATTAATCTCTTCCAACAGCCCAGCAAAAATTCCTGAAAAAGATTGGATAGTTACAATTCTTTATCTTCATATGAAAAAGCCGTCAGAAAACAATTCTAACGACTTCTCTTAAAAACTAGCATCCGCTAGTTTTTTTACATGAAATAGAATGCGCCCAGAAGCAAAGCAATCAAAGCCAAATAACCAATGAAACTGTAAAAAACCTGTTTCCCAGTAAATAAATTTTTCTCTGTAAGTGGTGGTAAAAAAATAACGACTAAACAACCACCGATTGCTCCTCCAATATGTCCCGCCATGCTAATGGATGGGGTAAAAAGGCCTAATGCCAAGTTCAGACCTAGAAGAAGCATGTAACGCTGACCAAGAACTTGTAAATAAGGGCTACGACTAAATTTTCTCAAAAGAGCCATGGCTGCAAATAGGCCAAAGAGCGAGGTCGACGCACCTGCGCCAACCACATCTGGTGTAAAGAAGAGAACAAAAAGGTTCCCCATAATACCAGATAATAGATAGAGAAGAAAGAACCTCCGGGACCCAAAAAGCCCTTCTAATTGATACCCTAAACCAAGTAAAGTAATACCATTGAATAGAAAATGCTCCCAACCAATGTGGACAAAAATAGGCGAAACCAAGCGCCACAACTGAGTCGGATCATAACGCACTACTTCCCCATACATACCACCGAATTCAAAAATTGTATAGGCTGTAGTGGTCTGCCCAAAGCGAAATATTTGTATAAATAGAAAAACAAGAGCCGTAACTGCCAACAAGCCATTGGTCACAGGGTAGCGCTTATCAAAAAGATTCTTCAAAAATCAACAACTCCTTTACTGGGATATCAAATGTCTGGTGTTCAAAATCATATAACTGGAAAGAGCCCAAGGTCGATACCGTCTCCCCCTGATAATCTGACAAGTAACGGTCATAAAACCCTGCCCCATAGCCAACCCGAAACCCTGCTTGATTCCAAGCCAATCCCGGGACATGAATCCAGTTAACCACAGACTTATCCACAGGTTGTGAATAAGTCCCAGGTTCCCAAACTCCAAACCTAGTTTTAACCAAATCATCAGGATTATATTCTACAAAATCCATGCGTCCTTGTGAATAGGTCTTAGGAATGAAAATGCATTTTCCATCCTTTTGAGCCTGTTCAATTAAGTAACTAGTATCGAACTCATGTCCCATAGAAAGGTAGGTCCCAAGCGACTTTGAGCACTTATAGGTATCAGAGGAAAGGAGCCTTTCTGTTAGTTGCTGACTCCATCTTGCTCGTTGACTACTCGTTAGTCCTTGCAAAGTCCCTAGCACTTCTTTCCGAATTTCTTTTTTATCCACAGAAACTCCTTTTCTTTCAGAAAAAGACTGGAAAACCCAGTCTAGTTTGCTTTCATTTTCAAAAAATCGCTCAACTTATCCACAGCAAAGAGAAGTACTTCCTCTTTGGGACTGAGACGAGGATTGTGAAGGGGATAAGGCGTATCCACACCCAGCCAGAACATTACACCTGTAACCTTGTTGAGCAGGTAGCCAAAGTCTTCACCCGTCATGGCAGGTGGACAGTCAGTCATTTCCACACCATCAACCTGTTCAAAATAGGTCATCAGTTCATCTGCCAGTTGAGGATTGTTCTCCACAGGCAGATAACCACTTGGATTGAGCTCGATGTCCAAGTCCACTCCAAAGGACAAGGCAATCCCTTCTGCTATTTCACGCACTCGTTTTTGCACCAAGAGGCTCATACTCTGGGTCAAGGCCCGAATGGTGCCATGCAAAAAGGCTGTTTCGGCAATAACGTTGTTGGTCGTGCCCGCGTGCATGGAGCCGAAGGTCACCACAGCTCCCTCGATTGGGTCGACATTTCGACTCACCACTGACTGAACCTGGGTCACAAAGTAGCTGGCTGCCACCAAGGCGTCATTGGCGGTATGGGGAAATGCTGCGTGACCACCCTTTCCTGTAAACCGTATCTTGACTTCACAGGTCCCAGCAAAGAGTGTCGCACGGTTGGTAGCCATTTGACCAACTTTGAGATCTGGTCGGACATGGAGCCCATAAAATTCATCTGGTAACCAATCACCAAAGGCCCCCGCTTCATACATGAGCATACCACCCGCTAGATTTTCCTCCGCAGGCTGAAACAAGAAGAGTAGGTTATTTTTCGGTTGCTGCTCTGCCATTTTCTCCAAAAGCCCCAAGGCAATGGTCATGTGGAAATCATGTCCACAGGCATGCATACGGTCTGGGTGGAGGGACTTGAAGTCCAGGTCCGTTTCTTCCACGATAGGCAGGCCGTCAATATCCGTCCGCCAACCAATCGTTTTTTGAGGAGCAGAGCCTGTCAGATAAACCAAGATACCCGTCTCCCACGTGCGAACTTGGGCAAAAGAGCAGTCTTGAAGCAGATTTGCAATGGTCTCCATAAGAAAGGCGTGGGTCTTGAACTCCTCCATGCCCAGCTCTGGAATCTGGTGGAGGGCTCGGCGTGTCGCGATTAAATCTAGCATAGCTACCTCTTAGAGTGTCCGCAAAGCCTCTTCCAAGGCTGTTTTTTGTTGGGTTTGAGCGTCGATTTCCTTGATGATGCGGGCTGGCACACCTGCCACCACAACATTTTCAGGGACGTCTTGAGTCACAATAGCACCCGCTGCGACAACAGAGCCACTACCGATTTGCACGCCCTCGATAACAACGGCATTGGCACCGACCAAAACATTGTCGCCAACACGCACTGGCTCAGCCGAAGCTGGCTCGATGACACCTGCAAGGACCGCACCTGCACCGATGTGGCTGTTTTTACCAACCGTCGCACGACCACCTAGGATAGCACCCATGTCAATCATGGTACCTGGGCCGATTTCCGCACCGATGTTGATCACAGCACCCATCATGATAACGGCATTATCGCCAATCGTCACTTGGTCACGGATAATCGCACCTGGCTCGATACGGGCATTGATGTTCCGTTTGTCCAACAAAGGCACAGCCGAATTGCGACCGTCTTGCTCAACCACGTAGTCTACATTTTCAGTCAAGTTTGTCAAAAGTGGCTCGACGTCTTTCCAGTCACCGAAGAGGACGTTGCCAAGTTTTGTCACTTCTGCAGGAACAGGACCAGCCAATTCCCCTTCAAAAGTTACTTTCACAGTTGTTTTTTTCACAGCATTACCGATAAAGGCAATGATTTCTTGTGCAGTCATTTTTTGTGCAGTCATAATGATTCCAATCTAAAAATAATATTTTTTCTATTATATCAAAATTTTCAGAAAATTTTATGAAGAAAGATAAAAAATTGAAAAAGGTGCTGAGCAAAAAGTCCAAAATAAACAAAACCGCATGAAATCTTTCGCCTAAAAACGTTGATTTCATGCGGTTTCTTATTTATTAAAATTAAACAATATTAGTTAGATTTCGAATTTTTTGCCCAGCCTCACTCAATTTTATTGAAGATTAATTACGCCTGTTTCCGTTCCCCAAAAACCTGTTTGAACTCTAAGTTGAATACTTGGGTCATTTGCTGTCTCTTCTGTAATATCAAAGACAACATTACCAGTAACAGAATTTTCTGGGTTTACTTCAGTTAAGAAAAATTTTGCATCTTGGTTAGCATAAATTCCCGCAGTTGAATCAGACTTATACTCTATATCACCTTTTAACAAGGTAAAGAAATCATCCGTTACGGTAATAGCTTCTTTACCATTATTTTTCACTGTTACATTCAGCACTAGAAAGACTCCGTTAGCAGTCTTACCGAATTCTCCACCTACGTTAGTGGTAACCTCTTTTGAATTGACAAGGTAAACAACGTCTCCAACTGGAACTTCCTGTCCAATACTGTATGTTGTAGCTTCTTTTTGTTCTTCCGAGCTACTCGCTGATGCTTCGGTTGTAGTTTGGGTAGTAGTTGATGTAGTTTGGCTAGAAGAAGTTGAGGAATTACTTCCACCACCCAATACACTTTGTAACCCACCAATCACAAACAATCCAACCAACACAATAAACCAAATTCGCTTGTAAAATGGTTTCTTTTGCACATAAACATTACCATGTTCATCTTTAATTTTCTTTGCCATAAGAGCCTCCTAAATAGTGATAACTCCATTATATATATATATATATATATATTGTCAAGTATAAAAATAAAAAATTAGAAGTTTTACCTCCTAATTTTCAATCATTATCTAATCTTCAATTTCTTTTCTCGGATTGACAGCTCCGACGATGTAATCCTGCACCAAGCCCATGTCATCCAGTACAATCCCATGGAGAACTCCGCCGTAAACAGCTCCGCCATCAATCCCCATTTTACCATCTGGACTAGTCCAAATTTGACTAATGCGGAGATTGGTCTGATAAAGACTATACACAGGTGTATGACCAAAAACAATGGTCTTTCCTGTTGTATTTTTAGCCTCATGGAAGGGCTTGCGCAACCATACCTTATCATGGTTGTTTGTTGCTCGCCAATCAGACAAGGTCAGATCCACACCCGCATGAACGAAAATATAGTGCTCGGTTTCTACATGGTAAGGGCATGTTTTGACAAAGTTGATCAATTCTTCGTATTGTTCCATCACCGCATTGGCATCGACTAAGCCATCCACAGGTGCATCCAAGGGACGCCCAAGAAGAGAATTAATGGTCGTATCTCCTCCATTCCTCCGGTAATGGTCATAGCGTTCCAAGGGATCCCGCAACCAAGCTAAAAACATACGTTCATGGTTACCTGTTAGACAAATAGCTTCCTTTTCGCAAACCAACTGCCAAACCAGTTCTAAACAGGCCTTTGAATTTTCTCCACAGTCAATCAAATCTCCCAGAAAAATTAGCTGTTGTCGTTCTTCATCCCATTTCTTTAAAATATCTAGTAGGAGCCCAAACTCTCCATGGATATCACCCACTACAAAAAATTCATTTTTCATAGACTCTATTCTACCACATTTAATAAGCAAAGAAAAACTGACCGTTTCCGATCAGTTTGGTTTTCTTACAAACGTGCGTTTAATTCTGCACCAAGTTCTTCAAATCCTGGTTTGCCAAGAAGAGCGAACATATTTTTCTTGTAGGCTTCTACACCTGGTTGGTCAAATGGGTTGATCGCATTGAGGTAACCAGAGATAGCAATAGCTAATTCAAAGAAGTAGAAGGTGTAACCAAGTGTGAACTCATCTTGTTGTGGAAGAGTCACAAACATGTTTGGCACGCCACCATCTGTGTGAGCAAGAAGCACACCATCCGTTGCTTTTTTGTTTACAAAGTCAACGTCTTTTCCTTGCAAGTAGCCAAGACCATCAAGGTCTTCTTCCATTTCAGGGATAAGAATATTTTTTCTAGGCTTGTCAACACGAACAACTGTTTCAAAGATGTTGCGGTTTCCTTCTTGGATAAATTGTCCAAGAGAGTGCAAGTCTGTTGAGAAGTTTGCAGATGTTGGATTGATACCTTTTTGATCCTTACCTTCTGATTCACCAGCCAACTGTTTCCACCATTCACTGAAGTACTGAAGCGATGGTTCGTAGTTAGCTAAGATTTCTGTTACATAACCTTTTCTGTAAAGAATGTTACGCACTGCAGCATATTGGTATGCTTGGTTTTCAGCAATTTTATCAGATGTGAATGTCGTACGGGCAGCATTTGCACCTTCCATAAGAGCGTCAATATCTGCACCAGATGCTGCGATTGGCAAAAGTCCAACTGCTGTCAATACTGAGAAGCGTCCACCAACATTATCTGGAACAACAAAAGTTTCCCAACCATTTGCATCTGCTTCCACTTTTACAGCACCTTTGGCTTTATCTGTTGTAGCATAGATACGGTTATTAGCTTCTTCTTGACCGTATTTTTTCACAAGCAATTCTTTAAAGACACGGAAAGCAATCGCAGGCTCAGTTGTTGTACCTGATTTAGAAATAACGTTAACAGAGAAATCTTTATCTGCCACGTAGTCAACCAAGTCAGCAAGGTAGCTTGATGAGATAGAATTTCCAGCGTAAAGGATTTGTGGCGCTTTGCGTTCTTCACGAGTTTGCAAATTAGCAAAAGAATTGCTTAAAAAGTCAATCGCTGCTTTGGCACCAAGGTATGAACCACCGATACCAATAACCACCAAAACTTCACTTTCATTTTGGATCTTAGCTGCTGCTTTCTTGATACGAGCAAATTCTTCTTTGTCATAGTTTTCTGGCAAATCCAACCAGCCAATAAAGTCGCTACCAGGACCTGTACCTTGACGAAGCATTTGGTCAGCCAATGTAACCTGTGGTTGCATATAATCAACTTCTTGTGCACCAACAAATTGGCCTAAGACTTTTGAATAATCAAATGTAATATGTGTCATGTTTTTCCTCCATTTGTATACCATAATATGATAACGCTTTATCAGGTTTTTTTCAAGGAATTTATCAATTTTCATTCATTTTCATGAAATGGTTTGCGCAATTTTTGGTTTTCTTGAAAATTCTATGAAATTTTCATATTTATAATAATCTTCTAGGGTCTCTCCCGAGTGTGTTACAGTAATCCAGTAGGGAAATAGCTTAGCTAGCATATACAGTGGAATCAGAGCGATATACCAAATAAACATAACCTCAAAGATAAAGCGTTGGTTGTTTCCTCTAGAAATATAGCGTTGCCGATATTCCTCTTTTAAAAACGGATGAGGAATGAAAATATGAAACAAGACCCCACCACGTACTATCATTGCAGCTAGCATTCTGGCTAAAAAATTCAGTGCTACTAAAACAACTTTTCCATCCTGGTGGAGACTATATGCTTTATCCACATAGATTGTTTTATAGCGCTTATCCTTTAAAGGACGCCTCGTTGATTTTCGTTCTTCCTTACTCAAATGCTGTACACTACTATTATCGTATTTAATATCGGACATTTCTAAGTCCACTACACTGCTATATTTCTTAGCAAGAGTCGTTTTCCCCATACCTGGAAAGGCAAATACAAACATAGACTTTCCTCCTTCTTTTTCAATAGAATAGCAGAGCAGTCCAAAAGTTTTCTTAATAATATGCGAAAAACAGAGCCATCTGTTATTAATTCAAACACGACATGTTATGTGACCATGAAAAAGAATTCGAACAATAAGGGACAAAGAATACTTCAAACCGCCTCCACCCTGACAGTGCCTGACTTTTATTCTTTTCGTTATGGGGTGGGGTATTGTAGCTTGGCTAGTTTCGTTCATGGTTTGATTTGACTGCCCCTATTTTGCCCCTGTCTCTAAAAAACGAGACAATAAAAAACCTCTGAAAGCTTAATTTCAAAGGATTTTTAGGCTGTACAAAAAAAGAGCACACACCCGACTTCGCTTAGGGCTGCTGGATTCCTCCCCTGACCCGCTTCACGCACGAATGTTGCTCCGATTATTATTATAACACAATTTGACTAGAGTGCAAGTGGGGAATCGATTAGGATTGATCCACTAGGGATTTAGCCTAAATTCTCAAAGTAAGTTCTAGTCTAACACCAAAACCGGAAATTAGACTGAGACAAAAAAATAAGGTAGAACTTACTATGGGACAAGTTGGTAACTGACAATGAAAAACAAACACTTAACTCTCTCTGATCGCAATGATATTCAAATAGGAATTGAACAGCTAAAGCCCTTCTCAGCTATAGCTGCTAAGTTAGGAAAAGACCCGTCCACAATCTCAAAAGAAGTTCGGAGAAATAGGGTGGTTAAAGAGAACTCTACAACCTCTAATTGTGAGGCCTGCCCTCTACTTAAAAAGGCTCCTTACGTTTGTAATGCCTGTCCGAAAAAGAGATTGAACTGTGGATACCAAAAACAGTTCTACTACGCCAAAAGAGCTCAGCTTGATTATGAAGCTAAGCTCTCAGATTCGAGAACAGGTGTTGCCCTAAACAAGGAAGAATTCTATCGCATGGACGAGATTGTCTCTTCTGCCATCCAAAAGGGACAACACCTCAACCACATCATCGCATCAAATGAACTGTCGGCTTCAAGAGCTTCTATCTACAGATACCTTGAAAAAGGATATCTTTCCACAAAGCCTATTGATTTCCCCCGTGTTGTGAAATTCAGAAAACGGAGAACTAGAAACCTCCAACCCATTCCTAAAACAGCTAAAGAAGGACGGTCTTACGAGGATTTCCAACGCTTTCTAACAGAGAAAGGCATCAGCTACTGGCTGGAAATGGACACCGTTACTGGACGGATCGGCGGAAAGCTGCTTCTCACCTTTAATCTCTCCTACTGCAACTTTATCTTCGCTCGGTTACTTGATAATAAAACAGCTAATGAGGTCGCTAAACACATCTACGCTATCAAGAATGACCTACATCAGAAAGAAATCGACTTCTGCGAAATATTCCCTGTCATTCTGACCGACAATGGCGGTGAGTTCGCCAGAGTGGACGATATCGAAATGGATGTTCGTGGAGAATCTAAACTCTTCTTCTGTGATCCCAATCGTTCTGACCAGAAGGGGAGAATTGAGAAGAATCACACACTTATCAGAGATATTCTCCCTAAAGGAACTAGCTTTGATAACTTGACACAGGATGACATCAACCCGGTTTGTTCGCATGTCAACAGCGTCAAACGGGCGTCTTTCAACGGAAAATCGGCTTATGAACTCTTTACATTTACCTACGGGGAGGAATTGGCAACACTTTTGGGTATCTCTAAAATTGACCCTGAGAACGTCATCCAATCACCTCGATTACTAGATAAGTAATCGCTAGTTTTTATTAAAAAATAATTTCAAAATAGAAAGGAACTTGTCCCATCCCAAATTCCAGATAACTAGAACTTACTTTGAGACGTCTCAGAGCCAGTAACTTTAGTGTACTCTTTTTTTCAACATTTTCAACCCTAAAACTCACTATTATCAACATTTGTAGTCAAAAACAGAACTTAGTCTGAGACTAAATTCTGTTGATTTTATGCAGTTTTCTCAAAGTAACTTCTGGAAGGACGGGAACTAGAACTTACTTTGAGAATTTACCACTAGGGATTTAGTAGCCAGCTTATCAGCTTTTTGCTTCTCCCTACGTTGTCTGAAAAAATCTTGCATCATTTGGGCACACTCCTCTTCCAATATTCCCTTTTCCACCTCTACTCGATGATTCAGACGGACGTCCGCTAAAATATCATAAAGACTCCCAGCAGCACCAAACTTTTGATTGGTGGCTCCATAAATCACCCTTGGAATGCGTGCGAGACCAATAGCCCCGCTACACATGACACAGGGTTCAATTGTCACAAAAAGTGTGGTCTCAAGCAACCTCCAATTCCCCTCAACACGATTAGCCTCTTGAATCGCCATAACTTCAGCATGCATAATTGCCTGATTGAGCTCTTCACGAGCATTGTGGCCTCTACCAATAATCTGCCCTTCCTTCACAATAACGCAACCGATTGGGATTTCATCTTTTTCAAGGGATTTTCGTGCCTCTTCTAAGGCTTGTCTCATAAAATATTCTTTTTCTTCGTCTGTATAGTGCATAGGTCTATTATATCAGAAAATCCGAAACGAACTCTTTCGCTAATGGAAATTTCGAAAAAGAAATAAAGATACTTGAGAATAAGTAACCATACTTTAGCGTGATACCCTCTCCAACTTTGAAGAATCGAATTGATGGCTAAGCCAGTAACCTCATATACTCAGATGATGATTTAAGTTCTTAAAAGTGACGCAAATTATCTTCCGTCTTGAAACTACAAAATCGAATCGAACTCCTTCCCTTTTTTCCAATCCAATGCAAGAAATCAACTCCTCTGGGTACAATGATTTCTATTTTATTGCAAATTGGATTCGTTAGCATCTAACGT
This sequence comes from Streptococcus suis, assembly GCF_019794555.1. GTDB lineage: Bacteria > Bacillota > Bacilli > Lactobacillales > Streptococcaceae > Streptococcus > Streptococcus suis_AB. Next base: position 97,346 of record NZ_JAIMEP010000004.1, on the reverse strand, counting down.
TTTAGGTGTACCAAATAAATAACTTAAACATTGTTAACAAATTGATTTTTTTCTGTTATAATATCTTTCATCAGAAAGAAGTGACACTATGAAAAAAACAAAAATATCGCTTAGTGAAGTAAATCAAAGTATTGCTGTTCCAAAAAATGGTGGTTTTTTCAAGACTCTAAAGGCATTTTTAGGACCTGGAGCACTAGTAGCTGTTGGTTATATGGATCCAGGGAACTGGATTACTAGTGTTATAGGTGGTGCCAGTTATAAATACCTTTTATTATCTGTTATCTTGATATCTTCTCTTATTGCCATGCAACTGCAACAAATGGCCGGAAAGTTAGGTATTGTTACTCGCCAAGATTTAGCCCAAATGACAGCAGCACATTTACCTAGTTGGCTACGCTATCTGCTGTTTATCGTCATAGAATTAGCCTTAATGGCGACTGATTTGGCTGAGGTTATTGGTTCTGGTATTGCTCTTCATTTACTCTTTGGCTGGCCATTACTGTTCTCCATTCTCATTACCATACTGGATGTATTCTTACTCTTGTCACTGATGAAATTGGGTTTTCGAAAAATAGAAGCCGTGGTAACAACGTTAATTTTAACTATTCTAGGCATTTTCATTTATCTAGTAGCATTGTCCAAACCTAGTTTTTCAGGGATTCTACACGGATATCTTCCTCATCTCTCTATATTCAACCTTCATCAAACTACTACTAATAGCCAACTAACTCTAGCTCTTGGTATCATTGGCGCTACAGTCATGCCACACAATCTCTATCTGCACTCGTCCATTTCACAGACACGGAAAGTAAATTATGAAGATAATAAGTCAATCTCTGAAGCGGTACGCTTTATGAGTTGGGATTCAAACTTACAACTAAGCCTAGCATTTTTTGTCAATTCTTTACTTCTCATTCTTGGAGCCACACTATTTTACGGACACTCTAGTGATATCAGTGCATTTTCACAAATGTATAATGCACTCAATGACTCCTCAGTTGCAGGGAGTATTGCTAGCGGCTTCTTATCAACTTTATTTGCAGTCGCTTTATTGGCTAGTGGTCAGAATTCAACCATCACAGGAACACTGACTGGACAGATTGTCACAGAAGGCTTTCTTAACCTCAAACTCCCACAATGGAGTATCCGATTAACAACTCGACTCTTAGCCTTATTACCAGTAGTCATTGTTGCTGTATTTTACGGGGATAATGAAGCCGTTCTAGATCAACTAATTGTCTATTCACAAGTATTCCTCTCACTTGCTCTGCCATTTTCTATCTTTCCACTTGTTTACTTTACGTCTAACCCCAAAATAATGGGAAATATGGTTAATGCCCGTTGGAACACTCTTTTCGGCTACCTTGTGGCTTTCATATTAACCTTACTCAACTTCAAACTTATCTATGATATTTTATTTCCCTATTGATTTTTTAAACCAATAGGCAACTACAATTAAAAGCGCTCAACACAAACGCAGGATGATATCTCTCCATTAGAATAATCATTGTGCGTTTTTTTTGATTGTCATACTCAATGAAAATCAAAAGTAGCCTATCGTCAACTATCTGGGAGATAGTTGAAGGCTGGAAATATTGAGGCTGGGCAGAAAGTCCAGCCTCGCTTCTCAGAGTTCGTGTCAACATCTCAGCGCAGTGGTTGATTGGCTTTAACAGTCTGGGAGACTGTTAAAGGTAGGAGATAAGATTTGCACAGCAAATCTCAGCAGTTCGTGTTTCACACTCCAAATCTGACCATAACGACTGTTGCGAACAAAGTTCGCTTTATCTCCAACCTCCAAAGGTTCCTCGAACCTTTGGAGCTGTGCGGTGGTGGGAGTGAAACAGTCTGGGGATAGACTGTTTCAGCTCAACAACTTAAAACGAAAAATTGTTGACGAACTCTTTTTCTACCATTTGTCAAGTCCATCAAGGTATTTGACGAAAAATATTTTGAGTTCAATAGTCAAAATAAGGAAATTGTTTTCTTTTGGACTAAAGTTTAGTGAAAAAAGTGTATACAAAACCAACACCTTATGTTGAAATTTTTTGATAAGGTGTTACAATGATAGAGCATAAACAGTTTTATCGATTTTGGGTTGAAGCGTAATCGTAAAGTTTGTTATGCATAATGAGGTAATACATTGTCCGAATGAGACGATGTATGGAGGCAATCGTGTGCGGCTTCGTTGAAGTCGTTTGCGATTGTCTTTTTCGTTTCTCATAAAAGTCTGCGATATGGCAAGGATTGGTATGACTGGCTGAAGCAATATTGTGAATACATTTGAACAGAATCTTTCTAGCGTAGGGATTGCCACGCTTGGTAATGTGTTCCTTAGCGAGGAAGTTACCAGATTCATAGTGTCTCAGGTCAATACCGATAAAGGCATTAATTTGATTGGCAGACTGAAAACGGCGAATATCTCCCAGTTCACCAATAATACTTGTTGCAGTAGTCTCAGCTATTCCAGGAATAGAGCGCAGAATGTCATATTCAGGTAATGGCTGAGCTAGTTCCACCATTTCGTCTAAGACTGCCTGTCTCTGTTCAGAAAGTCTAAGCAATTCTTTTGTATAGTAACGGACCTCTTCCAGCATTGGAGAGGTTTTCTTGACGGCACAATAAGATTGATTAGCTAGTGCTATCAGCTTTTCGGCTAAGTACGCCACACGCTTGTCCGAAATCCGTTTTGAAGTGGATTGACGAATGCTTTCTAAGAGTTTATCCTTGCTTAGCTCAAGCACGAAGTCCTTACAAGGAAAAGCTATAACTAAGTTCCAGTATTGTTCACCAGTTGGTGTTGACAAGATATTTTCCAATTCAGGGAAAGTGACCTGTAAGACCTTGTGCAGGCGGTTTTTAGCCCGAACAATGTCCTCGGTCAGATTCTGATAGAATCGACTTAAATCTCGCAGATTTTGATAGACTTCTTCTTGGACATATGTCGGTTTACGATTCAGTACAAACTGAGACTGAGCCAGTTTTTCAGCGTCAATTTGATCTGTTTTCCGCACACGCAAGCTATCCAGTTGCTTCTTAGCTTCTAAGGGATTGAGCCGTGTATAAGCATAGCCATTATCTTCTAGAAAAGTTTGAAGACGACGAGAATAAACGCCTGTTGCTTCAAAGATGGTTTCAGGCTTGTGGACGGTTTTCAAATCGCCAAGTAGCCGAGAAAAGCCAATGGCATCATTGGACATGGTGTAGTTATGAACCTTCTCGCCATTGACTAGAATGGCTACTTCTGAACTTACCTTACTCACGTCAATCCCAAATACTACTCGCATGATATTACCTCTTTGTCTTGAATGATTCCTTGTTTTAGTGATGTCATTTTCAATACTCGACGTCTGGCGTCCCACATACTTTGATAACATTCTTTCTAAAACAGGTGCCTTGCCAGTTTTTGTTGCGACGTCTAGCGTCAAAAAGTCCCACGACTTAACAAGACACCTCTACTTTATCATAAAGAAAAAGTAGTGAGTACTTTCTCCCATCGGAGATTTCCTCACTACTAATCTTAGTATGTTTTAGACTGGTCGAGTTCTTTCCCACTCCCGTCATTACGCCGAAGATAGAACTCTGTTACTATCTCATTTCAAGGTTACAGGCCGACTGGAGTTTTTCACTCATCAAGGCTCTTGACAACGGATAATGTTGATTTTCGAAGAGTATCAATGTTCAAAATCACACAGTATTTTCCATAACAATTGAAACGAACTTGAAAAACAGCCCCGAAAGGCTGTTTCTGACATTTTATTACAATTCGCCAACCAATTTCACAACATTTTCTACTGTGAAGCCATAGTTGTCAATAACTGTTTGGGCTGGAGCTGAGGCACCGAACGTGTCGATACCAAGAACTTTACCATCAAGACCGACATACTTGTACCAACTTTGAGTTGCACCCATTTCAATGGCCAAGCGACGACGGATAGCATTTGGAAGGATCTCTTCCTTGTAGGCAGCGTCTTGTGCATCGAAGAGTTCAGTTGATGGCACAGAAACCACGCGAACCTTAGTGCCTGCTGCTTCTAGTTCCTTGGCAGCTTTTACAGCCAAGTTCACTTCTGAACCAGATGCAAGAAGGATTGTATCAAAGCCTGCTGCTTCATAGACCACGTAAGCACCTTTGGCAACCTTGTCAAAGTCTGTTCCTTCTTCAACTGTCAAGTTTTGACGAGTGAGAACAAGGGCTGATGGTGTTGATTTGCTGGTCAATGACAAGTACCAAGCTGCCTGTGTTTCACGCGCATCTGCTGGACGGAAAACGTTGAGGTTTGGCATAGCACGAAGTCCTGCCAAGTGCTCAATCGGCTCGTGAGTTGGACCATCTTCACCAACTGCAATTGAGTCATGCGTGAAGACATAAGTCACAGGAAGACCTTGAAGGGCTGACAAACGAACTGCTGCCTTCACATAGTCTGAGAAGACGAAGAAGGTCCCACCGAAAACGCGAAGTCCACCGTGTGCTGCCATACCATTCAAGATAGTACCCATAGCAAATTCACGCACACCGAATTGGATATTGCGATTCAGAGGATTAGCAGAGTCTTGAAGTCCTTCCCCCTTAATGACAGTCATATTTGAGTGTGCCAAGTCAGCTGAACCACCAAAGAAATTTGGTAATACAGCCGCTGCTGCATTTATTGCATCTTGTGATGAGTTACGAGTTGCTTGTGAGAAACCATTTTCATAGACAGGGAAATCAGCTTCTGTCAACTCAGCCAATTCACGACCTTCCAAGATAGCTGTTACTTCTGCAGCCAATTCTGGATGTGCTACTTTGTAGTCTTCCACCAATTTCACCCAAGCATCATACGCAGCTGCTCCACGGTCAGCTACATTAGCTTTGAAGTCTGCATAGACTTCAGCTGGAACTTCAAACGGAGCATAGTTCCAATCAAGTGCCTTACGAGTTGCTTCTGCCTCTTCTGGACCAAGAGGAGCACCGTGAGCCGCATTGCTTCCAGCTTTATTTGGTGAACCATAACCAATAACTGTCTTGATTTCGATAAGTGATGGTTTACCAGCAGCTTTTGCTTTTTCAATAGCCGCAAAGATGGCATCTACATCTGTACCATCTGTTACGAGGTCTGTATGCCAACCATATGCATCGTAACGTGTACGAACACTTTCTGTAAAGGCATCCTTCGTTTCACCATCCAAGTTGATGTCATTTGAATCATAGAGAACGATGAGTTTTTCTAATTTTTGAAGCCCTGCATAAGAAGCAGCCTCTGAGGAAACACCTTCCATCAAGTCCCCATCACCACAGATAACGTAAGTATAATGATCAAAGATTGGGAAGCCATCGCGGTTGTACTTAGCTGCAAGGAAACGCTCTGCTTGCGCAAATCCTGTCGCAGTTGAAATCCCTTGTCCAAGAGGACCTGTAGTCGCATCTACACCTGTTGTATGACCAAATTCTGGGTGACCTGGTGTTTTTGAACCCCATTGACGGAAATTCTTTATTTCATCCATTGTGACATCTTCAAATCCTGACAAATGAAGGAGGCCATAAAGAAGCATGGAGCCATGGCCAGCTGATAAGATGAAACGATCACGGTTAATCCAATTCGGTTGGGATGGATTTACACGAAGTTCTTTAGTAAAGAGGCTATAAGCCATTGGGGCTGCACCCATAACGATGCCAGGGTGACCTGATTTCGATTTCTCAATGGCATCAATACCAAGGAATCGAATCGCATTGACTGAAAGATTTGACATGATTTTCTCCTTTTATAAAGTCATGTTTTCATTATACCATAAAGCGTTTTCTATGTCTTTGGGAATAGTAGCTATTCTGTTGGAAAAAGGCAGAACCTCTGTCCTGCCTCCATGTATTGACTACAATAAAGCCTTGAATTGAATATTGGAATCTTCCAAGAAATAGTCGTCGAAACCGCGTGGATGATGGTATTCAATGCGGTCCTTGTCCATCGGGTAAGTATACTTGCCACCAACTTCCCAGATGAATGGATGGAAATCGTATTGCAAGCGTTCCTTACGCATTTTCCAGATCTGCAAGATTTCATCTGTTGACGCCATGAAGTTAGACCAGATGTCGTAGTGAACAGGGATGATTACCTTAGCACGCAAGTTTTCCGCCATACGGAGAAGGTCGATTGAGGTCATCTTGTCTTGGATACCGATTGGGTTGTCACCGTAGTTGTTGATAGCAACGTCGATGTTGAAGTCACGACCGTGTTTTGCAAAGTAGTTTGAGAAGTGGGAGTCTGCACCGTGGTAGATGGTTCCGCCAGGCGTTTCAAAGACATAGTTGACTGCCTTGCGAGCCATGAGTTCATCTGTCACAGGAAGTCCTGCTAATTTACCGCCATTTTCGTCATAACCTTCGATTGGCAAGGTCACCAAGCAAGTACGGTCGAAGGATTCTACAGCGTGGACCTTGATGTCTTTGAATTCAAAGCTATCGCCTGGTGCGATACGGATGATACGGTCAGCTGGAACACCCCATTTTTCCCAAATATCGCCACTCTCAACTGGGCCGACAAATTTGACGTGGTCCAATTTTGGATTGTTGATAATGGCCGCAGCGGTGCTGATGTCCATGTGATCACTGTGAACGTGAGATACCAAATAATAGTCCAATTCATTGATGGCAAATGGGTCGATGACCATCGGTTGCACACGCAAGTTTGGTTGCAATTTCCGCACACCTGCCATGTTAGCCATTTGGTGGCCCCAGACCATGTCTTTTACTTTTTTAGTTGATTTACCGCGAGATGACCAAAGATCCATGACCACATTGGCTCCGCCCGGTGTCTTAATCCAAACACCACAGTTTCCTAGCCACCACATAGCAAAATTGCCTTCAGGCACTACTTCTTCTTCAATTTCTTCGTTGAGCCAAGTTCCCCATTCTGGGAAAGTTGAAAGAATCCATGATTCTCTTGTAATATCTTGAACCTTAGCCATTTGTCATCCTCCTATAAGGTACTTTCTATTTCTATGCTTCTAGTATATGCTCATTTACGGACAAAAAAAAGACCAAATCAAACACAGGTATGTGTTCACATTTGGACTTTTAGAAACTACATTCACAGATTTACTTCTAAGAACATTCTAATACAAATCCGACTCAATATCCTTGCTCGACAAGTTATAGAGCAATTCATCTGTAATCAATTTTTGCAATTGTTGCTTCAATTCTTGAACCGCCTGACCATCCACAATATAAGTGGTCAGCAACTTGTCCAATTCGACCGCAAAACCCTGTTTTTCATCGGCCAAGCTCTGGTATTTGGCAAAATAGGTCAGGTTCAATACATCCTCAAAATCTAAAATCGGATGCACGCGCACGAGCGGAAAATTCGTTTCCAAGCCTTCGCTGGTCGTCACCAAGAAATCTGCTTCGACCAAATCTTCGACACTCTTGAATTGTTCGGTGGTAAAGACCGCTTCGATTTTCTTGTCCGGCAAATGGTAGAGGCACTGCTTGAAGAGCAAACGTTGCACCGACAAGCCTTCATCACAAATGAGATAAACCGTTTGATTTTGCCTTTTTCGGGTCCGTCTCCGCTGGATGGTCCCACCAAAATGAACGGTCAAATAGGCAATATCTTCATCGGTCAATTCAATCTGCCACTCTTCTTCCAACAGCTTTCCGGCCACACGTGTCACCGAAAACAGTGTGCTGTACTTATCTTGGATTTGCTGAAGCATTGGATTTTTGGTCAAAATGCCGTAGGTTTTCCGAAAAAGCAAGGCCTTACAGTGGGCCAAAAGGTGCTTAGCTAGCTCTTCCTTGTTTTCCAACTCAAAAGAAGAATGGACCTCAAACTGGTGAATAAAGCGCTCAACTACGTGTTTCATTTCCGCAAAATCCTGACTAGCCACATGGACATCACTGTCCTTGCGGTAGCTCAGCAAGAGGATGGTAATCAAGGAAACTTCGATTTCGTCCAATTCCACTTCAAATCTCGCCTGCAAGGCAGCCCGCAATTCCTTGGCCACTCGATACTCAATCCGCTCTTGAATGATTTTAAATTCGCTCAAGGTAGCCCGTTCGTCAATTTCGTCTAGCTGCATATTGCGGTAGCTCAGCAGCAGAAAAGGCAAGACTTTGAGCATAAATTCGATTTCGTAGTGATTGATTTTCTTGCCCAGACGGCGTTCAATCTGGGGCACTTGGTCCTGCAAAAATTGCTCCATTTCCGGAGAAAACATGAGCTGGTAACCAATTAAGTCTGACAGTTTTTCTTCCAAAACTTGGATGAAACCCTTATTGGCATCGGAAAAAATGCTGTACAAAAGGGCATGAACATACTGGATTTTATTGAGCGGGTGGCAAATCAAATCGTAACCCTGACTTTTGGAAACATAGAGGGTCATTTTGTACTGTTCCTGCGCCAATTGAGCCCGGATTTCATTGAGGTCATTGAGCACAGTATTGCGTGAAACCTCGGTCAGTTCCATCAACTTTTCCAGCGTAACGCGCTCCGGAGCAATGCAAATGTATACCATCATCAGCTGCATTCTCTCAGCAATATTCATGGTATAACTATAAGCATCAATCGACGCTAACAAATCTAAGCCAGCTTGTTTTTGTTCTTCCGACAGCACAATACCCATACGGGGCAAACTCTCCAAGGGAGCAACATCGGCTGGTAGGGCATCGTTTATTTTCTCCAGATGGTAGTAAATTTTGCGCCGTGATTGTTGCAATTCTTTGGACATGGACATAATCGTCTCTGGTTCTTGTAAGCCAATCAAATGCCGCAACAAGGCACAGCTACTCTTATCTAGCGACACAGTCGCACCTCCTTTTTCTCATCGTAGCCGCCTCAGCCGCACAGACAGTTTCAATGGTTTTTTCATGCAAATATCTATAAGTATAGCAAAACATATCGCTGCCGTAAAGAACATTCGGTTTTTCTACGCCACAAAAAGGACAGACTGCTAGCTTCATTTTCAGAATAAGAAGCAAGTCTCTCCTTTTTCATTCTATTTTAATCAGTGGACATCTCCCTTTTGTCCATAGTAGGCATTGGGACCATGTTTACGGAGGTAGTGCTTGTCCATGATATAGCTTGGCGCTGGATCCACCCGTGGATTGATTTGTTCGGTGTAGCGGTTCATCCGAGCCACTTCCTCAAGGACAACACTATGGTAAACTGCCTGAGCAGGATCCTTGCCCCAGGTAAATGGTCCATGGTTACGGACAACAATTCCTGGAACGGCCACTGGATCAATGCCTCGGCGTTCAAATTCCTCGATGATGACTGCTCCTGTTTCTTTTTCATAGGCAGTGTTCACCTCTTCAGCCGTTAAGGAACGAGCGCACGGTACTGGACCATAGAAATAGTCCGCATGAGTTGTCCCATAAAATGGAATGTCACGACCAGCTTGAGCCCAACCAACTGCTTCTGTCGAATGCGTATGCACGACAGCATGTACGTTTGGCCAAGCCTTGTAGAGGGCAACGTGGGTCGCCAAGTCAGACGAAGGATTCAGGTCTCCTTCTACCACATTTCCATCCAAGTCAGTCACCACCATGTTTTCTGGTGACAATTTTTCATAATCCACACCAGAGGGCTTGATGACGATACGACCAAGTTCACGGCAGACTTCTGATACGTTGCCCCAGGTAAACTTGACAAGTCCGTGGGCAGGTAGAGCGATATTGGCTTCATAGACCCGCTGACGCATTTCCTGTAGATCTTTTGGCATTAGTTTAACCCCGCTTTCTCAATCAATGGGTAGAGGAAATCTTGTGCCTCCTTGATAGCTGCTCGTGTTTCCTCAACCGTTTCACAATTCTCTGACCACATTTCAATCAAGAATGGACCTTGGTAGTTGGTCTTTTTCAAGACTGCAAACATATTTTCCCAGTCCACACAGCCCTGACCGAATGGGACATCACGGAATTGACCTTTGGAATTTTCAGTTACCGCATAGGTATCCTTGAGGTGAAGGGCTGCGATAGAACGGTGTCCCAGATAAAATTCGCTATAAATGTCATTATGCCAAGCAGACACGTTTCCAGTATCTGGATAGACAAAGAGATAAGGCGAGTCGATTTCTTTTTCAACGGCTAGGTATTTTTCAATGGAGTTGATAAATGGATCATCCATAATCTCAATAGCCAACATGACCTGAGCCTGTTCTGCCCAGTCGCAAGCCTGACGGAGATTCTTGATGAAACGCTCTCTAGTTTCAGGCGATTTTTCCTCATAGTAAACGTCGTAGCCAGCCAACTGGATGACACGAACGCCCAAATCCTGAGCCAGTTCGATACACTGTTTCATGGTTTCTAAGGACTTGGCTTCGAGAGCAGGGTCATTGGAGCCGAGTGGATAACGACGGTGACCAGAGAAACAGATAGTCGGAATGCGGACACCTGTTTCATAGATGGCCTTGACCAGCTCCAAACGCTCTTCCTTGGTCCACTCCAAACGAGCCAAACGAGCGTCGCTCTCATCCACCGACATCTCCACAAAGTCGAAACCTAATTCTTTGGCAAACTCCAAGCGTTCCTTCCATGTAAAGTGTTTGGGCGTTGCCTTTTCATATATTCCGATTGGTCGTGCCATAGGCCTTACCCCCAGATACGACGGATTTCGTCTTTAAATTCACGCGCCGCTGCTGCTGGATCTGCTGCTTCTGTAATACCGCGACCTGCGATAAAGGTGAAGACATCTACACCCTCGAAGAGTTTAAGGGTATCAACGTCCAAACCACCTGTTACAGAAACACGGAAGCCCATGTCAACCAATTTTTTCACCTTGTTCAAGTCTTTTTCACCCCAGGTTTCGCCTGCAAGGAGGGCATCACGCGATTGGTGATAAATAGCTTGGGAAATACCTGCGTCCAACCAGAGTTGAGCCTGTTCATAAGTCCAGTCACCATAGAGTTCGATTTGGATTTCACCCTTGTCGCCACGAACTTCCTTGATGGCCTTCAAAGCCGCTTCCATAGTTGGAATAGTTGCAGAACAGATACAAGTCATCCAGTCCGCACCACGAACAGCATTGTTTTTAGCCACAGTACCACCCGCATCCGCACACTTGGTATCTGCAACGATAATTTTGTCTGGGAAGAGGCTGCGAAGAACTTCTACCAATTCGCTACCAACTTGGAGCAAACAAACGGTACCTGCCTCGATGACATCCACTTCATGACCAACGGAGACAGCTGCTTTAATCGCTCCCTGTAAGTCTGAATGGTCAAGGGCAACTTGTAAATTTGGAATATGTTTCATGTTTTTTCTCCTAACTTTCTAAATCTAAACCTTCTAGGTACGGACTGTTTTTGGACTCTTCCACCATTGCCAAGACTTCCTCAGGAGTTTGACAAGCAATCAAACGCTCGATTGAATTTTCCAATTCAAAGAGGGCAATGATTTGTGGAATAGCTACGGATGTATGAATCTTTGGATCGGTAGCTGCAAGAGTGAGCAGAACAGACACCTCTTTCCCATCTGAGAAAACGACTGGTTTTGTCAAGGTAATCAAAGCAAAGGAATCCTTCAAGACACCGACACCTGCTTGGGCGTGAGGCATAGCCATACCAGGCATGAGCACATAGTAGGGACCATATTCTTCGGTCGAAGCAATAATGGCATCATAGTATTCTTCTGTCGCAGCACCGCTGTCAATCAAGGGCTCAACAGCCTTGTGAACAGCCTCCTGCCAGGTTTCCGCTGTCAATCCCAAGCGAATGGAATTATTTTCTGTAAATGATTTTTGTAAATTCATAGTTTTTCCCTTCTACACGCTATATGAAAGGGGGAGGGAAACTCCCTACCCCTAACGGCTATTTATAGCACTGCTTGTAATTTTGTTTTGATTTCGTTGTCGTCCATGAGGTTGTCAAGACCAACCAAATGACCTTTCGTGCGACCTTCCAACTCAGAAATCAAGTGGTTAGAGGCTACGACAATATCATATCCTGCCGCTAAACCCTTTGCTTCACCGACTGAGCAAGAAGCTGATTGAAAATCTGTTACGCCGAGTTGACGAAGGGCGTTTTCTACCTTCATCTTGATGACCATAGATGAGCCCATGCCGTTTCCGCAGGCTGTTAAAACTTTAACCATAATTTCACTCCTATTTTATTTTTAATACATTATGTTCTGATTTTACAGACCAAGAATACTATTCTGCTTGTGCCTCGCCACGATAGTACGCTTCCTTATCTTTTGCTTTCGCAAATTGAAGTTGCGGAATAGCCAATAAGAAGAGGCAGACAAGAACATAACCAGCAATACCTAGGTACTTAAATGCAAATCCAAATGGTAACCATGGCACTTCAAAGTCAATGTTTCCGTGGTAACCACCGCTCAATTCAAGCAAACCAACGCAAACTGCACCAAGAGCAACTTGAAGGACACCTGAGATGAAGGAAAGGATGGCTGCTGCTTTCCAACCACCACGTTTGTCAGCGTACACTGCGATAGCTGCGTTATCGAAGAATACAGGTACGAAACCAGTGATGATGAGGATTGGACTCTTGAAGACAATCAAGAGAACGATTGTAATCAACTGACCGATTAAACCGAAAGCAAAACCTGAAAGAACTGCGTTAGATGAACCGAAGCCGTAAGAAGCTGCAACATCCACCGCTGGGAATGAACCAGGAAGCAATTTGCTTGAGATACCTTGGAAGGCATTTGTCAATTCTGCTACGAACATGCGGACACCTTGCATCAAAATGAAAAGATATACTGAGAAGGTGAAGGCTGTTTGAATAACATACATAAAGAAGGCTTGTTTAGCTGGGTTGTATGGAGCACCTGAAGTGATAACTTCTGGATTTGCCATGATTTCTGGACCCAAGATGAACAAAATCACACCGAAGAACACAAGCATCAATGTCGCTGAAGCAACAACTGTATCGTGGAAGATGTTGAGGAAGCTAGGTAGCTTCAAATTATCCAAGTTTTCTTCTTTTTTACCAAGTTTTGGTGCAATCTTATCGACAAACCAGATAGCGAATTGTTGTTGGTGACCGATGGCAAATCCACCGCCACCTGTCAATCGTTGCGTTGCTTCAACTGTCATATTTGAGCTGACAGCCCAGTAGATACCACAGATGATACCAATCGCTGCTGTACCGAATTGGTTACGAAGAGCCGGGATGAGGAAGAGCACCATCAATGAGACTGTTGCCGCTTGTTGTACCATGATGTGTCCAGTGATGAACAGAGTACGTACTTTTGTAACCTTACGTAGTGCCACCAAGAGGATGTTGACACCGAAACCAATCAAGAGAGCTGTAGTGGCTGCTGATACGAAATCAGGGAACTCCTCAGCAATTTTCCCATTTGCTGCTGCAAGACCAAAGTAAGGGTCAATAACTGCCGCATCAATTTGGAACTTATAGTTCAAGGCCGCCAAAATCGGACGGAAGGTTGTTACCAAACCACCAGCTGCTACGTTCAAAATCATATAGCCGACTGTCGCTTTGATAAACCCTGCAAAAACATCATGAGGCTTTTTCTTTAGAAGGGCATAGCCCACCAATACCAAAAGACCTACGAAGAAGGCTGGATTCTGCAGGATATTCTGTGAGAACCAGTTTAATGGGGTTTGAAGGAAATCCATTTTTCATTCTCCTTTTTTGAAATGATTTTTATGGTTTTATTATAAGTTATGTAAGCGGAAACAAAAAGACCAAATAAAGCACAGGCTTGTGTTCACTATTGGACTATTTCCGAACTTTAATGGCTGATTTAATCAGAATTCCTCCCTATAGTTCACCAGCCCATTTATTCTAATAATCAATAAATAGACGTTATTTCCACTAAAAATTTAAAAGAACCTCAAAAAAAACATAAAAGAAGAGGCTGGTTTGAAACCAACCTCTTCTAGAGGGAAGTGATACTCTCAACTCTTGTATTTATAAGACATTCACAAGATTTTGAGCAATGCTCCTCTGGAGAGCCAAATATTATTACTCTTCTGATTTTTTGTTTCTTCCTTGTGCAGCAACTGTCAAACCAAGTCCAGCAAGTCCGAGACCCAGAAGTGCCAAATCACTTTGTCGGTCACCTGTAGCTGGTAGACTTTCTTTGTTTGATGCACTTGTGGTTTGTTCAGACACTTGGGCTGTTGGAGTAGAAAGACTTGGTTTTTCTACTGTTTCCTTAGCCTCCATACTACCCTTAACAACAATCCGTGCCTCACCATCTACAACTGATTCTGATAACAGATTTGTTGCTACTACCTTGCCGTCAACCAAGACATCTTGATAAACTAAGACTCTCTTACCTGCCTTACCTTCTTGAAGCACATAAGATTGACCTTTTGCGAGAGTTGCATCATAGCGAACTTCCTCTGCAATCGGAAGGACAGATTCTTCTGTACGTTCTTTCGTAGTAAAGTCTAGGGTTGGTTTTTCTTCAGCAGTAGGTGCTGTATCTGGAACTTCTGTAATGATATAAGGCAAACGAATCACTGTTGCTGTCAAAGGTGCAAGAACAACTGCGCTATCAGTCAATTCAACACCCACTAAATCAGACAATGCTTCTACACCTGCACGTTCACCGTCAACCAGTACTTGACCCTGCAATAAGTCTTTGTAAATATCTGAAAGAACAAAACTACGTTCCTTACTGTCAGCATTGACAAAGACAGCATAGCGATCACCGTTGCTTGCAATGGTCTGATAGGCAATAACCACATCGTTTGTAGCAATACCATTTTGACCTGGAATTGAAATCAAGCTAACCATTTGATCGACTTGGTCTTTTGTTCCCAAACGGAAGGCATCTGTAGATTTGCGCAAGGCAATCAATCCTTTTGTAAAGGCCTGAGTACGGGTATTCTCTGGATAGAGGGTCTCATCTGTCGCTTTGGTCCAGTCAAACTTGTTGACCGCATCAGATGAATCATAAGAATCATGAATGTAGTATGGGTAATCAAATGGTGTACCATCAGCATTTGTCAACAAATGTGCTTTGTTCGGCACTTGATCTTCTGCTACAGGGTACTGATAATCAGGGTGAAGGAACTGTTTGGTCCGTCCATATTCCTGACCAGAATGGATAAACGGTGTCCCTTGAGAAGTCAAAACTAGCAAATTACCCAAACGTTGACGTTGGTGAATTTCAGTGTAATTTTCAGCGATTGATGGATCCTTCTTGATGGACTGAGCAATGATATCAAAGAGCGTCAAGTTATCATGCGCAGCAATATATTGGATCACATCACCTGGATCATCAGCCAAGAAGTTGCCTGGTTGTGCCTTGATGTTATTGAAGACAGAATCTACACTCTTAGCACCGCCTGTGATAAAGGCTGGCTGACCTTCGTTTGGATAACCAGATTTAAGTGTATTGCGAATTTCATCTGAGAATACCGCAACCGTATCTGTTGAACTCATCCAGTCTTGGTCCGCTGGCTGAACAGGCTGATTGGCGTCGCCTGTAAAGGTTCTCCAACCTTCACCAAGCATAATGATGTTTGGATTGAGTTTTTGTGCCTCGGTAAAGGCCAGCTCAATTGCTTCGGCATCATGGTCCCCCATCATATCGAAACGGAAACCATCTACCCTAAACTCGTCCACAAGATACTTGATAGAATCAACGAGGACACGGCGACTCATATAGTGAGTGGTTCCGAGACGACCACCACCAAAGCTTGATTTAGCCGTACCATCTGCCTCCATGAAGTGATAATAGTTTGGCTCTAAATCTTCAAATAAGAAAGTCTTAGACGTGTGGTTATACACCACATCCAAAATCACACCCATGCCTTGTTTGTGAATTTCATTGACCAGGTTTTTGAATTCCTCAATGCGTTTCATTGGATCTGTCGGATCTGTAGAATACATACCTGTAAAGGCAAAGTAGCTCTGTGGATCATAACCCCAGTTGTAGTTACTGTTGCTTGACGCGTACTCACTCATCCGCTCTGCATTTTTCAATTCATTGACAAAATAGTAACTCATAACTGGGAGCAGTTGAATATGGGTCACACCCAGTTCTTTTAGGTAGCTGAGACGTTCTGCAAAGGCCGCAAAAGTACCAAACTGAGCAGTCAATTCATCGGAAATAGAAGGATCTGATGTGAAGTCACGAACATGTGCTTCATAGATAATCGCATCTTCACGCTGATTGAAATTAGGAATAGTAGCATAATCCAAATCGCTTGGACCAACTTCTGATGGATCCACAATCGCAGCTTTTGCAATCCGATAAGATGGATCTGTATCTGCCAAATCACTATTCCACTCCGCTAAAGACTTAGCATATGGATCTAAAACAAGAACAGATTGATCCCCACGAGTGATTTCATAATGGTAATAGTAACCACGATAATCTGTAATACCAAGATCTGATTGACCATTCAATTCAAGATCCCATTGTCCTTTATCGCCCTTGGTCATGGCTAATGTACCGACCACTTTAGACTGATCATCCTTATCATAAAGAACAACTGCTACACTGTCTGCACTTGGAGACCAGAGAGTCATATCAACGACACTACCAGCCTGACTCACACGCGCACCAAGTTCTCCATCATAAGCATAGAGCTCATCCTTCAATTGCCAGCTCATAGTTGTTGTGAAGCTATCATTGCCATATTTGAGGGTATAGCCCGCATTTTCTTGGTTGAAATCCCCAAGGACTCGTACCTTGTTGCTTGTAGCATCCAAGACAAGATCCGTCACAGTCACTGTCTGGCCATTTTTATCTGTGACAGACAATTTTTCTAAAATACTTTCCTTATCAGCACCTTCAAGCGTTGTAAATGCTGCTTCTAGAGCTGTTAGGCTAACATGGGAAACGCCTGTTACACGGACGTTGTTCACAAAATAAGGATTTGTGTAGATTGTTGGATCATCATCTTTAAGGAAGATTTGTGTCTGATTTTTCAAATCTGTAAAGCTATAATCTTTCTGCTGAATCTTCACATCATCTCCTGACTTGCTTTCATCCAATAGCAAGAAGCCAATTGAACTTGGTAAATCTGTCAATTTGACATCAATATAGGCACCATACTTGCCTTGGTTTTCAAAATCAATACCATTTGGCCAGTCACCCAAGGTAACGTCAGTCACATCACCCCAGATCCAGAGACCTTTTTGGTCATAATCGCCATCTGTACGGAAATAATTAATCCGAATATATCCTTCTTTAAGTGGTTGATAGAGGCTGAGTTGATAATTCTCATCAAACCAAGCTTCATTCATCTTGGTGCTAATTCGCTCAATAACTTTATCGCCGGTTATATTTTCCCCAGATGTATTATTAATCAGAAGACTGATTTTGCTGGCTGTTTCATCCTTCATCTTGATATCAAGATAATAGCCATAATCATCCTGCTTAGCAGTACTGAAATTAGTCGCTCCTGTTGGCCATGCACCAACTTCTGATGATGGTTTTTCGACATCATCCCATGTCCATAAACCTAGGCTAGATAAATTATCAGATGGTAGAGTTTTAAAGTGAACACGGAAGTAGCCTGCTTCAATTGGTTCTTCAGTTGCTCCTTGCACACTTGCATTGACGATGTCTCCTGCTTCTGTCTGAAGGAGCATGGTGCCACCTTGAGCGATAGTTGGAAGTTCGACTTGAACAACCCATTTACCGTCTTTCTCGATAGCTTGATAAGATTTTCCTGTGTATGCATCTGTTACAACCACATCTTTCCCAGATACTTCAATCGCCATTTCCTGGCTCTCGGTATTGGTTGAGAAGACAAGATAGGCAGCTTGATCTTGGTAACTGCGTTTGCTGATAAGCCAACCTTGGCTATCATTTCCAGCAAGTGTTGTTGTATCACCACGTGAGAGCAATGTTGAATTGGCATTACGGAAGGCCAACAATTTTTGGTAATGGTCCTCTATGTCACTTGTCTCTACCTTACTCCAATCAAAATCATACCGGTTGTCATAAACAGGCCAGTTGTTTTGCCCTGATTGACCTAATTCTTCACCATAGTAGATGACAGGCTGACCTTTAGCAGTAATCAAGAGACTAGCAGCCAATTTCAGTTTATCCAGATTGCCTTCTTTTTCTGCGCCACCGAGACTGTAAAGGAAACCATCTTCGTCATGACTGCCCAAGAATTGACCCAGAGAAGCTGCGCTAGTCAGAACCTTGCTACGCTCTTCTAGCTCTTTTCCAGCTGCTTTCAGTTGACCGTTGACCAAGTACTTAGCGATATCCTTGAAGCCAAAGTCCAACAAACTGTCCATAGTACCGATACCCAAGTCACCCTTGGTATCTTTATAGTTAGCTCCCCATGTTTCTCCAATTAAGTGGAAGTCAGGATCTCTATCTACCAATTCATTTTTGAAATGTTGCCATGTGGTATCATCAACGTGTTTGACGGTATCGACACGGAAACCATAGATTGAATTACCTTTAGCAGTTGTTGAGCGTTCCAACCAAGATGCCTGCCAAGCAACCAATTGATTACGAACCGCAGCTTCTTCTGTCTTGAAGTCTGGTAATCCAGATAATGAACCTAATTGGTCATCTCCCTGCTTATCTTCTTCCTTGGTCCGTACCATACCTTCAAAGGTTTCTTCTGTACCATAGCCAGCATGATTCAGCACCACGTCAACAATGATATTGATGCCTTTTTCGGCTGCGGCATCAATCAATTCGTGGAAATCAGCTAAACTTCCCAAATGCGGATTAAGTTTCTCAAAATTGGATGCCCAATAACCATGGTAAGCATAGTATTCTCCATCTGTAGCGCTACCAACATTCTGTGGAATATTTTCCACAATTGGTGTCAACCAGATAGAATCCACACCCAATTCTTTCAAGTAGTCCAACTTAGCTGTAACTCCTTTGAAGTCACCGCCTTGGTAGAGACCGCGAGGATTGGTCACGTCTCCGTCAACCACCTGATCATTGCTAACGTCACCATTGTAGAAACGGTCGGTCATCATAAAGTAGATGACTTGCTCATCCCAGTCTTTTTCACCTTCTGCCTTAATGCGCTCCGTAATGGTCACATCCAATTTTGTTTCGTAGTAACCATTGTCTTTATCATAGACCTTTACAGGAAGACTATATGTCCCTGGCGCTGTGCTAGACGTCGCTTTAATGGTCACACGATTGAGCTCAGTAGAGATTGGCACAAGACCTCCGCCGATGGCACTTGTATCGACTTCCATTTTGACAATCTCAGCATTTTCAGGGTTGGTGACAGTTACAGATACCAAGCCGCTTTCATTGTAGTTGAATGGTGCTTTCACACTTGCCTCAACAGTTACATTTTTTGTTCCCGGAGTAGCTTTGCTTGTATCTAATTCTACTTTCTCTTCGATAAAGTATGGATTGGTATAGACTTTGTCATCGCCATTCCGAAGGAAAATTTGACTATGACGTTTGCGGTCGGCAAAGGCTAAGTCTATCGATTTATTGCCAGCCAAATCCGGATTATTCTGGTTGATGAGCAGAAAACCAAGTTTAGAATCTAAACCATTTGAAAGAGGAATGTCAACATAAGCACCATATTTCCCAATTTGAAAATCAACAGCACCTGTTGGCCAACCGTCACTTGCTTCTGTTGTATCCCCCCAAGTCCATACGCCCCAACCATCATAATTGTTGTCTTCACGTGTGTAATTGATGCGGAGAACATTGTCATCCTTGAGTGGCTCATAGCTAGAAACAGTATAATCGCTAGCAACCCAAGCCTCATTTTGTTCTGGAACAAGAAGCTCCACTTTTTGGTCCGATTCTGTTATTTTTTCCCCATCTTTAAGGACCAAATAACCGATTGTGCCTGGTGTCTCAGATTTTTTAATATCAACATAATGGCCGTAGTCATCCACTTGGCTACTTGAGAAATTCACCGTATCAGTTGGCCATTTATTTCCATCAGATGGTGTTTCTACTCCTCCCCAAGTCCACAGTCCTTGGCTCTCTGGCGCTGTTTCATCTACATTTTCAAAGTGCAGACGAATACTGCCTTCTTCAATTGGTGCTTCTGCCGGGGTGGATAATGTAGCTGTTTCTGCTGCAGCTCTTTCTGCCACAGCTGTTTCAGTAGTTGCCAGCGGTTCTGCTGATGCATTATCTACTGTTTCAACAACCTCCGTTACTGCTGGAGCCTCAACTGTTTCTGATACTCCAGTTGAATTTGATGTAGACTCAGTCACCATTTCTTCTGAACTTGGTGCTGTATCCAAGGCTGTAGGCGTAGCCTCTGCAACTGGGGCTGGCTCAACTGTTTCGACAGGCTGCTCAGAAACATTGGTTATAATAGTTTCCGCAGGAGTAGCCACTTCCTCAGCATGAACTGTTTGACCAGGTCCAGACATTAAAAAGGCTGTCGCTATACCGACGGACGCAACTCCTATCGTAAACTTACGAATTCCGAAAATAACTTTTTTTTCAAACATTGGTGATTTCTTTGCTAAACGCAAACGTTTTCTATTCATGCCGTACTCCTTTGGTATGTATAATATAATAATAGTATATAAAAAAGATTTTCTTTTGCAAACGTTTTCTTAATTGTTACCGGTAACAGCTTTTCTAATCAAAAAAGGGATTGTACTCTTTATTTACCCAGTCATCGTACCCATCAACACTGGATTTAACAACCCCTCTATTAGTTATGTAGCATCATTCATTTTATGCTCTAGTACTTTCTCTCACTACCAAGCTAGCTTGGCAATATCGCTTTTGTTCCTTTAATTCACAGCCCTCCACCAGAGTCATTAACTGCTTAACAGTAATTCTCCCCATTTTTCGGAACGGTTGCCGCATAGTGGTTAATTGAGGACGAGAAACGCGGTCAATAAAGATTCCATCAAACCCAATAATCCCATAATCTTCTGGGACTCTCTTTGATGAAAACAATAACCCCCGCTCAATACCAAGTGCTATGCGATCAGAAGCACATATAAAGCAAGTATTGGGTGATAACAAGTCCAATTGTCTTACAAAGTCTTCTGCTACCCTAGACCTGTTTTCTAGACGATAAATTTTAGGGGGATGTCCCGATTCCTCCATTGCCTCTACATACCCAGCTTCCCTAGATTGTGCAAAGGCATCTGGCAAATCTATCCCAACAAATACGACCTGTTCATAGCCTTTCTCAAAGGCAAAGCGACTTGCTTGGTAGGTTGCCTCCCTATTGTGTGTGTCAACAAACGGTAGTCCCACCATATTTTCGCCAAATAAGACTACGGGTTTCAACAAACTCCGCAACCAGCCATAATCTTCTATACGCGCGCCCGTGACAATGTAGCCGTCACATTGTTCTGTCACTTGATTCCGATCCGTCACAATTTGCATTGTATAGTTTTTTTCGCTCAGTCCGAGTGAAATTCCTGCTATCAACTCAGCATAATAAGGCTCGACAGTCTCCATTTCCTCTAAGATAATGACCTGGACTGTCAGAGTTCGTTGTTGTGCAAGGGCTTTTGCCACAACATTCGGTTGATAATCTAACTCTTTCATTGCTAACAAGACCATCTGTTTTAACTCTTCCGTAACAAGTTCTGGATGATTCAGAACCCTGGAAACTGTCATCTTTGAAACATTGGCCCTTTTCGCCACATCTGCCAACGTCGTCATATATCTCCTCTCTTATTTTCTAGCTAAAATGTGCAAACGTTTTCTTGATGTTATTATATATTATTTACTACTAAAAAGTAAAGCCCTTTCATCACATTATTTTACAAGAATTTTCTGAATGATCCGCGAATCTGTTTTTTTAATTATAAAAAGGCCTATTTATTAGACCTTTTAACTGTATTTAAAAAGACGGTGTTGACATAACCCTTGAGAAGATACGTTGATTTTCATTGAGTATGAGCTTAATCCTAGTCAAATCTTCTTGTTTTAGATAGAACTCTTTCACTTTCAAATTTTATGGTAACATACTGAAAACTACACTTAAATTTTTCACTCATCTAGGATTTTGTTGATTTTCGAAGAATTTAATTATCATACAATCCTATCAATAACAACTATACTCCAGCAGGGGGATAAATATAACTTACCGTTCCGTCACTGGTTGTTGTCGGATCAAAGAAACCTCGAATATTACTTGGATAATAGGAGCCAGCATAGTTTGATTCCATGACTTGAATTTGACCATCGGTAGCCACCTCTGTCACATAGGCAACATGCCCATAGCCACCATTTTCATCTGTCCAGACTGCAATTGCGCCGACTTTTGGTATTGTTCCAACTTCATAGCCTAATGAAGCTGCACTGGCTGCCCAATCTCCGGCATTTCCCCAATAGTTCCCAACCCATGGAGCCATTTCTTTTGCTCCCCATGTACATTGGCCTGCTGGGTAAGTATTGGATGTATATTCAACCGTCACCTCTGAAACCATATTTGTAGCTAATGCTACTTGTGCTGCTGCTTCGGCAGCTGCTTTCTCCGCCGCAGCCTGCTCTGCCTCCCTTTTCTCAGCTGTTTTTTTCTGAGTTAAGGCTGAGACTGTCGGAGTATCACTTACGGCAGTATCCTCTGCATTAACAGTCATTACTCCAAACCATAATAAGCCCCCCGTAAACATTGCAAGTATGCCCACTTTTCTTAATTGAGAATGTATTTGAAATGTCAAATCGATTTTTCCTTTCTTTTTTCTATTCCATTTATCCTAATAGAAATTTCTTTCATAGAACTTAAAATAGTATGACAAATATGATAGATAGGTTGCAATTTATTCACAATTCGATTTCTCATGCTATAATTAAGAAAAAGTCAGGAGTAAACCTATGAAAAGCATCGTTTTAATACATGGCACCTGGTGTAATGGCACATTCTGGGGAGACTTTGCTAGTCAGTTAGAAAAAACTGGATTACAAATCCATACCCCTAGTTTACGCTATCACGATTTACCCTATGAAGAAGGGATCAAAAAAGTCGGTGACGTTAGTTTGACAGACTACGTGGATGACTTGGTATCCTTGGTCGAAAGTCTAGAAGAGCCACCTTTACTTCTGGGTCACTCACTTGGATGTCTCTTAGCCCAAATGGTTGCGGAACGGACCCCTGTTGCTGGCATGATTCTCATGGGCCCTGCCCCAACTGCTGATATCTTCGCTCTTTATCCAACCATGCTTGCCAGTTTCTTACCCCATTTTCTTCGCTGGGGATTTTGGAAAAAACCTATTCCACCTTATAAAAAAGCCTTCTTTTCTTACTGCCTCAATGCGCAGGATCCTAGTATAAAAGAAAAGCTCTATCAAAACCTCGTCCCTGACTCAGGCAAGGTTTACACACAAATGGCCTTTCCATTCCTAGATAAAAGCAGAGCAGGCTATGTGGACTTTCGTAGCATTACCGGGCCTGTCTTAGTCATCACAGGAAGTGAGGACAAAATGACTGTCTCTGCCATCGCCAGAAAAACAGCACATAATTACAAAAATTCTGTTCTAGTCTCACTAACAGGGGCTGATCATATGTACCCAACTGGAAAATTTCAAGGTAAAACCCTTTCTGTTATTCGAGCATGGTTGGAAGAACAGGAATTTATCTAATACTCTTCGAACATCTAAAATATCCGTTGTTAAGTGCCTTGATGAATAAAAAGCACTAATGGCGCTTTTCAGCCTGTTACTTTGAAATGAGAAAGTGACAGAGTTCTATCTTCGGCTTAATGATGCGAATACAGTTCTGTTGATTTTCAGCCTTCAGATGTACGACATGCCCGTCGTACTACAAAAACGACCTCCAATACGGAAGTCGTTTCTTGTTATTTACATTTATTTTACTACGATATTAACAAGTTTAGTTGGCTCCAACAGTCCGCGGATAGACTGTTGGAGGTTGGAGATAAACAAACAAACGAGACAATCGTTACTTGATAACGATATTAACCAGTTTGTTCGGAACACTAATCACCTTCACCACTGTTTGACCAGCGATTTCAGCTTGGACTTTTTCATCTGCAAGGGCAACTTTTTCAAGTTCAGCTGGTGCTAGATCTTTGGCTACAGTCAAGCGGGCTTTTACCTTGCCCTTGATTTGGACAACGATTTCCACTTCGCTTTCTACTAGCTTGCTTTCGTCATAGACTGGCCATGCGACATAGCTGATTGACTGGCCTGTATTTGCAAGGCCCTGCCAGAGTTCTTCTGCCAAGTGTGGTGCAAATGGGGCGATCAATTGGACAAAGCCTTTGGCGTATTCGACATAGAGCTTGTCTTCTTTGTTGGCTGCGTTGACAAAAATCATGAGCTGGGCGATAGCCGTGTTGAATTTCAGGTCTTCAATATGCTCTGTCACCGTCTTCACAGTTTCATTGTAAACTTTATCAAGCGCTCCGCTATTTTCCGCCACAAGCTCCTTGGTAGTCAAGAGGCGATAAACACGGTCAAGGAACTTACGGCTACCTTCAAGGCCTTCTTCTGACCAAGCGATTGATGCATCAAGTGGGCCCATGAACATCTCATAAACACGGAGGGTGTCCGCACCGAACTGTTCGACCACATCGTCTGGATTGACCACGTTTTTGAGGGATTTGGACATCTTAGCAGGTGCCTGCTCCAACTCCTCACCAGTTTCGATGTTGAAGAAGGAACCGTCGCGTTTTTCCACCTTGTCAGTCGCCACAAGCGCCCCACGGCTATCACGGTAGCTAGTTCCCAAAATCATGCCCTGGTTAAAGAGTTTTTGGAATGGCTCTTTAGTCGGCACAACACCGAGGTCATAGAGGAACTTGTGCCAGAAGCGAGCGTAGAGTAGGTGAAGGACTGCGTGCTCAGCACCACCGATGTAGATGTCCACTGGCAACCAAGCTTTGAGAAGATCCTCGTCTGCCAATTTCTCATCATTGTGCGGGTCGATATAGCGGAGGTAGTACCAGCTAGAACCCGCCCATTGTGGCATAGTGTTGGTTTCACGGCGACCTTTTACGCCGTCTTCACGCACCACTTCCAACCAGTCTGTCAGGTTAGCAAGCGGTGACTCCCCTGTACCTGAAGGCTTGATGTCTGAGGTTTTTGGCAATACCAGAGGTAACTCATTTTCTGGTACGGCTGTGGAAGTTCCATCTTCCCAGTGGATGATTGGAATTGGCTCACCCCAATAACGCTGACGGCTGAAGAGCCAGTCACGGAGGCGGTAAGAAATTTTCTCCTGACCGACACCATTTTCTTCCAACCAAGCCACCATTTTGGCAATAGCTTCTTCCTTGTTAAGACCATCTAGGAAGTCGGAGTTGATATGGGCACCATCTTCTGTATAAGGTGCTTCTTCTACATTGCCACCTTCCAGAACTGGAATGATGTCCAAGTTAAACTGCTTGGCAAATTCCCAGTCACGCTCGTCATGAGCAGGAACGGCCATGATAGCACCTGTTCCGTAGCTTGCCAGTACATAGTCGGCAATCCAGATTGGAATTTCTTTACCGTTGACAGGGTTGATGGCATAAGCACCAGTCCAAACACCTGTCTTGTCTTTAGCCAGGTCTGTACGAGCAAGGTCTGATTTAAGAGAGGCTTGGCGTTTGTACTCTGCCACAGCTTCTTCCTGCTCTGATGAGGTAATGCTATCCACCAAGTCATGCTCAGGGGCAAGAACTGCGTAGGTCGCACCGAAAAGGGTGTCAGGACGAGTTGTAAAGACTGTGAAGTCCTTGTCTGTGTCCTTAATTTTGAAAGTCACATTTGCACCCGTTGACTTGCCGATCCAATTGCGTTGCATATCCTTGATAGACTCTGGCCAATCAACTTCTTCTAGATCATTAAGCAGACGCTCTGCATAGGCCGTGATTTTCAGCATCCATTGACGCATTGGCTTGCGGACAACTGGATAACCACCACGTTCAGACGTTCCGTCAGGAAGGACCTCTTCGTTGGCGATAGCTGTTCCTAATTCCTCTACCCAGTTGACAGGCACTTCTGCCTCATAGGCTAGGCCTTTTTCATACAACTTGGTGAAAATCCACTGGGTCCACTTGTAGTAGTTAGGGTCGGTCGTATTGACCTCACGGTCCCAGTCGTAAGAAAAGCCAAGGGCGTTAATCTGACGTTTGAAGTTGGCAATGTTTTCTGCTGTAAAGTCAGCTGGGTCATTTCCCGTGTCCATAGCGTATTGCTCCGCTGGCAGACCAAAGGCATCCCACCCCATTGGGTGAAGAACGTTGTAACCTTGGGCACGCTTGTAACGGCTGAGAATATCTGTCGCAGTATAACCCTCTGGGTGACCAACGTGCAAGCCCGCACCAGACGGATAAGGGAACATATCTAGGGCATAAAAGTTTGGCTTGTCCGCATCTGTTCCCGTCTTAAAAGTATGATTTTTTGCCCAAAATTCCTGCCATTTGGGCTCGATTTCCTTGTGATTGTAGAAGCTCATATCATTTCTCCATGTCAATAAATTATCTTTACTATTATATCACGAAATAAGGAAAGAAAAAAGGTAGAAATAAACGCAAACTGCTGGGTATCCAGAGGAAAAAAACAAATATAATGTTGTTTTTTACATCAATCGATCATCATTTCTCCAAGTATCCCTTTAAATCCTCAATCGCTCCCATCCCATCTTGTAATCCAGCCTGGTAAATTTCTTCAAATTTTTCTGGATTCTTCTCTAAACGGCCAATTTGTAAAGCTTGATGAGGCCGGATAACATAAATCTGGCCTTCATTTTCTAGCTGGATGATTTTTTCGACAGTTTGATTATAATGTTGATACCGTTTTGATGCGACAGATACAAATTTAGGATACTTTCTATAAAACATGCGGTAAATCCGTCCGCTTGAAGCCTTTTTACGATAAGTAATTGGCTGCGTCAAGATAACAATGAGTTTGTCAAAGCCAAGACTTTTGGCAAATTCAACAGGAATAGAATCTGATAAACCACCATCTAAGTATTTTTTACCATCAACTTCGACAATTTTCGAAACGAGAGGCAATGCTGAACTGGCGCGCAACAATTCCATTTGCTCAAAGACATGATCAATTTTGTAATATTCTGGCTGACCGGTTTCAATATTGGTCACCGTCACATAGAAAGGAACTCCTGACTGCGCAAAAGCATCTTGATCAAACCTATCTAACTCCATTGGTACTTTGTAATAAGTAAAGTCTTTGTTGACCATATTTCCTGTTGTCAACCAGGATCTCAATCCCATATAATGCTTATCTTTAATAAAACGCTTATTATAGCGAATCGCTCTGCCTCTTTGTTTGGAAAGGAAATTAACGCCAAAAAGTGCTCCTGCGGAAACTGAAACGACCCCATCAACATGAATATCAGCATCTAAAAAAGCATCTAGAACACCCGCAGTATAAAGGCCTCGCATACCCCCACCTTCTAAAACTAGACCAACTTTCATCTGTAGCACCTCCTAAAATTACCTTCTATTGTAGCAAAAAATCCCGTCGAAACGAGATTTTTGCTATATGATATTCAATGAAACTTAACATCAGACTGGGTAATGCAGGCACAGCTTAGGATCTGTTCTTTTTTCTATTTCAAGGGAATTAGCTGAAAAGAACCACTAGACCCTTTTACTTAGCAAATCGAATTACCAAGGTTCGATGTTGAGTGTTACAATGTTACCAAATAATCACACGGTCTTCTTTAGCACGCCACATGCCGTCGCCTTCTTGAACGCCAAAGGTTTCATGGAATTCATCGAAGTTTGGCAACTGGATGTTGGTGCGTAGGTGACCTGGTGCATGGACATCGACACTTGCCAACATCTGCATGAACTCAGGACGGGCCTTCATTCGCCAGATACGAGCAAAGTTGGTGAAGAATTCCTCAGCGGAGAAGTCTTCTTCTGACTTGGCTGCTTCCAAGGCCGCTGCAATCCCACCAAGGTCGGCAATGTTTTCTGACATAGTCAACTTACCATTGATTTTGGCACCATAAGAATCCTGACCTTCAAACTGGTCAATAACCTGCTGGGTACGAGATTCAAAAGCTGCATAGTCTTCTTCTGTCCACCAGTTATTGAGACTACCATTCTCATCAAAGGAGGCACCATTTGAGTCAAAGGCATGGGAAATCTCGTGGGCAATAACCGCACCGATACCACCGTAGTTAGCTGATGAAGACTGCTCCAGAGAGTAGAATGGCGCCTGCAAAATGGCTGCTGGAAAGACAATCAAGTTTTTCTGTGGGTTATAGTAGGCATTGACCATGTGAGCTGGCATGCCCCATTCCTTAATGTCCACAGGCTTGTTCCACTTGCTCCAACCATGAGCAATGTCAATCTTGTTTAGTTCGATAGCATTTTCCACCAAGGACTTGCTTGGGTCAACAATCTTCTTATAATAACGCTCTGGCAAGGCTTCTGGGTAGCCAATGTAAGGCTTGATAACATTGAGTTTGACAATGGCCTTGTCACGCGTTTCTTTGGCCAACCAGTCTGCCGTTTCCAAACGAGATTTATAGACCTCAATCATCTTGGCAACTTTGGCTTCCACATCGGCCTTGGCTTCTGGTGAGAATTTTTCTCCTGCATACCAAAGACCGAGGGCCTGGTTAAAGTAGCCTTGTGCCAAGTTGTAGGCTGCTTTTTCTTGATTTTGAGCCTGCGGTGTACCAGAAAGAGCACGGCTGTAGGCTCCTGCTAGAATACGGATTTCATCCGACAGGAAGGCTGTATAAGCTCCTGCCGCTTTCAAAATCAAGGTCGCCTTCAAAAGCTCCCAATTATCCGCACTGTAAATATCCTTGGCAGCCTGCCAGAAACGTTCCTCAGGCACGATAATCTTGTCTGGCGTTTGACCTAAAATCGCTGTGAAGAAATCATCCAAAGGCAACTCTGGTGCCAAGGCAGTAAAATCTGTCCACTCGTACGGGTGGTAAAGTTTGGCGTACTCAGAACCTTCTTCATTTGACAGGACATACTTGGCAATCGTGGCATCCAGTTCCAAACGTTTGTCCAAAAGGTCCTTGATTTCTTCATCGCTGAAACCAAACTTTGGCAGGAGGGCTTCCTGGCTCTCACGCCAAGTCTTGAGCAATTCTGCACCTTTTTCATGCCCTTCTTCATAGTAGGTCGTATCTGGTAAGATAATGCCTAGAGAATCTGCCCAAAGAACATTTATTGTCGCATCCATAAAGTCAGGTGCCACACCAAAAGGCATGAGATTTGGCTTGCCGGCCAACTCAAACTCTGCCAATTTGCTGGTAAATTCTTCGAAAGAGTTGAGTGCCTTGTACTCTTCAATCAAGGCCTGAGCAGGCTCTGCTCCCAAACGGTCACGGGTTTCATAGTCGGCTACTTGTTTGTGAAAAGCCACAAAGTTTTGCAAAACGCTATCTTCTGGGACATTTTCCCCCGTCAACCAAGCATTTGTCGTATCAATCATGAGCTTTTCAATCTCGTCCGCCAAATCAGAAAAGCCACCTGTTCTTGGCTTATCGTCTGGAATCACGGCTGTTTTTGCCCATTCGCCATTGACGTATTCGTAAAAATCATCTTGTAAACGTGTCATTCTATTCTCCTTTGTATTTCATAATGATTATGATAACAAAAAATTCTGACAATTTCACTTATCAGATGACCGTGACCAAGTATTTTTTAGAATCATACTCGAGCAAACCACAAGAAGGCTGACAACGGCACAGGTCCCTGACATGGTTAAATCCAGTTGACTAGCCACTAAAAAACCAAGCACAACCGTTAGAATAGAGATACCTTGCCCTAAAAGAAGCAATTGCCAAAAGGATTTGACCCAACGTAGGGCAGTCATACTTGGTGCCACCAAGAAAACAATAACAGTCATCGAACCAATCGCTTCGAAGGCCAGAACAGTAGTTAAGGAAACTAGAATCAAAATAACCATTTCTAAAATCCTTGTTCGTAAGCCAGACAAACGAGCATGGTTGCTGTCAAATAGATATACTTGTAAACGATGGTAAGCCCAAACAAAAAATAGAACAATAACCAACCAAGCCAAACTCGACTTGACCAGACTAACAGGGAGTGACCAGGCTAGAACATCCATACGATGGAGCGGAGCAAAAAGTACTTCCCCCTGCAAAACCATATCCACATCCAAATGAACATTGCGAGCAAACAGAGAAATAAGCAAAACCGCCACCGCAAAAAAGAAAGAAAAAACTAGACCTGTTGCGGCATCATACGCTATCTTTCGACTATGCAGACGGTCAATGGCAAGAACCGATAATAACCCAAACAGACTGGCACCAACTATTAGCAATGGCGAATCCAAACTATGACTAATAAAAAATCCCAGAACAATCCCAAGCAAGACAGAATGCGATAGCGCATCTGCCAACATCGATTGATTTTTTACAACCAGTATCGAGCCGAGTAAGCCACAAGAACTAGCAATAACCATCAAAATGAGCAATACTTCAAACACGACCATTCTCCTTTCTGACATAGGTAACATACACAAATGCAGACAGGGTCAGACCTGTCAGACAGACGATAATAGTCGGTCCGGTCGACAAACCAGATACACTGGAGCTAATCCAGGTCCCTACGAAAGCCGACCCAATTGCAACGATTCCTGCCAGTAACAGACTCTTGTGATACGATTTTCCCAGCATCAAGCCAAAGACAGCTGGTGCAATCAAAAAACTACTCATCAAAATAGCTCCGACCAACTTTAATCCTACTGCAATTAGGCAAATCATCAAAAACATCGTCAACTGCTGCAAGTACTTTACACGAACACCAATAACCCTTGCAAAAGTTTGATCAAACAGATATAGCTTATAGTCTTGATAAAAGAAAGCAAACAATGCCAAAGCCAATAGAGAAATAATTCCGATGAGTATCACATCATCCAGCTGAATAAAGGCTGCCTGTCCAAATAGATAGGTTTGCAATCCAGCCTGGGAAGCCCCTGCAAAGGCTTCATTTCCCTGAATAGCATTTTTCAAGACCATTCCCAAACCAAAGAAAGACGCAGACACCAATGAAAGGGCATTGACTAGGCTGTGACCACCTTTTCGACGCAGCCAATGGACAAGTGCATAAGAAAGGTAGCATGACAACACTGCTCCTAACAGCAAGTAGAGAGGTTGTCGCGACTGAAAAATCATGAAAGAGACAATCACTCCAGGATAAGAAGCATGCCCCAGAGCATCCCCAAGCAAACTCTGTTTAGTAAGAACAGATATACTTCCGATAGTGCTGGCTGCTACAGCTAGGCTGACGGTCCCTAAAGCAACTGTCCAGAAAGAATACTCTTTGAAAACCTCAAACATGACTGCCTCCTTTGGCATTTCCTAAAAACAGCCCATTTCCTATGCCGTAGGTCGCCTGATAATTCTCACTTGTCAAAGTCTCATCCATCGGACCAGAGTCAATCACATGCTTATGAAGCCAGACAAGGTGATCAAAGTAGGCATCCAGCGTCGTTAAGTCATGATGAATGACAATGGAAGTTTTCCCTTCACATTGGAACTCCTTGAGCATATCCATGATCATGATTTCTGTTGCCTGATCAATCCCTGCTAGAGGCTCATCCATAAGATACAATTCTGCTTCCTGTGCCAGGGCTCTGGCTAGAAAGACCCGCTGACGCTGCCCACCTGAAAGCTGATCAATCTGACGATGGCGTAAATCCGTAATTTTTAACCGTTCTAGAGCCTGCTCAACAATCTGTCTATCAGCCTTAGTCGGTCTTCGAAACATTCCCTTACTATGAGCGAAGCGTCCCATCAGAACAATTTCAAAGACTGTTGCAGGAAATTGCCAGTTCACTTGACTGGATTGGGGAATATAGGCTACTTTTTGAGCAATCAACCTCTCTAGACCTGCCTCCTGACCAAGCAAGCGAACCTGCCCTGTGTCAGGTTTTTCCAACCCCAAAATGACCTTGAATAGACTGGACTTCCCAGCACCATTCGGTCCAACAATAGCCGTTCGACTCCCTCTGGGAATCACCAAATTGACATCTTCTAAAGCCATGGTCTGGCTGGCTGTATATGCTAAATTGACATCTTTTAATTCAATGATTGCTGACATATTTCCTCCCTTTGTTCTACCATCCATTCTACACTTGTAGGCGTAGTCAAATATTTTACTTTGCTATTTAAATATGATTCTCAAACCATAGCTCCAATAGATATCGTACGGTTTACGTCTCCCATAACAATTTTATTTTAGATATTTAACCATCAATGTAACATTATGTTTGTACATGTCGATAAAGGTATCTCCTTCCTCACCTTCTGGTGCCAAGGAATCTGAGAACAACTCCTTACCTTCACCAGTAACAACTTCAACCTGACCACCTTTGGCTTTTACTGCCTCTTGTAATTTCTCCATGCGTTCTGGATTAGTTGTAGACTCTGTAAAGATAGCCTTGATATTATGGTCAATGATTAGGTTAACTGTCTCAATCATGTCACTATTAGCCACTTCGGAATCCGTGCTAATTCCCTGAGGAGCATAGAGAGTGAAGTCATAACTAGCAGCAAAGTAATTAAAGGCATCATGTGGTGTTACCAAATAGCGACTTTCTTTTGGAATCACACTTAATTCTTTTTCTACCCAGGCATGCAAATCATCTAGCTGCGCTTGGTATTTTTCTGCATTTTTCTGAATCATCTCAGCTTTAGCAGGTAAGAGTTTTTGTAGTTCCTCTGAAGCTACAGCTACAGCTGACTTGTACAAGGGAATTGAAAACCAGAAGTGCGGATCGACAATCTCTTCTCCATCCTCATCCATCTTATTCAAGTCTTTTGCATTAAAGTTTTTAGAAACAGCCACTCCGGTCTTCTCCAAAGCTTCAACCATTTTACCTTCAAAGTGCAAACCGTGGTAGAGAACAAGGTCAGCCTTTTGTAATTTTGATAAATCACTAGATTTGGCTACGTACAAATGAGGGTCTTCTCCTGCTGGAATCAGCAAATCACGTTCCACCTCATCACCCGCCAACTGATAGACCATGTCATTGAGGAAGGAAGTAGTCACAGCCACTCTTGGCTTACTAGAGCCTTCTGTGGTTTGCGATGGACGACAAGCTCCTAGCCCTATTAGGGACAATAGCAGAGCAAAACTGAACAATATTTTCTTCATATAGGTTCTCCTTTTATTTTTATTAAGCATACTTAATTTAATTATTAGATTAAGTTAAATTATTGGTTTTGTCAACTGTTTTTATAAATTTTTGTTATAATATTCTTAACTAGAAAGCGAGTTCTCATGACACCAAACAAAGAAGATTATCTAAAATGTATTTATGAGTTAGGTCAATTAGACCAAAAAATTACCAATAAACTTATTGCTGAAAAAATGGCTTTTTCTGCCCCAGCCGTTTCTGAAATGCTAAAAAAAATGGTAGCTGAAGAGCTCATTTCTAAAGACGCCAAGGCAGGTTATCTCCTCAGCCAAACCGCACTTGAAATGGTATCTAGCCTCTACCGCAAGCACCGTCTGATTGAAGTCTTTCTGGTGGAACAACTCGGCTATTCTCCAGAGGAAGTCCATGAGGAAGCTGAGATTCTAGAGCACACCGTTTCAGATCACTTTATCAATCGACTAGACCTACTACTGGAACAGCCCCAAACTTGTCCTCATGGTGGAAGCATTCCTCAAGCAGGTCAGCCACTCATCGAACGCTACCAGACACGACTCTCCCAACTCACTGAAACTGGATACTACCAACTTGTCCGTATACACGACTTTTATCAGCTCCTCCAGTACTTAGAACAACATGATTTAGCTGTCGGAGATCAGCTGGTTGTAACAGATTTTGATAGTTTTGCCCAAACGATTACTATTCAGTACAAGGGCAAAGAACTCGCAGTACCCACCACTATTGCTCAACAATTATACATAGAAAAAGCCAATCGCCCCAATTAAACAGAGCGATTGGTTTTTAGTATCCAACTACTTTTTATCAGTAACTATTACCTTACTTTTCTTTATCGCAAGAACAGTGAGCACGATAAGAATTACATTCCAAAGTAACAGAATCTTAATAGAGTTATCACTCATGGAAAAATTTGTTTCAATAAAGAAATCTGTATAGGCTCCCATAAAGGTATAACTTACAACGGTTGCCACTCCTTCTTTCGCCAACGAAAACATTGGCAACAAGGCTACAATAAATGTAATAGGCAATCCATTAATTTGAGCTTTTGATTGTGTATCAGATAACAAACCAATACACATATTAATCAGCATCACCGCTACCGTGGTTAGAAACATGACTGCTATATATTCGATATAGATTCCTTCTAAATTGGCATCGGTCATCACCGGAAATAGAATCAAAGTAATCACCGTTAATATCAGTGGATGTATAAGGACAGACAGAATATATTCATGGTATCTCACGCCACTCAGCAACAGGGTTTTGAGCATGTTTTTTTCTTTCTCTTCAGCAATCATGGTTGAAATCGTCATCCCAATAGACATTGAAATTGCCATGGACAAACAGACAAACATGAGTTTCATTCCTGATGCTTCCATAAAATTTTTATAAAGTAAAACGAGCATGAATGGCAATAGAATCTGAACGGATAGATTTTTATTGCTTAATAAAATTTGATTTCTCAGCCAAATCAAGGCATTCATTCTTCTAAACATTTAGCTTCTCTCCTGTCAATTGAATAAAAATATCTTCGAGCGTTGGCTCGCATGAGTGGATGGCAATCGCGTTTGATAGGTCATTATTGGTAAAGTTTGCAAACGAAATTTCTTTTTGACTAAAATCAGAATAGGTAATTCTTACCACTTTATCCTGATTGTATCTTTGAATAATATCTCTCGGGATACCTTTTTCCACTAACCTACCTTTGTTTAGTAAGACTAACTCATCACAAAGCAGGGTAGCTTCACGCATATCGTGAGTCGTCAAGA
This sequence comes from Streptococcus suis, assembly GCF_019794555.1. Classification (GTDB taxonomy): domain Bacteria; phylum Bacillota; class Bacilli; order Lactobacillales; family Streptococcaceae; genus Streptococcus; species Streptococcus suis_AB. The sequence goes on along the minus strand of NZ_JAIMEP010000004.1, from coordinate 62,633 downwards.
AAATCGTTGTTCCTTGTTCTTTCAAATCCATAAGTAGGGCATGTATGGATTGAGAGGTAGTTGGATCTAACCCACTTGTTGGTTCGTCAAGAAAGAGAATTTTTGGAGCATTTAGTAATGCCCTGACAAGTAGCATGCGTTGTTTCATACCAGTTGATAACTTCTCAGCAGGTGTCTTCTTGCTATCAAACAAACCAACCTGTTTCAATAATTCATCTATTTTCCCTGCTTTCGCACCAAATAATTTTCCATACAACTGTAAATTCTTTTCCAATGATAATTTCTCATAAAAACCACTTTTGTCACTGACAATTCCAATTTCTTCTAAATCCGATGGAGTCAAATCAGAAGAATCTTTGCCTAGCAACTTGCCCTTCCCTTGGTTTGCCTTCATCTGACCTGTTAAAATATTAATCATCGTTGTTTTACCAGAACCAGACGGCCCTAAGAATCCAAAGATATTCCCCTCACGAATTTCAAAACTAATACTTTTTAAGGCAACTTTATCCCCAAATGACTTTGTAATCTTATCCGCTACAATCATAGTTTCTTTCATAACTTATCTCCTTTTCCTTAATTTATAGTCATCATTTATGAACTTTGTATAAAACAAATCAGCACAATAGTTACATTCATGTCACGAACGGTCGATATTCTGTAATGAATGACCATTTTCCACTTCAAGTTTTTCTACTAGTCATGCTTTATAGTCTTAGTATAAGTGAAAAATTAAAAAAGCAACATGACATCTATGTCAGGTTGCACAGAACGTAGACAAACTCCTAAAAATATAAAAAATTGAAGAAGTTTGTAAAAGATAGCAAGTCATTAAACTCTTAGAAACATTGATATTTCGGCGTTTCTGAGAGTTTTTTATTTTCAACATAAAGAAAAAAGATTGAAGAACATTGTCCAAAATGGACTTTTTCTTCAATCTGAAACCAGCCTACTTGGGCTGGTCTTCTTGTAGTCGCTCTTTTAGGCGACGCCGATATAAAATCTGCGAAGGGATGAAGTAAAGAAAACTCACAAGAATAATCCAGCGTTTATCCACTCCGCTAAAGAAAATCACTAGAATCAAAATAAATGCAATCGTCAAATAAAAGAAATGATTGGTGAACAATTTTTTCATAGCCAGCCTCCATAACTACCTTTCGACATTAGTATATCAAAATAGAGATAGAGAGTACAGACTATTTCTGAAATTCTTACCTGTTTTTTGTATCTAAGATAATGGTAACCGGTCCATCATTGACTAGACTGACCTGCATATCAGCCCCAAAAACACCCACCTCGACTGGTACAAATTCAGACAAGGCCTGATTAAACTCATCATAGAGTTGGCTGGCCAGAGCAGGTGCTGCCGCTCCTGTAAATGCAGGGCGATTACCTTTTTTTGTATCCGCAAAAAGAGTAAATTGAGAAATGGATAATATCTTGCCCTCCACATCTTGAACAGACTTGTTCATCTTACCTGCCTCATCTGAAAATATCCGCATATTAACGATTTTTCGCACAGCATAATCCAAATCTTCTTGACCATCTTCCGGACCAATACCGACCAAAAGAAGAAGGCCTTGCTTGATCTGCCCATGTACCATTTCTTCGATAGTCACACTGGCTTGAGAAACACGTTGTAATACTATTTTCATCTTATCCGTTGGTCCTTTTCACTGAATAAACTTCTGGAACCGACTTAATCTTGTCAACCAAACTTGTCAAGGTTGCCAAATTGGAAATCCCAAAGGATACATGGATCGTCGCAAATTTCATATCCTTAGTTGGTTGTGCATTAACGGACGAAATGTTTTTGCTAGCATTAGTCAATACTTTCAAAACATCATTGAGAAGTCCCGAACGATTCAGTCCATAAATATCAATATTGGCCATGTACTCTTTTGTTGAATTATCATCTTCCCAGTCAACATCAATTAAGCGCACATCGTAATTTTCTTGACTCTTAAGGTTCATACAGTCCACACGATGAACAGCCACCCCACGCCCCTTGGTGATATAACCAACAATTTCATCACCCGGTACTGGATTACAACATTTGGCAATCCGAATCAGCAAGCCAGAAGCGCCCTCGATAACCACACCACCCTCGTGTCGGATTTTTAAACTGTCTTTATTGTCGTGTTTGACCTCTCCACCATTAACCAGTTCATCTGCGACCGCTTTTGCCTTGGCACGTTCGGCCTCACGACGTTCCTTTTCTGTCAAACGATTGAAGATTGACACAGCAGAAACTTCTCCAAAACCGACTGCCGCATAAAGTGCCTCGTCTGTTTTATAGCTGGTCTTTTGCAAAACTTCATCCATGTGACGACGATCTAAATACTGGTTCGGAACGTAGCCATTTTCTTGAAGCAAGCTTTGAAGCATCTCACGTCCTTTGGAAACCGATAATTCCTTATCTTGATTTTTAAAGAACTGCTTGATTTTGTTACGGGCTTTATGGGTTTTTACAAGATTAACCCAGTCACGACTCGGACCAAAGGAATTGGCTGAAGTAATAATTTCTACCTGATCCCCTGTTTTGAGTTTGGTTGTCAGAGGGACCATGCGACCGTTGACTTTAGCACCTGTCGCTCGCTCACCTACCTTGGTATGAATTTCATATGCGAAGTCGATTGGCACAGAGTCCTTAGGCAGTTCACGTACCGCACCATCAGGAGTGAAGACATAAATTCGTTCTGTAAAAATGTCTTCTTTGACAGAATCTACAAAGGTTTGTGCATCTCCACCAGCACCTTCTTGAAGTTCGATCAAATTATTAATCCAACGCAATTCTTTTTCAGAAGCGGTTGCCTTACCACCACGCTTATAGGCCCAGTGTGCTGCAACCCCGTACTCTGCAACTTGGTGCATCTCTACAGTACGAATTTGAAATTCGATTGGACCTTTAGGCCCATATACAGTCGTATGAATGGATTGGTAACCATTAGCTTTCTGATTTGCGATGTAATCTTTAAATCTTCCTGGCATTGGTTTCCACAACTCATGTATGTAACCTAGCATCGCATAAACATCACTTTGAGTATCCATGATACAACGAATAGCAGTCAAATCGTACAACTCATCAAAACGCTTCCTCTTATCATGCATTTTTCGATAAATAGAATAAATATGCTTTGGACGACCATAGATTTGTCCGTGAAGATGGCGTTCCTCTGTATACTCTCGCAGTTTGTTGACGACTTCAGTCACTAATTCCTCACGCTCACGGCGCTTCTCACGCATCATATGCGTAATTTTATAAAATTCAACTTCATTGAGATAGCGGAAAGACATGTCCTCCAATTCCCACTTAATGGAAGAAATACCTAAGCGGTGAGCAAGAGGTGCATAGATTTCCATTGTTTCACGTGAAATACGTTCCTGCTTGTCCTTGCGCAAGTGCTTAAGAGTCCGCATGTTGTGTAAGCGGTCAGCGAGTTTTACCAAAATCACCCGCATATCTTGAGACATAGCAATTAACATATTTCGGTGGTTTTCTGCTAGTTGTTCTTCATGAGATTTATATTCAACCTTACCCAGTTTGGTCACACCGCCGACAATATGGCGGACTTCCGGGCCAAATTCAGCTTCCATCTCATCCAAGGTCACCTCTGTATCTTCAACCACATCATGTAAGAAACCACATGCAACCGTCACAGCATCTAGCTTGAGACCTGCTAAAATACCTGCCACCTGAATAGGGTGTACAATATAGGGCTCACCTGATTTACGAAATTGTGTTTTGTGCGCCTCTGTAGCAAAATCTAACGCTTTTTTGACAAAGGCAACATCCTCTTCCGGTAAGTAGGTGGCCGTTAAGGCAACCACTTCCTCCCCAGTATAATTTATTTCTTTCATGTCATTACTCTTCCTCTTATATTTCCTACTATTTTACCATTTTCATGGAAAAAGAAAAAGGATAGCGCTGAAAGGTTTGAGAAAGTCTACTTTTCAGATATACTATCTTTATGACTAATACATTATTTGACACTATTCCATTTCTTGACCACCCTCCGATTTTACTACGACACATCCAAGAAAGTGATCTAGACAATCTTTGGGAAATCTATTCCAATCCCCTTCATTTCCAATACACTCCTAACACATCAACTAAAAGTAAAGAAACCCTTCGCAAACGAATTAGTCATTTCCAACGTGATTTTAATAAGAAAAAAAGATTGTTTTTAGGACTAGAATTTCAAGGAAAATTGATTGGCGTCTTGGAAGTTTTCGACTACAAAAAACGAACTGCGTCGGTGACCATTGGCTACCGTCTTCATCATGCTTTCTGGAATCAAGGTCTGGCTAGCCGAGCAGTCAGTCTGCTCTGCCATTTCCTACTAGAAGAATGTCCGATAACAACAATCGTCGCCTTTGTCCTGCCAGAAAACTGTGCTTCTCAGCAGGTACTCTTGAAAAATGATTTTCAACAGGTCGGGCAAGTCGAGGAGGTCTGGAAGGGCTTGGGGCAGGTCAGCCTCTTGCAATTTGAACGAAAACAGTAAAAACCAGGGGAATCCTGGTTTTCTTATGCAAAATAGCCCCAAATCACAGCAATGAGAATAGCTGGCAACATATTGGTCACGCGGATTTTTCGATCCCAAACAATATTAACTCCGACACAAAAAATAAGAACGGACCCTATTAGAGAAAGGTTCGCAAGTGCTTGATCCGTCATAATCGGTTCAATCAAACGTGCCAAAATCGTTACTGAGCCCTGGAAAAAGAAGACGGGTACAGCCGAAAACCCTGCTCCCTTACCTAAACTAGAAGTCATAATCAAAATAATTATAAAATCCAAAATGCTTTTAATAGCTAATAATCGGTAATCTCCCGTCAAACCATCTTGAATAGAACCAATAATGGCCATAGCTCCAATACAAACAGTCAAGGAAGCTGTCAAAAAGGCATCTAAAAACTGAGAATCTTGACTATTTCCCGATTTTTCACGGAGCCAAACACCAAGTTGCTCAAACCAACCTTCGATATGGAGTACTTCCCCCACCAAGGTTCCTAACGCCAAACTAATGACCAGAAGCATACTATTCTGACTTGTGATCTGACCATCTACAACTGTCAGTAACCCCTCTAAACTACCAGAAATCCCCAGAAAAAGAACAGCAACACCACTCGCCATCGTCAACCCCGACTGATGCCGTTCTTTTAGTAAATGCCCAAACCAAGATCCTAGCAAACCTGCTAGGGCAATGGCCGCCGTATTGATAATCGTACCTAAGGCAAACATGAATCTACCTCAACAATTCCGTTACGTAGCTAATAGCAGAAAGGGCGTAGAGTGGAGCCGTCTCCGCTCGTAAGATACGCGGTCCTAGACCTGTCTTGACCGCTCCTGCTCCTTCAAATGCGGCTACTTCCTCAGGCGATACGCCGCCTTCTGGACCGATGATAACCAGAACTGATTGTCCAGCTTCTAAGCCAGACAAGATTTTTACTAGGTTGGCTTGTTCGCCCTCTTTTGCAGCCTCTTCGTAGGCTAAGATAATCTGGTCAAAACCTGCTAGTTGAGCTAGGAAATCCGATTTTTTCTCAAATAAACGAACAGCTGGAATGCGATTGCGTTTGCTCTGCTCGGCTGCGCCTTGGGCGATTTTTTCTAGCTTCTCTGCTTTTTTACCTAATTTTTTACCGTCCCATTTGACCACAGACCAGTCAGCTGGAAAGGCCCAGAGGGCTGTCATGCCTAATTCCGTTGCCTTTTGGGAGACAAATTCGAGCTTATCTCCCTTGGGAAAGCCCAGAGCAATGGTAACGGAAACAGGTAATTCGACGTTGTCTGCCGATGCTTCAATAATTTCAACAGATTGGCTCTGGCTGTCTACTACCCGTGCCAAGCGTTTAATCCCGTCGTCAAAGACTAGGACAATCTGGTCATCTGCCTGCAATCGCATAACAGAAAACATATGCTTGGCGGTGTCCTTATCGCTAATCTGGAACATGCCCTGCGGCGCTCTGCCATTGACAAAATACTGCTGCATCTTAGCCTCCAATCACACCTGATCGGTCAGCCGTCTTCTTAAAGACGCAGCAATTCCACTCGCCCTGCATCATGTGAGTCTCAAGGAGGAAGCCAGCCGCCTCCGCAGATGCTCGCACCATGTCCCACTTGTCCGCGATGATGCCGCTCATAATCAGGTAGCCCTCGTCCTTGACCAGACGGTAGGCATCCTCGGTCAGATGGATGAGAATGTCCGCCAAGATGTTGGCAACGATAACTTCCGCTTCAATGTCTACGCCACGAAGCAAATCGCCCGCTGCAACATGAATATTGCTAGTATTGGCGTTAAGGTCAATATTTTCCTGAGCTACACGCACCGCCACCTCATCCAAGTCATAGGCATAAATCTTCTTGGCACCTAGGAGGGAGCTAGCAATGGAAAGGACACCTGAACCTGTGCCGACGTCGATGACCGTTTCACCACCACGCAGGACCTGAGAAAGAGCAAAAAGGCTCATCTTGGTCGTCGGGTGGGTTCCTGTACCGAAAGCCATGCCTGGATCCAAGCGGATAATCTTCTCCCCAGCTGTCGCCTCATAGTCCGTCCAAGACGGCACAATGGTCAAATCGTGGGTAATGCGAGCTGGCTCATAGTATTTCTTCCAGTTGTCCGCCCAGTCTTCCTCTGCCAATTCCTGACTTTCTAGGCTGACCTGACCAATCTCCAAGCCAAAGCCTGTCAAATCCGCCATGCGAGTCGCCAAGTCTGCCTTAACTTCCTCAATATCTACAGTATCAGGATAATAGGCCGTAATCGCAATCATATCTGACTGCTCCACCTCGGGATAGAGTTCACCAAAACGGTCCTCCTGTCCCACATAGTCAGCCGAGTCGCTAATGGCTACCCCCTGACTGCCCGTTTCAATCATCAGATTTGAAACTGCTTCTTCTGCATCACGATGCACGTGAATCGTTAATTCTTGCCATGAGTTCATGTTTGTTTCCTTTTCTTTTCTATGCGTCAATCACTGTATTATTGTACCGATTTCTAGCCCATTTTACAAGTTAATGTTATAAGGTAAGTAAAATCAAAATAATTTTCGAATAAATGAAATGACAGGAAAATCTGAGCGGTGGTTCTGATTTCTGAAAGGTGGTGGTGCCTATGCAAATAGACACAAAAGCCAACGGAAAGGCTAGCCCATGCCAGACGGTAAGTAAACTTACTCATCTGGCAACGACAAATCCTATAAGATTTGTCTAGGGCACGCACTAGCTCGAGTTTTGAAAAATATCGTTTCAAAACTCTCACGTCGGAAATCTCTGGATTTATATTTATCAAATTTATTTGTAAATATGCTTGGTTTGATCATTACAATCATCGTAACCATGCTAGATAAAAAATAGACCGCCCCAGATTTCAAGCTGGCGGTCTATTTTGTCCAAAAGCTGAACCATCGTTATGGTCCTGTCAGGGCGTTGAGCTGGAACTCAACGCCTTTTCTATTTTTATAATAGCAAAAGTTTCGCCCGCAGTCAAGCAACAGAGAAAATGGAATGTCAAATAGAATCTATTACCCTCAATTCTATACCAACTGCTCCGTACTGTTCTAATTGTTCTCGTGAATAGTAATCTTCCATATCTTCGGGTTTCGTGCCTCTGATACTGTTTTGCGTATACCCACAAGACAATAAATCCAGTTCTTTGTATAACTGAGCAAAATTATCAAATATGTGAAGATCTAATACTTGCACCTCGATCGTTTGCGTCTGATTTTCTGTACAATAAAAACGGATGCGATCTCCAATTTGTATATACTTGCGCTTCTCATCATAAAGTTGTAGCTCAATGGTCTTCTGACCAGACTTCATCATTTCAAAAGGTTTTGGAGCCAGTAACATTTCATGAACCAACTCAATACCTCGGATATGGGTAAAATTCTCCCTCCAACAAGTCTGCTCTGCCTTTTTCAAAAGCCTCTCCGTCCCAAGAAATCGCAAAATCTTGGGCTTCTGGGTCCGCCAAAAAGTCCATGAGGTCGTCTAAACCTTGGTCGGCGGTGTCCTTGAGAAAACCTGCGAAGTAGGCCAGAAACTCTGCTGAAAAGCCCTTCTTGGCGTCAAATGGCAGAGCGACCAGATAGTCTTCCTCGTCAAAGCGAGACTTGTCCTGGTTGTAAAAAAGGACATACTCCTCTAGGAAAATATCCTCCGCAGAAGCATTGCCTTCGTCGTCCACCGTTTCAATCCCAGCCGTATTTTGTGCTTCCAAGATGAAAGCCAACTCAACTGCGTGGTTTTTCTTGTCCCAGTTAAGCTCATAATCGTAGGTAAAATGTTTATCCAATGCTGCTTCCAGCACATCTAAAAAGCCATGTTTCGCCATTTTATTTCCTCTTTTCTATAAATTCCAATAAATTTATTTCTCGACCGTATTTGACGGAAGCCCGCTCGTCTTTCTCCAAAATGGACTTGGTTAAATCTAGTTGATTCACCGCTGCTAAGGCTACAGCATAGTGAATAACGTCAGCTAATTCTTCTACCAAACGAGCAGAGCTGTCGTCTTCGCTATCCACCATCTTGCGGCCTGCACGTTGATTCAGTAGCTCTGCCACTTCACCAATTTCTTCCACTAATTTCATAAAGAGACTTTGCTCTGGAACTGTCGTCCCATAGTGGTCACGCAAGTATTCTTCCAAAACACTCACCGTCAACTCCGTCATCTTCGTTTCTCTCCAAATCTTAAAATTGTAGTATAATGATTATACCATAAATGTACTGAAAGGAAGCCTATGCCAGCCAATCTCGCCCTTCGTATGCGGCCCAAATCCATTGATGAAGTCATCGGTCAGGAACACCTGGTCGGCCCTGGAAAGATTATCCGTCGCATGATTGATGCCAATATGCTGTCGTCCATGATTCTCTACGGTCCGCCAGGGATTGGCAAGACCTCGATTGCGTCCGCCATTGCTGGTACGACCAAGTATGCCTTTCGAACCTTTAATGCCACGACAGACAACCAAAAACGCCTACAGGAAATCGCTGAAGAAGCTAAATTTTCTGGTGGCCTGGTCCTCATGCTCGATGAAATCCACCGCCTCAACAAGACCAAACAGGACTTCCTGCTTCCTCTTTTGGAAAATGGCAATATCATCATGATTGGGGCAACGACGGAAAATCCATTTTTCTCAATTCTGCCTGCCATTCGCAGTCGGGTGCAGATTTTTGAATTGCAGCCTTTGCAAACCAGTCACATCCGACAAGCCCTGGAACTGGCTCTGACAGACAGCGAACGTGGCTTTGACTTCCCTATTACCATTGAGCCTGAGGCTCTAGACTTCCTAGCCAACGCCACCAACGGTGATTTACGTGCTGCCTATAATTCGCTAGAATTGGCTGTGCTTTCGACCAAGGAAAGTGATGATGGTAGTCGCCACATTGACCTAGATGCTGTGGAAAATAGCCTGCAAAAGTCCTACATCAGCATGGACAAGAACGGCGATGCCCACTACGACATTCTCTCCGCCCTGCAAAAATCTATTCGGGGTAGTGATGTCAATGCCAGCCTCCACTACGCCGCTCGTTTGATTGAGGCTGAAGACCTACCTAGCCTGGCCCGTCGCTTGACGGTCATTGCCTATGAAGACATTGGCTTGGCCAATCCAGAGGCACAGATTCATACAGTGACTGCCCTTGAAGCCGCCCAAAAAATCGGCTTCCCAGAAGCACGGATTTTGATTGCCAATGTGGTCATTGATTTGGCTCTCTCGCCCAAGTCTAATTCTGCCTATCAGGCTATGGATGCAGCTCTGGCTGATTTGCGGAAAAACGGCCATCTGCCCATTCCAAATCATCTTCGGGACGGTCACTATGCCGGTAGTAAGGAGCTGGGAAATGCTATTGGCTACCAGTATCCGCATGCCTATCCTGAAAAATGGGTGGACCAACAATACCTGCCCGATAAGTTACTGAATGCAGACTACTTTACCGCCAATGACACCGGTAAATACGAGCGTGCCTTGGGTATGACCCAAGAAAAGATAAAAAATTTGAAAAAAAATAATAGATAAAACCTTGATAACACAAGGTTTTTAACCAATAACGTGTTGGTAACGCTTACATTTTTTAATTTTTTCTCTTGATTTTTCTAAAAAAAGTGGTAAGATTAGATTATAGATAAGAACTGCTGTGGTATACGAATTCATACCTATGTGTTGACCGACTATTTTTGTATTATTAGGGAGACAAAGATCCTCTGACAGTATGCAAGCTGGCACACCCAGAAGCAACTAAGTCAGAAACGCGTCACCCACCTGCTTCTAGCGTGCGGGATCAATACAAATCATGGATAACCGGTACCAATACAGCATTTTTATTTTTTATCCTTCCTTAGCTCAGCTGGCAGAGCAGCGGACTCTTAATCCGTGGGTCGTAGGTTCGATCCCTACAGGGAGGATTGGTTGATATGTGGGAAACCACCTGTCCGAAGGGGCAGGTGGTTCCTTGCGTAAAAAACAAAAATTCAGTCACAAAGAATCGATATTGCTTCATTCAAAGTAAATATGTAATTAATTTAGATGAATCACCTTGTTTCTTTTAGCAATCGGAGGCTGGGCTTTTGGGAGAGCTCGTCAGTAGAGCGCATCCGTTTTGTCTTTGATTATTAAAATCAATAAGTCGTAAACCAAAAGCCCTTGCTAAGATTCTTGACTTAGCGAGGGCTTCTTGTTCATTTTTATTATTCAATGGAGAAACTGTCATAGACATCTCACATAGCCTATCATGGTATTTTACACGTCCTAAGTTGATAGAAAAAATGCATACTATCCAGTCTTGACCTAGCTTATTTAAAATCTGCTAAATAGTCTTGCAAATCACGAATCATTTGTTTTCGGCCACTAAAACTCTGCCCTGCCATCAATTTTTCGTATTGCTCTAGTTGTTCTGAATTTAACTGTTGCCGATAAGACTGTAACATATCTTGCAGAAGAATAAATTCATCGTTAACCAGTCCAGGTGATTTCACAACATGGGATAGGTCATGGATGTCTTCATGTGCCATTCTGTCAAATTTTCTTTTATAACTTTCTTGCTTGCGTATAACATCCTTTATATGATTTCTAAATTTTACTTTAAAATATACATATAATTTTTCTTTATCATCATATAACTGGGGTTGTTTTTCTAATAATTCATATAATACCATCATTCCTTCTTGATCCCAGTCTGACTTTTCCCATAACTTGATATAAAATTCTTGACGAGCCTTATGTACAATACCACTAACCTTTGCATAAGTTTGTTCAAATTTCATAAACTATTAACCTCTTAGTTTTTTCTTAATTCGTTGGCTATAGTTTATCGAAAACAAGCAATACTTTACATGACATTTATGTCCTCTTTTTAGAATGTGGTCATTTTGCTCTCATCATTCAAGCAACGCGAATATACATTTGGATAAATAAAAAAAGGCCAAATAGAACTTATCTATTTAGCTATTCTTCAAATGAAATGATCATTTGCGGCCATTTGTAATCCCAGTTCTTCTTAGAAGCTCTCGTTTTATACAGCTGCATACGGTTTTTGTCCGCTAAAAAATGAGGGGTAGGCCGTACTCTATATTGATAGATATCCTCCAGTCCAAATGGGGCGAACAATTCCATGGTTCCCTCTTTTAGCAGTCGTACACCAACAGCTGTACATCTTTCTGGAAATTTTTCAATTGCATCTTTTGATGACTGGTAAGGAAGACTGTTCGGACTGTGAATATGCATAAAGACCTGATTTTTTAATTCCCATTTATATTGTGGATACATATAATACAAATGGTTCTCTATTTCTAAAGTTTTTTCAGAGGATATTCCTTCGTCAAAGAATACAATATCAACATCAGTTGTCTTATCAAAATGGTATTGATTCCAGATGAAATTACGAATCGTCCCAGACTGTTGTTCCACTCCACTGGACCTTAATTCGCTTTCTTGTTTTCAGGCTCATGATACATTCCTCGCCTTACTGTTTCTTAGCTCGGGCTGGAACAGTCTCTTCCCAGACTGTTCCACTCCACTGGACCTTAATTCGCTTTCTTGTTTTCAGGCTCATGATAAAAAGGTCCACTGGACCTTTTTATTCCTCTTCCATAAAGCTGTTGAAGACTTCTTCAATCATATCCCATTCTGCTGTTGCGTCTTCTGGAATTGGTTGCAAGTCTCCTTCTGTGCCGTTCTCATTTTCAATGTATGAGTAGGCTTGGATTTCAACTTCTCCGTTCTCATCTTCTTCTGCACTAGCAGGAATCAGGAGGACGTAGTTCTTTCCAAATTCTTCCTGACCGTCAATTGTCAACAAGATTTCAAAAAGTGTTTCATTACCTTGATCGTCTACTAAAGTAATCAATTCAGGTTCGTCGTGATTATGGTCATGTTCATGATCGTGATGGTGTGCCATAGGTGTCTCCTTTAAAATGTTCTATCTAAATAATTTTGCAAAATCAGCTGAGCTGCTAATTTGTCAATAACTTTTTTACGTTTTCCTCGACTAATGTCTGCTTGTTCAATTAGCATTCGCTCTGCTGCAACAGTTGTCAACCGTTCGTCCTGATATTCTACTGGAAGTTTGTATCGCTCAGTTAATAAATCACCGTAAGCTTGACTAGCTTCTACTCGAGGGCCACTTGTGTTATTCATATTCTTTGGTAAGCCAACAACAAACTTATCAACCTTGTATTGTTCAACAAGCTCTGTCAAACGTTCCAAGCCAAATTCACCCTTGTCTTCATCAATCGGAATGATTTCCAAACCTTGAGCTGTAAAACCTAATGGATCTGAAATAGCGACCCCTACAGTTTTAGAACCAACATCTAATCCCAATATTCTCATTAAAGGTCTATCCCATTCCCTTTCAGGTAATAGCGTACCAATTCCTCAATGATTTCATCACGTTCATGCTTACGAATCTGGTTACGCGCGTCATTATAACGCGGAATATAAGCAGGGTCCCCGCTCAATACATAACCGATGATTTGGTTAATTGGATTGTAGCCCTTCTCTTCCAAAGAACGATAAACACTAATCAATGTTTTGCTGATTTCCTGCTTATCTGTATCATCTAGACGAAAACGGACAGTTTCTTCCGTGAATCCCATACTTACACCTTCTTTCATTCTATGGTCTAGTCATTATACCATATTTGAACATTTTTCTCAAATAAATAAACGAAGAGAACCCTTTATTTTAGAGCTCTCTCAACACAATTTATAAAGCTGCTCTCATGCGGGCCTGTGCATTCTCAACATTTCTTACAGAACGAGGTAAAAATGCACGGATATCATCTTCCTTATAGCCAACTTGGAGTCTTTTCTCATCAATTAATATTGGACTTTTTAAAATGCGAGGATTAGAGGTAATCAAATCGATTACTTCGTTCACACTTAACTCCTCAATATCAAAATCTAAACTTTTTGCATAACGATTTTTCGAAGATACAATGCTTGCAATCCCATTTTCAGTCTTTGTTAAGATGTTAAGAATTTCTTCTTTTGTAATTGCCTCTTTTCCCAAATTGTGTTCATTATAGGATAGTTGATGTGCATTCAACCAATTCTTTGCTTTTTTACAAGAGGTACAACTAGATACTGTATAAATTTTTATCATGTAGTCACTCCTTTGCTACATTTTATTAAGCACATTATATTACATTATACCATATAAATACTCAGTCTGTAGACCTATTTTTTAGAAAAACTCAAAATTTATTGGCGAAAATTCGGAAATCCCAACTAAAATTCCTCAAAATATACGTTTCTTTCGTGGTTATTCACCTAAAAAAGAGAAAAGGGAGAAATCTTTCCCTCCCATTTCAACATCCTAATCTTCTAACTCAATGCCACCATCTAGATCAAGTACAACATCTTGTATATCTTCAACAGCAATCGTCTTTTCTTCTGCTTCCACTACTTCTTGTTCTTCATCTGCTTCAATCAATCCATAATGAACACGAATCTTGCGGTCAATTTCATCAAAGATTGCTGGATTATCTGCTAAGAATTTCTTAGCATTTTCAGAACCTTGGCCAATTTTTTCTCCATTATATGAATACCAAGCACCTGCTTTTTGGATGATGCCGAGGTTGCTACCAATCTCAATCAATTCACCTGTGCGAGAAATTCCTTCACCGTACATGATTTCAACAACAGCTTCTTTAAATGGTGGAGCCACCTTGTTCTTCACAATCTTCACCTTGGTTTCCTTACCAACGTTTTGATCTTTCTTGTCGCCTGTCCCTTTGATTTGTGTGTTTCCACGAACATCCATACGGACAGATGCATAGAATTTAAGCGCACGTCCACCAGGTGTTGTTTCAGGGTTACCAAACATGACACCGACTTTTTCACGCAACTGGTTGATGAAAATAGCTACTGTCTTAGTTTTGTTGATGGATGCTCCGAGTTTGCGCATGGCCTGACTCATCATACGAGCCTGCAAACCAACATGACTATCACCAATATCGCCATCGATTTCTGCACGTGGTACAAGGGCTGCAACCGAGTCAACAACAACCAAGTCAACCGCGCCAGAATCAATCAACTTACCTGCAATCTCAAGACCTTGTTCACCTGAGTCTGGTTGCGACAAAAGTAATTCATCAATATTTACCCCTAGGGCTGCTGCATAGGCTGGATCCAAAGCATGTTCTGCATCAATAAAGGCTGCAATTCCACCTTCTTTCTGTGCTTGAGCCACAGCATGAAGAGCAACTGTTGTCTTACCTGAACTTTCTGGACCATAAATTTCAATGATACGCCCTTTGGGATAACCACCTGCCCCAAGCGCAATATCAATAGACAGACTACCTGAGCTCATAACTTGAACCTTTTGCTCTGCACGTTCACCGAGACGCATAACAGCACCCTTACCAAAATCTTTTTCAATGGATTTCAGTGCATCATCCAGCGCTTTTTTACGTTCATCTCCAAATTTTTTTGTAATATCTTCTAGTTTTTTTCCTGGTTTCTTAGCCAATGATTTTCTCCTCTTTTCTTAGTCAAACTATTATAGCAAATATCTGCTATTTCACAAAGTGTTTCGTACAAAATCCCAGGCCTGCAGACAAGCAAGCTGGCGAAGGTATTGCCATGAATAACCTCCTAAATCTACCTCTTTTTTGGAAATACCCGAGGTACTGGCCAAGGCTAGATATACTTTAGCAAGTACGTTGTCTACTGTTGATTCTGGTTTGACTGCCACCGACACAACTAGCCCTAAATCAGCTTGTAGTTCCTCTCGAATACGACTTGCTTCTTCTGATAACCCGCCCGATTCTGTCCCTAGCTGACCGATGATTTTTCCTCCGCTATAATACGGCTGACCAGCCAAAGCCAGACTCAATTCTGCTTGTAATAAACCACCTGTTCCATGCTCTAGGATGCCCAAAGATTGTTTCTCTTCCTCTAAAAGAGTCGCTACGGTTTTAACCAAACTATTATCATCCCCATATGCATAGAAAAAATCTCTCAAATGGTCACGATGCAATATCTCTTCTTCCAACTGAGTCAAACGCACGTTCGCTTCTTCCTGACTATCTGCCTTCGTAGATAAACGAAGCGTCACCTCTCCAACTTTTGCATAAGGCGCAAGAGTCGGGTCTGTCTGCTTGTCAATCAAATCCGCTAAAACAGTCACCAACTGGCTTTCACCTATTCCAAAAAAGCGTAGGACACGCGAGTAAAGTTGCTGCTGAGATTGAGTCAAAAAAGGTAACAGACTCTCAGAAAACATGGCCTTGAGTTCACTTGGTGGTCCGGGCAAAACAATATAGGTCACACCATCTTGCTCAATCATACCACCAACAGCTAAACCAGCTGGATTCTGTAGCGCCTGACTTCCCTCTACAATCTGTGCTTGACGCTCATTATTAGGTGTGCGAACACGACCTGGTCGACTGGCAAAGAAACGATCTAATTTTGCTATCGCTAGTTCGTCAACAACCAACTCTTTTTGCAAAAATGTCGCTAAAGTTTGCTTAGTTAAGTCGTCTTCAGTTGGCCCTAGACCACCACATAAAATGACCATATCACTCCGTTTACTTGCAATTTCAAGTACAGACAATAGTCGCTGTTCATTATCACCTACAGCAGTGTGGAAGTATACATCGATACCTAGCTCTGCACATTTTTCTGACAAGAATTGAGCATTCGTATTCACAATTTGACCTGTCAATATTTCTGTTCCAACAGCAATTAATTCTGCTTTCATGTTCCTCCCCTAACTAAGATACGATTGCTCGCTCATCTAATTAATTCGTAATTTCTTTCCAGTTTCACAGGTTTCTTCATGGTCATTCAACAGACCTGATGCCTGCAAATAAGAGTAAATACAGACAGGCCCTACAAACTTGAAACCTCGTTTCTTCAAATCTTTTGAAATCCGCTCAGACAAGTCGTTCTTGGTCGGCAATTCTCGGAAGGACTTGACAGGGTTGTCAATTGTTGCACCGTTCACCCATTCCCAAAGATACGTATCAAACGTACCGAATTCCTCCTGTACTCGAAGAAAGGCCTGAGCATTGGCGCGGGTAGCGTACAGCTTTGCCTTATGACGAATGATGTCTGGATTGGTCAGAAGGCTATCTAACTCGCTATCTGTCATGGCCGCAACCTTTTGAATATCATAGTTGAAAAAAGCAGAGCGAAAAGCCTGGCGTTTATTGAGAACAATTTCCCAGGAAAGTCCAGCTTGGTAGGATTCCAAGCAAAGCAACTCAAACAAAGACTGCTCATCGTGAAGTGGCCTGCCCCATTCTTCATCATGGTAAGCAATATAAAGTGGATTATTTAGATTAACCCAAGCACAACTGGACATAGAAACTCCTTTTCACATACGGTTTACTTAATACTTTTAGCTACTTAATTCAGCAACCATCATACTGGTACGTTAGTTGAACACGGCTACGATACTTTGCAAAAAGATAAAGACTTCCTAGATGCTAAAGCCTCTGCGTCAGCTTTTCTATTTTGCTTTGTATCGCTTAACGCCTTAGTATCCTATTACTTCATCAGCATTTTAAGGGCTGACTTGATGTAGTTTTCTGCGGTGTCGTTGGTGCCTTCAAAGAATTTCTTGATTTTCTTGAGTTCGGCTGGTCGGTAGCCAAGAGCTTCCATGGCTTCCATAGCTTCATCAAGAGCGATATTTTCACTGGATGGTGCTACTTGTTGAACAGGACCCGCTTCTTCGCTCATGACAAACTTGCCTTCCAAGTCCAAAATCATCTGCTGGGCTGTTTTCTTGCCAATCTTTGGAAACTTGGTCAGGTAGGTAATGCTCTTCTGCTCAATAGCACGAACAAGTCCATCATTATCATCAACAGCAATAATAGCCAGAGCCGTTGTTGGACCAATACCTGATACTGAAATCAGACTCAGAAAGACGGATTTTTCATTTTCTGTAGCAAATCCATAGAGCAAATGAGCATCTTCTCGAATCACTTGATGAGTATAGACAGTCACTTCTTGCTGGACTTGTCCTGAATAGGCGTAGGGATTAGCAACCTGCAAGATATAGCCTACTCCTTGCGTTTCTACCACAATATATTTTGCAGTTATTTTTGTTAAAATTCCTTTAATATAGTCGTACATATACTTCCTTTACTAATGTGTCAACTTTTTCAACTATGTTAATACTTGCCCAATTCTCGCAAACTCGTGTGATTTTCCTGAATGCGACGGAACATTTTTTCCATATCCGATTTGCTAAAATGCACTAAGACTGGGCGACCGTGCGGGCAGTTATAGGGATTTTGGCAGTAAGACAATTGTCTCAGTAAATCACGCGCCGAATAATCATCCAAAGCATGGTTGGCTTTGATCGACCGTTTACAAGACATCATGATAGCCAGTTCTGCCCGATACTGCTTGATTGACACCTGATCCGTCAAGAGCAACATATCGCACATCTCATAAATGCCAGACTCAATCTCTTCTTCCTTCATCCAAATAGGATGTTCACGCAGAATAAATTGATTAGCTCCATATTCTTCCAAGTTGACACCAACTTGACGAAGGGCATCCATTTTGTGAACGAGGTCAAGGGCATCATTCTGCGGAAATTCAAAAATATAGGGCACCAATAACTGTTGAGCCGAATTGTCAACCTGTCCAATTTTCTCACGGTAGTATTCGTATTTGACCCTCTCTTGTGCGGCATGCTGGTCAATGATATAAAGTCCTGTCTTGCCTTGCGCAAATAAATACGTCCCATGCATTTGACCAAAATATTCTAACTCTGGAAATGTCGATGTTTCCTCCCGGTCTAATTTATCTGCCAGTTTTGCCAATTCTTTTGTGCTTAGATTAGGATGCTCCTGGTTTTCTGATTCCACCGACTGACGTTCTGCAAATTGAACAGATGTAGGTTTATTTTCGACAGGCGACTCAACAATCTCTTGCCTTTCCTCTTCGAGAGGTTTGACATCCTCAGCGACCACGTCTGGTTTTAAGAAGAAGTCTTGCTTAATCGTATCATAATAGATTTTTGGCTCTCTGAGTGGTAAGGTGCCTTGCTCTGCTTTTACTTTTGGTCGAGTACTTGACTGAGCTAAATTCTCAAGAGCATCTGGTATCAAGTCCTGCTCTTTAAGCGCTTGACTAATCGCCTCTCGAATCAAGGTCATGAGTTCTTTTTCCTTGGAGATACGAACTTCCTGCTTGGTCGGATGCACATTGACATCAGCAAGATAGGGGTCAATTTCTATAGAAATGACTGCCAGCGGAAAGCGTCCAACCATCAACTTACTGCCAAAACCTTCCAAAATCGCTCGATTCAGCAAAAAATTCTTGATATAGCGACCATTGATGAAAATGGAAATATAGTTGCGGTTGGCACGAGTCAACTCTGGCAAGGAAACATAACCTGAAATCTGAAAATCCAGATCTTCTGCCTCAATTTCAACCATTTTTTTGGCAGAAGCAATCCCATAAATCCCTGAAATTGCCTGACGAAGTTTCCCTGTCCCTGCAGTTCTAATTAATTCTCGTCCTTCATTTACTAAGGCAAAAGCTATTTCCGGATGAGCTAGACTCAATCGATTTACAACATCAACAATATGTGATAATTCAGCCTGTTGACTGCGAACGTATTTGAGACGAGCAGGGGTATTGTAAAATAAATCCGAAACAGTAATCTGTGTGCCAACTGGACGACTAACTGGCTCCTCTTTCTCGATGACATCACCTTTGGCCTCCAAATGAAGTCCGTGTCCAGAGTCTGCCGTAGCTGTCTCAATGATCATATGACTGACAGAAGCAATGGAGGGCAGAGCTTCTCCACGAAAACCGAGGGTGCGAATACGAAACAAATCCGATTGATTTTTTATCTTACTGGTGGCGTGACGGCGGAGGGCAAGCGCTACTTCATCAGGGGCAATCCCCTCACCGTTATCCGTAATTTGAATCATTTTGAGACCAGCCTCTTCAACACTAATTTCAATCTGACTAGCCCCTGCGTCAATGGAATTTTCCACCAACTCCTTAACCACACTGGCTGGTCGCTCAATGACCTCACCAGCCGCAATCTGGTTGGCTAGTATTTCTGGTAGTTCAATAATATGTGACATCATTTCTCCTACATTTCTTTAATAATTTTTCCCGAATGCTTATTTTTCCATTATACCACATATCCACTTTCCCTCCTTTTCCCAGATAGGCTAAAGAAAAAATGACTGCCTGAGCAATCATTCATTCTTTTGATAAATAATAAAATGGTCTGTTGTTTGAATAGCTTTATATTGTGATTCGATAATTATTTTCACATTGTCTAGCATAGAAAGATATCTATTTACAACCACATATTTTGCTTCACTCTTATTCAAATCATAAATCAGACTATTTTTGTTAACGTCTGTATCTAAATACGGATCGGATGTTGTAATAGTTGTTGCTGATAAGCGCTGGCTTGAGAGGTAAACACCTGCACTATTATCCCAAACATAAACTTTGTCTGAGTTTTCTGTTTGGCTACTGATGTACTGGGCAACTTCTTGACGATCGGCTCTTAAACCTCCTTGAACTAAGTAAATATAGGCAGGTTGTGCAAGAATTCCTAATCCAATAAATACTGGTAGAAAGAAATGACGACGCGCATAACTACTCTTAGTATCCTCAGGTTCCTCCTGATTATGTATTACCGCCATCCCAAATCCATATGGCAAAAGTAGGACCAATTGACTCCACTGAAAATGTGCACTTCCAACGATGAAAATTAATTGGATAGTGAATACTAGTAACATTAAGACCTTAATGTAAGTATATTTTTCTTGTCTAAATGAAAATAAGGTATGGATAGCATTTTTTACAAATCCAGACAGTAGGAGGAAAAGAATGACAATTGTCAAATCCATAAGTACTGTCGCATGTTGAAAATCTAAACGAAGATTATATAGAAAGGTCTGCTGAATTGCTGTTCCTAAAACTTGTGCTTCAAATGCATAATACCCGACCGAATACAAAATAAGCAGAAATCCAAAAACAGCTGCTAATAATTGGTAAAATCCGCGAGCCACCTGATGGTGCTGAACATTGTATACAACTAAAACTATACCTGCTACTACCCAAAGAATTAAGCTTTTCGGGTAGATAAGAAAAACGAGGGCTGCATCTATGCCATAAAGAATAAATGCTTCGTCAGTTATTGCGTTCTCAAAGTAACGAATTAAAAACCAGATACTGGTTAATATAAAAGGGAGTGCAAACATCTCAGCATACAATCCTCCGAAGCCAAGAGCAAAGATGAATATATAAAACCAATGGCTTGCACTAAGGGCAACTTTTTCAGACCGGCTAAAATAAGCAATAATCTTATAAAAATAGACTCCCGCTATCAGCAATGCGATGAATTGGAGAACGCCAAAAATGATAAAATTTCCACCCACATTCCCTAATAAGGCCAATAAGTAAAATAATAAACCACTTGTTCCAAAAAAATCACCATATGGAATTTGGCCATTCATCATGGCCATTCCTGCATATAAATTCTGAGTCTGTATGTTGGTCGCAAACGATGTTAGCAACGGGTTTGCTACGCTACAAAAACTTAAGACAATACTCCAGACAAGCGCTGGCCAAACCTTTGTTTTTAATATTGTATTACCAAATTCTTTGTTTAGCTTAACTGACTGCTTGCGTGATGCTCTACGGCTACGTCGATAGGTTGCTTCGTGATCAACGACCTCAGAAACTATTTCTAATTCTGTCATTTTTTTCTCCTCAGATTTGCTTTTCTTATTATATCAAAAAGCCCTCCCAATGTCATTTCCTATCGGGAGTTCTAAACATTTTCACTCCATGCTAATCCGCAAAAAATAAGGCTCTTTGGCGTTTTTTTGTTCCTTTGAGAAGCTTTTTTCTACAATGTTCAACCGTTCGATTTGAAAAGTTGCTTATTTTATAAACTTCCGACGAACTTCCGAGATAAAGTAAAGGGAACCTGTGATAATCAAAATCCCTTGCCCTTCAGATTGCCACTTCTCAATAAATTGTTGATAATCCGCAACAAAGTCTCGATCTTGTTGATTCTCCTCGGACAAGGCACCGTCATAAGCAAAGCTGGTCAAAATAAGAGGAACATGAGGCAGTCTTTTCTCTAACAACCCCAACATTTCTTGAAAGTCCTTACGCCGAAGGGCTGAAAAGAGAATAGTAACAGGTTCTTCTTGTTCTTGAATAAATTCAACCAGACGTTCGATCGCTGGGACATTGTGGGCTCCGTCCAAATAGATTTTCGGCTCTTGAGCAACCAATTCCAAACGACCAGGCCAGCTGGTTTGGGCAAGAGCTTGTTGAATCAACTGAGGCTGAATGTCTTTTTGGATATTGGTCATATAGAGTAGAAAAGTTTGTAGGGCTACGGCCGCATTCTCTTCTTGGTGATGGCCAGCCAGACCCAGAACCAATTCTGACAGGTCGATGTCCGGATTGCTGAACTGTCTTGCTTTATAGGTGAATTCCTGACCAAATTGGTAGACAGGTGCTTGATTGTCAAGGGCAATTTGGCGACAGATAACTGTGGTTTCAGGAGAAAGTGGTCCAAGGACGACAGGCACGTTTTCTTTGATAATCCCTGCTTTCTGCTCTGCTATTTCCCTTAAAGTCGAGCCTAGTAAATCCTGATGGTCCATGCCGATTGAAGTGATCACGCTTAGGGCTGGTGCCACGACATTGGTCGTATCCAAAAGTCCTCCGATGCCCACCTCTACTAGTGCCACATCGGGTTGTTGAGCTTCGAAATAGAGGAACATAATGAGCACCATGACCTCAAAATAGCGAAAAGGCTCATAACGAGTGGCGACTTCCTGCTCCAAGTCGTAGACTTTCTGTAAATAGTGCTGAAAATCATGGTCTGAAATGGGCTGGCTGTCAATACAAATCCTGTCGTGCACACTCACCATGTGAGGGGATACAAAACTTCCAACACGCATACCATGTGCTTGAAATAGCTGGCGTATAAAGGCAATGGTCGATCCCTTGCCATTAGTTCCAGCGACATGAATGACCGGAACTACAAACTGGGGATTCCCTAGCAGTTCTAGGGCATACTCAATCTTTTCCATCTTGTAATGAAAAACCTGACCTTGTTTGGTGTTTAACCAATTTTCTAACATAGCCACCTCCTATATATTGTCTAGTATAACAAAAAAGCTAACTACGTAGTTAGCTTTTTATGACATATTTTACAATCCCCACCAGCCAAGCCAACCAGTACCAAACACACAGATTGATTTTAAAACTGTAATCACTAGCTATCTCCTTTAAACTTTTTTTATTATAGTTTAATGGAAGCTAGGTAAAGTTAACAGGACATTTTTGTCCTAAAGTCGTGAATCCTCTTCCCAGTCTTCTTTAATTTTGTGAACTAGATAATCATTTCCAATTAGCTTCGCAAAAAGGGTAGCCTCTTCAAAGTAACTCTGTGCGGCATCTCGGTTCTTATTAACGTGGAGCTCGTATTTCCACTTCAATAAGTTTAAGATAGGTTTCTTTTGAAAATCTTGAGTTAAAAACATTATTTTATCTAAAGCATCAAAAAGAGACGGGATTTTCTCATAGTCTTCTCGATCCCCTAAAATCCCTATTGAGATTAATATAACATCCCTTAGAATAAATAACTCTTTTAAATCCATTACCTCCTGTTGATTAGGCAGGTGGGTAACAAGTGAGGAAAAATAGTGATAGATTGTTGCGTCAGTGTCCCTATTTCTAATATGCTCAAGATATAGTCGAATGATTAACAAGTCATTTATCGAATACTTTTCTTTACGATGAACTTGCTCAAAATAATCGTCCAAAATCTCTTTTCCAAATTGATTAGACCGTGTTTCAAATACATCAATTGTCGACTGAAAAGCATCAATAGCTATTTTTTCTTCTTCTGGGAGCTCATCGTAATATTCATCATAAATGATTGTCAACATTTGATTGCGTTGCTCTACCAAAAATTGGTCTCCATAGGTAGGAGTTCGTAATACCTCATATTTTAGACGCGAATAGCGTTCTGGAAGTTGGACATAATCCGGCATAAGCTCATATAAACCCATATTCAACCTGCTTGCTATAAAACCTATCTTTGAAAAAGTTGGTTTGCATTGTCCCGCTTCTATACGACTCAATTGACGAACAGATAATTCTAGTTCATCCTCACAGAATTCTTCACGCGTAATTGCTAGTTTCTCCCGTAAATATCTCACACGTTGCCCAAATTCCTTATCGTTCACAGATTCTTCTCCTAAATTGATTTTTGTATATTATAACAAATTTGTTAATAATTTCACAATATATTTTCTAACTTCCACAGCCTGATACCGTTAACAATATGAATAGAGTGAACGATGTGCACATAAAAATAGAGGCTGAGATATAAACTCCGCCTCTAACTAAAATTTAGCTCCACAATTTCCTGTAAATTGGTGATCTTTTTGTTCTCTTTTATCCCGTCAATCTGCAAGTTGATACTGTGTATTCCCGCATGAATAGCTGTCTCCACATCAAGCAGACGGTCACCAATATAGTAAGTATGTGCCTTTTCCAGACCGTACTTGTCTATGAGAAATAGCAGAGCTTCTGGACTTGGTTTGCGGGCAAAGCCAGAATCGCTTGTCAAGATTTCTGTGAAATGGTGTCGGACACCCAAATCTTCCAACACCTGAAAGGCATTGTCACTCTTATGGGTATAGACAAAATTTTGTATCCCTTGCTCCACAGTCCAATCTAAAATATCACGCGCACCAGTCATCAAAGGAATTTGCGTATTTTTCTCCTTCAAGGAAGTCGCTCGTACACGGTTGAGTTCATCACTATTCAGACCATACTTATCTGCATCACGCACCAGCAAGTCTTTAACAGAATAGCGGAGAATATATTTTCTCACCTCTTCACGGTCAAAAGGAAGTTCATATTGCTCATAGGTTTCCTGAATTCCAGCCAAAATCGCTTCATACGAATCCAGAAGTGTTCCATCCAAATCCCAAATAAATGTCGGTGTCATCTTATCTCCATTCAAATGCTTGATAGGGCTTGTCCAATTGATAACCCAAGTGTTCAGCTAGTTTCAAGGATGTCAAGGTGTGGGCATCCCAGCTTGGATAGAGTCCGCGGTCTAAACAAGCTAAAATTAACTGAGCCGCACAGGCTTTTGCCAAACCCAGACCTCGATAATCTTCCCTAGTATCCACTTCTATCTCAATTCCAGCTGAATAGCTGGCATAGGATGAAGCCCCTGAGACCACCTGTCCCTTATGCAAGATGACATATCCCAGACCCAAGTCCAAAAATTGTGCCACATCCACATAATTGCCAACCAAATCGCGTGACCATTCCTCCTGTAAACAAGTCTGGTAAAGCTCTGAATGAATCGGATATAACTGAAAATCAGCTGACAAATTCTCTACCAAAGACTGTAAATACCCAAGGTCAAACTCAGTGTCCTTTTTCGTAGCATAGCGAGTAAAGGACCGAATCCCGTCTCCGTAAGTCCCTTCTATCAAGTCAGACCAGTTTTGGTTTTGAGGGACTAGAATCATATCCTTACCTTCGCAGATTTTTAGCAAGTCTCGATGTGGCTGGCCAGCTAAAAAACCAAAGAAGCTCTGCCGTCCATAAAGAGCTAGAGCTGACTGGGGAGACTGACTATCATCAACATAAATGTCTCCCATAGTACCTTCTAGACAGGTCCAGATAATCGTTTCAGGCCAGTCTCCAAATAAGCTAGCTACTTGTCTCATCTGCTCTGCCATTATTTTTCCGTATAGGGATAACCCAAGTGCTCGTAAGCCTTGGCGGTCGCAACCCGCCCCGTCCGGGTCCGCATGAGGAAGCCCTGTTGAATCAGGTAAGGCTCGTACATGTCCTCCACCGTCTCACGCTCCTCGGCGATATTGACCGAAAGGGTATTGAGACCGACGGGACCACCGCCATACATCTCAATCATGGTACGGAGAATCTTTTGATCCACATAGTCCAACCCTTCACGGTCCACATCTAACATCGTTAAGGCTTTATCAGTGATCGTTTCATCAATCAACCCATCTCCCATAATCTGGGCAAAATCCCGTACCCGCTTCAGGAGGCGATTAGCGATACGAGGGGTCCCTCTTGATCGACGAGCCAACTCAATCGCTGCTTCGTGGGTAATCTCCATCTCAAAAATATCTGCTGTGCGTTCAACTATCTCAGTCAAATCAGCCAACTCATAATACTCCATGTGACTAGAAATACCAAAACGAGCCCTCAGTGGATTGGATAACATCCCTGCACGTGTGGTAGCACCAATCAAAGTAAAGGGTGGTAAGTCCAGGTGTACTGAGCGATTCGCTTCTCCAGTTCCAATCATAATATCAATGTAAAAATCCTCCATGGCACTGTAGAGTATTTCCTCAACCGCCATCGGCATACGATGAATTTCGTCGATAAAGAGAACATCTCCCGGTTCCAAATCATTGAGTAATGCAACCAAATCGCCAGCTTTCTCAATAACAGGACCGCTGGTCTGCTTGATATTAACTCCCAACTCATTGGCAATAACAAAAGCCATGGTGGTCTTACCCAACCCTGGAGGTCCAAAAAGAAGAGTGTGGTCTAAGGCTTCATCCCGTAATTTGGCAGCTTCAATAAAAATCTTCAGCTGATCCTTGACCTTATCTTGTCCAATATATTCATTTAATTTTTGCGGACGTAAGGTACGCTCAACGTATTCCTCGTCCTGCATCGGTTCCATATCTAAAATTCTTGTCATACCTCTATTATAACATAGCAAATTGACTGATAGGAAAAACTTATATCCCTCTTTAAAAAAACAAAATTTTCAAGCAGAGGTTTCTATGTTACTATTAACGAAATACTTCACAAAGGAGGTGCACATTCTGGATTGGACCTTTATTCGAGAATCTGTCCCACTCTATCAAGAGGCATTCATTCTAACGGTCAGACTCGCATTCCTCGGAATTATAGGAGCTTTGGGCTTGGGTTTGATTATTAGTATCATCCGTTATTACCGTATTCCAGTTTTTCAACAGATTTCTACAGCTTATGTTGAATTGTCACGAAATACCCCTTTGGTCATTCAACTTTTCTTCCTCTACTATGGTTTACCGCGATTGGGAATTGTACTTGATGCAGAAGTTTGTGCAATTGCTGGTTTGATTTTTCTTGGTGGTTCTTACATGGCAGAATCTTTCCGCAGTGGCTTTGAAGCTATCAAGAAAAGTCAGATAGAAATCGGAGCTAGTTTGGGGCTAACAAACTGGCAAATTTTCCTATATATTTTGCTACCTCAATCACTAGCTATCGCCTTGCCTTCATTTAGTGCTAATATTATCTTTCTAATAAAAGAAACTTCCGTCTTCTCCATTATTGCCTTAGCCGACCTCATGTACGTCGCTCAAGATTTGATCGGACTACAATACGAAACTGACGAAGCGCTCTTTCTCCTAGTGAGTTCCTATTTAATCATCTTGCTACCGCTTTCGCTCTTCTTCTATTATCTTGAAAGGAGGATTCGCCATGCAGGATATGGGCATTAAAGTCTTACTGGAGGGGAATAATTTACAACGACTATTAGTCGGACTGAGTGTCACACTCTGGATTTCCTTTCTCTCCATTGGCATTTCAAGCGTTGCAGGGCTATTAGTAGGAATCATCATGACATCAAAAAATAGACTGATAGTATGGATATTCAGAATTTACTTAGAAACCATTCGAATTGTTCCACAGCTGGTTCTACTCTTCCTTTTCTACTTTGGATTAGCACGGGGATTCAATATCAATATTTCAGGTGAATTGGCCGCGATTATAGTATTCTCGCTTTGGGGGACAGCTGAAATGGGAGATTTAGTTCGAGGAGCCATCACTTCTCTACCTAAACACCAATTCGACAGTGGGCTAGCACTTGGTTTGAGTAAAGGGAGTCTTTATCGCTATGTCATCATTCCTCAAGTTCTACGCAGACTACTCCCACAGGCAATTAACTTGGTCACCCGCATGATTAAGACCAGCTCCTTGACTATCCTCATTGGCGTGGTTGAGGTCAATAAAATCGGGCAACAGATTATTGATTTTTACAGGACTAGCTCTCCAAGCGTGTCCTTATGGATTTACGGAGTGATTTTCTGTATTTACTTTATGATTTGTTTCCCAATATCTGCATTTTCTCGCTATCTTGAATCGATTTGGAAGGAGTGAAGTCGTGAGTCAACCTGTCTTAGAATTACAAAATATTACTAAAAATTTTGGTCAGCAAACCATTCTCAATCATCTTTCCTTATCGGTCAAGGAAGGGGAAGTCGTCGTCATCTTAGGCCCCTCTGGTTGTGGGAAGAGTACACTACTACGCTGTATTAACAAGCTGGAAAGCATTCAAGAGGGCGATATTTTACTAGATGGCCAATCTATTCTGTCTGGAACACTTTCTCTACAGGATATTCGGCAAAAAATCGGTATGGTTTTTCAAGATTATGAATTATTCCCACACATGGATGTCTTACAAAATCTGACCCTTGCTCCTGTCAAAGCCTTAAAACGAAAAAAAGAAGAGGTTGAAGTAGAAGCCGAGACCTTGCTAAAACGGGTAGGACTAGAGCATAAAAAACATAGCTATGCCAGAGAATTATCTGGCGGGCAAAAGCAACGGGTAGCTATCATTCGTTCCCTCCTGATGCATCCTGAAATAATATTATTTGATGAGGTCACTGCTTCTCTTGACCCAGAAATGGTTCGGGAAGTCTTGGTTCTCATCAATGATTTGGCAAAAGAAGGACGGACCATGCTGATTGTGACGCATGAAATGGAATTCGCACGCGCCATTGCTGACCGCATCATTTTCATGGACAAAGGAGAAATTATCGAAGAAAATACCGCTCAGAATTTCTTCCAACATCCACAAACGCAACGGGCTCAAGCCTTTCTAACAACTTTTGACTTTAATCATTTTTAAAAGGAGAATTTTATGAAAATCTTTAAACCTATTTTTGCTATTTTTAGTGTCTTAGCTGCAGTTATTTTAGTTGCCTGCAGTAACGCAAGCAGTTCTTCAACTAATTCCAGCAGTTCCACAAGTGGGGCAACCGCACGTACACTTGAAGAAATCAAAGAAAGTGGAACAGTCAAAATCGGTGTTTTCAGTGACAAGAAACCATTCGGCTATGTGGATGCAAATGGTGAATACCAAGGATATGACGTCTATCTAGGCAACCGTTTGGCAAAAGAATTGGGCGTTGAAGTAGAATACGTTCCTGTCGAAGCCGCAAACCGTGTGGAGTATCTCACTTCTGCCAAGGTTGACATCATCCTAGCCAATTTTACAGTAACAGATGAGCGAAAAGAACAGGTTGACTTCGCCCTTCCTTACATGAAAGTATCCCTCGGTATCGTATCTCCAAGCTCTGCTGTCATTACTGATCCAGAACAACTCAATGGTAAAACGCTTATCGTCAGCAAAGGTACCACAGCTGAACTTTATTTCGAAGAGAATTATCCAGAAGTCAAACTTCAAAAATACAACCAATACAGCGAAGCCTATGCTGCCCTCTTAGACGGACGTGGCGATGCCATGAGTACAGACAACACTGAAGTTCTCGCATGGGCCTTGGAAAATAAAGGTTTTGAAGTTGGTGTAAAAGCGCTAGGAGATGTAGACACTATCGCCCCTGCCGTCCAAAAAGGAAACACCGAATTGCTTAATTTCATCAACCAAACAATTGAAAAACTTGGTGAGGAAGAATTCTTCCATAAAGCCTACCAAGAAACTCTTCAACCAGTATATGGTGATGCTGCTCAAGCTGATGATCTTGTTGTAGAAGGTGGAGTTATTAAATAATTTTTTACACAAAAAGGCGCAAATGCGCCCTTTTTAGTTTATCCAATCCTCTTATCTCCTTCCTTCATTATGCTTTTAAAGGACAAAAACAGCTGACGGGAGACCGTCAGCTATCTCGGAGATTATATGATACCTAGCCCTTGTCGCTTACGACTTAGAGCTAGGGACACCTTTAGGTGAAAAGATATGCCAGCCGTTTGAGCTTTAGCTCTTACGGATGACAATACTGAAAGTGATGAGCTATTTCTAGCTTGGATTTAGTATAACTCGCCAAGCTTAAGGGAAACTAAAAATGAATAGTTGAGCTTATTTTTTTTATTTACGCTCCTGTCTTATATCCTTTTTCTAGTTTTTTATTTTAAGATACAGTCTGCTACTCTTCACTTTTCCATTTTTGAATCAATACACGATTAGTAAAATGCATTATACC
Source organism: Streptococcus suis (assembly GCF_019794555.1). Lineage (GTDB taxonomy): Bacteria > Bacillota > Bacilli > Lactobacillales > Streptococcaceae > Streptococcus > Streptococcus suis_AB. The sequence goes on along the minus strand of NZ_JAIMEP010000004.1, from coordinate 32,890 downwards.
AATTGCGACCAAAGCTTTTTCCTGCATTATAAATACTACCAAAAGCACGAGTTGCATAATCTACTAACTTATCAACATCAACTTTAAAATTATAACTACCGCCACTTACATATTGTAAATCAGTATCACTTAGACACAGGAACTGATTTTCCAGTTTTCCAAAATTATTCATTGCTTATTTTCCTTTCTTACCTAAACAGTGCATTGTAAACATAGCGACCAAAGTCTTTCCCAGCAGAATAAACAGGTCCTAACACCAGTGTTGCTAGGCAATATACAAGAATAACCCCAGCAACAAAAGTAACTATTTTTACAACAGGAGATTGTTGATCATAAAGCTGATTCAGCTTTTGAAACCCTAAATCAATCGACTGTAGCATATTCCCCATCTAGTAGCCTCTTCGTTTCGCTTTCGCTTCAAAAGCACCATCTAATGCTCCAAAAATATAGGTTCCAGCAATTGCAACACCACTTGCTATTGCAACTCCTAAAAAGATGCTACCTCCTGAAGAATCTTGTAGTTGTTCATCCATTACCAATGGGTACTTCATTTCTAATTCACCAAACATCTATTTTTTCCTCCTTATTATTTGTAATATATCTGTGTTAGTTTTCAATCAGATTACAATTTGCTCTCTGAACTATCTTACTCAACAACTGGAGGCCCGTTAATTGACATTGAATTGATGAATTGTATTTTCAAGCAAATATTTGGTATGTTACGCCCTTGCACATTACATACATACCTCAGTATATCCTTCCCCTCCTTTCCATTCATTGTGACATGTGAAGGATAGCTCCCTCACTTTACTTATTCGTAAACAATCCACAATTTTTCCTTAATATCATTTATTACTATGAGAATGAAATTCACTAACTTCAAAGCGCGGAAACTTTCACGACTAGTATAAAAAAGGACTTGTCTATCAATCTGATAGACATGCCCCTTCTTCTATTCCTTACCTAAAAATTCATCTATGAAATATTGAAAATAAGTCTTCTTACCTGTAATTACGACAAATTGGCCTTCCATTCCATACCTCAATTGTTCAGCCATTTCTGTTGATATTCTGGTTTCTGCTTCAACTTTGAAAAAATTACCAGCTTCCGTTTGAATGGCAGTACTTGCAATTTCTGATATGTTGGACTGCAGTGCTAGTTGCTTAACTCCCTTCCCTTGTATTGAAAACTGGATATTATCCTTTAATGAGATGCTTGCAATATCTTTCGAAGGAATATATGCTGTAATCTTCATTTTCTTAGCTTCCGTTAGAACTGGATAAACATATGCAATAATTGTTCCTTCTGGAATCATCATTGAGCCCTCAACTTCTGTATTTAAATGAACGACCCCTGCCTGATCAGCAATAATTTTTGTCTTATCCATTGCTTGTTTTTGAACCGTAAGTGTCGCTTCTAGTTCTCTTAATTGAGAGGACAACAAGGTCATTTCCTGACCAACCTTGGTTAAATATTGAGCTTCCAATGATGCCGACTGACTATCCAAGCTATTCGTATACGATTGTTGCACTCCTGCACCAGCATATTGCAATTTATAACTGGCCAGTTGAGTCTCTACTTGACTGATTTGACTATCGATTTGAGCGACGAATGATTCTTGACTGGCAACTGCATCCTCTGATTGTGCTAGCTGATACTGTGCATAGATTGAATAGCCAACATTCTCCTCATCAATGACACCATCAGACTGAATGGCCCATTTCAATTCTCTATAATCTGCTAAGGCTTTCTCCGTTTGATGCATTACTTTTTCCAATTCCAATTGTGATTGTTTTGCGGCTTGATTTTGAGATGCAATCGTTGCATTTTGTTGGTCAATTGTACTTGCCAATGTTTCTAATTGATTGCAATAATCCTTAAACATTTGAGAATAACCATATTGATCTTCTTTCTCAAATTGATTACTTCCCGATTCTAAACTTTTCTTCAAGACATTGAGTTGAAAAATCTGATTTTTCAAAACAGCTATGTTTTCTTTGACCTTGTCTTCTTGGATTTGTTCATTCTCTGATTGATATTCTACTAATAAATCTCCAACTGAAATCTCTTGATTTTCGAATAAATGATTCCTCAGAATCTGATGATTACTGGTTGAGTGAATCTGTGCTAATCGTTGTACAGGTTCTACCGTTGCTCTTGTTGAAATGGTTATTTCTTTTTTAGCAAGGATTGAAAAAAGAATGAGAAACAAAAACAATACACAACTAGGAACAATCACTCTACTGGCTGCATTATGATAACGTCTGTTGTAAAATTCTGCACTTTCTAACAGATGATGGTCCATATCTCACTCTCCTAACTATTTACTAAATATTCATAGAACCCTTGCTTGTCCAACAATTCCTTATGACTCCCTTGTTCTACAATTCTTCCCTTATCTAGCACAACAATATGTTCAGTACGCTCTGCAATGGTTAACCGATGTGCAATAAAAATTAGAGTTTTGTCCAATGACAATAGGTTGTCCACAATACGCTTCTCTGTCAAAATATCCAGACTACTGGTTGCCTCATCCAAAATCATAATAGGGGCATCCGTAAGAAGGGCACGCGCCAAGGCAATTCGCTGCCGTTGTCCACCGGAAATTCCAGCTCCATCAGAAGTCAATTCCGTTTGGTAATTCAGTGGCATTTTTTCAATATCTTCTCTAATACATGCCATTTCAACAGCCCACAAAATATCTTCTTGACTTGTTCCCTCTTTTGCACCTAGCAATAGATTTTCGAGAATTGTCCCATTAAAAACATAGGGTTGCTGTGGAAGATAATTGATATGCTGACGAAGTGTTTGCTTATCGATTTGATTAATGTTGACATTATTTAATCGAATCTCACCCTTATAAGGATCATAAAAATCCACCATCATTTTAGCCAACGTCGTCTTCCCAGAACCAGAAACTCCAACAAAGGAGACCTTTTCCCCTCGTTTAATTTTCAAATTAATATCTGTCAAAACATCCCTACCATAGCCATATTTATAATGCACTTTGTTGCATTCAATATCCCCCGAAAGTAACGAAAGGTCCGTCACGGATTTCTTTTCAGCAAATTCCGATTCAACCAAATAGACCTCGTTCAATCGGGTATTGGCAACTTGAGCTGTCTGTAGTTTTGTTTGTAAATTGATTATATTTTCCAATGGATTCGTGAAATAGACCAATAAGGTATTGAAGGTGATTAGCTGCCCCAAAGTCATTTTCTGATCCATAACTAGACAGGCTCCTAACCAAAGAATAGCTACATTTAATACGAGTTGGGCCAAGCGCTTTAACACTTTTTGCTGCCCTTCGGCCTTGTTGTATGCAAATGATTTTTGTAAATAATCTACAAATTCTCTATCAATTTTCTGATAACGTTGTTTCTCACTTGTCAATGATTTTATGGTTTCAATACCATTGATATCTTCAATAATAGACGAAGAAAGAATTGCATTACTTTCCATCACTTCTTGATTCATCTTTTCAAATGGCTTCATAAACGCAAAAATGATTAGAGTATAGATTGGCAATGCCAATAAGGAAATAAAGAAAAGATAGACATTCTGACTAAACAGCACTACCGAAACAACCACAACAATCGATACATCCAAAAATATTGATAGAATGGTACTAGCTAAAGCATCAATAATAGAATTGGCATCTATAAATCGTGAAACAATTTCCCCAGTTCGCCGAGTAGCAAAAAATGACATTGGTAGATGAAAAACATGTCTAATATAAGACAAAATCACATCAATAGAGAGTCGTTGGCCAAGAATGATTAATAAATACTCTTGGGCATAAGATAACAATTGTTGCAGGGCATAAACAACCACCAAACCGACTGAAATGACACCTAATGTTGTTTTCATCTGATTTGGAACATAAGTGTCAATAATGGATTGTAAATAATAGGAGCCCACAATGTTGATGAAAGTAACCAAAAGCGTTGCGAGAACAATATTTGTAATCAATCCCTTTTGTTTAGTCAACAATGGAATGAAAGAAAGTAACCCATGACTCTTCTCTTTATGAGGTTGATACTCCGGTTTGGGAGCCATGAATAGCGAAACTCCTGTCCACTCCTTTTCAAATTGTTCATGGGATAACTTTGTTAATTTCACTGATGGATCCGGGTCTGCAATATAGATATATTTCTTATCTGCCCCAATGACAACATAATAATGTAGTAACGTGCCATCTTTTACCACATGGGCAATGAAAGGATAGACCGCTTCCCTCATCGAAAACAAAGACATATCTGCCTTAATCGCACGCGTCTCAAACCCTAGCTCTTCAGCAACCTTTACTAAACCAAATGCTGTCGTGCCTTCCATAGTTGTCTTTGCCATTTCTCGCAAACTTGCTAAAGAATGATGAGAACGATAATATTCCAAGATCATAGCAAGCGCTGCTACACCACAGTCTCGTGTATCTACTTGTGCTCTATAATGACGTTTTCCAAATTTCATACCTATTCCCTTTTTCACCACAATTTTTGAGAAGAGCCTCCTCAATTAATTTATTCGTAAAAAAGAAAAAAATTACTAAAATATTTCAATTCAAAGTAGCCACTAGCAGATAGAAATAGACAATAACTTCCTACATTAACAATTAATTTTTACGATAAACAGGGTAGTTAAGATAATACATTGTATAAGTAACTTATTATTTAAATAAATAACAAAACTACTTTACCAAAGAATCTGTATAAAAAAAGCATAAAATCATATTTTAGTAATACGATTTCATGCATTTAAAAACTTCCAATTTTATTGATAAATTTGAGTTCTGAACTCATCTTCCAAATCAATATGAGACAATCACCAATCTGATGTTTTTCTCTATTAGTACTTACTTCAATTCAAAAAGATAACTATATTATCAAAAATGATGCTGATTAAGAAGAACTTCTTACTTTTCATAAGGAATCCATAAATCAATTAACCGTACTTTCTCTTCAGATCTTTTCCAATTGTATATGCAAAACCTGCAAGTCCAATAGCTACTGCTAATACACTCCCGCCTTCTGTTCCAATTAACTCATCTTCTGTAAGTGTTGAAAAGTTTGTAGCAAGATTATTTGTTAATTCAATATTATTCATTTATTATCCTCTTTCTTTTGATTATTATTTACTGACTCATCTACCATTAAGAAAATTGCTGTAGCTATTGGTAATGATATTCCAATGCCATAATTTATTAAATTTGCATCATATAGTACTACCATAAAAAAAATGATGCAAAATATAACTAAATGTAAGTATCTTTTCATAATAATACCTAAAAACTTAACCTAGAAGCCAGCCCAGCAATAATCCTCCTGCAACTGCTCCACCGTAAATAATTGCGGGAGCAATACCACCTTCCAATTCCATCAATTCATTTTCTGATAATGTTACAAAGTTTGTATTCAAGTTATCTAATGTTTCAAATTTAGTCATATTATTTTCTCCTTATATATATTCTTTATTTTCAATTTTTAGAAATCTATGTTGCAACCTTTTTAAGGTCAAACTACTGATGTTGTAATTGCGATAATTCCACCATTAATTTTTAGTAGTCAACTTTAATTCTTCTTTGAATTATCTCCTGAAAAATATCACCTTCAATATTTCTAGACAAACTAGGGCGGAATATCTTTCAATAACTATTTATTCTGTTATAAAATTATAGTTAAGTAATGATTTTTCCTTGGTGTGACTGGCTGTGATCTCCGTCTTATAAAATATGGAAAAATGATCATCCCGCCGCAACACTCAACTAAATCTTTGTTCTCCAAATCTTGATAATCAATTTTATCAATGCTCTTGTATGTTTCTATACTCATATTCACCTCCCTGATATATCATTGCATAATTAATGAAAAATATTATTTTTCATTAGTATTAGTAGTTTTTAAACAAGGTTCTGAGCCATACAAGCGGAAACATGTAACTAATCATCAAATTTCCTCCTTTCATTTTCTTACACTTGTCTTTTCATAAATCAGTACTATTTGATTTGTTTTCAAGTGCGCATCTCCTTGAGGGAATTCTTCCTCTCACTTACTTATTCGTAAACTATTTTATTTTTTTTTAGATGTTTTACATTTTTTAAATAAGTAAGAGTTTTAATTCCCCCTCACCTATTTATTCGTAAGAAAAAGACAAACTATCAAAAATTTAAAAAATATTAATACTATTCGTGTTATTCGTAGTCAAAAGTATACTAAATTAAACCAGATGTACCTTTTGTAACATTGAAACTTGCTTAGGTATTTTATATAAAGTATTTAATCCTTAAACATATTGTTACAATCTTTTCCAAATATAAATCAAACTACACTCTTTAAAAAAAAAAGAATCTAGCTAAATTAATGTCTAGATCCTCTTTCTTATTATTGTGCAATAGAAATTTTTAAAAAGTTAAAAAATATTAGTTGGATTTCGAATTTTCCCAGCCCCTTCCTTGAAGTTTCGCTATCTTCACAATGATGAGGAATAAGCTTTTCAAACTGCAGAGAGATGAATCAGAATGATCCCTCAATACTATTTATTTTCAATAATCCGTAAAAATCGCTCTACATAATGTGGATCCAAATCATTGTACTGACTACCTTCTGCCGAACTTTCTTTGGAAATTCCCAATTCCATCAGTCGCTGATCAAATTCTTCTAGCTCAATATAGGTGTCATCTGACACTAATTTCTGATTGACAGTCGGTTGCATGAACATTTTTTCTTCCCCATCTAAATCAATACAGTAGCTAAATGTTCCCTGTCGTTTAGTCTCATCTAGTGTAAACAACTTTGTCCCAAATCCTGTCCAGACCGACTTGACATCGCTGTAAACAAATTCTTTGGACGGAACAATCAGATTAATTTCAATGATACGATTATTAGTGACAGCTGTTGTTGTACTAATTAGCAGAGCCATCAACAAGATACAACTTCCTATCAGAGCAAGTAGATATTTCCATGACAGCCTCAACAGTCTCACCAGTTTTCCAAAAAGTAATATAAGAGAAGTCATGACAAATAATATAAAAACCTTACTCAGACCAATCGAATACTCATAAAAGAGCCAATCACTTGGTAGAAAAAAAGTTTCTATCAACCAGCTAACAAAGATAAAGCAGGCAATCCCGACCACAAGGGAAACTAGTGCTATGGGAATCCACCAAACTTGACTGCGGTTTTTCTTACAAACCTTGTCCCGATTCTTCCACCAATTCACAAGATAATCTCTCCACAGGAGTGTTATCCAGGCGGAAGCAAAAAGCGAGAGAATAGATAGTAAGAGTAGGTTTTCTTGGCGGCCTTGTTGAATTCTTGTAAACAACCAAAGAATCGGACCGGATAATATGAACGTCTGCAAAAGAGTCATCCAAATACTCGGTAGCATGGCATATTCTATGTCTTTTTTCAACTCTTGGAAATCATCGCTTTCCACATAAGTAATAGAATTCTGTATTTCTTCAAGCCAACCATCATTCTTCCCCAAGTCTTTGACCACTTGGTCTAGCAAATCAATCTTATTCGTCAATCTTTCTTGCTTCTGAATGATGGTTTGCTTTTTTCTCAACAAAGCCGATTTCAACTCTTCTTCTGACCATGTAAAAGATTCTTCTAACTCTGATAAAGAAAAATCGAAATAGCGGAGCAACTTAATCAAACGAAGTTGCCGCACATTTTCCACTGAATAGTCACGATAATCGTTGACCGGATTTCTCTCCACAGAAATCAATCCCTTCTCCTCATAGAGACGTATTGCCTTAGTTGACAGCCCTGTCAACCTTTCCACATCTTTTACTCGCATCTTAATTCTCCATATTTGTTAATACATAAAGCATACACTATTCCCCTAGGGTTGAGTCAAGACTTAACTGAAAAAAAAATAAGAACAGGAGCTATCAACTCCCGCTTTATTAACTTGCATTTGGTAAGTTTCTTAGAAAATCATTGTACAAATGGCTACGAGTCATTAGCTGTTGATGGTTCCCATAATCAGAAACCTGCCCATTTTTATCCAAGACGAGAATAGCGTCAGCTCCTTTTACAGTATGTAGGCGGTGAGCAATAGTCAAGCGTGTCTTTCCAACTGTTAGACGATCAATCGCTTTGCTAATGATGTGTTCCGTCACATTATCTAAGCTTGCTGTTACTTCGTCTAGAAGATAGATAGGGTGCTCTAGTAACAACGCTCTCGCAATATTTAAGCGTTGTTTTTGACCCTCTGACAGACCTGCACCATTTTCTAGAATCTGTGTATCTAAGCCTTGTTCCATCTCCGAAACTAACTTATTGAGACCTAACTCTTTTAAAATAAAGCAAATTCGTTCCTCCGATACAGCTTCATTTTTACCATATATAAGATTTTCCCTAATCGTTCCATGGAAAAGCGTATTGTCCTGTGGAATATAAGAAATCATGCTTCTCACTTGTTTTGCAGAAATTGACGATAGCGAGTGACCACCAATCAAAATATCTCCCTGGTAATCTTCATAAAACTTCATCAACAAAGAAAAAATCGTTGATTTCCCAGCACCACTTGGACCAACAACAGCCACATGCGAGCCCGCAGGGATTTCCACGGAAAGACCATTCAATACTTGATCTTCATTGTATGAGAAATGAACATCTTTCAATTGAATGGAAGCATCTTGAATCATCAATTCAGTTAATGGTTGTTCTTCCTTACTCTGTTCTAATAATTCTACCAGTCTCTTAGAAATTGCTTTAAATTCTGTCAATTCATTCAAAGATGAAACCATATCAATCACAGGTTCAATCAGTTGCATCATGTATAAAACAAAGGTTGTTAGTGTTGCTACTGTCATCACTCCCTCTGTTACTTCCATTCCCGCAACAAGTAACATCAAGATAATTAATCCCATCATTAAGCTACTAACTAACGAATGTTGCACAACTGAATATTTTATTATGTTTTCAAAACTGAGAGCTAAACGGTCAAAAGCTCCTGTCATACTATGTAATTCAGATTCTTCTCCTTGAAAAGCCTTCATCAAACGGAAATGAGTAAATTTATGACTGATACGGCTAGAAATCTCACCCAAACCCTTTTGATAATTTGAATAGCTGTTCTCTAATTTGTGGCTCATTGGCACCATTACTAAAGCTATAAGAGGCATCAGCAGTAGACTCATGAGAGTGAGAGAGGAACTAATAGTCCAAAGAAAATAAATAGAGCCTAGTAGAATAAGAACATTCATGAATAAATTCGGAAGAACTACCGTTATAAAATTTAAAACAGCAGACATATCATTGGTTAGACGACTGGCAATGTCCCCTGATTGAAAGTGATCCAATGCAGAAACTTCCGAGTGTAACAAATCAGAATATATTGTTACTTGTACCTCCTTTATCGCCAAATTTCCAACCCTACAAATCAAATAGTTTCCAAAAACTTTTATTACATTAATTAAGATAAAAAGTGAAAGATAACCAATCAGTTTGATAGGATGTTCTAATAAATCAACAAGGAAGTGCCGATCTAGGAACTGTCCGATAACTTTTGGTACAAATAGTCCCAAAATTACACCTGTTATACTTAATAAAATACCTAAAATGAATAGATTCTTTTTCAGATGACGATATATTAGCCTGACTATTTTTTTCATAGTACTAAAATTCCAAATTTTTCATACGAAATGCACCTGCAACATAAGAGAATAGACAATAAATAATGCCTACGCCCAATAACATTAAACAGCCTATGGTAATATTTGATTTTTCAAAGACAGTGACATAACCACTCGGAAAGAATGGGGCCAATGATGGAAAGAATATTGCGATACTCATTAATGTATTAAGGATTAACGCAATGATTAATGTAATACCGTTCCTGAAATATAGCGCACACACACTTGTCACAACCCCAACAATAACATATGACGAAATTACTGAGATTACTGAAAGAATAGAATAATTAAAATCTTGACTCCAAAAATTTAAACTCCCATACGGCAGATGTGCAACTTGAAGATAGTACACACCGAGCGAAATGATAAAGTACCCTATACTATAAATCAAAATTACTGTAAGCATACTTAATAATTTCATCAGTAGAATTTTAAATCTATTTATATCCTTATATAATAACAGTCTTTTTGATTGAACCTCTTGACGCATCATACTGATTGAAACAAAAGCTAATGCAATAGATGGGATGATCGAGTTGAACTGTAGATTAAATTGGCCATAATAAAAATCAAAAAATGCGATTTTAATATTTTCAGGGCCCGCAAAAGAGAACATTCTAGAATTCAACAATGTTGATATCAAATATAAAACTGGCGTTAAACAAAGTGACAGAAATATCTTGGTTTCTTTACGACTTAAAGTTGAGCGTAATTCTGGAAAAAACATCATATCTTTAGTCTCCCATCTCAAAATAATCTTTCAAATGGTTTTCTTTTATTTCAATTTTTTTAATGGCTTTTTGACTGGATAGTGTATACATTAATTGATTCAAATAATCCGCCTCCGAATCGATTGTAACCTCAATTTTACCATCTTGGATACTTTCAAACAGTTCAAGAGGTAATTGGACTTCTGATAAATCATCTTTCAATTGAATAATAACACTTGGAGCAGATTGAATCTGCATTTCCGTTTCAAGCCTGCCTCCTTCAATGTATACATAACGATTGCATAAAGCCTCTAATTCTCCTAATTGGTGACTAGAGATAATCATTGAAATATTTCGTTCTTGTGACCACTGTTTTAGTATCGAAATTAATTGATTTACTCCTAATGGATCTAGTCCAACAAATGGTTCATCAAGCAACAAAAATTCTGGCTCCGATACCAGGGCTATAGCCAAGGCTGTCCTTTGTTTCATTCCAAATGAAAAGCCTTTCGGTTTCCTATTTCTTGCTTCCCATAAATCAACTAAACGAAGTGTTTTCTCAATATTAGAATATTGTTCTTTTTTTCCATGAATATCTAGATAAAATTTCAAATTATCCATTACTGTCATTTCTGGATAAAAAACTGGTTCAATCATGATTCCAAAATTTGACAGAATATGCTTTGTCTGATGAATATTATATCCAAAATACTCAATGCTCCCATCCGTAGGTCTTAGAGATTTTGCAATTAATTTCAATAAAGTGGACTTTCCTGCTCCGTTTTTCCCGATTAATCCTACAATATCTCCTTGATTAATCGTTAGATTCACATCTTTTAAAGAGTAGAAATCATTTCCTGAAAACCTTTTTGATAGATTCTCTATTTTTAACATACTATGCCTCCACTAGTGTTGTATTTCTATGCATCTGATAATAGTAATTTAATCCAAATATACTAAAATATAGAATTGTGGCAAAAATTAATTGAGAAGGATTAAGTAGAGAATTACTTACCTCCACTGTAAAATTACTTGTCTGTACTGTGTTTTGTAAAATATATTGTTGCCATTCTCCACTTTGTTCAGCAAAAATACCAAAAGAAATATAAAATAGTAGTGATAATAGTGGTACCATGATCAGTTTCGCTATGCCTGTATTCTTAGATTGTTTTATCAATTTATTCGTAACAACAACACTAACGATAAGTGGTAACACATATAGAAGACCAGCTAAAATAATTAGGGGCATATCGCTCAAAAATGTTATGGATATAAATACTAAAGCAGCATATAACATGGAAACAACAAACAACATAAATATTCTTCTCCTTAAATAATTTTCCCAACCACTACATTGTGTAACCAATGAATGGCAATAGAATATTGTAAACCAAATTTCAGACCTACCCTAGACAACAGATAACCTGCAGGTACTTTAATCATCGCATTTAACCAAAAATCTCCATTTATATGAAGTAATAACCCAAAAAGCAATGAGGTCACTATAATAGTGAAAAAAGTATGATATTCCTTAAATAAAATATGAAACGCGACATATCGAAATAAGTATTCCTCACAGATTGCAACAATCAGTGCTGTAAAAATTTCATCTGATTTAATAAAAATTGAATTCATCAGAAGAATGATAACGAGTATCAAAATAGACTGATTTTTGCTAAACGGAACCAATTCCTCTTCAAACTCGATTCCGATTTTCTTTGAAATAAAAGTGGGAATTAAAATAAATCCTGTACTCATTCCTACTAACTTAACAAATAAATGACCACTATCATTCTGTAGATTTTCCAACATTATTAATGCAACATTGCCAATATTTGCTATTAAACCAGCTAACATAATAAGTGCAACAACTATTATCAAATAAAATATTTTATTATTTTTAGCATGTGTATTCACAAACTATCTCCTAATATTCTATTTTTTCAAATGCCCTCATTCCTAAATAATAGAAAGCGCAACAATAGATACCACTAATAAAAATTAATCCAAATACAGCAAATAAGGTTGAGCCACCCAACTCAGCATACCCTGTTGGAAATAAGAATTTACCTAACGATAATTGAGGAGCTACATTTGAAAATAGCATAAAGAGTACTCCTCCAAGCACTGATGCTGCAACATTATACCGTATAGAAAGATTAGCTACTAAAAGAATAACAATAACATATACTGCTATTCGGGCTAAAATAATCAATAAATGATGTGATAGTGATTGTGGGGAACTTGGGAAGAAATGTCCTGAAATATAGTTATGAGGCAACATGAACACATAATAACAAATAAATGATGTGATAAATGTACCAATAATAAAAATTCCTAAAATTTTCATCAGGTTATAGATCTTCGCTTTAAATATGAGTGGTTTTTCGATATCTTTAAATAAAAACAGACGTTTTGAAGAAATTTCATTTCTAAAGACACTCATCACACTGTAACTTAACAATAATGTTGGAATTGTGAGTTGCCACTGAGTATGCACGATTATCTGCCAAAACATGATAAACGAAATCTGTTCTCCTTCAGCGTAACTTGCAATACCAGCTTGAAAAATACTGACTAAAGCAGTTATCAACGGATATGTCATACAAATTAAAAATAATACTATTTCTCTCTTACTTAAAATTGAACGAAAAACAGGTTTTAATAATTCCTTCATTTCTTTTCCTCTGTTTTTATAAACTAAGCTAGACGCGTAAATAGATACACGTCTAACTTCTTTTGTTTCCAAATTTTCACTTTATTTTATATGATTACCAATAGAATCTCTTGCCTTTGTACCCAAATTTTAAGAAACCAAAATTAAGTTCAAAACGAGAAGCAATTTTTCCAAACAATTTATGCATATTTATCTCCTATCTATTATAATTATTATTTAATAAGACAAAATCAATCTTTCCATTCTAGTCAACCAATACTTATATTCTTATTCGGTAGCATCAGATTCATAACTATTTTAGAAAATATATGTATTTCAGGTATTATTACCAATGGAAGACTTTACCACGATAACCAAATTTCAAAAAACCTAGGTTTAATTCACAACGCCCCAATGTTTGACGAAAAAGGTTCTTCATATTCTTTCTCCTTTCATTTTTCCTACACTTGTTTATTCGTAAGTAAACAAAAAATTCTCTGGAAAATCCAAAGAATTTTGATTTTTTTATAATCCAAGTCGAGCAAAGATATCATCCACCCGCTTAGCATAGTAGTCTGGGTTGAAGAGTTCATCGATTTCGTCCTGGCTGAGTTTGGCTGTCACGCGCTCATCCGCTTCAAGAAGGGGCTTGAAGTCCACTTGATTATCCCAAGATTGTGCCGTTTTTGGTTGCACCAAGTCATAGGCTTCCTCACGGGTCATACCTTTTTCAATCAAACTAAGCATGACACGCTGGCTGTAAATCAAGCCAAAAGTCGACTCCATATTGCGTTTCATATTCTCAGGGAAGACCGTCAAATTCTTAACAATATTGCCAAAACGATTGAGCATGTAGTTAATAAGAATAGTCGTATCCGGCGTGATAATCCGCTCCGCTGACGAGTGGGAAATATCGCGTTCGTGCCAGAGAGCCACATTCTCAAAAGCCGTCACCAAGTGACCACGCACCACACGAGCCAGACCAGTCATATTTTCAGAGCCGATAGGGTTGCGTTTATGGGGCATAGCAGAGCTACCTTTTTGGCCTTTGGCAAAGAACTCTTCGACTTCGCGTTGTTCAGATTTTTGTAGTCCACGGATTTCTGTCGCCATACGCTCGATAGACGTTGCAATCAAGGCTAGGGCTGAGAAATATTCTGCGTGGAGGTCACGAGGAAGGACCTGGGTCGAAATTTCTTGCGGACGAATGCCCAATTTGGCACAAACATACTCTTCCACAAATGGAGGAATGTTGGCAAAGTTACCAACCGCACCTGAAATTTTACCAGCCTCAACGCCCTTAGCCGCCACATCAAAACGCTCCATATTGCGTTTCATTTCACTATACCAAGTCGCCAACTTCAGACCGAAGGTCGTTGGCTCCGCATGGACACCGTGAGTCCGCCCCATCATAATGGTGTACTTGTGTTCACGCGCCTTGTCGGCGATGATATGGGTAAAGTTTTCAAGGTCGCGACGGATAATGTCGTTGGCCTGCTTGTAGAGGTAGCCGTAAGCCGTATCCACCACGTCAGTCGACGTCAGACCGTAGTGGACCCACTTGCGTTCCTCACCAAGACTTTCCGACACCGCACGCGTGAAAGCCACCACATCGTGACGAGTTTCCTCTTCAATCTCTAAAATGCGGTCGATGTCAAAAGTCGCCTTCTCACGAATCAAGGCCACATCTTCCTTGGGAATCTCACCCAACTCAGCCCAGGCCTCATCAGCGAGGATTTCCACCTCCAACCAAGCCTTGTACTTGTTCTCTTCACTCCAAATAGCCGCCATCTCCGGGCGGGAATAACGATTGATCATTATATGATACAGAGGGCTTTAAGAAAGCAAGAGAAAAATAGGAAACTGCCACTGTGTGCTAGCACACAAGACCGTTTATCTTTTTTCCGACACTTTTAGACCGAGTTAAAATACTCGAACTTGCCCTCTCTCCTTTCTATCTTTAAATGTATTGGGTTTTACTTGAATTTCGAAATCCCCTACAACTCTACCTCAACATCATCCGTCAACACCGTCACATGTCCCATTTTGCGATTGTGCTTCGCTTCTAGTTTACCATAAAAATGAAGATATGCGTTAGGATTTTCTTGAGAAAAGGCTTGTGCTGCTTCCATGTCTTGTCCGAGGACGTTGATCATAACGGCTGGAGAGAGCAGGCGGATAGGAGGTAGGGGTTGACCAAGGATACCCTGTATATGGGTATCAAACTGTGAAAAATTACAAGCTTCAATAGAATAGTGTCCTGAATTGTGTGGTCGAGGGGCAATCTCATTCACAAGAATTTCCTGCCCTCCCACAAACATTTCAACACAAAGGGTGCCTGCTAATTGAAGTTTATCTGCTATTTGCAAGGCCATTGTTTTGGCTTTTTCAGCTAGTTCATCTGAAATACGGGCTGGCACGATAGTTTTGTAAAGAATATTATTGCGATGGATATTTTCCTGCACAGGAAAGACTGTGTAGTCGGAGCCATTCCCAGACACAAGGACGGAGATTTCCAGGTCGAAATTCACAAACTCTTCCAGCACACACTCGGCAGAGTTAGCTAACTGACTAGCCTCTACCAAGTCCGCCTCTTCTCGAATAACCTTCTGACCATGTCCATCATAGCCCCCAGTGGCTGTTTTCAAGACGTAGTTTTTGCTGAGATCCAAACCTTCTAGGTCTAGGCTAGAAGTGACGACTTTGTAGGGGGCGACTTGCACGCCAGCTTTTTTGGCCAAAAAATCCTTCTCAAAAATGCGGTTTTGGGAAATACGAAGGAGGTCTGTCCCTTGAGGGAGCTGGCCGTCTTTGATGACCGCGTCCAGTCCGTCGGCATCGACATTTTCAAACTCGTAGGTCAGGACATCGCACCGCTCCGCCAACTGTTTGAGGGCCGCCACATCATGATAGGGAGCGACGATAACCTCGCTGACCTTGGAGGCTGGGCAGTCCGCCGCAGGATCCAACGTGATCACCTTGTGACCCATGTAAATAGCGGAAATAGCCATCATCTGCCCCAGCTGACCGCCGCCGATAATTCCGATTGTTTTAGATGAGGTCATCTGTCATCGCCTCCGCAATTTTTTCCTGTTCCTTGGCAAAGTCTGCCAGCTGAGCTGCAATGGTTTGGTCTTCAATGGAGAGAATGCGAAGAGCTGTCAGAGCTGCATTGGTCGCACCTGCTTCACCGATTGCCATGGTCGCAACAGGCACACCGCCCGGCATCTGAACGATAGAATAGAGCGAATCCACACCACTTAGGGCACGAGATTGGACAGGGACACCGATGACAGGCAGGGTTGTCTTTGCTGCCACCATACCCGGCAAATGAGCCGCACCACCCGCTCCTGCGATGATGACCTTGATGCCACGGCCACGCGCCTCTTCGGCATGACGGAACATGAGGTCGGGTGTGCGGTGGGCAGAGACCACTTTCTTTTCATAGGCTACGCCAAATTTGTCCAGCACATCGGCTGCTTTTTTCATGGTTTTCCAGTCGGAACTAGAGCCCATGATGATGGAAATTGGAATGTTCATGCTTGTACTTCCTTTTCTTTATCCCTTATTTCACGGCCTTGCTTCCAATATCTGTCCGATAAAAGAGGCCTGTGGTATCTTGACTTTTCAGCTCCGAGTAAATTTTTTCTTGGGCTTCTTGGACGGTGTCTGCTGTGGTAACCAGCATATAGACCCGACCGCCGTTTGAAAGCAGTGCTCTGCTATTTTCCGCAAAACGAGCCCCTGCATAGTAAGTCGTGATGTCTCCCTCGGTCTTTGCTGGCAAGACCACACCTTTTTCATAATCCAAAGGATAGCCATTTGATGCCACCACTACCCCAAGCGTCACGCCACTATCTAGCCAAGTCAGCTGTGTCGTGCGTTTGTGGAGGATGTCGTCAATGTTCTGAGCAAAATCAGAGGTCAAGCGAGGTAGGATAATCTGAGTTTCTGGGTCGCCAAACCGAGCGTTGAACTCAATGACTTTAGGACCTTGATCGGTCAGAATCAAGCCAGCATAGAGCACGCCAAGATAAGGTCGCTCTTCAGCAATCATGCCCGCAAGAATAGGCTTGACAATGGTGTCAACTGCTGTGTCCACCACACTTTGAGATAGGTGAGGCACTGGAGCGTAGGCACCCATGCCACCTGTATTAGGACCTTGGTCGCCGTCAAAGGCACGCTTGTGGTCCTGGGCTGTCGGCAGGATATAGAACTGGTCGCCGTTGACCAAGGCAAAGAGCGAGAACTCCTCACCCTCCAAAAACTCCTCGATGACTACGCGGGCACCCGAGTTACCGAACTTGTTGTCTAAGAGCATCTCCCGTGCCGCTTCGATCGCCTGTTCGACGGTTTCCGCTACGACCACGCCCTTGCCCAGTGCCAAGCCGTCCGCCTTGACCACGATGGGTGCGCCCTGCTCTTCGATGTAGGCTTTGGCTTCTTCGAAGTTGGAAAATGTGCCAAAGGCTGCTGTAGGAATGCCGTATTTGACCATGATTTGCTTAGCAAAGTCTTTTGACCACTCTAGCTCCGCGGCGAGACGACTCGGACCAAATGCCTTTAACCCAGCCTGCTCAAAATCATCAACGATACCTGCTGCCAGAGCATCATCTGGACCAACAAAAGTCCATGCAATATCATTTTCCTTTGCAAAGTTAATTAATGCAGAATGTTCGGAAATACCGATATTCACTAATTCAATCCCATCTAAAGTCATGCCATCATTTCCAGGAGCAACAAAGACCTGTTCTACCTGTTCAGATGCCAACAACTTCTTTGCAATCGCGTGTTCACGACCACCAGACCCAACAACCAAAAGTTTCATTTATTATACCTCAAAAACGGATTTTCTATAAACAGTATAGCAAAAACAGACGGATTTTAATAGAAAAAACAGGAGAATGTTCGGGAATGGAAAAAAGACTGGATTGGATACTGACAATATCCATTTCCAGTCCCTTTATATTAAATAATGTCTAATCCGTCACAATTATTCCATTGTATATTACTTCTCCTATTGTTCTAGCTCTATTATCAAAATCAGTCTGACTAAATTTGTCCGAATATTCTTCTAAAAATTTCCTTGTGGAACAATATTTGGACTCACCATATAATTCAATTTTTTTACTAAGTTTTTCATCATCCGATTTTTTATTTAAATTTTCTTCTAAAAGCGTTAAGTTCCCAATATGACAACAAATATTTGGATTCTCTGATTCAGATACTATATGCTCTATTGATTCATTGAGATAATCATAGTCTGCACTACCATGCAAAATCTCTTCATATTTTTTTATACTATACTTAGCTACAACATTTAGTTGGTTTTGTTTTGCTGTTGACGATTTTTTCTTATATGTTAGAGAAACAAAATGATCTATAAATGTCTTTTTATCTGGCAACAAAGATTTAAAATCGTCTTTAAAACCATTAATTACCCTATTCCAGTCACCCCTATCAGCTGCTTTCCTCAGCTTTCTTGCATAAGATCCATATTTGTTCTCAAGTTTATTATTTCTTTGTTTGCAAATCGCATTATGCACATAATGAAATTCCTCTATAAACTCAATTATATTTTGAAAATCTTTAAATTTAATTTGATTGTTCATATATTTTTCATATGCAACTAGAATAAAAATTCTTGCTTGAGTTATTCTGAAATTGACAGTAATATTATTCAGTATATTTTTTACCCTTGCAATATCTTTTTTTGAAATACTATGCCCCTGAAACATATTATCTGTTGGCGATACCACTAACATATAGTTTCTAGAGCTATCTCTCAATTTCTTTAAATATTTATAGTAATCTTCTGGCTTAATAGTTGATAAGAAGTTATCATATAAATCACTCATCTTACTTTGCCCATAGTTTGAAATCCAAAAATGTCTATAAAACGTATCGACAGATATTGCCTCTCTGTCACTTATTAAATTATTCTTAATTTGGCTCCAGATTTCTTTGGCTTTATCTATCGGTACTAACTCATTTTCAACTGAAAATATTTCATTTTTTATCAAATCTAGTGTATAAAGTTTTTGACCTTTTGAATTAATATTTTCAAAAATCTTATTAACATCTTCTTCTGTATGAGAACATATATATATCACCTGGCTCCCAGTTAACTGACTTCGTATTATTTTGATTATTTCAATTTCAGCCAAACCATATTGTTGAGAAAAATTATTTACATCTGTACTTAATTTCTTTAAAAAGAAATCATATGCATATTGAATTTTATACTGCTCTGTTCCCTCTAATATACTATCACTATAAATACCTTCTGAATTTCGACTCTGTATCTTATCTTCAAAATATGGGGAGGCCGTCAAATTTTCTAATACTTTATAATCTTCACCATCTTCATCGAACCCAATAATATATCTCCATATGTTATTGGATATTTTTTTATCAAATTTTTCTGCGACTTTTGCAAGAGCTGAAAAAAATATAGTCATAGTAGTTATTCTTTGTTGGCCATCCACAATTTGCAAAGGCTCTTTATGTTGTATCATGTCTCCAACTAGCATTACTGTCCCAAAAAAGTAATCTGTATTCTTACTTTCCTCAGAAAAATTAATATTATCTACAATATCCCTATAGAAATCATCTAATTGTTTTTCTTCCCAAGAATATTCTCTCTGGTATCTTGGTATTGTGTATTGCTTATTACCTGAAAAGAAATCCTTAATCAAAATTTTGTCAGCTGTAAATTCCATAAACTACCTCCTAATTTCAGCGAATATATCAAAATTATACCAAAATCCACCCCAACTTCTCCAGCTGGGGTGTTCCTCTTTCTCCAAATTTCTCAATGTCTAAAATGTCTGACTCCTGTAAAGACCATGGTCAAGCCGTACTTGTTGGCCATGTCAATGGAATCCTGGTCACGGACAGATCCACCAGGCTGAATGATGGCCTTAATACCTGCTGCAGCAATCTCTTCCACGTTATCTGCAAATGGGAAGAAGGCGTCCGACGCCAAAACGGCTCCTTCCAAACGGTCCTTAGCTTGCTCGATAGCAATGCGGACGGAAGCTACACGGTTGGTTTGCCCCGGTCCCACTCCCAAGGTCATCTTGTCATTGGTGATGATGATTCCGTTGGATTTGACATACTTAGAAGACTTCCAGGCGAACTCCATAGCCGCCCACTCTTGCTCGGACGGTTGACGCTCAGTCACAACTTGCCAGTCCGCTGGGTTTTCCACCACCACGTCCTGATTCTGCACCAAGAGACCACCAACAACGCCTGTGAATTCCTTTTCTACTTCACTAGCATCTTGAGCATCAAAAGCCAATTCTAAAATGCGAAGATTTTTCTTTTTATTGGTCAAAATTGCTAACGCTTCTGCCGAGTAGCTCGGTGCGATGATGATCTCTAAGAAAATCGGATGCATCTTTTCAGCAGTCGCAGCGTCTACTTCTCTGTTAAGTACAACGATTCCTCCGAAAATCGATACTGGATCAGCCTCATAAGCATAATCCCACGCCTTTTCAATAGTATCAGCTTGTCCGATACCACATGGATTCATATGTTTAAGAGCTACAACAGTTGGACGGTCCTTGAAATCACGGATAATACGAATAGCGGCATCCGCATCACGAATGTTATTGAAGGATAGTTCCTTCCCGTTTAACTGCTTAGCAGATGCAATGGAATATGCAGTCGGAAGTGCGTTTTGGTAGAAATCCGCATTTTGTTGTGGATTTTCTCCATAGCGCATTGGCTGATTAAGGTCATAAGTAAGAGTAAGTTTCTCAGGTTTCTCTTCTCCTACTTGCTTAGTGAAATAATCAGCTATTAAAGCGTCGTAAGCTGCGGTATGACGAAAGACCTTCGCTGCTAATCGCTGACGCGTTGAGTAGCTAGTTTCCCCCTGCTCTGCTATTTCTCCTAAAACTGTTGGATAATCTGCCGGGTCTACCACAACTGTCACACTGGCATGGTTCTTGGCCGCTGAGCGCAACATAGATGGACCACCAATGTCAATGTTCTCCACTGCCAAATCATAGGTTACATCCGGGCGAAGAATTGTTTCTTTAAATGGATAAAGGTTGACTACCACCAAATCAATCAAGTCAATTTCATGGTCGCTGGCAGCTTGCAAATGGCTGTCCAAATCCCGACGTGCTAACAAACCACCGTGAATTTTCGGATGAAGAGTCTTGACACGACCATCCATCATCTCTGGAAAACCTGTCACATCATCAATGGCAATAGTGGGAATACCCGCCTGATCCAATATTACTTTTGTACCGCCAGTTGAGATAACCTCCCAGCCAAAACTGTTTAATTCCTTAGCAAATTCAACGATACCATTTTTATCAGATACGCTAATTAACGCACGCTTTGTCATGTTTACTCCTTCTTCTACACTTTTACTATTTGATTTGAGTCATTAAAAATCCTGATAAAATCAAGGATAATCCATAGGCCAATATCAAACGTGCTGGATTTTCTAAGTTTGCAAAAATAAAGCTATTAAATAGCAGAGCCGCTAAAACAAATACCAAAACGAATGAGATTATTTTCTTTATCATAACTCTATCCTTTCCACCCCCAGCTCTTCTAAAACTGTTGGATAAAGCTGATATTCTGCGGCGTGAATCCGTTCCTCAAACTGCTCCAAATGATCATCAGCCAACCTAGGTACACGGACTTGTTTAATAATTTGACCTGTATCAACACCACTGTCGACCCAGTGAACCGTCACACCACTCTCTGGAACGTCAGCTTTCCAAGCATCTTCAATCCCATGGGCTCCTGGAAATTCTGGCAGATAAGCCGGATGAATATTGATAATCCGTCCCTCATACTTAGCAAGCAATGTAGGGCCAACAATCTTCATATAGCCAGCTAAAACAACCAGATCAATCTGGTGTTTGTCCAATAAGTCAATGAGTGCTTTTTCATATGCCTGTTTATCAGCAAACTCCTTCAGTTCAAAAGCATAGGCTGGAACTCCTAATGTTTCAGCTCTCTTTAAAACGAAAGCATCTCTATGATCTGAAAAAACAAAATGTACCTTGAATTGTTCAGCTATAACTTGAAAATTGGAACCATTACCAGAGGCAAAAATTGCTATTCGCTTCATTTAATTATCACACTCTTGTCTTCTTTGATTACAATACGACCAATTTCATAAACTTCTTCATTGACTGATTCTCGAACCTTGTCAACCTTTTCAGGACTGACTGCTAACACCAAACCAATCCCCATGTTGAAGATTTCAAACATTTCTTCGTGTTTGATTTTGCCATATGTTTCAAGGGCGGTGAAGATAGGAAGGACTGGAATCTTATCTTCTTCAATCTCTGCTGCTAAATCATCTGAAAACATACGAGGGATATTTTCAACAAATCCACCACCAGTGATATGAGCGATACCATTTACAAGTTCATTTTTTACCAATGGTAGTACTTGTTGGACATAAATACGTGTCGGTTCTAGTAAGACATCCTTAAGAGCTTTGCCATTGAGCTCTGGCAACAGAGCGTCACCATCAACATCCGCAAAAACACGGCGAACCAATGAATAACCGTTAGAGTGGATGCCACTTGAAGCTAAGCCGAGTAAGATATCACCCTCTTTGACCTTACTTCCGTCAATAATTTGTGATTTCTCAGCGATTCCGACTGCAAAACCGGCTAAATCATAATCATCTTCGCCGTACATGCCAGGCATTTCAGCAGTTTCACCACCAATCAACCCGCAACCTGCTTGGACACAGCCTTCTGCAACACCTGCCACTACTTGTTCCAATTTAGCTGGCTCATTTTTCCCTATCGCAATATAGTCAAGGAAATAAAGCGGTTCTGCACCTGCTGCGATAATATCGTTGACACACATTGCAACACAATCTTGACCAATTGTGTCATGTTTGTCATATTGAATTGCAAGCATAAGCTTAGTACCAACACCATCAGTTCCTGATACTAAAACAGGCTCTTTCACATCTAATTTGGTTAAGTCAAACATACCACCAAAACCACCTAGCGCCCCCATGACACCCAATCGTTCTGTCCGAGCAACGTGTTTTTTGATACGTTCAACTACTTCATAACCCGCTTCGACATCCACTCCTGACTGAGCATAAGCATTTTTATTCGTCATTCTATTTCCTTTCCTCTAAAAACTTTACAGTTGATTGACAAGGTTTACAAGGTTGTCAATATTGATTGACACTTATTTATCTCTTTTGACATTCTCTATGTAGAAACTAGTTTTCTCTTCTAAGCTTCGAAGATATTCTTCCTCATAGTCATAAAGGGGCGTTGGAAATTCTCCATCAAAATACGCCACGCAGAGCCCACCCTTAGGTGCATCTGTTTTTATACCAATCGAGTCTATCAAACCATCTAATGACAGATAGGTAAGGCTATCAGCTCCTATAATTTCACAAACCTCATCTACAGAATGATTGGCTGAAATCAGTTCTCTACGTGTTTGAATGTCAATTCCATAAAAACATGGATACTTCAGTTCTGGACTACCGATAGCAACATGGACTTCTTTCGCACCAGCATCACGTAACAGTTGGACAATACGACGACTCGTTGTTCCTCGAACAATTGAATCGTCAATCATAACCACGCGCTTATCCTTAACAACACTGGAAACAGCTGATAACTTCATGCGTACACCCTGTTCCCGCAATTCCTGTGTAGGCTGGATAAAGGTCCTTTGAATGTACTGATTTTTAATCAGCCCCATCTCATTTGGCAAACCGGACTCCTCTGCAAAACCCATTGCAGCTGAAAGTGATGAATTAGGCACACCAACAACAATATCTGCTTCGTGTTGAAATTCTTGAGCTAAACGGCGCCCCATATTTTTTCGGGCGGTATGAACATTTATCCCATGAATGACAGAATCTGGACGCGCAAAGTAGATATATTCCATCGAACAAACTGCAAGTTGTGTATCCGTCGTATAGGTATCATAGCAAATTCCTGAATCATCAATAATGACCATCTCTCCCGGCTCAACATCACGAACCCATTCTGCTCCAACGACTTCAAATGCACATGTCTCGCTGGCAACGACCCAAGCCCCGTTCTTCATCTTTCCAATAGATAATGGACGAAAACCGTTTGGATCCAAGGCTGCAACCATTTTATCCTCTAACATAATCAAGTAGGCAAATCCACCCTTGACAGTATTAAGAGCTTCCTTGATTTTACCCATCAGGTCTGGATTATGACTGCGACGAATCAAATGCATCAGAATTTCAGTATCAGATGAACTTGAAAAAATCGAACCATTTTTTTCTAATTCTGCCTTTAAACTAACTGCATTAGTCAAATTGCCATTATGAGCTAGTCCGACTTGCATATCTGAAAAATCAAAGAGAAAAGGTTGAATGTTATGGATAGAAGCTGAACCTGACGTAGCATAGCGAACATGACCTATCGCTGCTCTCCCAGTGAGACGTTCTAGGTCTTCTGACTTTTTAAAAACATCCGCAATCAACCCTGTATCCCGATGACGACGTAAATGTCCTTCATCATTTGCTAAAATCCCTGCGCCTTCTTGACCTCGGTGCTGCAAACTATGGAGTCCAAAATATGTGACCTGAGCAGCTTGCGGATGACCCCAAATCCCGAAGACTCCGCATTCTTCATTAAGTGATTTAACTTCGTACATGTTATTCCCTTTATTATGTTTATTCAACCAGAATGATGACTGAACTTTCTTATTCTGTAAAATAGCGAACCGCTGATGCAAATAAGCCCTGATCTTTATTCCCCGGAATATTTTGGAAGAGACCAGTTTCATAACGCTCTGAATGTCCCATTTTCCCAATGATTTGACCATTGGCACTAGTAATTCCTTCTATCGCATGATATGAGCCATTTGGATTGTATTTTGAATCCATACTTGGTTGACCAGTGAAATCCACGTATTGACTGAAAATTTGGCCATTGTTGCGCAAAACTTCAAATTCTTCATCTGTAACTACAAATTTCCCTTCACCATGAGAAACTGGAATGGCGTGAATATCTCCAACTTGAACCCCTGATAACCATGGAGAATTTACATTAGCAATGCGTGTCTCAACCATTTTTGCAACGTGCTGGTTAGCATCGTTATAGAAGAGAGTTGGACTGGTTTCCACTACTTCTTCAAAATTCCCATAAGGTAATAAACCTGATTTAACAAGGGCTTGGAAACCATTACAGATCCCGATAATGAGACCACCTTTTTCGATAAACTTGTCGATAGCTGAACGGACCTTGGCATTTCGCAAGATAGTCACGATAAATTTAGCAGAACCATCTGGCTCATCTGCTGCTGAAAAACCACCTGCAAAGAAAAGAATATTAGCCTTGTCAATATTGTCCACCATTGTGTCAACGGAATGTTCGATACTCTTTCCATCTAAGGTTACAAATGGTACTAGATTTACCTGGGCACCAGCTTGTTCAAACGCCTTGGCTGAGTCATACTCAGAGTTAGTTCCTGGGAAAACTGGAATGTACACCAGTGGAACATCAACTTTTTTCTTGGCTCTACGAACCGTTGTTTTCGCAATGGCTGGGACATCCTCTATAGAAGTGTTTTGTTTAAATTCTGTCGGATAGACCTCTTCAAGTTTTCCTTCAAAAGCAGCTTGTACATCTTGTCCAAACAACTTGACACCATTGACAACAAGTGCAAACTCTTCTGTTGTCTGTCCAATTTTCACTGCTCCTGAAATTTCTTCAGTAGAAGTAAAGACAAAACCACCTAATTGACCTGTCAGACATGTTTCCACGGTTTCTAATTCAATTGTCGCACCAATCTGATTTCCAAAGGTCATCAAGGCAATACTTTCTAAAACACCACCATACTTAACAGCACTCGCTGCTGTAATCGAATAAGTATTCTGCCATTTTTCAAAAGTCTCAAAGTTTGACTTGATGAATGTAAAATCTATATCTTCCGATAAAATTTGACCTGGAAGATAATAGATATTCTCACTGGCTGTTTTGAACTCAGGAGAAAGAACCTTGCGACTATCTGCAGTGGTTACACCAAAAGCAACTAGAGTCGGAGGAACCGTTAGTTCTTCAAAGGTACCAGACATAGAGTCCTTACCCCCAATAGATGGTAAACCTAGCTGAATTTGAGCCTCAATTGAGCCAAGTAAAGCCGCTACAGGCTGTCCAAACCGTTCCGCCTGTTTATCCATTCTTTGGAAATACTCTTGATAAGAGAAACGGGCCTTAGACCAGTTTGCACCTGTTGCAACCAAACGAGCTGTCGCTTCAATCACCGCATACGCTGCACCATGATATGGAGACCACTCTGCTAAATATGGATGGTACCCTTGCGCCATAACCGAAGCTGTTGTCGTCACACCATCTTGGACAGGTAACTTTTGAACGGAACTTTCTGTCGGCGTCAACTGATAGCGCCCACCAAGTGGATGATTCACTGTTGAACGACCAACTGAAGAGTCAAAAATAGTCTGCAATCCTTTTTGGCTAGCATGGTTGAGGTCTGAAAGAATTGTCTTCAAATCCTCTTCTAGGGTTTCAGGTGATGTCTGACGTAATTCGGGAAGGTTGACAGCATTGTCAACTACTTTTGCATCAACTACTACACGAACACCATTTGTATCAAGGAAAGAACGTTCCAAATCAACAATCATTTGGCCATTCCAAGTCATGACTAGATTTGGTTTATCCGTCACTTTAGCTACTACAACAGCATAGATATTTTCTTCACGACAGGCTTCGATAAAAGTTTCTACATCCTCTGGACGAACGACTACACTCATCCGCTCTTGTGATTCTGAAATAGCAATCTCAGTTCCATTCAAGCCTGCATACTTGAGTGGAACCTTATCTAAATCTATTTCCAAACCATCTGCTAACTCACCAATCGCTACACAGACACCACCTGCACCAAAGTCATTCGACTTTTTAATCAGACGTGTCACTTGTCCATTTCGGAATAAACGCTGAATTTTACGTTCTTCAATAGCATTTCCCTTTTGAACTTCTGCACCAGCTGTTTCGACCGATTCGACAGTCTGAACCTTAGATGAACCTGTTGCTCCACCGATACCATCTCGTCCTGTTTTACCACCAAGTAAGATGACCACATCACCAGCCACCGGTTTTTCACGGACTACATTTTCTTTCGGAGCAGCTCCAATCACCGCTCCAAGTTCCATACGTTTGGCAACGAAACCTGGGTGGAAGTATTCACGGACATAGGTCGTCGCAAGACCAATTTGGTTGCCGTAAGAAGAATAGCCATGTGCAGCTGTTTTTGAAATGATTTGTTGTGGTAATTTCCCATCACGTGTTGCAGTTAATGGTTGAGTGATATCTCCTGCACCTGAAATCCGCATTGCTTGATAGACATAAGACCGACCTGACAACGGATCACGGATAGCACCACCAATACAAGTTGCTGCCCCACCAAAAGGTTCAATTTCTGTTGGGTGATTATGTGTTTCGTTTTTGAACATGAGAAGCCAAGGTTCCTTCACTCCATCCACGTCCACTTCAATTTCTACTGAACAAGCATTAATCTCATCAGAAACTTCCATATCATCCAAACGACCATTCACACGCTCATAGCGACCAAAAATAGTAGCCATATCCATTAAAGTTTGAGGCTTGTCTGATCGACCTAGTTCTGAACGCATCGCAATGTATTTGTCATATGTCGCCTGCAATTGCTTTTGGAATTTTGAAGCTGAAAAGTCAATCGTTCTGAGTTCTGTTTCAAATGTCGTATGACGACAGTGGTCACTCCAATAAGTATCTAAGACTTTGAGCTCTGTTTCAGTTGGCACTCGACCGATTGATTTGAAATAGTCTTGGATAAATAATAAATCCTCCACTTCCATGGCCAAACCAACTTCACGCTTGTACATCGCAAAGTCTTCAGCACTATAGTTTGCAAAAAATTCCAAATTTGGAATAGAGCTGTCTGAAACAGAAAATTCCTGTTCCAGCAAAGGTGATTCCATATCTTTGAAACGAGAATCAACAGGATTAAGAAGATAATTCTTAATTGCAGCCAATTCTTCTTCTAGTACATTTCCATTTAAGATAAAAAGCTGACCAGTATGAACACGTACATTTTGACGGCTACCCAATAAAAGGAGAGCCTCTTGGCTACTAGCAGCACGTTGATCAAATTGACCAGGGAGAGCCTCAATGGCAAAATAGACTGAGCTTTCTAAACCCAGTTCTTCTTCCAACAACGCCTTATCTGTTACCTGTTCCATGAAGATATGCTTAATCGCTTGTTCAAGCAATTCTTCCTCTAAATTGAAAATATCATATACCTGTACTAATCGAAGATTGGATAGACTAGTCAACTGCAAATTGTGAACCAATTCTTCGAGAAGAGCTTCTGCCTTAATTTGAAAATCTGCTTTTTTTTCAACAAAAATACGTTTTGCCATATTCAAGATACCAAGTCCGACAAGAAAAGCTGTCTTATTCTTAGAAATCACCAAATACATTTAGTGGATTCCCAGTCTAATCATATTTTCCGGACGGTTTCAATCCCTTTCTAAAATCCCCTATTTCACGCTCTGCAATTTTTCTAAAACAACCTCATAAACATCGGTCAACTCTCCAAGACCACGACGGAACACATCTTTATCAAGATGGTTTCCATCCACATCCCACAGACGACAGTTATCTGGTGAAAATTCATCAGCCAATATAATTTGTCCTGTTTTATCAAATCCAAATTCCAATTTGAAATCTACCAACATTAAACCAATCTGAGCAAACAGCTCTTTCAAGAAAACGTTGATTCGGCGAGTTTCTTCTTTAATATAAGCAATATCCTCTTGGCTAGCTATATTGAGAAACGCAACATGTTCATCATTAATAAAAGGATCATCTAGCTCATCTTTTTTATAGTAAAACTCAACAATAGGGTGAGTTAACTCAATACCTTCTTCCACACCAAATCGTTTTGAAAATGATCCAGCTGTAATATTACGCAATACAACTTCGAGAGGAATGATATCCACCTTCGCATTTAATTGTTCCGTATCTGATAAACGCTTGATATAATGCGTTTTTACACCAGCCTCATTCAACTTTTCAAAAATAAGTGAAGAAATCAGATTATTAAGCCGACCCTTCCCAGCAATCTGTTCTTTCTTACCACCATTAAAAGCCGTTGCCTGATCCTTATACACTGCAACAATTTGATCATCATCACTTGTAGCAAAAATATCTTTAGCTTTTCCTGAATAGATAAGGTCTGTTTTCATAAAAATGTTCGCCTTTCACAAATTATTCTAACCTTTTTGTTTATTTTATCACAGCTTGTTCGTATATTCAAGAAATACCTTAATCTTCCTGTAAAAGTAAAGAAAAACGCCCGTAAACTACGAACGTTTTTGTGTTTCTTCATAAACAAAATCAATAATATCAGAAAGGGTTTCAAAGCGCTCAATTGCAGCATCTGGAATATCAATTCCAAACTCATCCTCCAAATTTAGCACAAATTCCATAATTTCAACAGAATCTGCAGCAATATTATCAGCCAAAGTCGACTCAGGTTGAACATTGAAATCCTCACCTTTTTCATCTTGAATCAATTCAACAACCCGCTGATAGACTTGTTCTCTATTCATTGTCTTCCTCCACTACAGAAAATTTGGCAACTGATTTATCCACAATACCGGCCTCCAAAATCGAACGCGTCTGTTTAAGAGTGTAGAAAATTGATTGAGCATCGCTGGATCCATGGGCCTTGATAACTGGAGCTTTTAGACCTAGCAAAACTGCCCCACCAGCTGTTTTGTAATCCATAGCACCAAGCGCCTTTTTTAAGGTTGGCTTAACAAGTAGACCACCAATTTTAGCACGCAGACCACCAGTCTTGATTGAGCCAGTCAACTGGCCAACGATGGATTTTGCAGTCCCTTCAACTGTTTTCAGCACAGCGTTTCCCGTGAAACCATCCGTCACGACCACATCCGCCACACTGTTGAGCAACTCACGCGCTTCCACATTGCCAATAAAATTAATCGACTTGTCTTCCGCCAAGAGTTTATAGGCTTCTTGGTGAACTGGCGTTCCCTTGGTATCTTCCGTACCGTTGTTCAAAAGTCCCACACGAGGTTGTTTGACACCACGCACGTGCTCCGCGTAAAATGAGCCAAGAATACCATACTGATAGAGGTGATGAGCTGTATTTTCAGCATTTGCCCCCAAGTCCATCATATCAAATCCCTTACCGTCCATAGTCGGCAAGGTAGACATTAGACCAGGACGGTCAATGTGCTTGATGCGACCGACCACAAAGACGCCTGCCGCCAAAAGAGCACCTGTATTTCCAGCTGACAAGACCGCATCTGCTTGGCCATCCTTGACAGCCTTGGTCGCTAGGACCATAGAAGCCTCTTTCTTCCGACGAATGGCCTTGACAGGCTCATCATCTGAATTGATTTTCTCAGTCGTATGGACGATGCTGACACGTTCTGTCGCTGTCAAATACTGCTTGATTTTTGCCTCATCGCCATAGAGCTGAATTTCAATATCTGGAAAGGTAGCCAAAGCTTGATTGACACCTTCTACCACTGCCTGAGGGGCGTGGTCACCACCCATAGCATCTACTGCAATACGTTTCATTCTGTTTCCTCATTTTCTGTTCTTGGTTTCATAATCTGCCCCCAAGAAGACAAATCATCTATAAATTTCTTTGATTTCAAGTGAATCCCCACATATTCTTCATACAACTGGTCAATAAAAAGACGTAATTTTCGTTTCATCTCAGGCTTGATGGAGATGGTTTCCAGCTCATCAAAGGAAATAGCCTGAAATTGATCAAGTAAATAGGGAACATTAGGATCCAGATAAGCCCGTCGTTCATCTTGTTGATAGTGTTGCGGACATAAGACCCCGCTGTACTTGTAGGAATAGTCAAAAGGCTGACCTACTCGATGACAGAAAGCACACTCATGAAAATTCAAACTAACACCAAATCGACCCAATAGCTGAATTTCAAAGATATTGGTTAAAATTTCATAATCCAGACCTGACTCCATCAAGTCCAAGGTTTTGACCAAAAAAGCAAAAAGAGCTGGGTCATAGACCTTGTCCTGCAAGGCCGCATCGGCCAAGGCCAAGATATAGGTAGCATAGCTGAGCTTGAAAATATCACCGTTAATTGATTTAAATGGCTGTACCTGATGAAAATCTTCAATATAAGACAAACCATCATCATTAATTTTGACAATATAATCCGCATGTGTCAACGGCTGAATAGAGGCTACCAGCTTGGACTTAGAGGCATGTTTCACGAAAAACATTCGCTTGCCAGCCTTCTCCGTAAAAATCTTGACCAGCTTGTCATCTTCTCGAAAATTCCGATTATAAAGGACTAATCCCCTAGTTTCAATTCGTTCCATTTTCTTCTAGATATTTCTTCAAACGAGCCATGGCTGTTTGAATTGTTTCCATACTTGCCGCATAAGAAATACGTACATACCCTTCCCCGTATTTACCGAAAGCTGCACCTGGAATAAAGGCAACTGCTTTTTTCTTAGCAAAATCCTGTAAAAAACTAAATGAATCCTGATTGTATTCCGCAGGTATTTTGGCAAAGATATAAAAAGCACCATCAGGTTTGATAATCTTAAAGCCCAAGTCAGTCATCTTTTCGATGATATAATCCCGTCGCTTGACATATTCCGCCCGCATCGGTAGGGCATCATCCTTACCGTTTTTTAAGGCCTCCACTGCACCATATTGCATAGCTGTCGCTGCGGCTGTTACTAGATATTGGTGACTTTTAATTATTTGAGCAATAATCGGAGCCTGACTCATAATCAAGCCAATCCGCCATCCTGTCATAGCATGAGACTTGGACAATCCCTGAATCAAAATGGTCTGTTCTGGCAAGAACTCCGCAATCGAAGTATGAGGCTGACCAGTATATGTCAACTCTGCATAAACCTCATCAGACAAGACAAAAATTGGAGACTTCCGAATGACATCCGCAAAAGCCTGAATTTGCTCCCGTGAGTAAGTCACTCCTGTTGGATTGGCAGGATAGTTGAGAATGACAGCTTTTAGCTTATCTCCTTGCTCAAGTATCGCCTCTTCCAACATCTCAGGTGTCAATACAAAATCATTAGCAGTCGTATCGATTTCAACGATGTCTGCTCCTACCATATTGACAATAGGTTCATAACCAGGGTAGGCAGGAGCAGGCAGGAGAACAGTATCACCAGCCTCCAAAATGGCCACTAAACTAGCTGATAAAGCCTCGGTCGCACCGATCGTTGATAAAACCTCAGTATTTGGATTGTAAGTTAAATTGTATTTTTCAGCTACAAATTCCGCCGCAGCTTCACGCAAATCCAGCAGTCCAGCCATACCTGTATAGTGACTTTGGTTCGCATCAATTGCCGCTTTTGCTGCCTCTTTTACATGATCCGGTGTTGTAAAATCGGGCTCTCCCAAGGTCAGTTTTAAAATCCCAGGCACATCAGAAATTGACTGATCAAATTGACGAATCATTGATACCTCAATTCGATTTAAATTTTTATTGAAACGATTTAATAAGTCCATACTGTCACCTCAAAAACATATAGAACTATTATAATATAATTTCCAAATAAATGTAAAAAAGAAGAGTCATTTAACTCTTCTTCAGATTGCAGACAAACATCGTTTTGGTGTTTGTCTTTTTTACTGTTTTTAGAGAAAAATGGCTGTTTTAATGCTGAAACCACCCCATCTGGACAAAATAAAAAGGCCTTCTTGCCATCCTTTTAACTAGTTTTTTGAGATTTAAGCACGCCAAAGTCAGTCCAATCTTATCCTCCATTTTGGACTTGCCTTTTTCCCTCGTGTAGCGCAGATTATGGTATTCCTTGGCTGTGCCAAATAGCCGTTC
>NZ_JAIMEP010000039.1 GCF_019794555.1 Streptococcus suis | reverse complement strand
TTTTACAATCATCAACGTTTTCAAGAGCGCAACAACGGCCTTGCCCCTCTTGAAATGAGGAACAAGGCCGTCGCCTAATCTTTTATTATTTCATTGTCCACTTGACAGGGAGCTGTTCATTGCGTTTTGAGAGGGGATTTTTTTATGAACTGGTTCTGTATCCTTCCGAAAATCTGCGGTGCATCCTTCCGAAGATTTACTATCCTTCCGCAACACTCAGAAGATTTTTCGACATAGTAAAAAGGACCTGCATTGCAAGTCCTTTTGTGTTTGCTTGATTAAGCTTGACCTGAAACTTCAGCAGCGTGGTCGTCCATTGAAAGAACTTCGTGGAAGACACGTTGAGTCAATTCAGTTTTTTGCTCTTTAGTGAGGTATTTAGTGTTTACGCAGTATCCAGAGATACGAACGATAACATCTTCACCAGACATGATTTTTTCATAAACGTCGTTCAAGTCCATAACGTTCAAGTTAACGTGTTGACCACCTTGTTCAAAGTAACCATCAAGGATTGTTACCAAATTGTTTACTTGCTCATCGAATGTTTTACCAAGCGCTTTTGGAGAAACTTGAGTAGTCAATGAGATACCGTCGTTGGCATGTTTGAAGTTGAGTTTAGAAAGGGTGTTCAAGTTTTGCAACCAACCACCACGAGCTTTAGAAGTTGGGTTAGCACCTGGTGGGAAGAATTCTACCTTAGTAGTGTTCACAGAACCATCTTCATTGAGGAATACACCACGGTGAACTGGAGAGTTACCAGTTTGTTTAGAGTAAGCAACGTTTGAAGTGATTGTCAAGATAGATACAGTAGCTTCAGCATTCTTGTACAATTTATGTTTGTTCAAACGAGTGAAGAATGCTTCCATAAGCCATTTCGCAATATCATCTACGCGGTCATCGTCTTCACCGTAACGTGGGAAGTCGCCTGTTACTTCGTAGTCGTAGATAAAGCCATCTTCATCACGGATTGGTTTAACTTGTGCATATTTGATTGCTGACAATGAGTCAACAGTGTTTGCGAAACCACAGATACCGAAGCCCATGTTAGCACGAAGGTGAGTTGGCAAGAATGCCATTTGAACTGCTTCGTAGTTGTATTTATCTGTCATGTAGTGGATGATATTCATGGCATCAACATATGTATCAGTCAACCAGTCAAGGGCGATTTCAAAGTTCTTAACCACTTGGTCGTAGTCAAATACTTCAGATGTGTTTGGTTCAACACCGTCGAATACTTTGTAATCTTTGTGAACGTCATCGTAACCGTTGTTCCAGCTTGAAAGAAGGGCTTTAAGGACGTTTACGCGAGCACCAAAGTATTGGATGTTGTGGCGTTGGTCTTCGCTTTCTGGATCAAGTGGAGATACACAGCAAGAGATACAAGACATTTCACCATAACCATCTTTCGCCATTGTTGTTACACCTTCATATTGGATAGAAGAGTGTTTGTGGCTCATGGCCATACAGTAACGACGGAATGAATATGGAAGTTTGTCTGACCAAAGAACTGTCAAGTTTGGTTCTGGAGAGTTACCGATGTTGTCAAGTGTGTTCAAGAAACGGTAGTCCATCTTAGTAACACGGTGACGACCATCGTTACCCATACCTGCCATAGATGTTGTCAAGAATGTTGGGTCACCAGAGTAGATTTCGTCGAAGGCTTTTGTACGAGCAAATTTCACTGTACGAAGTTTCAATACAAAGTCATCAACAAATTCTTGGATTTCAGATTCAGTAAATGTACCGCGAGCCAAGTCACGTTCAGCGTAGATGTCAAGAACGATTGGTACACGACCAAGTGAAGTAGCTGCACCATTGATAACACGACATACAGCCATGAAAGCAATGTTTGTCCATTGGATAGCTTCTTTAGTGTTCATTGCAGGTTTGCGAACGTCAACACCATATGAGTCACCTAAACGTACAACTTGTT
The DNA here is from genome assembly GCF_019794555.1 of Streptococcus suis. GTDB lineage: Bacteria > Bacillota > Bacilli > Lactobacillales > Streptococcaceae > Streptococcus > Streptococcus suis_AB. The sequence continues at coordinate 15,650 of NZ_JAIMEP010000039.1, read as the reverse complement.
GCAAAGCTTGGTACTGAAGGTTGATTTCTTCACGAAGGCGGATTGACTCTTCATCGATTTCAGTAATCGCATTCCAGTCAGCTACTTTTTCTTCCATCAAGTAGTCTGCACCGTAAAGTGCCAAACGAGCGTACATACCAATGATACGACCACGTGAGTAAGCATCTGGAAGACCAGAAACGTGGTGTGAGTGGCGAGCACGACGGATGTCAGCGGTGTAGGCACGGAAGATACCGTCGTTTACAGTTGTAGCGTGTTTTGTATAGATCTCATGAAGAAGTGGGTCTGGAGTATAGCCGTTTTCGATAAGAGTTGTTTCAGCCATACGAATACCACCACGTGGCATGAAATTGAGTTTGAAGAGTTCATCGTTTTGGATACCGAAGATGAGTTCGTTCTCTTTATCGATAAAACCTGCTGGAATATCAGCGATAGAAGTAGCACGATCTACGTCCATTGGGAAGCGAGTGTCTTCGTAGCCAGCTTTTGTTTCTTCGATGATTTTTTTGATATGAAGTGAACGCTCAGTTGGGCCTGCGAGGAAGCTTTCATCTCCATCGTATGGAGTGTAGTTGGCTTGAACGAAGCGTGTTACACTTGCCTTATCTTGCCAATCTGTACCTTTAAAGCCTTCCCAGGCTTGGGCGAAAATGTCTTCAGCAACATTTTTTGTTTTAACTTTTGTTGACATGAGGGTTCTCCTTTAAGATATTGTTACTTTTCACATATTTTAGTATATCATATGTAAGCACTTTCTTCAAGAAAAAACACTGAAAAATAAATTGGAAGTTTTTCCAAGTAGTGGAATATAAATCCAATAATCCAGTCATCGGTCTCTCGAATTATCATTATATTAAAATATATAATAACCGTCAAATATAATAGATTGATATATTGACAAAGAAAGCGTTATCATGTAGAATGTATGTGTATATTAATAACAAAAGATAAAAGGAGGCAGACGATGAGAGCTTACTCTAAGGAATTATTTTCTAAGAAGAATAGATATTCAATTAGAAAATTGACAGTAGGTGCGGCGTCAGTTATCGTAGGAATTTCTCTATTTTCAGGTGGAACAGTATTGGCAGAGGGAACAGCACTTGCCGATACTCCTGTTGAGACGATAGAAAACAATGATGTTAGCAATACAAATGAAGGAGTTGTGGATCAAGATAGCTCCCAAACAGACGAGGTAGTTACTACGGATATAGAAGCTACGCGGACGGAATTGAATTTTGACCAGTCAGAATCTCAAGAAGTCGCTGCGGAATGGACGCCAACTTCTACACCGGCTGGTACAGTTGAGGTCGTAGAAGAAGAAGGAATTCGTTACAACCGCTTGTCCTCAGTTGAGGGTCAGGACAATTCGACAAATATCGGAACATTTGAAAATCCGGACTTGAAGATGAATGCAGATGGCAGTGCGGAGGTATCATTGTCATTTGTAGAACGCTCTGAACCAGCACAGGCTCGCTTTGGTATCTATCTTAACCATACTGATCAGAATAAGCATGTTTTAGTTGGTTATGATAAAGATGGTTGGTTCTGGGAGTACAAGTCTCCAAGTGCAAGTACTTGGTACCAAGGTCAACGGGTACCAGCTCCTGAAAGAAATGTTCCCTATGATTTAAGTGTCAATTTAACACCTACTGGTGAGATTTCGGCATCCATAATTTCGGATTCCATTACCGAGGCACAGGAATTGTTTGCGGCTCAGCAAATTCCCGAAGCAGCTTGGAATGACTTGAAGAATACACGCTCAGCAAAATTAAAAGTAACTAGCCATGATGCTGACCGTACAGTGGTAGATATTGTTGCTAAAAACCAAGAAGGAGTTTCAGAAACAGCTAGCCAGCCAACAACTCCTGCTACAACAGGTACAGGAGTGACGGATACACCTAAGCCAACCGAAATCCAACCAGACTGGACATCTACTTCAGCTATCAAAGGAACAGTTGCCATTAAGGAAGAAGGTGGAGTTCGTTACAATGCACTTTCTTCAACGACACAAAACAATAATGGAGATAGCATTGCCATCTTTGAAAAAGCTGGATTGGAAGGTAGTCCAGAAGGCAATGTCAATCTAAACTTGGAGTTTGTAGAGCGTTCTGAAAACAACCAAGGCCGTTTTGGAGTCTTTGTCAAATACAAAGATGTTAACAACTTCCTCTTTGTTGGATATGATAATTTAGGATGGTTCTGGGAGTACAAGGTTAACGGTACAGGAAACTGGCTACGTGAACGGACAGTCACTACATCTCCTGTAAAAGATAGTAAAAATATTCTATCGATTTCATACAAATCAGATGGGCAGTTGAATGCTACTAACAATGATGTACAGTTGTTTGATACACTAAACTTGGAAACAGCTGTGAAAGAAGCCTTGTCAGCTGAAAAACGAGTTGCTTTGAAATTAGGTACATTTGGTCAGCAATTAACCAAGGTTGATATAAAAGCAGATGACCAAACAGGTGTGACCCCTGCAGATGAAAAAGAAGAAACACCTACAACAGCTTTTGTTGTCAATGATGCGGCAGTTGCCTATGATGAACTCAATTCAGGTGAATTGACTGCCAAGATTGACCGGGCCTTCCCACGTGTTAGAGAATATACTTTCAACGGGAACAAGGTATTTGGACAGGTTCATTCCCTCAATTCACTACGCATCAACAATGTGAAAGTGACGCCAACCGTTACCTATAACAAAGTTGACGACAAGACCGCTCACTATGTTTTGGATGTTGTGGATGAAGCTAACAAAATCAACGCTTCTATCAAGGTTCAAATCAAGGTAGAAGGTAAAGAACTTCACTTTGATGTTTTGGAAGTTAATAACCGCAACCAAGTGACCTATGGAGCAGAGATTGATGATGTTGCCAAGTTGATCCAAACCATTGCTTTTGATGAAAATAATTTGGTTTCAGTCGCTAGCCATCAAACCGATGCAAAATTTGATGGAAGCCGCATGTCGACCCACACCCATCGTACAGGTGATGAACATATTCAATTGCAAGATGGTGTGAATTACCAACGTCAAGGATACATGTATGGCTTTGTTTCAACAGATCAATTTGCGGCAGCAGTTTGGAGTAATTCACAAAATAGCTATGGTGGTGGTGCAAGTGACTTTACACGCTTGACAACAAATAGCCACCGATATACTGTTGATGGTGAAACTGGTGTTCATCTAGGAATTGCTTCCTCTCCATGGAGATGGGAAGGAGCCCACAACGGTGTCGTTTATCCAGAATATACTCTCGAATTGCCAAGTGCAAAAGTAGTTTTTGCAGCTGATATAAACAATGATAATAAGGTAGACTGGCAAGATGGGGCTATAGCTTACCGTGACATCATGAACAATCCAAAAGGGCATGAATATGTACCGGAACTGGTAGCTTACCGTATTGCTATGAACTTTGGGTCACAGGCTCAAAACCCATTCTTGATGACCTTGGATGGTATTAAGAAAATTGCCCTTCATACAGATGGCTTGGGACAAAGTATCCTCTTGAAAGGTTATGGTAGTGAAGGTCATGACTCTGGACACTTGAATTATGCAGATATTGGTAAACGTATCGGTGGCACAGAAGACTTCAAGACCTTGATTGAAAAATCACAACCATATGGTGCAAAACTAGGTATTCACGTCAATGCATCTGAAACCTATCCAGAATCCCAATACTTCTCTGAAGAGATTCTTCGTCGTCAGGCAAATGGGGACTACGCCTATGGTTGGAACTGGATTGATCAAGGTATCAATATCAGTGGTCATTATGATTTGGCCCACAACCGTTTGAAACGTTGGGAAGATTTGAAGAAAGAACTGGGTGACGGATTAGACTTTATCTATGTCGATGTGTGGGGTAATGGTCAGTCTGGTGGCGAAAATGCTTGGGAAACTCATGTTCTTGCCAAAGAAATCAATATGCAAGGTTGGAGAAATGCCTTTGAATGGGGTTATGCAGGTGAGTATGACTCGACCTTCCAACACTGGGCAGCAGACTTAACCTATGGTGGCTTTACTCTGAAAGGTATCAACTCTAATATCGCCCGCTTCATTCGTAACCACCAAAAAGATTCATGGGTTGGTGATTATCCTGCATATGGTGGTGCTGCAAACTATCCACTGCTTGGCGGCTACGATATGAAAGATTTCGAAGGATGGCAAGGACGTAGTGACTATAATGGTTACATTACCAACTTGTTTGCCAACAACCTGATGACCAAGTATATCCAACACTTCCAAGTAACCAACTGGAAGAATGGTGACCCTGTTCGTATGACGGACAACGGTGAAACCTATACTTGGACGCCAGAGATGGAAATCACTTTGAAAGACAAGTCTGACAATACCTTGGTCTTGACCCGTAAGTCAAATGATGTTAACAATGCTGGCTACCGTCAACGGACAGTAACCTTGAATGGTCGTACGATTCAAGATGGAGCAGCTTACTTGGTGCCTTGGAACTGGGATGCGAATGGTAATGACTTGACTAGTGACAAACACAAAATGTACTACTTCAACGAAGAAGCAGGTGCCACAACTTGGACCCTTCCTTCAGATTGGACTGGTAATAAGGTTTATCTCTACAAACTTACTGAGCTAGGTAAGACAGATGTTCAAGAATTGGCAGTAACCAATGGTCAAATTACCATTCAAGCGGATGCAAATGTGCCGTATGTCCTCTATAAATCTCCACAGACAAATCCAGAGATGTCCTGGAGTGACGGCATGCATATCTATGACCAAGGCTTTAACTCTGGTAAGATAGACCATTGGACAATTGATGGTGATACTAGCAAGGCTACTTTGGTCAAATCCCAAGGTGCCAACGATATGCTCCGTATCCAAGGCAATACATCTAAAGTTAGTCTCAGTCAAAAATTGACTGGTCTGAAACCAAATACCAGCTATGCAGCTTATGTAGGGGTAGACAACCGTAGTACTGCAAAAGCTAGCATTACGGTCAATACAGGCAGTTCAGAAGTTACAAACTATACAAATGAGTCTATTGCTCTGAACTATGTAAAAGCCTATGCTCATAATACATTGCCACAAAATGCAACGGTTGAGGATACAAGTTACTTCCAAAACATGTATGTATTCTTCACAACTGGAGACAATGTGGATAATGTACGTTTGACCCTATCTCGCGATGCAGATGATGCAGCAACCTATTTCGATGAAATTCGTGTCTTTGAAAATGACTCAACGATGTTTGCAGGAGGTCACAATACAACTGCTGGTACCTTCAAGCAAAACTTTGAGAGTGTTCCACAAGGTATTTTCCCATTTGTTATCGGTGGTATTGAAGGAGTTGAGGACAACCGTACCCACCTTGCAGAAAAACATGCTCCATACACTCAACGTGGCTGGAATGGTAAGAAGGTGGACGATGTCATTGAAGGCACTTGGTCACTCAAGACAAATGGTCTGACAGCTCGCAATAGCATTGTTTACCAAACTATTCCACAAAACTTCCGCTTTGAAGCTGGCAAGGCCTATCGTGTAAGCTTTGATTATGAAGCTGGTTCCAATGGAACTTATGCCTTTGCTATCGGTGAAGGACGTTATAACAATGATGCTGGTAGCCTAACGCTGAATCCACTGAACAATTCATGGGAAGATAGTGATAAGGCTAAGAAAGCAAGTTTCTTAGTTACAGGTGCAGAGTCTGGCAATACTTGGGTTGGTATCTTCTCAACTCGCCGTGGTGGTGATACTAAGGGAGATACTGGTGGAAATGCCAACTTCCGAGGCTACAATGACTTTATGCTAGATAATCTGGTGATCGAAGAAGTTACCTTGACTGGTCACTTGTTGACAACAGATTACTATAACTTAAATACCCCAGTCTTGAATGAAAACTATACTCAAGCAAGTTTGGCACCGTACAAAGAAGCTTTGTTAGCAGTGTCTGCAGCTCCTGAGGATATTAGTATCGAAGACGCTCGTACCTTGATTGCTACTGCCAATACAGCCCGTCAAAATCTTCAAGTGAAGAAAACAGCAATCACAAACGAAGATATTGGCTTGGCTCAGGCTAATGCTCAAGAAGGTGAAGAACTAGCTAAAGCTTTTGATGGCAATCCTTCTACTATCTGGCACACACCATGGAATGGCCGTCATATTAATGAGCCAGCGATAGTGAACCTTAGTAGACCAGTTGACATTCAACGTTTTGAATATGTGCCGAGACAATCAGGCCACAACGGTATCTTGAAATCATTGACATTGGTGATTACTGATGATCAAAACGTGGAACATACCTTTACTGGTGCGGATTGGCCAGCAACAAGTGCTACTAAGACAATTGATTTCGGTAAGACAATTAAGGCTAAGAAGATTGTGATTACAGGTACTGCCTCATACGGTGATACTGCAGATCAATTTATGTCTGCTGCTGAATTCCGTTTCTTGACACCTGTTCAGGAAGAAGCCACCCTTGATAAGTCAGCATATGAAGCAGCACTTACTGCAGCACGTTCAGCAGGTAAGACAGCTCTTGTCAAAGAAGTGGAAGACTTTATGGCTTCTGTCGAAGCTGCAAATCTTTTGACAGCAAATATCTTAGATGCTATAGTTGCTCGCTTGAATGCTACCGAAACGCCAGCAAATCCAGGCACAGTTGATGAGCCAGTCAAACAAGATGAGGACATCGTCACTGCAAAAGGAGAAAGTACCAAAGCAGATCCTCTTCCGTTAGGGGAATTGCCACCGCTTGTGATTGCAAAAGGTGATAGTGTTAAAGCAGAACCATTACCTGCTTTCGATGGAGGCTTAGTTCCTAACTATGCTCCTACAGTAGCTGCTCTTCCAAGTATTGATCCTGCAAGCTTGGCGAAAGAAGCTGCTAGTCCAAAACCAGCAAAAGCTACTTCAGCTACTTTACCGCAAACAGGTGAAACAACTGAACAAGGCTTGCTCCTAGCAGCTGGTTTAGTAGGTCTAATGGCTATGGCGGCTCGAAGAAGACGATTTGAGTAGTCATTTCAGAAAAAAATAATTAGCTTGTTCTCCAAATACATTAGAGGTAGGTATCGGACCTGCCTCTTTTGTATTGTTTATCGAAACTTTTCGCAAACTTATAGCAAAATGGAATTAGAGACAGGACACGTCTAAGTTTATATATTTGAAAATTCTACTATCTAAAAATGCGAAGTAGTGGTGCTCTATCTGCATATGCGTCGCCTAGTCTGATTTTGAATTTCATTGAGTACTAATTGCCTGTCAATGTTCGCTTTATGAAAAAATTTGTTAGATAGGCTATAATATGTCTAGTAGGAAGGAGCAGAAAGGAGTGTTCATGTTAATTTTTCCTCTAATCAATGATTTATCTAGAAAAATTATTCATGTAGACATGGATGCTTTTTTTGCTGCCATTGAGGTAAGGGACAATCCTGAATTGAAAGGAAAGCCTGTTATTATTGGAGCGGACCCTAGGTTGTCTGGCGGAAGAGGCGTTGTGTCGACTTGTAATTATGAGGCGCGTGCCTTTGGGATTCACTCGGCTATGTCCTCAAAAGAAGCCTATGAACGTTGTCCGCAGGCTATTTTTATCTCTGGTCATTATGAAAAATACCAAGAAGTTGGGCGACAGGTTCGAGAAATCTTTCATCGCTATACTGATTTGGTGGAGCCCATGTCAATTGATGAGGCCTATCTAGATGTGACGGAAAATAAGTTAGGCCTTAGCTCAGCAGTTAAAATCGCCAAGCTAATCCAATACGACATATGGAATGAGTTGCATCTGACAGCTTCAGCTGGTGTTTCCTATAACAAATTTTTGGCAAAGATTGCTTCGGATATGGAAAAACCACATGGATTGACCTTGATTTTACCAGAAGAGGCTGTGGGGGTATTGGCATCCTTGCCGATTGAAAAATTTCATGGTGTTGGCAAGAAAACTGTAGAACGACTACATGATATGGGGGTCTACACAGGGCAGGATCTGTTAGATGTGCCAGAGATGGTTTTGATTGATACATTCGGTCGTTTCGGGTTTGACCTCTATCGTAAGGCGAGGGGAATTTCCAATTCTCCTGTTAAGGTGGATCGAGTGCGCAAATCTATTGGTAAGGAAAGAACCTATCGGAAATTACTTTATCGAGATGAGGACGTACTGAAAGAGTTAACCAGTCTTTGTCAACGGGTTGCTGGTAGCTTGAAGCGTAATGAAAAAAAGGGCCGAACAATTGTGTTAAAGGTGCGTTATGGTGATTTTTCTACACTGACCAAACGCCATAGTCTTGATGAATACACCGACCAGTTAGATATCATTGAAAAAGAGGTTCGTCAGTTGATTGAAGAGATTGGACAAGTTGAAAAAGGGATTCGTTTGCTGGGTGTGACCGTGACTAATTTTCAAACTTGAGTTCTGTTTCAGTCTATGATAGACTGAAAAAAAGGAGAAGAGATGCAAATTTCAAGTAGATTTACCATTGCCAGCCATATCTTGGTTCTCTTGGCTCTGGAAGGAGAAAAAGAAAAACAGACCAGTACTAGCATTGCAGGCAGTGTCGGGGTTAATCCTGTCATCGTCCGAAATATTTTGTCCCAACTCAAGGAGGCTGGTCTGGTAGAAGTAGCGCGTGGTGTTGGAGGTGCTCGCTTGGCACAGGGTCCAGACCAGATTACACTTTTGCATGTCTATCAGGCTGTTGAACTATTCGGAGAAAAAGGGCAATTATTTGCTTTTCATGAGCAACCTAATCCCTCTTGTCAAGTAGGGAGAAAAATCCATCCCCTCTTAGATCATCGTTTAGAAGATGCGCAGGCAGCATTGGAAAGAGAACTTGCACAGACGACCATTGCTGATTTACTGGCGGAACTATAATTACATTAAATGAAGGAATCATCAGTTTGATGATTTTTTTAATTTAATCAGTTGTAACCATTGACATTACAACGAACTTACGATATACTGTATTGTAAACAAAAACATTACAACAAATCGTGAGGTACTATTATGAAAATTGCTATTATTGCAGCGAATGGTCAAGCAGGTCAAACTATTGCAACGGAAGCAGTAGAACGTGGTCATCAGGTGACGGCTATTGTCCGTTCTGAAAACAAGAGCGTAGCCCAAGAAGTAATCCAGAAGGATGCTTTTGCTCTTACCAAAGAAGATTTGGCAGGCTTTGATGTAGTAGTCAATGCTTTTGGTGCTTGGACACCAGAAACCTTGCCGGATCACGCTCGTCTTGCTGAGCATCTAGCGACCATCCTTGCCGGTAGTCCAACTCGGCTTTTAGTAGTTGGTGGTGCAGGCAGTCTTTATTTAGACGAGAGCCAGACATCTATGCTGAAAGATACTCCAGATTTCCCTGCGGAATACCTGCCAATCGCTGAGGCTATGGGTGCTGGTCTAGACCTCTATCGTCAGGCGACAGCGGTCAACTGGACCTATATCAGCCCAGCAGCAGATTTTGATGCAGAAGGTCAAAAAGCAGGTGCCTACACTTTGGCTGGCGAGGTTTTCCAAGTCAATGCCCAAGGTGAAAGCTATATTAGTTATGCCGACTATGCTGTGGCTTTGGTTGACATTGCGGAAAAAGGTGGCTACCAGCAGGAACGAATTTCCGTACTTGCATAAAAATTTTAAATGGTCTAAAAGATAGTTCCCATCGAGGAATTATCTTTTTATTTTTTACTTGCATATAGTATAATAATATAAACAAAAAGAAAAGGAGAACCCCATGATTCACTTGATTTGTCCCAATCCAGCTCTGGACCGCACGCTTCTTGTGGAAAAGATTGAAAAGAACATTCCCCTCCGCCCGTCGGAAGTGAGGGATTATCCTGGTGGAAAGAGTTTCAACGTGGCCTATGCACTTCGAGAAAATGGAGTGACAGACTACACTATCCATACCATTTTAGGTGGGCAGATTGGTCGCTATATTCAGGAGCTTAATGCTGATAGCGGAAATGTCCTCCGGGTGGTTGAAAATGGCCAGAATACTCGGACGTGTAATATCTATGTCGAAACCAGTACGGGTGACGTGGTGCTTTTTTACGAGAAAGGCTTTGAGCTAACTGCAGAATTACTTGACCAATTCACTCGGCAGATTGAAAATAGCCTGCAAGCTGGCGACATTCTAGTCTTTTCAGGTAGTCTGATGAAGGGGATGCCGGATGACTATATTCAGCAGTTTATTGAAAAATACCCAGAGGTTCTGACCATAGTGGACACCAGTGGACCTGCTTTACGTGCAGCTTATCAAGCTCGCCCTGCCCTTATCAAAATCAATAATGAAGAGCTTAAAGAAATTTATCCAGAGTTAGATGAGGAAAGTCCTGAGGATATTTTACGAATATTGAAAGATGTAACCCCTCATGAGAACATCATTATTACCATGGGAGGCAGAGGCAGTCTGGCAAAAATTGGTCAGCGCTTCTTCCGTATCCAGTCACCAAAGAAAGAAACCCGCAATCCCATTGCGGCAGGGGATTTCTATCTGGGGGTGCTTGTCAAGGGAATCAGTCAAAATCAAGACCCAGAGATCTTTTTGAAAGAAGCGGCAGCCTTTGCGACAGCTAATTGTTTGAATTATTTTCCAGAGGTATTGTCTGAACAGTTTGAAACGATCTTTGACCAGATAATTTTTGAGGAGGTTTAGAAACTAAACTTCTCATCCATTATGAAATGACTCCGAAATTAAAATCATTTTTTCTTAATTGTTTGAATTGTTTTTGCTATCCAAAAAAAAGAAATAATATGCGATTTGAATATACAAAAGGTATAGCGAAATGAAACAAAAACAGTACATTTGTGGTATAATGTACTTATGGCATATTCATTAGATTTTCGTAAAAAAGTTCTCGCATACTGTGAGAAAACCGGCAGTATTACTGAAGCATCTGTTGTTTTCGATATTTCACGCAACACCATTTATCAATGGCTAAAATTAATGGAGAGTACAGGCGAGCTTCATCACCAAGTTAAGGGAACCAAACCAAGAAAAGTTGATAGAGCAAAATTAAAGAACTATCTTGAAGCTCATCCGGATGCTTTTTTGACTGAAATAGCTTCTGAATTTGGCTGTCATCCAACAGCTATTCATTACGCTCTCAAAGCTATGGGATATACTCGAAAAAAAAGAGCTGTACCTACTATGAACAAGACCCTGAGAAAGTAAATCAGTTCCTAAAAGAATTTAATAACTTAAGTCACTTGACACCTGTTTATATTGACGATACAGGATTTGAGACATATTTTCATCGAGAATATGGTCGATCTTTGAAAGGTCAGTTGATCACAGGTCAGGTCTCTGGAAGAAGATTCCAGCGGCTATCTTTAGTCGCAGGTCTTATAAACGGTGAGATTATAGCCCCAATGACCTACAGAGAAACCATGACTAGTGACTTTTTCGAAGCTTGGTTTAAAACATTCTTACTACCCACTTTAGATAGACCATCTGTTATCATTATGGACAATGCAAGGTTTCATCGGATGAGTCAGCTAAAAGAGTTATGCAAGGAGCAAGGTCATAGACTTTTACCACTTCTCCTTACTCACCTGAGTATAATCCCATTGAGAAAACATGGGCTCAAATTAAAAAACACCTCAGAAAAGTATTGCCAAATTGCGATACTTTTCTTGAGGTACTTTTGTCTTGTTCTTGTTTCAATTAACTATATAAGCCACTTATTGAGGAAACTACCATTTATTTTCTAATTGTTCGTAATAAACATCTTTGATGATAATTACATTTTTTTTCAGAAACAATGAGTGAAAATAGAAAACATTGAAAGAAACCTATATTTTCTTGAGTTTTTGAAATCAAAGTGTTATAAAACTATTGAAAACACTATATGATATTGCAATATATGTCATATCATATAGACTACATTATAAAATACAGGAGGTTCGTCATATGTATTTTAATAGAAAGAATAGTCAGCAAACGGGCTGGCATATGATTAAGAGGGGAAAACAAATTGTTTTTGGTTGTTCTCTTCTTCTAGCAATCGGGTTATCAACTGCCATGTTTGCAACAGATGTTTTAGCTGATACTGAGACAACTGTTTTAGAATCTAAAGAGATGGATGCGAATATGGTTCGGCTCGAAGGAGAAACATTAACTGAAGAGGCTGCTGAAGTAGTGACACCATCTGAAGAAGGGGAGGTAGTGATTGAAACGACAATATCTCCAGAGCCTACTGAAGTTACAGCTAGTCAAATTAATGAATTAGCAACTGAAGAGATACCAATAGTGGAAAAAGTAGTGACAGCAGAAGAGTCCTCCCCAGAGATTATTGAGGAGCCGGTAGTCACAAATATTGCGCCACTCATTTCTGACAGTGTAACCGTGAATGTTGATTCCTTACCTGAAGCACGAAGTCTCCTTGCTAATGCTACTGAACTAGAAGCCATGGGGGCAGTTATTTCTTATCTAGTTGAGCCGACTGTGGAGAATCAGATAGCTACAATATTGGTAACATATGCGAACGGTGAAACTGTGACGATAAATGTGAATGTAGTCGTTCAAGAACCAGCACCAGTAACACCACAAGCAGTTGCTACTAGAGCAGCAACTACAGATACAAGTACAGGTAATAGTATTTCTAACGACCGGGCGATAACTTCTGAAATCCAAAATGATTTAGAAGAAAATGCCATCTATAGCCCAGGCGTTGTAGGCCAAAAACAAACCTATTCGGGTACAGCCTATATTTACCGTAATGGTTCTATGAACTTGACGCCAGGTCAAAATGAGGATGCTCTTCCTCTTGGTGGTACCAATGTTTATCTCCAATGGATAAATGGTAAAGGATATGTTTCAAAAACATACTATACAACTACCAATGCTGACGGTACTTTCGTTATCGATCTTTCTAAGCCAGAAGTAGATGCCAATGGTGCTTCACATGAATTTATCCTTGCTGGCGACCCAGATTTTTCTGTCCGCACCTGGGTTCAAAATCCAGATCCTTCTAAGTACTCTGTTGTCTTACCTGGTGATAAATTCTACGGTTTCCATGATCGTCTAGAGCGTGCTATAGAGGGTTGGAACTTTACAGCTGGCATTAACGTTATCGAGAATGCTCACGTAGCTTTACAAGAGTTACCAAACGCTGAAGAGTACCTTCATAAAGCAGAAGCTGATCGTCAATTATCTCCATCAGAGGATGGTATTTGGCCGAATACTGGTTATGCTGGAACCATCCGTGGTAGGGTTTGGTATGAAAATGGTGACCTAGCTGGGTCTCCTGCCTTTGTCTGGTATAAGAACGGTCATGATATCAACGCAACCGGCGTGAAGATTGTAGGTTCTTACCTTAACGATGAAGTAACCAACCTTCTCGATGCATGGAAAGCAGCAAACCCTAATTACACGCTTGATATGATGCGTGTCGCGCAAGCACAAATTATCGGAGAATACGAAGCAGCGAACGGTGCTGGCTCACACATTGCTGAAACAGTTGAAGCAGTTGTGGAAGCAGACGGCACGTACTACATTCCGTTCCGTGGCTTGTACGGTGTGTCTTCTACTCAACAAAACTCAGGTTTATCCATCTCTCATACGATTACTGATGAAGAGTATGGTACCCTTGTTCGTGACGAAGATGTTACCAACAGCAGACTGATGGTTTGGAATGGTACCATTGGTCAAAAACACCGCCATATCAACTCTGATTATGTATATGTTTCTCCAGTCGTTACTGACTATGCTGTGTGGAGTAATAACTACCAAAACAACACTTTCGAAAAAGCTAAAGACACCAACACGGTACTGGAGCCTGGTCATATTATATCGGTCACTGACTTCGCACTTGTGGCACCACAACCAATGCACGACATCTTAGTGAAAGACACAGTGTCCAACTTTGGCTTCCCTGGTGATGTAGTTGAGTCAAGAACGGGTGGTTTATTACCAAACCGTGAATACCAAATCCAATGGTTCCGTGATGGTGTTGCTTTCGGCGACCCAATGACTGTTGTTTCTGGAGATGACGGTACAGCAGTATCTTACCCAATCACAGTTCCAGATGACGTAACTAAACCAACTGTCTTCACATCTGCTGTTTTCCGTCAAGGAGAAGATGTGTCGAAAGTAACCAATGCTTTGGCAGCAGATTCCTTTATCGCAAATATTCCTGTAGCAGATAGCCTCGAACCTTCTTATGAAGATAAGGTTGTAACACCAGGCAATGCTGCAACTTCCCTACCAACATTTAAGGATGCTAATGATGCTGAGACAACTGCACCAGAAAAAACAAACTTCTCCATCGATCCAGACTATATTGACCCAGCAGGTTATGTGGTTGAAATCCATGAAACTACAGGTGAAGTGAAGGTAACAGCTCCTGCAACTCCAACTGCAGACACAGCTGAAACAGTAGAAGTTCCAGTGATTGTAACTTATCCAGATGGATCTACTGATAACACTGTTGCTAAATTCCTTTTAGACACAGATGGCGACGGCACTCCTGATACAACGGATACTGATGATGATGGCGATGGTATCCCAGATAATGAGGAAGCAACTGATGGAACTAATCCAAAAGATCCTAACTCAGTAGATTCAGCTATCACACCAATCGATGACCAACCAGGTGTAGTCGGTGAACCAATTAAACCAGTTCCTGTAGAAGTTGTTAAAGTTCCTACAGATGGTTCTGTTACAGTTGACGGTCTTCCAGATGGCGTAACTTATGATCCAACAACAGGAGAAATCACAGGAACACCTACAACTCCAGGAACTTCAACCGTCACAGTTACTGTTCGTGATAAAGACGGTAACCCAGTAAAAGATGCTTCTGGAAACCCAGTCGAAGAGACATTTACCTTTACTGTTATCCCAGTTTCAGATACAGTAACACCATCTTACTCAGAAACATTAGTAGTACCTGGCACTCCAGCAACTTCAGCACCAACATTTACAGATGCTGATGGCAATCCAACAACAAAACCAGCTGGTTCAACTTTTGCGATTCCTTCTGATTTTGTTGCCCCAACAGGCTATACAGTAACAGTTGATTCTGAAACAGGTGTCGTAACTGTAACTACTGAGGCTGGTCAGACAGTTGAAACTCTTGATGTTCCAGTAACTGTAACCTATTCAGATGGTTCAACTGATATAGTAAAAGCACCATTCCTTTTAGACACAGATGGAGATGGCACTGCGGATACAACTGACACTGATGATGATAACGATGGTGTATTGGATACTGATGAAAACACAGATGGAACTAACTCAAAAGATCCTAACTCTATTGCATCAAGCATCACACCAATCGATGACCAAACAGGTGTAGTAGGTCAACCGATTACACCAGTTCCTGTAGATGTTGTTAAAGTTCCTACCGGTGGTACTGTTGAAGTAACAGGTCTACCAGATGGCGTAACTTATGATCCAACTACAGGTGAAATCACAGGAACACCTACAACTCCAGGAACTTCAACCGTTACAGTTACTGTTCGAGATAAAGATGGTAACCCTGTAACTGATAAAGATGGTAATCCTGTAACTGAAACATTCACATTTACTGTTACAGAAGCTCCAACAGATGCTGATAAGAATACACCAGAAGGAAAAGATCAAACTGTTGGTGTTGGTGAAACACCAAATGCAACAGATTCAATCAGCAACTTGCCAGAACTTCCAGAAGGAACAGAAGTTGAGTTCAAAGATCCGATTGATAC
>NZ_JAIMEP010000038.1 GCF_019794555.1 Streptococcus suis | reverse complement strand
TGCTTCTGATGTCGCTGCTGCTTCTGATGTCGCTGCTGCTTCTGATGTCGCTGCTGCTTCTGATGTCGCTGCTGCTTCTGATGTCGCTGCTGCTTCTGATGTCGCTGCTACTTCTGGTGCCGCTGCTGTGTCAGCTGCCGTTTCTGGTGTCACAGTCGTATCAGACGAAGTAGCAGTATTAACTTCTGCTTTTACCTCATTGACTCCAAAGCCTAGAAAAGCAAGTCCAACTAAAACTGACGCTGCACCAAATTTAAACTTTTTAATAGAAAATCTCTGTTGAGTGTGAGACTTATCGTAGTTTTTCATTATGGCGAATCTCCCTTTTTTGATTTTTTCTTCAGGATTTTACATCCTTTGGGATAGCATACCAAAAAAAAATATAAAAAAGTGGACTTTTCAATATCTTTTTCCAATTCCGAGTCATTATTTTTGATTTTTTCAGAAAAAAAACATAAAATACTTACAATCAAAAAAATAAATTTAAAGGTACATATTTATATGAATAAAGCAATTTTTACAGAAATGAAAATCATAAATAGTTACTGTCATTTAATAAAAATTAATAATCCCAGTAATATTTCAATTAAAGATATTATTATGGATGCCAAAATAAGTAAGTCAACTTTTTATAATTATTTCTCTACAAAGGATAGTTTAATTGAAGAGGCAACAAATATCATTCTGGATGAGATTACCAAGATTGTGAATCATGATCTTCAGTTTAATGAACAGGTTGTTATTGAACTTTTGTCATATTTAAAGAATAATAAAAACATTGTTGATGCAATACGTAAGGTGCAACGAAACATTGTATTTACTATTAATGATTATATTAAGGATTTGATTCTTAATTCTGAAATTATTGATTTTGAGAATACTTTGGTCAGCGAATACAATTTACCATTTGAATACGCATTCACTTTGTATGTAGCAACTATACAAAGCATCATTACACAATGGATAGACGATGATTTTGAAGAAGAACCCGAATCTATATCAAAATTCATTATGAATTCAGTTCGAATCTAATCTATCCTAGATCAACATATGCATCTTTAAATATGCATATTAATACGTCTTTTTTTCACTATTAGATTTTAAATTAAAAAATATTATACGTATATTTTCAATATTGATATATTATTTTTGAAAATATCCAAATGAAATACAAAACAGTAGAGCATTTGTTAGAACCTAATTGTTTGTTAACAACTACTCCTAGGATGGAAGTGGAAAAGTAATTGACAAAGATTAAAAGAGTTCGTCAACAAGTCCTTATTCTTGTTGTTGAGCTGAAACTGCCTATACAAAACTAGCAAAATAACACAGATAGATTCAAGCTGATATCAATGGAATCCAGCCGATCTAACTGTGTTATTCTTTTTTATTTATATTATTCAATGAAAATCAAAAGTAGCCTAGTTTCGGTTATTTGAGGGATCTTGAAGGCTGGAAATAGAGCGAACTGTATTCGCGTCATTAAGCCAAAGATGGAACTCGTTTACTTTTTCTTTTAAGTTTTAATGTAACAGTCTGAAAAGCTCTACTAGAGCTTTTCACTTATCGAGGCATCAGACAAAGAATAATTTGGTTTTTGAAAAGTATTATTACTTAGCCAATTTTATTAGTTTCATGCTCCTTAGTAGCAATCCTCTCTCTGTTTCAACAACTTCCCCTTCCACTAATAGGAACACTGAGGACAAAAAAATACCTTGGAATGCTAACCACTTTATTTGACAAGAAACACAAAAAGGGCAACCGGAAACCGATTCCCTAACAATAAAATAGAATCCAGAAATTCTTCTTTCCTACTTATTTTAAAAATAAGTGACTAAACGTAGTATAGTCAGCAATAAACCAATTAGTATGGAGATAATCAGAATAAGCTGAAAATCAAATTTTTTATTCTCTTTTTTCTCCTTTGGAATTTGATGACGTTCTTCATCTATACGTCTAGAAATGCTGTCTTTTAAGGGATTTTCTTTAGCCATAAAACCTCCTAATGAATGACCGAACGATAGCGCTCCGCCGTCTCAACATTTGCCCATTCGCGCTGATAACCTAAACGTTTTTCAAACAAGTCTTCATTCTGTGCCATTTGGCGAAGCAACTCCCGCAATTCGGATCCTTGTTGAAGGTCAAACTGATTCTCAGGAGCCACAAAGTCTAAGTTATGTAAAGTTGAGAAGAATGCTAAAATTATCTGATTATTTTCAAATGCGACACGTACAGAATTGAGAATTTCACTTCCTTGGTTGATGTCCAGATAGACATCACATTGACGATAAAGTTTTTGAACATTTGCCATTGAAATATTAGGATAGAGACTAAGATTTGAATACTTTCCAAGTGCCATCAGTTTCCCAGACATTTCAGTAATAGCACCAACATGAAAATGCCATTCTGGCAGTTGTGAAACAATTTCTTCAAGTTGCTCAATTTGGTCCGAATTGGTCAAAAGAAGCGCTTCTCTATGTTTAGTATTTTGACGGACAAAATGATAGTTAAATCCCAGAAAAACGACTTTTTCCTGATCAGTTATACTTAAATGAGGTAACAATTTGTGATAAGTTTCGTATTTTTGAACCACAATTTTGGTTTGACGATTAGGATTTTGTAGAAGCGCGGACATATTGCCTGGAACAGAGCCCGCAAAATCTTCCTCCCAGAATAGCACATCTTGTCCAGATTCCCCAAGATAATAAGCTACTAAGAAAGGAGTGGACAAGGAATTGTAAAAAATACGATCTAAATTGTAACCAGCTGCCTTAAGGTAAAAAATAACAAAATCAGTTTTTGATTTAAAAATGTGTACTTGCCCATTCCAATTCAAAATGACATCACCAGTTCCGTGATTTTCAACAATAATTTCCTGGTTATCCTTGTCAAAGTAGGAAGTGAGTACAGCTTGAGCTTGTGTATTATAGGTTGTTTGAGCAAACCGATAGCCAGCTTTGTTGTAACAATCTGTCACGCGCAGACGCCCTGAATCATCATACCAATCTACTGCCCTGACATGGCGCTGGTGTGTCGGTTTTGAATAATGAATATGCCCTCGCTTTTTATGATAGTGAAAAATCTCACCTTGGGAATTGTTTCCTGTAATTTCCCAAAATTCAGGTACCACTACCTTATCAAAATAAAGTGGTTGTCCATCCACTTCATCAAATCCTGTAAAATATATGTAAGGTGAGGTTACATCGTCAGGTAAAAAGCCATCGTCATTAAGAACAATAGTTGTATTCTGATAGCCTCCCAAAATCAATGAATAATGTAAATCCCAGCTAGTTTGATTGTAGGTGTCAAATAAGTTAATCATGTATCATCTCCTTTACCAGAGCTTGCCATTTTTCCTCCACTTCAGAGGTTAAGTAATTCTTAGCTAACTGATAAGATGTCTTATGGAATTCAGTTTTATCCTCTATTGCAAAGAATTGAGTCAGTTTATCAACAAAACTTGCCACAATGGTGGCTTCATCGTTGGTTTCAAAAGCAGGAATTAAAAAGCCGTTTTTACCATCACGTATAAAGGTTTGATTGCCATAAGGAACGTCAAACCCGATTAATGGTAGACCCGCTCCAATAGCTTCCAGCAAGGTTAAGCCGAACCCTTCACTTTTTGAACCTGATAGATAAAGTTCATAATTTTGATAAACGTCCGTCATCTGCTGGTGCCCGCATAAACGTACATAATTTTCTGCTTTATTGTCTTTAATTATCTGACTAATCTTACTTTCTTCGCCACCCTTACCGTAAATATCAAATGTAACTTGAGGAAAGGCTTCCTGTAATTTAACAATAGCCTTAACTAGCCAATCCACATGCTTTTCAGTTGCTAGGCGTGATGCAGTCACAATAGAAAATGGTTTACGTATATTAGTTGGGTAGCGCAATTTATCAATACTTCCAACTGGTATTGTAACAACATTAGGTCGATGATTAGTATATTTGGCAAATTGTTGAGAAAGAACTTGATTTTGCTTATCTGTTGCGACAATGAAGAAATCAACTTTGTCCGCATTAGTAAACTGGTAATCATAGTAATTATTCCAGAGAATATCTCGATCCGTCGTTCCATTATAGCTATAATGCTCTGCATGGACAACAACCCCCAACTTAGCAGGTTTAACGTTAGCAAAGACAGCTTGTCCTGTTCCCGTAGCACGATCTAAAATCACTATATCTTGAGAAGTCAAGTTTAAGGTCTGCATAAAGTAAGCGATGAATTCTTCCTTTGAGGATAAAATGCGGTCTTTAAAACGAAAAACACTATCCTTTCCATCAATGATTTCATCATAGGCAACGGTTCCATCCTCATTGAAAAAGCGACGTTGGTAGAGGTAAGCAGCATTATCACGCGGTGTGTAATACTCGGTGAACATCTTTGTATAGGAGTAGTAATCCTTACGAATCAAACTACCTCTGGAAACTTGTTCCACACGGTGGACAATATCCTCACCTTCCTTGTTTAAGTAAGCGGTGTAGAAAATATCATTCTTATCACAAAATAATTTTACTGTTTTTCCAAATATTTCACGCTTGGTAATCTCATATGGAATTGTTGTTTCCAAATCAGACAATTTGAAGGTAGTAGGTGCAATTTTCAAATCTGTAAAATGCGTGTAAAGCCAAATAATATCTTCGTCTGAAAAACCAAGATTTCGTGTCAAATCAGATAAATTATCCTGCAAGAAAAGATCCGTAAAAACGAATTTTGCAGGAATCTGGCATTTACGAAAAACTGTAGATCGGTAGGCCTGTGCATATTCCACTCCGCTACTCGCCCATCCGATCCCTAAGTTAATATTATATACAGTCATAAAATGTTCCTTATATTAAATAAATTGGATGCTCAATAAGCCTTTATCAGTATAATTGACCTCGCTCAGCATGAGGTATTTAAGACTTAAATCACTAATATCTGCTTTCATTTTTTCATAAGAAGTCAGAGCTTCACGATGATATTCAAAGATAGGATTACGCTGTGCTGATTGACGGCCACTGACAACTATGCGGAGTTGTTGTAAAAAGTCCACCTCTTCAACCCACATCTCATCAATTGCTCGTAAAATAGCTATTTGTTGAAAGGTATCAAAATCATGATTTAGAATAGCTCTTTTGCGCTCAAGTTCATCAGTAATCAAGTTTAGCAAGTAGTTCTTTACAGCAGTACTATCACTGACTTGAAGAGCATCTGGTAACCCATTACTCTCATACGTAATGGAATCTAAAATAAACCGTTCCACTTCAAATGTTGTTAAGTTTGGATGTTCTTCTATAAAATGATCCACAGCTTCATTTATTAGTTTCTCAATTGAAAAACCTTCACTACTCCCGTTTAGAAGGGCGTTCCGTTCATCATAAACATAGTTCCGCTGAATTTTAACACTTTGGTCAAACTCCATGGTTCTAGCCCTTGACGATTTACCAGAACTTTCACTAGCAGCTTGACTTCGTGCTACCATTCGTTTGAATCTGCGCCTTCTTAATTCCTTTGGATGGTCGTAATCCACACGATCTTTATACTTTTTAAAGTATTTTTCAATAGGCTTTCCACCATATTTAGTTATCAAATCATCTTCTAAGCAGACAAAGAATTGACTAAATCCTGGATCTCCTTGACGACCAGAGCGTCCACGCATTTGCAAATCCATTCGTTCATTTGCCATACGTTCGGTTCCAATAACAGCTAAACCACCCAAATCCCTGACTTCTTGTGTCAGCTTAATATCTGTTCCTCGTCCCGCCATATTGGTTGCAACAGTAACAGCATTCTTTCGTCCTGCTTCGGCAATCATCTGCGCTTCTTTAGCTTCATTAAATGCGTTCAATAGACTATGTGGAATACCTTCCAGAAGTAATATTTCCGAAAAGAGTTCCGAAGTGCGAACAGACCCTGTAACAAGTAAAATCGGTTGTCCTGTCTCATGTATCTCTCGAATAAGTTGTACAATAGCCGTAACTTTTTCAGGCAAAGTCGTAAAAATCCGATCAGGATAATCTTGACGTTGAACAGGAAGATTAGTAGGAATACTCACTACTTCCATGTTGTAGGTATCAATAAATTCATCTTCAGCGGGTTTCCCCGTTCCGGTCATTCCTGATAACTTTTTAAATAGAGTAAACAGGTTTTGATAAGTGATTGATGCCATAGCCCGCATTTCTGGTGTAATTTCCACACCTTCTTTTGCTTCTAAAGCTTGATGTTGCCCCCCCTGTAGCTTGGTTGACTCTAATAATCGGCCGTTAGCTTGGTCAAGCAACTGAACTTTGCCGTCTTCCACCAAATAATCTTTCCCATTTTCATACAAAAGATGTCCCTTTAGAGCCAAATTGATATGTCGCACCAATTCAAAGCGTTCATTTTCATATAAGTGCGATATGGCAAAAAAACGTTCTGCTTGATCAATTCCACGCTGAGTCAGCCAAACTTCTTTTCGTTCTTTATCAAAATAGTAATCTTCGTCCTTAGCCAAGGTCAAGATAAATGTATTTGTGATGTCATATAAATTGGATTGTAAACGTGGAGCCCCTGAAATTATCAAAGGGGTTTGCGCCATATCCAATAGAACCGCATCAGCTTCATCAACGATAGCATAATGAAACTCTCGCATATACTTTTTATTTAAAGTAGGCGCCAGATTGTCTATCAGATAGTCAAATCCCAAAGAACTATTAGTTGTGTAAACAATATCTGAGTTGTAAATACGTTTCTTCTCATCAACTTCCATCTTTTCATCAGCTTTATCAGCCACGCCCGCACTAATGGTTAATCCTAGAAAATGAAAGACGGGAGTTACTTCCTCAGCATCACGTCTAGCCAGATAGGCATTTGTCGTAATCAGCATCGCACCCTTCCCCTCAAGAGCATTGAGATAAAGAGGCATTGTTGCAGTCAAGGTCTTTCCCTCGCCAGTTTTCATTTCTGCTAAATTTCCCTGATGGAGGACAATCGCACCCATAACTTGAACATCATATGGGAATTTCCCCAAGATTCGCTTATCAACTTCGCGTACCAAAGCGAATGCTTCCGGTAATAAATCATCCAAGGATTCACCATCAGCCAGTCGTTGCTTAAATTCAGGTGTCTTTGCTTGCAACTCTTCATCAGTCATCTGTTCAAAGCTATCTTTATATGCATTAACACATGACAATAACCGTTTTATTTTCCTGAAGCGATAATAATCCAATGTAAAAAAATCTTTTATTCTAGTCATTTTCTCCATTCTTTTCTAGGAAAGACAACTCCTCTAATTGTTGCATAATACTGAAAGTTGGACTTACCAAGTGAAATTCTGAATTATCAGTAATTTCTTTACCATAAAACTTAAAAGATTCATCTGTTTCTAAGAGATTTAACAACGTTTTTACCGAAAACTGTAATCGAACATTATTTGCATTTAACTGACGTTCGTAATCTATCGCTTCATAAAATAGACCAGTAACATATGCTTGGCTATTTGTCAACATCTGGCAGTAATATAACGCAGCCAAATTACCGATAGGGCCGTAACCGATAAAACGTAGAGTCGAATAATCACCCGCCATATCTAACAATCGCTTCTGTAACCTAGAAACAAAATCACTTGAAAGATAAAAATGAAAATAAGCCGATTTATCCGCAATGTATAGGGTATTCCCTAACTTTTCAATAACTGACTGGTTAATCTGATTGTAATCTTGAAAAGGATTTTCTACAAAAAGGACATTGAGGGGACGTTCAGCCATAGGAAATTGAACATCCTGCGGAAAAACCAACTCCTTTTCATCGTCCGTAGAGAGTAACAGAGAATCAAAAATAAACTTGTGACAACCAGCATTAATCAGTTCAATTTGATATGAAAATGCATGTTCAGGATAAATGAACTGATTATTAGTATCTTTTAAAAATGTAAAACTCAACTCCTGCTGAAAGCGGTCATAAAAACTGATTTTTAGATAGAGACTATTTTCAGGAAAGATCTGTCCTTGAATATTCAAAAAATACAATTGTCCTCGTTTTAGCAAAGGAAGACTTGGTTGCAAGCGATTAGCTTGATAATTAGTTTGAGATTGCCAACTTTTAATAGTTACCCCAGCAGGCATTAATCGATTTTCAAAAATCATGCGTTTGCCTTCTCTCCACAAACGGCTCCCGTAGAGGTAAGCACCCGCAGCTCCATTTTCCCAATAAAGTAGTTGCCTCATGCTTACAACTCCCTTCCAAAGTCTTGCTTTAAAATGTGATGGTATTGCTTAATAAACCAGTTATTAATGGCTGGACTATTGTCGTTGTGACGTCCCAACCAACCTTTACCAATAATTTTAACCTTCTGCTCTTTAGTTTCTTGGATAATCTGAGCGAATGCCTCTCCGTCATAGTCATCATCTTTCATATAAGCTAATGCTAATTTCGTTTGAGAAAAATCAGCCTGCTTAAATGGTTTCCAAAATCGTTGATTTAAATGGTTAATCGCAAGTACACTATCTGAATTTTCTTGACTCTGGAGTAAATCAAGAGAAGTTGGGAAACCATTTGGACGTGATAGACGCTCTTTTTCAGCCATTGTTCCCAAGTTAACCAGCGGTTTTCCCACAACAATGGCGTGAGGGAGCAACTGTGCACCATAATATAAGGCACCAAAAGTCCCCATCGATAGTCCAGACAAAATCAGTTGATGATTGTCAAATGTCAAAAAATCAAGTGCTTCCTGAATTTTTGACACAATGGCGTTTTCATAGGTTTTACTACCAAGATAAAAAGCACCTCCTAAGATTCGAGGATCACAAATGAGAAGAAAAGGCGCACCCATACTCTTCATCATCCAGTAACCTTCGAAACCTTCAGCTGAACGAAATCCCGAAAAATATACATTCAATGGAGGTTTAAAGTCTCCAGGATTAAAGTAAGTCATAAACTCTTGGCCACTAGCATCGGCATAGCGTTGGCCACCCAAAATAAACTCCCCAAAAGATCCCCGGCTAAATCGATAATGTAGAGGACCAATTTTTAATGTGCCATAGCCTTTTGCATATATAGAAACACTTAAAACACCATCTTGATCGACATTGATTTCGACTGGTTCTTTTAAATCCTCATTATCAAAAATCCATTCTTGGGATATATCTCCTAAAGAACCTGAAGGAATCAACTGAACGTGTAGTTGAATAGCATTCATGTCTTCGGTTACATGCTCTAACCAGAGTTTCAATGCGATATCCTTAGAAATGGATACATTGTAGCGAAAGGTGGCAATTTGGTGATAATAATAATGAAAATTCCCTGTTAAAACAGCATAACGATTGCCCTCGTAACAGAATTCCCCAAAAAATTCCTCGGATATTGCCAAATCTACGACTGGTAGCTTGGCTCCGTACTGTCCAGAAAAAAGGTATTTTTTAAAATCTCGCATCAAAGCACTTTTATCAGTTACATCTACTAATTGTGCCATCTGCATGTGCAGAAAATCTTTCAATACAGTAGACTGTGGATGCAAATCTTTAGGGTAAAAAACTTCATAAGGCTCAATCAACTCTGCCAAATCCATTACACTAGCGTCGTACGTACTCTCTGTCAGCAATAATGCGCTAAATTGCGTATCTTCCTGCAAAATATCTAATTTTTTCTGGCGTCGCTTAGCATTCTCTTTACGAAGTGTCAATTCTGTTGTCACAAAATCTGTAACTTCTTCTGGCCTGATCCAATGCCAGACTATCTGCTCAGGTACGGTTGAATCCTTATATAAATTTGTAAAGCCTACTTGTAAAATATGTCTTTTGTTGTCACTCATGTTTTGTATTTTCTAAAGTCGTCAGCATTCTCTCCACCCACTGACCACTAGTATAATCTGAAATCTTCTGTACTGAATAAACCAAAGCTTGATTCCAGTGGGCCAAGCCCGTTAAATAATATCGCAGTGCCTCACCCAAATCTATCACATCGGTCAGCTGGTAGCCATTTTTTTGATGCTCGACAAATTCGGTCGGTACAGCATTGATTTGTGGAATACCTGCACTGATTCCCGCAATTTGTGTATAGAGATCCGGTTCTTTTGATAAATCAATGATAATTCGAGCATTGTCCAAAACTTCCATAATTTCTGTTTCCGTATACAATACTGAAAAAGTTACTCGTTCTTCCTCTTCTTCTTCCTCATCTATACCAAACAGAGGATTTTCTTCCAGTTTTGATAAGTGAAAATACGTTTCACGCTGTGCATCTAAAATATCAGTTAGTTTAGTTTTCAACTGTTCACCATTCTGTTGATAAGATATTAACTGCAAACGGCAAGCTTCATTTAAGCGCATCTGATCCAAACACTCATTAATCATCTGATCTAGAATTTCGTCATCTAAACCATCAACAAGACAATATATATTTAAAACTTTTAGTCGCTGACTCTTACCCAAGCTCAAGCGTGTATCAAATGGAGAAATATGTTCAATCGGTAAATTACTTTTTTCCAGAATTTCCTTGGTTGAAAGCTTATCCGTAATGACCAAATCAACCAAATCCAAATCCCCTTGCAAGCTTTGAATATCCGTTAAATCATAACGATTTTGAAAGAAAGATAAGATGACTTTTTTCTGATTTTTTTGTGACAATACCAACTGATTATGACGCTTATCAGATGCCAAAATTAAAGTATCTTCAACATTTGTGGATTCCTTAAAATATTGTGCTAATGTTTCAGAAATTAAATCGGTCATGCAAGCATAGGATTGTTTACTAAAACGGTGAACATACTTTGGATTGACTTCAACTCTCTGATTATCTCCCAGATACTCACGGATCTGCCAATTTCCTAACGGATTAAGATAGTCCTGATGACTAGGTAAACCATTTTCGAAATACAAAATACTGGATAAAAAACCACGGTCATCAAAAATATACTGATGAACACGTTGACTATCTTCATACCAATCAATAATAAACAATTGTCCCGAAGCACCAAACTCAATCTGAGCAAGGAGCTCACCATTTTTTCTAGCCACAACAAGAAAAGGTGTGTAGATAAATTCTACCCCCGAAGGCCACTTCAAATCTCTAAACTGGATGACCCTCCAGTCTTGAGTAGAAATATCCTGTATTTCATCAAAAACCGACCAAGTTGGCACTTCTAATAAGTCGTAACGATGTGCAAAATAACGTAAGTGCGGCATATAATTCAAGACGAGAATACTTGCCTTCTCATTCGCATGCTGAAACATCCGTATTTGGTTAATCGTATCATCAAATGTCATTCCAAGGTGTTGACGATACCAGACATTGGTATTATCATACCAGGTCCGCTCGGGATGATACCAAGCTGGTATAAAATAGTACATATGCACTCCTTAAATTACTGAAATAGCGACTTATAGCGTCTGATCAGACGTGTTGTCTGGACTTCCTCAATAACAATCAAAAGCATTCCTGAAATCATCATGAATACACCTGTCATAGCAGCAACAGTTTGATAATTCTTATTGCCTAGGGCTAGCAACAAAGGTACACAAGTCATGGCTGCCAAGTAAAGGCCACTAAATGTTCCTAAATATCCCACAATGCGTGAAAGATATTTTTTCGTTAGTTTACCAGGCCGTATCCCATCTATATAATCTCCACTATTCCGCAAATTTTCTGCTTGCGTAGTCGTATCTAAATTAACAAAAGAAAAACTGATAGTTAATACAAAAATAATCATCCCATAGATTAAAATTCCTTGCCAACTATTTGTCGTAAAATAACTTATCCATTTAGACCAATTCGACGCTTTAGGTACGAAATATTGTAGTAACATTATTAAATACTGTGGAAACATGAGAAAAGTGTAAGCATACATCAAAGGCATACCACCTGCTGAATTGACTTTAATTGGCATGTAAGCATCTTCATCCAAACTATTGTTTATGGAGACTCGCTTGACTGGCACACGGTACTCTGCCTTCTCAAAAAGCACAAGAAAAAATAAGGTCACAAAAGTCCACAAGATAATGACAATCACAAAAAAAGCATCATTTTTCCCATTTTGCAACAGTTTCCATGCAACAGGAAAAACATTCTTTTGCGATAATATCATATTAGCCAAAACAATAAGGCTCGGACCACCTAGACCATAAACAGAATTTTGATTTCCAAGCCAAAGAAGAACATAAGAGCCAGTAATTAAGATAAGACTAGTCTCAATAACTGCTTTTAACAAACCTCCAGTAGTTGATGTATAGGATAAGTTGAATGCAAAGCTTAGTGCTTGAATGACAGCAATAATTAACATGATGCTGTTTTGACGAATTAGTTGCCTCTTCGCAGAAACTTGTTGATGTGGTCGTCCAAGCGAAAACAGTCGCAACAAAATCATTGAATACATCCAGGGACCTAACCCCAGAGAGAATAGACCAATTTGCGATAAACTACCACCTGTTACACTAGACCCTAGATTTAATGCAGAATTTTCATCAGCCAAATAGGCCCCTAAGGATACATTAGGCAATGGAATGTAGCGACCGAATATAAAAACGCAAACGATTAACAAACTAATGAGAGCCTTTTTCACTAAAGAATTTTTTCTAAAAACTGTGTTAAACACCCATTCTCTCCATTTCAATCATACAATATTATTCTATTTTATCATAAATCAACTAAAGTTTGCGAACGAACGCTCCATCCCCAGTCCGCATGCATGAAAACTCTCTTCTCTCCATTCGCACCTGTAAATAACTGGTTTAAACTAGGTATCAACCTTTTTACAACCACCTTATCCTCGATGTTCAAATAATTGAGACAAATAATCCTCCAAATGGACAGAAATATAGCCTTGTTTGCGGCGATAGCTCAACTTCTCCATAGGGAATATCATCATTTGTAGGAGATGAAGGCAAACTTTTCGAATAGCTTTCAAATTGAAGGTGGCTCGTTAATCTAATGTTTGGTTCTTATCTTCTCGGTAAACCACATCTTACAATCATTGTAGGCTCTCAACTGACCAATGACCACGAACAACTTGAGAAAAAGTTTGCACATCACCCTTGAAACTGAGGATAAAGTATCGAACTTCTTCCGTAATAATGCCGTCTTTTTTTTAATACAGTCATTTGAATTAACTTTGATACATCGTCACTTTCGGCTTGCCACACTTTGCGAAAGTGACTTGCTTCGCAAATCTTATTTCCAACCTAGAACAGCCTTTAGGCTGTTCTAGCTACCTGCACCTCAGTACCCTGTCTGAAAGCTAATTCATTCGACTATAGTATTCTAGACCATGCCAATTCCAGGTGGGCTCTGTCATTTGACAAGCAAAAACAAGAAATAGACTGGTGGATAGGTGATAGCGAATTTTCCTAGCTTGACGACTATCCTACTACGCTTACTGCTCGTCTATGGTATAAAAGAAAATCAATCATTGTAGTTCACAGCTATTCTAGTTTACTACTTTGATTGATATCTAGTTACGATTTCCTCTTTTTGAAAACGATTTTTTCACTCATTTTCCGTTCTCAATCCCTGGGCACTTGCAATTGCCTATTATCTAATCCTCACTTTTAAAAACAATCACTCTAATGATAAACTTGTTTATTGGTTCCATTTACTTTAAACTTCCAAATCAAGTTTTAAATTTTGCAACTCACCTCTTTAGAGCGACTTGCTTGATAAAACACCGTGTACACTGTCAATTAATAATTTTTTAGTGAAGTAACCATTAATTAAGAGTTCGCGATAGTTTTTAACCCTGTCTACCATGTGATTGTAGTCTTCCTCTGTCAGAGAGGAAATTTTTTCAACTGCATCATCTAAAGATGATACAACTAATCCAAGATGATTATCCCTAATGATGGCTTGGTTAGATAGAGTATCTGGGACAATGACCGGTAATCCAGCTGCTAGGTAAGTACTTAATTTATAAGATACATTCCACTCATAATAATCCACATCGCTCTTTTGCGACCATACAAGACCAAATCCACCTCGTTTTGGTAATGTTTGCAAAAGCTCTGCATCATCTTTCCAACCTTCAAAAATAACTTGCGAACAATTTTCAACCGTCTCGCCAGCATAGAGGTAAAGTGGTATATCATATTGCCACTCTTTTAAAAAGGTGAAGCGGTTGGGTGATCCTGCAAATTGGATAACCTTCTGGAATTTAGGTCGTTGGTAAGCAATCGTAGTTGGGTGATCCCACATATGTTGAATGACTACTTTTTCAGTCGTTAAGCCCCAACGTCTTAATTCTGTCAACATTTTCTCTGATGGAACGACTAGCAAGTCAGCTCTATTATAAGTAGCAATGGTCTTATCAATCAGATATTCATTTGATTTAAACATCAGAGGAATAATATCATGAATGAAAATTACAACTCTGAGCTGTGGATAGACTTTGAGCTTCGTTACAAAATAATCATCAAATTCTGTGGAATTCCAGGATGGTGATTGAACAATTACAATATCATCCGAACCAACTGCTGCCATCATTCCATCAATTCTCTTGCTCAACTCACCACTAGAATCTGTGTGGACAGGGTAAGTATAAATACCAATTTCACGAAAATCTAAATCTCTCGCAATCTCAGTGACCATGTTCTGCGCAATCAGTGCCACACTACGTGACGATTGGCCATATAAATTTGTAATATGAATTTTCATACTTATGTAACTTTCTCCAATTTTTTAAACAGTAATGATAACCCAATAGAAAATCTTATTGACTTCAAAAAGATACACTTTTTTATTGATAGAGAATTTCGCTGGAGTTCGTAAATAAACTAAACACTATTTCATTAACTCTTTACGTCATACTGAAAATCTAGTTTTCATTACTTCTTATGTTTATCCAAAATCGTGAGTTTTTGTATAACTTCACGATAACCTTGAATATCACCAGCTTCCAATAAGGTTTCCTTATGCAACTGCAAACGCCAACGATAAGCAGTTAATTCATTTGAGATATCTTTACCTAACAAAGATAAGAGTGTAATACGCTCCTCTATACTCTTCAAAGGAAATACGTGGACACTTTCAACACTGCTTGTCACACTTGTCTCACGTTTACGGTGAACATATAGGCCTTTATTCATAAAGGTAATTTTGTCCGCCATCAGATAGACTTTGTAAGTTGTAAAATCATCTTCTACTTTAGCCTCTACTGGATAGACAACGTGTTCAAATAAACTTGCTTTGTATAATTTACACCATGGAACAGTAAAACACTGGCTAATATGAAATTGACTACGGTATTCTTCCTGGAACCACTCGTCAGGTGTGTAAGTTTTTTCAAAGTAATCTCCATCAAAAACATTAAAAATGTACTTTCCTATTTCTTCACGAAATTCAGTAAAATTAGCAATGGCAATATCAGCTTCAGATTTTTTTAACAAAAGGTACAACTGTTCAATGTGATCACCATCTAACCAGTCATCATTATCTACAAAAAGAATATAGTCCCCAGTAGCCAATTCTAATGCAGCATTTCTTGCTGATCCAACACCACCATTTATTTTATGATGCACACGGACCCTACTATCACATTTTTGGTATTCTTCGCAAATTCGAGCAGAACCGTCTGTTGACCCATCATTGATGAGTAATACTTCTAAATTAGTATAGGTCTGGCGTAAAATACTGTCTACACATTCTTTTAAATATTTTTCTGAATTGTAAACAGGTACAATAACAGACACTTTTTCACTCATGTCAATTCTCCCTGATAAATCTAAAATGATTTGATTTTTATACTCTTCATCGTTTACAAATTCAGTTGGCATATCATGATTAAATTCTGCAGTATGCTTATTGGGGATTTTAACCTTTGTCGTAGCCCCCATCTTAAACCACTCATATTCTGAATCAATATGTCCTAAATCAATTAACTGCATACCTTCTTGAGATAGACGGAAGGACAAAACTTTGGCGGTTGGGCCAAGCATCAACAGTACCAACTTTCCTTTGCCATATTGTCTAATGGCATCAGCGATCTCGTCGTATTTGCTAAAAGCATTCTTGGCAGGACAAAGAATTCGTTCGATTGAATGGGCACCAGCAAATAAATCATTACCAACTCCAGATTGGGAAGCGAATCCTTCCACAATCAGTAAATCCTTATCTTGCCAAAGAGACTTCAACTTTTCAAAAGATTTTGCTGCAGGTGCCTTATCATTCAGGTCAATATAGGGACGAGAGATAAAAGTTGAGCCATACCAAGGAGCTGTACAAGTCCTACGGTAAAGGTCTGCATTGTAGTTTAGATGCTTTTGCCAAAACTGTTGACAGAAGTCATTATAGCGATCCTGTTTCTCAAATACATCTGGTAGACATACTAAAAAATGATCATCACTCTTATAAGCTAAAATCTCCCGCATTGCTTTTGCCAACTCTTCAGAGTAATCTTGATAGGGAATATTTTGGCCAGACAAAATATCAAATTCGCCATCCCCAAATCGTGCCACTGAGGCATTATTTTCTAAAATGAAATCAAGGCTTTCATCAATTGGCTTTACCTTAAAATATAATTGTTCCATTTCCGACATCTTTTTCTCACTTTTTGTTATTTCTTCTATTTTTTTACTAATTAGATTTTTTCAGTGGCACATATACAATTTACTAAATATGTAACTTACTTTTCTTTATTACCAAGTCATTTTAGTTTGAGTTGAGCATATTTATTCTTATATACGTTATTTTTTTGATTTTCGTCTTAACTATTATTTTACACTTTTTTAGTTTAATATTCTAGACGTCTATTGACAATTTGTCCATTTCTAAAATTTTATACAATCAAGCAGAAGTTTATCTATAGCTCTCTCACACCCACTACGTGACGTTTGGCATACCGAAGGGCGACTAATCATTAGAGTGAACTCTTCATTTTCCCACATCTACCTGTTTAAGATTCCGTTTCACTTGTGCCATCATATATTTCTAAGTACCTCGTTCTATATACATTTTAGGAGTGCCGTCACTTCCAAGCTAAGTGAAACTTATAATCAATTATTTGGTCTACCCTTCGCCCTATTCTCATTACAAAAACTTCATCTGATTATCTTTTGAAGTCACAATTGAGTTCTCCATAGAGGGTGCCAAAATGCAACTTTCACTTTTGATATACGACACACCAGCCATACCCATAAAAACGTAAGTCCTATGGACTTACGTTTTTACTAGTATATCGTTATGACCGAGTGAGTTTCTAGATATTTTTCCGTTCTACCATAATACTTTTGATTCAGATAGCACCTGATGAGTCTTAATCTTTATCCTCATCACGACGTTTTCTTCTTGAAAATAGTCCTGTTCCAAAGAGAAGAGTCAAACCAGATAGCAGGCCAATATAGTTACTATCGTCACCAGTATTTGGAAGTGCAGATAATTTAGCCGTTTGAGCCATAGCTGCTGCAGGTACTGACATTGATTCCGATTCAAAAGTTGATTCAGAAGTACTCATTGACTCTGATGGTGCTGCCGAGGCTGACACTGACATACTTACTGACTCAGATACTGAGATACTTACTGACTCAGATACTGAGATACTTACTGACTCAGATGATGATACTGACTCAGACGCTGATGCTGAGACTGACTCAGATATTGATACTGATTCAGATACTGATGCTGACTCAGATGTTGACGCTGATACTGATGCTGAGACGGAATCGGAAATAGATAAAGACTGGCTAATAGATTCTGAAACAGATTCGATATCTATTTGAGGTAGTGGTGGATTTACTAAACCTGGACCATTAGAGTGAATTTCAACACTTGACTCGGAAATTGATTCAGATGATGATGCTGATTCAGACGCTGATACTGACTCAGATGCTGATACTGATTCAGAGACTGACGCAGAAACTGATGTTGATTCAGATGCTGATGCACTTACTGACTCAGATAATGATGCTGATGCAGAAACTGACGCTGATACTAATGCTGACGCTGATGCACTTGCTGATTCAGATGCTGATACTGATGCTGACGCTGATGCAGATGCAGAGACTGATGCTGATTCAGATACTGATGCTGACGCTGATGCAGATACTGACGCTGATACTGATGTTGATTCAGATGCTGACGCTGATACTGACTCAGATACTGATGCTGATACTGATGTTGATTCAGATACTGACGCAGAAACTGATGTTGATTCAGACGCTGATGCTGATGCACTTACTGACTCAGATACCGATGCTGACGCAGAAACTGA
>NZ_JAIMEP010000037.1 GCF_019794555.1 Streptococcus suis | reverse complement strand
TCCCTTCCTCTCCCCGCTACCTCACGATAGTCAGGCTTGGGAGTCGCTATTGGGTTCACCGGTAGCGGGTGCCCACGGAGGACTTTCACCTCAGATGTACGACATGCCCGTCGTACTTTACAAAAAAAGTTGAAAATATTTCAACTTTTTTCTGTTAAATCCACCACATAGGTTAATTCTTGATAGAAATCTTCTATGTCAAAGAGATCCAAGTCGGTTTCTTCACCAACGATATAGACACCTTCTCTTAAATAATAAGGAATCGGCTGCCCTGCTTCATCTGAAAAGCTCAAGCGACCGCGTTCTAAATCGACACCAAAACGGAAGGTAGGAACGTCCTTGGGTGCTCCGACGACTAGATAGTCCAAGCAAACTAACTGTCCTCCCCATTTTTGATACAAATGATTGGCTACATTTCCTTCTCTGGTAAAGATGGCTAGTTTCTCTACACCCTGCTCTCTCAACTCCTGCTCTGCTTTTTCAAAAAGTGCCTGGGCAATGCCCTGCCCTTGAAAATCAGGGTGGACTGCTAGGTTAGTAAAATAAGCTGTTCGCTTACTTGGAGCATAGAGGTAGGTCTGGCTGTTTTCCTGACTGTAAATATCAATGTCAATCAATCCGACAATCTGTCCGTCGCTTTCAGCCACCAGTTCAATCCGCTTGTCGTAAATATCTGTCAGCAGGGCTGGCTTTTCCGTCTCTCTGTCATCAAAAAATGGGGAAAAGAGATAGCTGAGTGCCTTGCAATAGACCCAGCCCTTCTCATCACTGGTTTTGTAGTCTCTGATAATCATAGATACCTCCACACTCTATTCTACTATTTTTTTTGAGTTTTACAACTGTATTCAAAAGCACCTGCGACCTGCAAGTGCTTTACTTTTTTACTTAAAGGTCACAATAGTACAGCCTGATCCACCTGCATTTTGTGGGGCATAGCCGAACTCCTTGACCTGCTTGTTACGGCGGAGGTACTTGGTCACCCCTTCTCGGATAACTCCAGTACCAATACCGTGGACAATATCGACTTGGGCTAGATTATTGAGTAGGGCCTGATCGATAAATTCATCCAGTTCCATCATAGCCTCTTCGTAGCGTTTACCACGGAGATCTAAGCGGGCTTTTGGTCCTCGTACATTGGCACGTTTGACTGTGTGAACCTGGCGTTTCTTAGGCTGCTCTGCCTTTTCCGCCTTGACTAACTCAAACTCATCTTTGGCCAAGGTCATCTTAATCAAACCAACCTGAGCTTCCCAACGTCCATCTTTAAGCTGATTGGTCAGGGTCCCACGTTGTCCATAAGCCGTAACGATAATATCATCGCCCACCCTGGCTTCCCGCTGAATTTTAGCTTTCTTCAGAACCTTGTTTTTAGACAGATCCACCACTTCAGGCGCCAACTTTTTCAGCTCTGCCTTGGCTTCGATAATCTGGTGAGGCTTAAGACTGGCTGCAGCATGGAGATTTTTGAGAATATCCTCGCTTTCTGCCAATGCCGTATCTACAATTTCCTTGGCTTCCAAGCGTGCCTTGTTGAGCTCATTTTCCCGCTCACGATTGAGTTCGTCATAGAGCTTGCGGAGGGCTCGGTTCATCTTATAATTTTCTTGCTCCACATCACGAATCTTGTCTAGGCGACGACGGCTTTCAACCGTTTGGCTTTCCAATTTCTCGATAATGCGATTCACATCACTATCTGTATCGGTCCAAGACTGGGCTGACTGGATAATAATATCAGACAGACCTAGACGGCGAGCAATTTCAAAGGCATTGGAGCGACCAGGAACACCCTGCATAAACTTATAAGTTGGCCGTAGGCTATTGGTATCAAACTCCATGCTGGCATTTTCAATACCAGAGGTTTCTATCCCGTAGGCCTTAAGCTCAGGGTAGTGGGTGGTCGCCATGGTCTTGATCCCCCGCAGACGAAGGTCATCCAAAATAGCCATTGCCAAAGACGCACCCTCCTGCGGATCGGTCCCAGCTCCCAACTCGTCAAATAGAATGAGAGAATCTTGATCCGCCTCCGCTAAAATCTGCACCGTGTGGGTCATGTGACTGGAGAAGGTTGATAAACTCTGCTCAATCGACTGTTCATCACCAATATCCGCAAAAATTTCTTTGAAGATAGCTACCCGACTGCCCTTATCAGCCAAGATAGGCAAACCAGACTGAGCCATCAGATGGGTCAAACCCAAGGTCTTAAGCATGATGGTCTTACCACCTGTGTTGGGACCTGTTATCACGATAGCCGTCAACTGACTACCGAAATAAAGGTCATTTGGTACAGGCTTAGCAATAAGCGGATGCCGAACGTTGAGAAGGGCAATATCCTGCTTCTCAGATAGTTTGGGTACAACTGCTTGATGATCACGCGCAAAGAGATGCTTAGCACGGACGAAATCAATATGCCCGATAAGCCAGGCATTGTTACGAATCACGCCACTATGCGGACGGAGCATATCCGACAATTCCTGCAAGATACGGTTGAGCTCATGGCGTTCTTCTGCACGTAGGTGACTGATTTCTTCGTTCAAGGTCACCACTGCCCGCGGCTCAATATAAACGGTCGAACCCGAAGCAGAAATATCATGGACAACCCCTGCAATTTTATTGCGATAGGTATTTTTAACAGGAAGGACATTGCGTCCATTACGGCTTGCCAAAATGCTATCGGACAGCATGTCGCCCTTGGTCTTCAAAATATCTTGCATGACCTGACGAACTTGATCTTCAGCTTCACGGATTTTTCTTCTAATACGAGCCAGCTTTTCTGAGGCAAAATCCTCTACAAAACCAGCATCATTGATGGACTGGAGGGAGCCCTGTAAATGTGGAAAAAGCTCAATCTTCTCAAAGAGTTTATCCAACTGGCTAAGACTGACATTTTCCAGATTTCCATAAAAATCCAAGAGAGATTTAGAAACTTCCAAGACCTTTTTAACAGCTAATAATTCAGCGATATTGAGGTCTGTATCCAATTCCAAACGACGCATGGCTGGACCGATGTCACTAGTAGCAGCCAGACTGAAATAGGGATTTTCCACAAAAATCTGCGCTATGTCTGTCAACTCGTCGAAGGCCTGTTGGATACGGTGGACTTCCACCATGGGCTCCAACTGTCGTAATTCTTCAAAGCCCTGTTCCGTCAAGAGATAGGGCTCAATTTTTTGTCTTACCTTGTGAAATTCAAGGGTTTCAATAATTTTATTATTCATATATTCCTACTTAGTCTTTTCCTTAGCTTTATCTCATTATCAAAACAATAAAAGATAAAAATATAGTCTTTCCCAATCTCTTACATTAAAGTTATAACAGTCAACTAATACTCAATGAAAATCAAAATCAGACTTGCTCCAAGGGTTAGGGGGAACCTTTAGAGGTTGGAAATAGGCGAACGTAGTTCGTTTCGCTCTGATGTAGATAGAACTCTGTTCCTTTTATATTTCAAGGGAGCAGGCTGAGGCTGGGCAGAAAGTCCATCCTCGCTTCTCAGAATTCGTGTCAACATCTCAGCGCAGTGGTTGATTGGCAGATTTGTTCGTGTTTCACACTCCAAATCCGACCTAATCAACTGTGCGGGGGTGGGAGTGAAACAGTCTGGGGATAGACTGTTTCAGCTCAACAACTTAAAACGAAAAATTGTTGACGAACTCTTTTAGACTGCTCGAGTTCTTTCCCACTCCCACTCATCAAATCAAGTCAACAATGTCTGATTTTGATTTTCGAAGAGTATTATAAATGACGATAAAAAGGATAAGGTCTCCCTTACCCTGCTATATTACTCAACCAGAGAGATTTTAAAAAGCTACTAGTGAATGGTGTGTACTGAATCATGATGTTGGCAAGAAAACTACTGTGCAATTTATCTTGAATCATCGCTAACGGAATAGTTGATAGCAAGACCATGACAATCTGAAGAGAAATAAAAGTCACCAAGACAGCCAAGGCGCCGCTTATGAGATTGGTCGTTTTTGTATCAGGATTAAAAGCCTCTAATAGATGGACAAATATTCCTATGAAACGCACAATAGCATAAACCAAGACGTATATCAAAAGAAAGGCCAATCCCGCATAAAATACCATATCTAGGTCAAAGAGATATTTCTCATCAAAATAATAGTTGGAGCTCCCCTGAGTAGCATTGGCAAATGGCACCCAGAGATAAAGGAAGGATGCCAATTTTTTATAAGTAGCCGTTGCAACCACCAGAGCAATAATACTTCCCATGCTATAAAAGGTCTGTAGAACTAGACCACGACTGTAGCCAATGTAGAAACTCCATGCCAAAATGAGAATAATTGCTAATGAAATCATACCTTGTCCTCAAGCTCATCTAAGTCAATCAAGGTCACATTCTTTTTCAAGACCTTTTCTTTGACGCTTGCAAGTTCTTGTTCCTTTTGTTCAAATACCATCTCGCGCGTTAGTTGAACGGATAGAGCATTGATTGCCAACAAAAGCGCGAGGGTTTCAGGGTCCGCAGTCGGCATCTTTTCTTTTATCGCTTGATATTTTTCTTGAACAACTCGCTCGATTTCCTCCATAAAAAGGTTATCATGTTCGGTTGTTAACGTTAGCTGTTTCTCACCAAAAGTAAATTTATATCGATTTAAATTTGCCATATTACACCTCAATGATTATTATATCCTAAAATGAGGAATTTTGCGAATGTCATATTAGAGTGAGCGTTTTCGACGAGCAAAGTCAACAAAACGGAATTTATCGATTTTATGCTTACTTTCTGTATATTGAAATTGTTGCGTATCACTTAAATATACTCTGGATTTTATCAGAACAAGATAATCATCTTGAGTTTGCATCAATTCACGTTCTTCCCAACTTGTTGGTTCAACTGTAATTTCTTTCTGAGCGTAAGCAATGTCCAGTTCTAAAGTATTTTCCAAGTAATCATAAATCGACCCCTTAGCTGTCTCTTTATCCATAAAATGCACAATCGCAGCAGATAAATAATCAGTATCGACAACAGATACTTTTCCGTCTATTGAACGTGTACGTACAATTTTCCATACTTTGCTAAATGGTTCAAATCCAGTTAATTGAGATAAATTACTATTGACAGTGACCAATTCTAAATCAATAACTTCTGTCACTGACTTCAACTGCAAGGCATCCGATAGTTCTTGATATGAAGTGAGCCCAGATACAGGAAAATTCAGTAATTCTTGTTTCAAAACAAGCGAACCTCTTCCTTGAACCTTTTGAATCATCCCCCGTTCCGTTAAAATAGCCAATGCTTTTCGAACAGTGTCACGGCTAACATTATACATCTCTTGTAGTTGTTGTTCAGTTGGTAAAG
Organism: Streptococcus suis; assembly: GCF_019794555.1. GTDB lineage: Bacteria > Bacillota > Bacilli > Lactobacillales > Streptococcaceae > Streptococcus > Streptococcus suis_AB. Next base: position 13,089 of record NZ_JAIMEP010000037.1, on the reverse strand, counting down.
ATGTTTCAGCAGGGTAGACATTTGTTCGTATTTTTTCTTTCAAGTCATTGTAAATTTCTTGATATTTTTTCATGAGATACTCCTATATTAGTCTGTTTTACATCATACAACTAGAATATTATAACAGATTTTTTTAAAAAACGAGTAAAAACGCTTGCATTTTTTATGAAATCGTATACAATAACACACACAGAGATATTTGTCCGTACAAATATCAAAATCATATAGATGTTGTTTTCCATCATTTATATGTCAATAAAATAATTTGGCAGCCATTAGCGCTGCCGAGGAGGAAAAATAATGGGAAAATATCAACATGAAGCCCAAGAACTCTTGAAAGCCATTGGCGGAAAAGAGAATGTGACCGCGGTGACACACTGTGCAACTCGTATGCGTTTTGTTTTAGCTGATGAAAGCAAAGCAGATGTTAAAACAATTGAGAGCATTCCGACTGTAAAAGGTACATTTACAAACGCAGGTCAATTCCAAGTGATCATTGGCAACGATGTGCCGGTTTTCTATAACGATTTCACCGCCGTATCTGGTATTGAAGGCGTATCTAAAGAAGCGGCTAAATCAGCGGCTAAAAGCAATCAAAATGCCATTCAGCGTGTCATGACCATGTTAGCTGAAATTTTCACACCGATTATTCCAGCTATTATCGTAGGCGGTCTTATCCTTGGTTTCCGTAACCTTTTAGAAGGCGTTCAGATGGAATGGTTGGGCCAACAAGTTATTGATGGAGTCAAGCAATTCATGCCTGACGGTTCTCCACGTTATAATACGATTGTAGATGTTTCTCAATTTTGGAGTGGTGTCAATCATTTCTTATGGTTACCTGGTGAAGCAATCTTCCACTTCTTACCTGTAGGAATTACTTGGTCTGTTTCTCGTAAAATGGGAACAACTCAAATTCTCGGTATTGTACTTGGTATCTGTTTGGTTTCTCCTCAATTACTAAATGCTTACGCTGTACCAAGTACAGATGCAGCAACTATTGCTAGTGATTGGGTATGGAATTTTGGTAGTTTCACGATCAATCGTATCGGTTACCAAGCTCAAGTTATTCCAGCCTTACTTGCAGGTCTATCACTCTCTTATCTAGAAATTTTCTGGCGTAAACGCATTCCAGAAGTTGTATCTATGATTCTTGTGCCGTTCCTTTCTCTCATTCCTGCAATTATTCTAGCACATACTGTCCTAGGACCAATTGGCTGGACAATTGGTCAATGGATTTCAACAATTGTTTTAGCTGGATTGACTGGTCCTGTAAAATGGCTCTTCGGTTTAATTTTTGGTACTCTTTATGCTCCATTGGTTATCACTGGACTCCACCACATGACGAATGCAATCGATACTCAACTGGTAGCTGATACTGGCGGTACTGGTCTTTGGCCAATGATTGCTCTTTCAAACATTGCACAAGGTTCTGCGGTTCTCGCTTACTATTGGAGAAATCGTAAAAATGAACGTGAAGCAGAGATTTCTCTACCAGCAACTATTTCTGCCTACCTCGGTGTAACCGAACCTGCTCTCTTTGGTGTAAACGTTAAATATGTATATCCATTTGTCGCTGGTATGATTGGTTCCGGTCTTGCGGCTCTAGTTTCAGTTACTTTCAATGTCCAAGCAAACGCAATTGGTGTTGGGGGACTTCCTGGCATCCTTTCAATCCAAGGTCCTTACTGGTTACCATTTACTTTTGCAATGGCTGTGGCAATTGCAGTACCATTTGTATTAACTCTCTTCTTCCGCAAAGCAGGTATTTTAACAAAAGCAGAAGACGAAAAACTGCAAGCTGCACAAGAAGTTGCTTCTACTCCTTCGACTGTTGCTGACACACCAATCCAGCTTATTAGTCCGCTAACTGGTGAAGCAAAAGACTTGTCACAAGCTACTGATCCAGTATTTTCATCTGGTGTGATGGGAAAAGGAATTGTTATTGACCCGAGTGAAGGCAAGCTTTTCGCTCCTGTAGACGGGGAGGTCTCTGTACTCTTCCCAACCTTCCACGCGATTGGTATTACAACTTCAACTGGTATTGAACTGCTGATGCACATCGGTATGGATACTGTTGGTTTAGAAGGAAAAGGCTTTACAGCCCATGTCAAACAAGGTGACAAAGTAAAAGCTGGCGACCTTCTAATTGATTTCGACATCGCAGTCATCAAGGCTGCTGGTCTTGTTGCTGAAACACCTATCATTGTGACAAATCAAACTGATTTTGACACTCAAGTTATCGGAAATCTTCCTCGTACAATCACACAAGGCGAGACCATTTTGACAATTACAAAGAATTAATGTTCTAGGAGGGCGCAAGATAGCTTGCACCTCCTATCATTGCTTATCAACCAAGAAAAACAAGAAAGAGAGAGCGAAATGACAATAGACAAGCGTAAAGTAGTTTATCAAATCTACCCAAAATCTTACAAGGACACAACCGGAAATGGAGTTGGAGATTTGCGGGGAGTTATTGAAAAACTTCCTTATCTGAGAGAACTCGGTATTGACATGATTTGGCTCAATCCTTTCTATCCAAGTCCACAACGGGACAACGGCTATGACATTTCAGACTATACAGCTGTCAATCCTGATTTTGGCACCATGGCTGACTTTGAAGAAATGGTGACCGTCGGTAAAGAGCTGGGTATTGAATTCATGCTAGACATGGTCCTCAACCACTGCTCGACAGACCACGAATGGTTCCAAAAAGCCCTAGCTGGTGACAAACACTACCAGGATTTCTTTATCCTGCGTGATCAGCCAACTGACTGGGTGTCTAAGTTTGGCGGCAACGCCTGGGCTCCTTTTGGAGATACTGGAAAATACTACCTCCATCTCTTTGACGTGACCCAAGCCGACCTCAATTGGCGAAACCCTCATGTCCGCGAAGAACTCTTCAAGGTGGTCAACTTCTGGAAAGACAAGGGTGTCAAGGGCTTCCGCTTCGATGTCATTAACCTGATTGGTAAGGACGAAGTCTTGGAGGATTGCCCTATTAATGACGGTAAACCCGCCTATACAGACCGTCCTATCACCCACGACTACCTCAAGATGATGAACAATGCCACCTTTGGTAGTGAAGAAGGATTTATGACTGTCGGGGAAATGTCAGCGACAACCATTGAAAATTGTATCCTCTATACAGCGCCAGAACGTGAAGAATTATCTATGGCCTTCAACTTCCACCACCTGAAAGTCGATTACAAGGATGGTCAAAAGTGGACCATTATGGACTTTGACTTTGAGGAACTCAAACGACTCTTCCACACATGGGGAGAGGAAATGTCTTTCGGAAATGGTTGGAATGCTCTTTTCTATAACAATCATGATCAACCACGCGCCCTCAATCGCTTTGTAGATGTGGAGAATTTCAGAAACGAAGGAGCGACCATGCTGGCAGCTTCTATTCACCTTTCACGTGGCACGCCTTACATTTACATGGGCGAGGAAATCGGTATGATTGACCCAGACTACGACAGTATGGATGACTATGTGGACGTGGAGTCTATCAATGCCTACCAAATGCTATTAGATCAAGGAAATAGCACCGAACAAGCCTTTAAGATAATTCAAGCAAAATCGCGTGACAATTCCCGCACCCCGATGCAGTGGGATGCTTCTGACAATGCAGGCTTCTCAACAGGCACCCCTTGGCTAAAGGCCGGAAAATCTTTCCCAACAATTAACGTTGAGCAGGAAAAAACAGGCCCAATCTTCACATTCTATCAAGAATTGATTCGACTACGAAAAAAACTCCCTATCATTTCTGAAGGTGATTATCGAGCCGCCTATCAAGAAAGCGATAAGGTTTATGCCTTTGAGCGTTTGCGAAACGGCGAAAAATTACTTGTCCTAAATAATTTCTTCGCAGAAGAAGTTAATATAAATCTTACTGATGAATATGCTCAGGGACAAGTCCTGATAAGCAATTACTCTGAAAGTAAACTCAGCAAAAAGCTTTCATTGAAACCTTATCAGGCATTAGCGATTTTGGTCAACTAATTATGAAAAGAGGAGCGAGCTCCTCTTTTGTGATACAATGAAACAAAAAAGAAAAGGAAAAAACATGCTCCAAGAATTTTTGAACAAGGTAAAGAATCCTGTCCTAAAGGATAAACTGGCAACAATCTTCACTCAAATCCAGCAGGAATTTCCAACACTAACCACAGAAATCAAATGGAACCAGCCCATGTTTATTATGGATGGAACCTTCATCATTGGTTTCTCTGCTGCCAAGTCTCATATTTCCATCGCACCTGAAACGGTCACTATGGAAACCTTTGCCCAGGACATTATGGAAGCGGGCTATGAGGCAACCTCCAACCTCTTCAAAATCAAGGAAGACCAAGAAATCAACTGGGACCTGCTCCACAATATCATCGCCTTTAACATGGATGAAAAGAAAGGTTATGTCAAGTTTTGGAGATAACCCTATATGAGGTTCCTCAAGTCACAATCCCAAAAAGTGGTTGGGACTTAAAAATTTTTATTATTCCCAATTCATTACTATCAAATCTTCAAGTTGATGGGTGAGATAAAAAAAGCGAACAAACTTGAAATCTCTGAGTTAGAGAACTAGTTTTGTTCGCTTTTTATATTCAATCTAGGAGTTTTGTCCCAGACTTTTTTTATAATCTTAATTAAACGACACGTGGACGTGGTCGTAGTGGTTTTCCGTTATGCTTCCACGGTCTGGCATCAAGTTCCAAGTATATGCAGGTCCATAAATACTTGCATATGGAGCATAAAAACGTTGTTTCCAGATAATATAGGAAATATTTTTCGCACCCATATTGGCAATAGCATATTCTGCTACTTGATCCCCAAGTGCTGAACTTTGTGGTACCATGAAGTCAATTGCCAATCCCTTACCATGGTCGCCAGAATCACCAGGACGGTAACCTGAGAAAGAAGTAATACCGAAGGCATTAGCTACTTCAGCTCGAAATGCTGCAACCTGAGGTTGGAGTCCAACATCATATGAACTAGTACTTGATGAAGTTGTTGAAACCGTAGTAACTGTTGTTGCGGTTGACGCGGCTGGTGTAGTAGGTACAGGGGCTGCCTCTACTATGTTCACCTCTGCTGCCGGAGTCTCTGCGACCGGTGCTGCCTCTACTGGGATTTCTGCTGGAACTTCGACTACTGGTCTTTCCTCAACTGAGGTTTCAACTGGAACTTCGACTACTGGTCTTTCCTCAACTGAGGTTTCAGCTGGAACTTCAACTACTGGAGTTTCCTCAACTGAGGTTTCAATTGGAACCTCGACTACTGGTGTTTCCTCAACTAAGTTTTCAGCCGGAACTTCAACCACTGGAGTTTCCTCGACTGAGGTTTCAGCTGGGGCTGCCTCCTCTTCTAGAGTCGTTGATGCAGGTGTCTCTGTCGATTCAAGTGGAATAACTGTATCATCTACTGTAATTTCATTAGCCGCAATATCGACTGTTGCTTGCACAGTATTTTCAGCGGTTTCTTCTTGTACAGGTGCTTGAATTTCAATTTGCGTTACTTGATGATTTTGATCAACCGTAGTAGTCAAAACTGCGTCAGGGAAAATCAAATTCACATCTGCAATTTGGTTAACCTGAGCTAAAATATCCAAATCAATATTCATCGCCTCTGCAATTGCACTTAAAGTATCACCATATTTCACAGTATAGGTTAGTTTTCCACCTCTATCTTCGATTTCTTGGCTAATCTCACTAACACTACGCGGAGTCCAATCTAACGCAAGAACCGCTGGAGCCGTAAGCCCAGTAGCAAATAAGGATAGAGCCAAAGTAGAGGTAAATAATACCTTTTTATTGGCATTTAAAACAGGTGTTTTTCTCTTGCGACGCATATGTTGTGGTTTATTTGTTCTCTTACGTTTCATAATCTTATTCCTTCTTTATTTTTGAGATGGTTCTATCTTACCTAAATTAAATCTGAAAAACAAGCCTTCAACCGTTCTTTTAAATAAACTGTCTCCACTATGTAATCTTAGGACTTTTCTGTCACACAATCAATATAAATGTCATCTGACTGTCATATTATTAGATAATACTCAATGAAAATCAAAAACAGATTCGGAGACGCAGATGCAGGTAGAACTAACGTTTACCAAATCAAGTCAACAACGTCTGGATTTTCGAAGAGTATAAGTAAAAAATAAGAGTAAGGTAATAACCCAATAATTGGCTACTAGCTCACTCTCATTTCTATTTTCGGATTAGTCAAAACCCTACATTTCTTCAGGATAAACCAAGCCCCATTCTTTGCGGAGTTGGGTCATGATCTCCATGACATCTTGGGTGTAGGCTAGGTGCATGGTGTTTTCGATGCCTGCGACAGCTTTTTCCATATCCGCCACTTCATAAGAAAGAGCCTTGGCTGTCTCGCCCGCTTCGATTACCTCTTGACTACCGTCTTCAGTATAGGTAATGACCGCCTTCTGACCACGAGGATACTCGTAAAGCTCGATGTAGCCTTTATCGTATGCAATAGTACCCCGTTTTGGCTGTTTGGCATGGAGGGTCAGGGCGATGGTCGCCATTTCTCCTGCATCATTGCTGAGCAAAATCCCTACCTGTTCGTCCACACCTGTCGGAGCTAATTTGACCTGAGATAGGACTTGATTTGGCTTTTCAGTCATAAACCAACGGACAAATGACAGAGCGTAGACACCAATATCCAAGAGGGCACCGCCTGCCAAGTTTTTATTGAAAAAGCGGTTGGTCATGTCGTATTCCTTGTAGCTGCCAAAGTTCATCTGAATCATCTTCAACTCACCAAGTTTGCCACTCGCAACAACTTCGCTCAACTGACGATAGATTGGCATGTGGAAAATGGTCATGGCTTCTGCCAGGATAACCTGATTTTCTTCTGCCAGTTGAATGGCTTCTGCTAATTCTTCTGAATTAAGCGTGATAGACTTTTCACAGAGGACATGCTTTCCAGCCTTCAAGGCCTTTCTCAAATAATTGATATGGGTATTGTGCGGTGTAGAAATATAGATAATGTCTACTTCAGGATCCTCAAACACATCATCGATTTCCTGGTAAACTTTCTCGATGCCATATTTTTGCGCAAATTCCACACCCTTTTCATAGGTACGGTTAGCCACCGAATAAAGATTTCCTCCCATAGCCTGCAAGGCCTGAACCAATTCGTTGGCAATGACACCTGTTCCCAGAGTCGCCCATTTATACTGCATTTTTTCAGTCATTATATATCCTCTCTTTCTTTTCCCATTATAGTAAATTCTACCTTTTTCTGCACACTCTAACTAGCATTTATGTTACAATAAGAACATGAATACCGTTGTACTAAAGGCATCTGCCCAGCAAAAACAAGCCATGATGGCTCACTATGACCGCTATCGGCAGGCCAGTAAAAATCCTTACATAGAAGCATTTTTCAAACTGACCGGTGCCAGCCTGTCCATCTACACTTCTGGAAAAGTCGTTTTTCAGGGGGAAATGGCAGAGCAGGAAGCAGGGCTCTGGGGCTATGAGCCAGAAAAGTCTGGACAGACGACCATACCTGGTCAAAACCTGCCCATGATTGGGACAGATGAGGTTGGAAACGGGTCTTATTTTGGAGGTTTGGCAGTCGTTGCAAGTTTTGTCCGCCCAGAAGACCATGCCTTTCTCAAGTCGCTTGGTGTGGATGATTCCAAGAAAATGACAGACCAAAAAATCTGCCAAATCGCCCCTCTCTTAAAAGAGAAAATCCCCCACCAAGCTCTGCTATTGTCACCAAAAAAATACAACGAAGTCATCGAGCAAGGCTATAATGCAGTATCTGTCAAAGTTGCCCTGCACAATCAAGCAATCTTCCTACTCTTACAAAAGGGAATGAAGCCTGAGAAGATTGTCATTGACGCTTTTACTTCCAGTCAAAATTATCAAAAGTACTTGAAGAAGGAAGCCAATCAATTTGCCAACCCCGTCACTCTAGAAGAAAAGGCAGAGGGTAAGTATCTGGCTGTGGCAGTATCTTCTATTATTGCTAGAGCTATGTTTTTAGAAAATCTTGTCCAGCTTGGTCAACTAGTTGGGATGCAACTACCGTCTGGTGCGGGCAGTAAATCAGATCATGTTGCCGCCCGTATCTTGAAACGACATGGCATGGCAGGGCTCAACCAAACTGCCAAACTCCACTTTGCCAATACGCAAAAAGCACAAAAATTATTGAAATAAGGAAAATAAATTCATGGGAATTAAAAAAGGTACCAATCGTTCTCCATTCATGAAATTCATTGCCGAATGGGGATTCTTTATCTTATTTATCGTAGCTGTGTTCGCCAGTCGATATTATATCTGGAATCCAGTTTCAGTTGACGGGCATTCCATGGACCCGACGCTTCAACACCAAGAAAAATTGATTATGCTGAAAACAACATCAATCGACCGTTTCGATATTGTTGTTGCTAGCGAGACAGATAGTAATGGTGACGAAAAATTAATTGTCAAACGTGTAATCGGTATGCCTGGAGATACCATTCGCTATGAAAACGATGTTCTATATGTAAACGACGAACAAGTAGATGAGCCGTATTTAGCAGAATATTTAGCTGCTTTTAAAGAAGATAAGCTTCAAACAGTCTATTCTTACAATAAAAAATTCCAGGCCGTTGCGCAATCTGCTGAGGCCTTTACACAGAATGCCAATGGTTACGTGGATTTCACCATAACGGTCCCAGAAGGACAATACTACCTGATGGGAGATGACCGCCTTGTCTCACTAGATAGTCGTAGTGTAGGAACATTTTCCCGTGAAAACATCAAAGGAGAAGTTGTCTTTCGCATGTGGCCTCTCAACCGTATTGGGACTGTTGATTAATACAAACAAGTTTGGAGCAAAAAGCACAGTACCACTTCTCAGAGTTCGTGTCAACATCCCAGCGCAGTGGTTGATTGGGTTTAACAGTCCAGTGGACTGTTAAAGGTTGGAGATAAGATTTGCGAAGCAAATCTCAGCAATTCGTGTTTTACACTCAAAATCTGACCTATATGGCTGATGCGAACGGGTTCGCTTCATTTCCAACCTCCAACAGTCACTACTCTGACTGTTGGAGCTGTGCGGGTTGGGAGTAAAATAGTCCAGTGGACTATTTTAGCCCGAACTTGCATATTTGGAAGTGAGGGGAACTCTTTTTGGTCTATGCGAGTTCTTTCCCACTCCCTTTTCATTATTATTGGAAATAAACTCTATGAACGAAGTGTATTTTACCGGCACTATTGACCGGATTATTTTTGAAAATCCTAGTAATTTTTATAAAATCCTTCTCCTTGAAATCGAGGAGACAGACGCAGACTATGATGACTACGAAATTATTGTGACCGGAACGATTGCCGATGTCATTGACGGAGAAGACTATCGTTTCTATGGCAATCTGGTCACCCATCCCAAGTATGGTCAGCAGCTGCAAATTTCCCGTTACGAACGCAGCAAGCCTACCTCAGCTGGTCTGGTCAAGTACTTCTCCAGCGAACATTTCAAGGGAATTGGACGCAAAACAGCTGAAAAAATCGTTGAGCTCTATGGCGAAGATACCATTGATAAGATTTTAGCTGAACCTGAAAAACTAACCCAAATCACAGGCCTATCCAGCAAGAACATGCAGGCATTTGTGGAGAAACTCCGCCTCAATTATGGAACCGAGTTGATCTTGGCAAAACTAGCCGAGTATGGCATTCCCAATAAATTGGCCTTTCAAATCCAAGACCAGTATAAGGAAAAAACACTTCAGATTATTGAAGAAAATCCCTATCAACTGGTCGAAGATGTCCAGGGGCTCGGCTTTACCATTGCCGATAGGATTGCGGAAAACCTGGGAATTGCCAGTGATTCCCCCCAACGCTTTCGGGCTGGTATGCTCTTTAGCCTCATTCATCGCTCCATGGAAACAGGCGATACCTATGTGGAGGCCAGAGACTTGCTGGAAGCAACCCTTGAACTGCTGGAAAAATCCCGCCATACAGAGCTGGACCCCGCTGCTGTTGCCAAAGAATTGACGGGACTGATTGCAGACGACAAGGTGCAGCAAGAAGGCACAAAGATTTTTGACAACAGCCTCTACTTTGCCGAACATGGTATCCATAAAAACCTGACCCGTCTGATGGAAAAAAATAGTTTCAAACCCTTCCCACGCGCAGACGTTGAGGCTGCCATAGCAGAGCTGGAAACTATGTCTTCCCTGACCTACGATGACATTCAAAAAGAAGCCATCGTCCAAGCCATTACCAATCCGCTTTTCATTCTGACAGGCGGACCAGGGACTGGAAAAACAACGGTTATCAACGGTATTATCGCGGTCTATGCCATCTTGCATAAGATTGACCTGACTCGCAACCGAGAAGAATGCCCAGTCCTCCTAGCCGCTCCAACTGGACGAGCAGCCCGACGGATGAATGAATTGACAGGTCTGCCTTCCGCCACCATCCACCGCCACCTCGGTCTGGTAGAAGGACAGGAAGAATCCTACCGAGATGATTACCTCGAAGCTGACTTCATCATCGTGGATGAGTTTTCTATGGTCGACACTTGGTTGGCAAACCAGCTCTTCCAGAACATCTCCTCCCAAACCCAAGTTCTGATTGTTGGCGATGCGGAGCAATTACCTTCCGTCAGTCCCGGTCAGGTCCTTGCTGACCTCTTGAAAATTGACAAGCTACCCAGCATCACTCTGGAACGTATCTATCGTCAATCCGATGATTCGACCATTGTTACCCTAGCCAGCCAGATTCGCCAAGGGGCTTTGCCGAGCGATTTCCGTGAGAAAAAGGCTGACCGCTCCTATTTTGAAGCGCAAAACGAACAAATTCCAGCTCTGATTGAGCGCATTGTCGGCGCAGCCATCAAGTCGGGAATTCCTGCAAACGAAGTCCAAATCCTCGCTCCCATGTACCGTGGGGCCGCAGGCATTGACCAACTCAACACCATGACCCAGGCCCTGCTCAATCCACTGGAAGAGGGAGAGTTAGAATTCCTCCATAACGAGCAAGCATTCCGCCAAGGCGACCGGGTCATTCATCTAGTCAACGACGCCGAAGCCAATGTCTTCAATGGCGACTTGGGCTATATTACCGACCTCCTACCTGCCAAATATACGGACTCCAAGCAGGATGAGATTACCATCAACTTCGACGGTAGCGAGGTCACCTATCCCCGTAACGAATGGTACAAAATCACCCTGGCCTATGCCATGTCCATCCACAAGTCCCAAGGCAGCGAGTTCCAGGTCGTCATCCTTCCCATCACGCGCACCAGCCACCGTATGCTCCAGCGCAATCTGGTCTACACCGCCATCACCCGCTCCAAGAGCAAGCTCATCCTCCTGGGCGAAATCTCCGCCTTCGACTATGCCGTCAAAAACGCCGGAACCGTCCGAAAAACCTATCTGGTCCCACGTTTCCAAGGGGAAATGGCAGAGCAGGACAGCAAGGTAACCCTGACCGAAAACAACGAAAGCAAAACAGCGGTAACCACACAAACCCAGCCCCCTACTCAGCCAGACAGGAAAGAACAGGTTAAAGTAGGCAAAGAAAACAACCAACAACTCTCCCTTCTTGACCAAGACCAGCCAGAAAAAACAAGTCCCCAACCCACAGAATACATTTTGACTCTAGACAACCTACTAACCATCGACCCCATGATTGGCATAGAACAGGCAGATATTGAAGAGTACTTCAAGACAAAGTAATGTAAATACTTCAATTTTTACGAAGTAATTGCATCTATTCTAACTCTATATCGAAACTCATTACTTTCTTTAATATATTCAATTACATAATGGAAATAAGAAGTTGATTGACTACTTAGTAATATTTCTTTCCAAGGCAGATCAATTGTAGCTAGCTGATCAATTATAAACTAGTTGAGCACTACTTACTAACAGAGTTTCCTAATACTTCAAATTTTACGAAAAATATCCGAAATTATTCTCACAGGAAAAATTGGCAATTATCATTTAAAATCATAGTTTCTAAAAAAGAATTCCACCAAAATTAGTGGAATTCCTTTTTTATTAGAGATTAGGCAGTTGTCAAACTTGGTCTCAAGCTTATCAACCCCCCCTTTTCGAAACAATCATATCAAGCTAGATAGTATTGCTTTCCTTTTTGCGCTTACGAGAAGCGAAGCCGAAGCAAGACAAACTAGCTAGCAGAAGACCTATACCTGCACCCACCGTTACTAAATTAGTTTCTTGACCTGTATTTGGAAGAACTTTTGATTGAGTACTTCGTGCTTTCTCTGCTGTTGCTGCAGCTACTGGGACTTTTGAAATAGGTACTTTATTGTCGGTATCTGTTGGCCTAGTTGTTGGATCTTTAACTATTACCTTAACAGGAACTTCATCGGTTGAGCCATCTGGATAGGTCACGATGATGGTCGCATCTTTCTCTCCAGGTGTTGTTGTATCAATTGGATCCTTGAAGTCTACAGTCGTACCTGCTGGTAGATCTGGGAAGTTTGTGATTGAATCTTCCGCATTTGGCGTATTTCCAACTGTGACTTCTTGATCTTTAGATTCTGGCGTAAAGAGCTCACTGATTTTCAGAGTTGGCAATTCTGGAGTCGCTGTCCCTGGTCCATTTTTCTGTATGTAAACTGTCACTTTAACAGAAACTTCATCGGTTGAGCCATCTGGATAGGTCACGATGACGGTCGCATCTTTCTCTCCAGGTGTTGTTGTATCAATTGGATCCTTGAAGTCTACAGTCGTACCTGCTGGTAGATCTGGGAAGTTTGTGATTGAATCTTCCGCATTTGGCGTATCACCAACATTGACTGTTTGGTCCTTAGATTCTGGCGTAAAGAGCTCACTGATTTTCAGAGTTGGTAATTCTGGAGTCGCTGTTCCTGGTCCATTTTTCTGTATGTAAACAGTCACTTTAACAGGAACTTCATCTGTTGAGCCATCTGGGTAAGTTACTACAACTGTACCGTCTTTCTCTCCTGGAGTCGTTGTATCGATCGAATCTTTGAACTCAACTTCTGTTCCTTCTGGAAGTTCTGGCAAGTTGCTGATTGAATCTGTTGCATTTGGTGTTTCACCAACACCAACAGTTTGATCTTTTCCTTCTGGAGTATTCTTAT
>NZ_JAIMEP010000036.1 GCF_019794555.1 Streptococcus suis | reverse complement strand
AAAACTACTAAAGTTTTGCCCCTTATTTGCCCCTTAAACAAGAAAAAAGCCCATCGAACAAGCTAGAAAGCTTGATATGACGGGCTTTTTAGAGCTGAATTATTTTACAGCGTCTTTAAGAGCTTTACCAGCTTTGAATGCTGGAACTTTTGAAGCTGCGATTTCGATTTCTTTACCAGTTTGTGGGTTGCGACCTTTACGTGCTGAGCGCTCACGAACTTCAAAGTTACCGAAACCGATCAATTGTACTTTTTCACCAGCTGCGAGGTAGTCAGCTACTGCTCCGAATACTGCATCAACAGCTGCTGCTGAGTCTTTTTTAGTCAATGAAGTTGCTTCTGCAACTTTTGCAATCAAATCTTGTTTATTAGCCATTTGCTAAGTCCTCCAATTGTTTTCGAGTTATTACTCACCTTAATATAGTACCGAATTTTGTGCATTTGGTCAAGTTTTTTCTATTATCTTTGCACTTTTCTATAGATATCAATAACAATTTGATCATTATATAAATCAATCGTGTTTACTTTTCCATACAGTCCAAATTTATTCTCAATGGCTGGCAGTTGAATCTGAATTGTTGCGTTTTCAGCATCTATTTTTACAATATCTGGTAGTTTGTAATTTTTTTGAAGATAGGTTAACACTTCCCCTTTTGGTAAGGAAAGGGTACCTGCTGAAATTTCTTGAACGGCTAAAGAAATACTACCATCTTCTAAACGACTGGGAAAAAAGTAGATATACAAAGGAATATCCATCCCCAGAAGCTGATAATCGCCTTCAAAAATCGCTAACGTACTTGTCAAGTAAACCTTATATTGAAAGGTTTCTGTTTGATAGTCTTTCAAATACTCAGCAATGGTAGCATTTAACTGCTCCTTATTGGTCTCAAAACGACCAACCTTTGCATCTTCACTATTTGTTGGAACTAACTTTGTTAAATCCTCACGCTTACTCTCCAAACGACTGATCACAACAATACTTGTTCCTAAAACCATAGCAAGTAGGATTAAAAAAAGCCATTTCCAACTATTTATTTTTCCATTCTTCTTTTGTGGCACGAATTTTCTCCATTACTGCTTGCATTATAATTTCATATCCCGTGTTATTAGGGTGAAAACTGTCTTCCCCATATAGTAAATTATTTGCTATCTTAGAAGTATTCACACTAACTCCTTGTTCCCCTTCTAAGCCCTTATACAATAAATCATTGATAGGCACAAAGTAAACCCCTGAGAATTTCCGAGTTCGTGATTCTGTTTCTTGATTCCATTTATCCACAACCAATTGCATATCTGTCAGTTCCGGAAAATTCAGATAGAAGGGATTATAGATTCCGATAACATAAATAGGAAGGTTGGGATTGTTTTCACGAGCACGACGAATAATCTGTTCAAGCCGTTTCCCATATTCTGTTGCTGGTTTATCAAAAGTTGAGACATCCAAATTGGTAATATTTTTTAATATAACTTTCCGCAAATCATTGCCACCAACGGTAAGGGTCATCACATCTGCGTCTTTTAATGCTTCTGCTAAATCTGCATCCTCTTTCATTCGCTTGTAAATTTGGCTACTAGTATTGCCTGAAATCCCAAAATTTCGGTAGGTCACCTGATAACCTAACTCATTTGTAAATGAGTTTGCTAGTAAAGTAGCAAAACCTCCCTGACCAGTTGTATCACCAACTCCTTCTGTCAACGAATCACCTAAGGCAAGATAGTAAAGGGATGGTTGTTCGACTTTTGTATTATCTTCTGCAGTCAACTTTGAACTAGCCTTTGGAATTACCAAATTTGCGAGAAAAATAGAAAGTAATAAACTCAGAAAAAAGAAAACAAGGGCCTGAATAATTTTTCGATTATTCATAGTGCACTAGAATGGCCCAAGCATCCTCCCCTGTATGGGTCTGAATGATAGAACCTGTTTCTAAAACTGAAATGGGGGCTTGAACGTAGGGCTGTAATTTTTCTTTCATTTCATTAGCAAACTCTGGACCACCTGCATAGGAAATACCAATTTCAGCAATTTTCTTATCCGAAATCTTATTGATAAACTCATCGAGCCATTTTTTAAACGTTTTTGCTCCACGTCCCTTAACAACTGGCTCTAGCTGATGGTTTTTCATTTCCATAATCACACGAATGTTAAGCAATGAACTGATTAGTCCTGTAACACGACCAATTCTGCCACCTTTTACCAAATTTTCAAGAGTGGAGACACCAATATAGAGCTCCGTTTTTGTCCGCACTCTTTCAATAGCTGCAAGAATTTCTTCTTTACTGGCTCCCTCTTTTGCAAGACGAGCTGCTTCAACAACTTGGAACTTAGCGGCTTGGTCAGTAAACGTTGAGTCGACAACTGTCACATCTACTCCCGAAAGGACTCCTCCTTGACGAGCTGCTTCAACAGTACCGGATAATGCATGTGACAAAACAATTGCAATAATCTGACTACCATCTTTTGCCAAGTTTGAAAATGTCTCTGCAAATAAACCAACCGGTGGCTGACTGGTCTTGGGCAAATTTTTTGAATTTCTCATCAAGTTAAGAAATTCACCTTCTTTCAAATTGCTATCTGAGTACAAAACTCCGTCTATCATGACAGATAATGGCACTACCGTAATCCCTAATTCTTCCACCAGTTGCGGTTCAATAGTGGTGCTCGAATCCGTTACAATCTTGACTGTTGACATAATCTTTTCCTACATTTCTCATCAAATTATTGTTTCTATTATATCAAATCTTGTAGTAAAAATGAACTAGGAGGAAACGAAAATGACGACTAAATACTCGAATAAAGAGTGTTTTTAGTCGTCATATCATGAAAAATCACAAGATATCTAGCGGAAAAATGTTTTATGAATCGTTAATGATCCCATCACAAATACCAGCAAAGCACTTGCATAATAACCAACTGGCAATTGTTGTAACAACTCTTTTGACAACTGAGCAATCTCTCCCAAAGGAATACTGTAAAGATAGATAACAAGCATTCCAAGAAAGAGAGTCAACAAAGAATTGATTATTTTGGAATGGATAAGCTGAAAGGTTAGAAACAAAAATAGAATGACCGCAAGAATTGTCACAATCGGATATTGGCTAAAAAACTCCCAACCATTTATTTGGACAATTGAAAAATTCTCTAGGTCTAAAGCACTAGAAAATGGTAAAAACAAACTAATACCGAATAAAAGTACACAGAAAAGTTCCAATCGTTTCATCCAGCTCACCTTCTATCTGTTTTATATTCATGGCATAATTGCCTTTTGCACGCTCAGTTTTAAGAGGAAGAAACTCCATTTTGTTACGATTCCTCTAATGAAACTCCATCTCATTTTAGATAAAAATTGACTCAAGTATCTTTTACACATATTTTATTACATTTTTATATCTTTGTAAAGCGTTTTTATTCATTTTTTTGTATTTTATAACGCCAAAATGTCATTCTCAACCTATCAACAAGTTAACGTTTTCCATCCCACTCCTGATAAAATTGTTGCAAATACAGTTCCAGAAAATCATGGCGGCCTCGAGCTAGTTTTTTCCCCGTCACTGTATTCATCAAGTCTTTTAACTTCAGTAGTTTTTCATAAAAATGGGTAATAGCAGAGCCATTAGTGGAACGATATTCTTCTACCGTCATATCCTCACGCACCTGAAAATTTGGATTATGAATCACCCGATTTTTATTACCAGAGTAAGCCATTGTCCGAGCAATTCCTATTGCACCTATCGCATCCAAGCGGTCAGCATCTTGTACAATCTTACCTTCTAAACTAAGGGTCCTCTGATGAGCTTGTCCACCTTTAAAGGACATATTTTGAATAATATCCATAATCGCTTCAATATCAGACTCGGAACAACCTTGATGAGATAGTAGCTGACGAATGGCTTCCAATGCTTGTTTTTCATCATCAACTAATTTATCATCAGCTAAGTCATGAACCAAGGCTGCTATCTGACAGATAAATAGATTTCCACCTTCCGCTTCTGCTATTCGCTCAGCCATATTTCGAACTCGGACAATGTGCCACCAATCATGACCACTACCTTCTCCTGTCATTTTTTCTTCAACATATTTTGCGACGTTTTGTACAATTTGTGTCTGATCCATAACTTCCTTCTCCAAAAAGAGACTGGAATTCCCATCCAGCCCCTATTATGTTAATAAAAACATAAATAAAAATATAGTCATTTGAATTGCTCTAAAAGCGAATACGTTCAAATATATTTTTTCCATCCATTACTTATTTAGTAATTGCTTAGCCTGCTCTCTCGCAGCATCAGTTACCCTGTCTCCTGCCAACATCTTCGCAATTTCTTCAATTCGTTCTTCAGGACTAAGCAAACGAACCCTTGAGACCGTAGAATGGTCATCCGATACTTTTTCAATGTAGAATTGGTAATCAGCAATAGCAATGACTTGTGGTAAATGCGAAATAGCCAACACTTGGCCAAATTGTCCAATTTTATGGATTTTTTGGGCAATAGCCTGGGCCACACGACCGGATACACCTGTATCAACCTCATCAAAAACAATGGAGGTTTTGCCTTCTTTTCGAGCAAAGGCTGATTTTATAGCCAACATCAATCGAGACAGCTCACCACCTGATGCCACTCTAACCAGGGGTTTAAAATCTTCACCGGGATTTGTAGAAATATAAAATTCTATAGCTTCATTTCCTTCGCTATTAAACTTCCCTTTCGTAAAGCGAACCTGAAATTGGGCTTTATCCATATAAAGGTCCTGCAATTCTTGACGAATAACAGACTCTAATTGTTGAGCCAAATCATGTCTGGCTGAACTTAATTGGTTGGCCAAGGAAATCACATCCTTTTCCAATAACTTGACGTGATTTTCAAGATCTTCATCAGAAACAGTATTTCCCGTCAAGAGATTGTATTCTTCTGTGATTTTTTCAAAATAGGCTAAAACATCATCAACTGTTCCACCATATTTTTTGGTAATCATGTTGAGCAAGTCCAGACGGCTCTCCAGTTGTAGGAGTCGGTTGCCATCAAAATCCAAAGCATCAACAATATCGCTTAACCGTTTTGCCACATCTTCCACAACATAATAGGCTTCCGTCAAACTTGTAGAGAGCAATTTATATTCCGGATCAAATTCTTCCAAACTTTGTAAATCGCTCATAGCCGAACGTAGATTATTTAAGCTAGAAAATTCTTCATTATCCAAAAGAGCATAGGAATTAGCCAAGGTATCCGCAATCTGTTTGTGGTTCAATAGCTTATCCCTCTCCTGTTGAAGTTGTCTATCTTCACCCACTGTTAAATTAGCCGCCTCGATTTCGGCAATTTGGTACTCCAGCATTTCAATCCGAGCCTTATGCTCTTCCTCGTTCTTACGCTTCTCAGCAACTCTCTTTCTCAGTTGACGATAGGCTTCAAATTGTGTTTGATAGTCTTCTTTTAAGTTCCAAAACTCATCATCCCCGAAACTATCCAGCAGTTGAATATGGTATTGGGCTTTCATGAGTTCTTCTTGGTCATGCTGACCATGGATATCAACTAAATGTTGACCAATTTGCTTCAAAACAGAAAGGTTTACCATTTGCCCATTTACACGGCTAACGGAACGCCCATTTTGAAGGATTTCGCGGCGAATAATCAATTCATCTGCCACCTCAATCCCTTGGTCAGTCAAAATCTGCTTCACTGCTCTGCTATTTTCAAACGAAAACAACCCTTCAATTTCAGCTTTCGGAGCTCCATGTCGAATCACATCTGTCGTTGCACGCGCACCCAGCATCAAATTCATCGCATCAATAATAATGGACTTCCCAGCACCTGTTTCACCAGACAAGATGGTCATCCCTGTTTCAAAATTCAGTGAAACATGCTCAATAATCGCGAAATTTTTTATCGAAACCTCTAGTAACATGGTCTACCAACTTCTAATGGATTGAACTATTTGAGGCATCATATCACTGTCCTTCAAAATGATTAAAATGCTATCATCATCTGCAATGATACTAAAAATATATTCTTCGAACTGCTCCAAAATTTGGCGCTTGAAAACTGCAGTACTACCAGGAACCAAGACCAAATTTAGCATCTGCCCCATGGAATCATACTTTAATAGGTTTGATGTCTTATTCTTTTGCCCACTACCCTTTGATAAGCCATAAATATAGCCCTTATCCTTAGCAGGTACCTTAATAATGCCCAATTCCTTAATATCACGAGAGACCGTTGCCTGTGTGGCATGAACACCCATAGCTTCAAGTCGGTCAACAATTTCTTCCTGTGTATCAATCGGAAAGCGAACTACCAAATCTTTAATGACTTCTAATCGTTCTCGTTTATTCATCCTTTTTAAATTCCTCGTGTGCTTGATAAACTACTTTTGTTAATTCCTCTTTGGCAATCGTACTTGGTTGAATAGATTTCTCTAGGTGAGCCAGGAATTCGATATTCCCATGACCACCTTGAACTGGTGAGAAACTAAGTGCCTTAACTGAATAGCCATTTTCGACAGCCATTGCTGTAACATCTTCCAACACTTTCAGGTGTACTGATTTGTCCTTGACAATCCCATTCTTCCCAATCTGCTCACGCCCCGCCTCAAATTGTGGTTTGACCAAGGCTACAACCTGACCACCATCCACTAATATACGATGGAGAGCTGGCAAAATCAGACTCAGTGAAATAAAGCTGACATCAATCGAAGCAAAACTAGGTTGGCCCACTTCAAAATCAGTTAACTCAGCATAGCGGAAATTGTACTGTTCCATACTAATCACGCGCTCGTCCTGACGCAATTTCCAAGCGAGTTGATTGGTACCGACATCTACTGCATAGACCTGCTTAGCACCAGCCTGCAACATAACATCCGTAAATCCACCTGTTGAGGCCCCAATATCAATCGTTGTTTGCCCCCCAACCGATAATTGGAAAACCTGCAAGGCTTTCTCCAATTTGAGACCACCGCGGCTGACATACTTGAGTTTTTCTCCCTTTAGTTTGAGTTCGATTCCCTCATCAATCTTCTCACCGGGTTTATCGTAACGTTCACCATTGATGACCGATACGACCAGTCCAGCCATAACACCACGTTTGGCCTGCTCTCTCGTTTCGAAAAGCCCCTGTTTATAAGCTAATACATCTACTCTTTCCTTAGCCATTCATTCGTAAACTTTCTATGATTTCTTTGATTTCTTTTGTTGAAAATGGAACTAGTTTAGACACTTGATCTAGCTCGCTGATTGCTTGATTCAGGGTGTCTTCTAGAAAAACTTTTGAGGCTTCCAAGCCCATTAGGGCAGGGTAGGTAGATTTCTCAGCCAATAAATCTTTTTGGGGTGTTTTTCCGATTTCCTCAAAAGTGGCTGTCACATCCAAAATATCATCCCGGACTTGAAAGGCTAGACCGACAAGCTGACCAGCATTTTGCAAATGGTGGATAACCGTATCTGTCTGACCAGCAATCAAACCAGCTGCTACAAAAGGAAATGTCAATAATTTCCCAGTTTTATTGGCATGAATGGTTTGTAATTGTTCCAAGGACAGTGACTGACCTTCACCAGCCATATCCAACACTTGACCAGCAACCATTCCAAAGGTCCCAGAGGCCTTAGAAATCTCTCTCACGAGAGCAAGGATGGTCTCAGCTGGTAAATCAACTTGGGCTAGGAAACCAAATGAATCTAGAAAGAGACTGTCCCCTGCTAAAATAGCTGTTGCTTCGTCAAATTTCTTATGATTGGTCAAACGTCCACGACGGAAATCATCATCGTCCATAGCAGGCAAGTCATCATGAATTAAACTCCCAGTATGTATCAACTCTACACATGCTGCAACTTGATAATGAGCAGTCTGCAGCTCTATCCCAAAAGACTCCAATATAGTCAACAAGAGCAGGGGGCGAATCCGTTTGCCACCAACTTGTAGCGAGTAAAGGACCGATTGGTTGAGTCGTTCAGCCACTTGAGGCTGGTAAAAGTCAGCCATGGTTTCCTCTAGGATATGCAATTTTTTAGCTACCATTAACCAAGCTCCGCTTCACTACCATCCGCCTGCATGACTTTAACCAAGGTCTTCTCAGCTTCTGCTAACGTCTTTTGTAGGTCTTTCGAGAGGACCATCCCTTTTTGAAACTCAGCAAGTGCTTCTTCCAAAGCTACATCTCCTCGTTCCAATTTAGTTACGATTCCTTCTAATTCAGCTAAATTTTCTTCAAATGTTTTCGTCTGTTTGGACATGCTTTACCTCCACATCAAGTTGACCATTCTTCATTTGAATGGTTAGATTCTCACCCATTTGTACGTTTTCTACACTATCTATGACTCGCCCATCTTGTAAAACCATCGCATAGCCTCGAGCCACGATACGGCTAGTATCCAGCATGGTCAAGGCCTCAATCAATTTATCCGCCTTAGCCAGTTTATGGTTATAGATGTTCGTCATATTGTTTTTCAAGAGTCGCTCCTGCTGAATAATTCTCTCTTGGAAACTCTCTACTTTACGACCAAGCTGCATCCCTATTAGCCGCTGTTCTAGCAAGAGACTAGCCTGTTTCTGCTGGCTATAGAGTTCTTTCATCCGTGTCTGCAATTGATTGGTCAAGCGGTCTAATTTTTGTAAATAACCATCGTATAAGCGTTCAGGCTGGCGGAACATGACCGACTGGCTAATTTTTTCAAGCTGACCTCTCAAGAATTTCAATCGATTGCCCATGGCCTGATAGGCTCTATTTTCCTGCTGATTGAGGTAGCCCAGTAAGTCTGCCTTGGTCACAGGTGTTGCTAATTCTGCGGCAGCTGTTGGGGTAGCAGCTCGTTTATCTGCTACAAAATCAGCCAAGGTTGTATCGGTTTCATGACCGACACTAGAAATAATAGGAATACGGGATTCAAAAATTGCCCGAACGACTACTTCCTCATTAAATGCCCAGAGGTCCTCAATTGAGCCACCGCCACGACCAACAATCAGAACATCCAAATCATCCCGTTCATTGGCTCTTTGTATATTGGCAACAACCTCCTGAGCAGCACCATCTCCTTGAACCTTTGTAGGATAGAGAAGTATTTCCACTCCAGGAAATCGCCTGCTGACTGTCGTAATAATATCCTGAATAACAGCTCCGCTCGGACTAGTAATGACCCCAATTTTCTTGGTAAACCGAGGCAACTCCTGCTTAAACTCTTGCTTGAACAATCCTTCCTGTGTCAGAGCTTGTTTGAGTTGTTCAAACTTTATTGCTAAAGCACCAATACCATCTGGCTCAGCTTTCTCAATGACAATGGAATAAGAACCACTCGGTTCATAAAGCTGGACACGTCCGACAGCGTTGATTTTCATGCCCTCTTCAAGTTCAAAGCCCAACTGTTTATAAACACCTGCCCACATGGTCGCTTGTATGACCGCCTTATCATCCTTGAGCGAAAAATATTGATGGGAAGGTCGTTTGCGGAAGTTAGACACCTGACCTGTCAAATAGACCCTCTCCAAGTACGGATCGCGGTCAAATTTTAATTTCAAATACTTCGTTAGATGACTAACCGATAAATATTCAACCATGCCCACTCCTTCTGTCAGTATCATACTATTATACCAAATTTTGCACTATTATACAGAACCTAACCCATAAATTCCAAACGCTTTCACGTGTTATTTTCAGTATTTTACTATATAATAGTTTATGAAAGATTAGAAGAAACGATGTGGAGAGTTTCTAGGGAGAATATATGAAATTAGATAATTTACGAAAAAGTTCCAATATTGAGGACCGACGAGGCAGATCTAGTTCTGGCTCGTCCTATTCGTCAGGTTCATCGGGAGGTAACGTCCTATTAGGTTTATTGTTTTCACGTCTCGGGTGGAAAGGAAAATTGCTGGTCCTCATCCTACTATTAGCATTCGGTGGAATGTCTAATTTAGGTGGATTGCTCTCTCCTTCTACTGGAACGAATTCTTATCAGTCCAGTCAAGTCACCACCACAGGTACAAATGTGTCTGATGCCGATGCTGAATTTATGAGTAAGGTTTTAGGCTCAACAGAAGATTTTTGGACCCAAGAATTTGAAGCCAATGATTTAACCTACTCAGCACCGACCATGGTTTTCTATACCGATCAGACCCAAACGGGCTGCGGTATCGGATCTGCTCAAGCTGGACCATTTTACTGCTCAGCTGACCGCAAAATTTATATCGATACATCATTTTACCAAGAATTATCTAGCAAATACAAGGCGTCTGGGGACTTTGCAATGGCCTATGTCATTGCCCACGAAGTTGGACACCATGTCCAAAATGAATTGGAAGTTCTTGGGGCATACCATCAAAAACGAGCACAATTATCAGATAAAGAAGGCAATGCCCTGAACGTTCGTCTCGAACTGCAGGCTGATTACTATGCTGGGGCATGGGCTAAATATGTAGATGGTCAAGGTATACTAGATGCAGGGGACATCGACGAAGCCATGAATGCAGCTCATGCTGTCGGCGATGATACCCTACAGCAAGAAGCCTATGGCCGCACCGTTCCAGATAGTTTCACCCACGGAACCTCCGAACAACGAAAAAAATGGTTTAACCTTGGGTACACGTATGGTGATCTTGCCCATGCAGATACATTTTCAGTAGAAAATCCCTAATAAAAATCCTCAATCATCTGTGCATGATTGGGGATTTTTATTTATTGGTGCATTTCTATCTTGAAACTAGTTCTTTTCACTTCTGACGCAAGCTTCATATGTCTGTTCCATCAGCATGGTAATGGTCATTGGACCAACTCCTCCTGGGACTGGTGTAATGTAGCTTGCAACTTCTGCTACTTCATCATACTTAACATCACCAATCAGTTTGCCATTTGCATCACGGTTCATACCAACGTCAATCACCACTGCCCCTGGTTTGACAAAATCCTTGGTAACAAAATGACCACGACCAATGGCAACGACAAGAATATCAGCTTGTCTAGCTAATTCTGGCAGATTTTTTGTCCGAGAATGGGCAATCGTGACAGTCGCATTTGCATCTAAAAGTAACTGCGCCATCGGCTTCCCAACAATGTTTGAACGACCGATAACCACAGCCGTTTTTCCTTCTAGCTCGATCTGATATTCTTTGAACATCTCCATAATCCCTGCTGGTGTTGAAGGAATCATAACTGGATGTCCTGACCAGAATTTCCCCATATTGGTCGGATGGAAACCATCTACATCCTTATCTGGATCAATTGCCAATAAAACCTTTTCCTCACTGATATGGGCAGGTAAAGGCAACTGGACTAAAATACCATGCCATTCAGAATCTTGATTATAGCGTTCGATTAATGCCAAGAGCTCCTTTTCAGAAATCGTATCTGGTACTCGTACAACTTCGCTCTTAAACCCTGCAGCTAAGGCTGAACGTTCTTTATTTCGTACATAGACCTGACTTGCTGGATTTTCACCCACTAAAATCACTACAAGTCCCGGAATCAATCCTTTTTCTGCCTTCAATTGAGCTGTTTTCTCTGCTAAAGCTGCTTGCATTTTTGCTGCTAATGCCTTACCATCAATGACTGTCATTTCACTATCTCCTCTAGTTTTTTTCTATTATATCGTAAAACCATTCGTCTGACTATGGACGATTCCTTGAAAATCCAACATATAGAAAAACTCCGAACGTTTTCGGAGTTATCCTGTTGTATCTATCGTTATAGGACTTTCGATAAGAAATCTTTCGTCCGTTCTTCTCTCGTGTGTT
This sequence comes from Streptococcus suis, assembly GCF_019794555.1. Lineage (GTDB taxonomy): Bacteria > Bacillota > Bacilli > Lactobacillales > Streptococcaceae > Streptococcus > Streptococcus suis_AB. Next base: position 7,262 of record NZ_JAIMEP010000036.1, on the reverse strand, counting down.
CGAACACATCTTCAGGAGTTCCATCTTCAACGATTACTCCTCCATCCATAAAGATGACTCTATCAGCAACTTCTCTTGCAAAACCCATTTCGTGGGTTACAATCACCATGGTCATTCCCGATTTAGCCAAATCCTGCATAACCGATAAGACCTCACCGACCATCTCAGGGTCCAAGGCAGACGTAGGCTCATCAAAAAGCAAGACATCTGGATCCATGGCCAATCCGCGAGCAATTGCAATACGTTGCTGTTGCCCACCTGATAAACTCTGTGGATAAGCAGTCGCCTTATCTGGTAGGCCAACCTTAGCCAGTAGGTCCATCGCTTTCTTCTCAGCATCAGCCTTCGTCATTCCCTTTGTCTTAATTGGTGATAAGGTAATATTTTCCAAGACTGTCATATTAGGGAAGAGATTAAATTGTTGAAATACCATCCCCATTTTTTCACGCATCTTAAAGATATCATTTGACTTATCAGTGATATCGACACCTTCAAATGTAACATTTCCCTTAGTAGGCACCTCTAAAAGGTTCATTGTCCGTAGAAATGTTGATTTCCCTGAACCTGATGGACCGATAATTACAACAACTTCTCCCTGTTGGATATCCAAATCAATACCCTTTAACACTTCATTATCTCCGAAGTATTTGTGCAAATCCTTAATTGAAATAATAACCTCTGCCATATCAATGTCCCCCCTTATTCAATTTTTTCTCAAAGTATTGGATACCCAACGTTAACACACTTGTCACAATCAAATAATAGAAGGCCGCAAATAACAAAGGCTCCTTTGTAATGTAAGTTGACGCAGAGACCGTAGTCGCTCCATTCCACAATTCAACAACGCCGATTGTTGATAAAAGGGAACTATCTTTTACAATTGTTACAAATTCATTCCCCAAGGCAGGTAGGATATTCTTGATGGCTTGAGGCATGATGACATAGCGCATCGCTTGACGAGGACGGATACCGAGTGAGTAGGCTGCTTCCAATTGTCCCTTCGGAACAGCATTAATCCCCGCACGTACTGTTTCGGATACATAAGCCCCTGAGTTCATCGATAGGATAACCATCCCTGGAATCAGGCGAGACAAATCGACTGATAAAATACCTAACTGAAAAGTTGGAGCAACTAAATGAGTCATGGTAAAACCAATCATAATCTGTACAACCATTGGAGTCCCACGGAAAATCCACACATAAATATTAGCAAACCAGACAAGTAATTTATATTTACTCCGTTGTGCAAAAGCCAATAAAACACCCAAAATACTACCAAAAGCAACAACAAATACAGCGATAATAAGGGTAACTAATACACCATAATTAAAATAAGCCCAATAATCAGGCAAAAAAGAAAAATTCATATCTCCACTCCTCAAAAGACGTATACTACATTATAACATTTTCGAATAAATATGCAACTACCCGGATTAATTATTCACAAAAGAAAAAGCACCCTTGGCGCTTTTAACTATCCTGTGTTTAGTACAACAGTTCGTAAATTTCCATTGCAATCAAGTCAATGCTGTCAAACGTATACGTCTCACGAGCAGCAACATCACGTAGGGTAAATACTGAACCATTTTCTTCGTCATAGCTGTAGGCAACTTCTGCAACGACAACACCATCACGTTCAAAATTACGTTTCAAGGTACCACCATCACCGGCCATGGCTTCAAGACGATTGATAATTCTCACCAAATGTGATTCCATATTCATTCTCCTCTTCTTAATATAGGAATATTCTACCATAATTTTGTGAAAAAGTCTTATTTTTACGTAATTTTCTTCCCCCAATTTTTCGTAAAAAGAAATACTAGAATGCATATCAGTTTCTTGCATTTTCTCCAAAACTTGATATAATTAAAACAGAACTGACCTTTATTGACTATTCAATAAAGACCTTACTTCGTGGAAATTCATCTGAATGCGCAGTTGTATGTGATTCAATCTATACACAATATTCTCGCATTCGAGTAGGAAAATATGAGATTAATTTTCACAGAGTTTTGTAATGTTACTATTAGAAAAGAGGTAATTGAATGCTCTGTACAAACTGTAAAATAAATGATGCCACCATTCATCTCTATACAAATATGAATGGCAAACAACAGCAAGTTGACCTTTGCCATAATTGTTATCAAATTATGAAAACAGATCCAAATAATGCTATTTTACGTGGCTTAGGGGACTTAACTAATCCAAACAATATGGATCCATTTAGTGAATTTTTCAATCATTTAGGTGGTTACCCTGGAAATACCCCAGCTGGTAAGAATCGAGATCAAACACCTCCCACTCAAGCAGGCGGTGGCAACGGTGGTGGTCGGTTCAATCAACCAAATGCTGGTCGAGCCCAAACAGTCCCACAACCAAATGGATTGCTGGAAGAATTTGGGATTAATGTTACTGATATTGCACGACGTGGAGATATTGACCCCGTTATCGGACGCGATCAAGAAATCACTCGGGTGATTGAAATTTTGAACCGTCGCACCAAGAACAACCCCGTTCTTATCGGTGAGCCCGGTGTTGGTAAAACTGCAGTCGTTGAAGGACTGGCACAAAAAATTGTAGACGGAGACGTTCCACATAAACTTCAAAACAAAGAAGTCATTCGATTAGACGTTGTCAGCCTTGTTCAAGGAACAGGAATCCGAGGTCAATTTGAAGAACGCATGCAAAAACTTATGGAAGAAATTCGGAACCGACGTGAAGTGATTCTCTTCATTGATGAAATTCATGAGATTGTCGGAGCTGGTTCTGCAGGAGATGGAAACATGGATGCGGGCAATATTCTAAAACCCGCCCTCGCTCGTGGTGAAATGCAACTGGTCGGTGCTACTACTTTAAATGAATACCGCATTATTGAAAAAGATGCAGCTCTTGAACGTCGGATGCAACCTGTAAAAGTTGACGAACCAAGTGTTGAAGAAACAATCACTATCTTAAAAGGTATTCAGAATAAATACCAAGACTACCACCATGTAAAATATTCCCCTGAGGCCATTGAAGCTGCGGCCGTATTATCCAACCGCTATATTCAAGACCGATTCTTACCTGACAAAGCGATTGATTTACTAGACGAAGCTGGGTCAAAAATGAACTTAACCTTGAACTTCGTGGATCCTAAAGAAATTGACCAACGGTTAATTGATGCCGAAAATCGTAAAGAACAAGCAACTCGTGATGAAGATTACGAAAAAGCTGCCTATTATCGTGACCAAATTGCTAAATATAAAGAAATGCAAAAGGCAACAATTAGTGAGGAGGATATTCCTCTCATTACCGAAAAAGAAATCGAAGCCATCATTGAACAAAAAACAAATATCCCCGTTGGCGAACTGAAAGAAAAAGAACAGTCTCAATTGATACATTTGGCAAGTGATCTCAAAGCGCATGTCATTGGACAAGACGACGCTGTTGATAAGATTGCAAAAGCAATCCGTCGCAATCGTGTAGGACTTGGAGCACCAAATCGTCCAATTGGTTCCTTCTTATTCGTAGGACCTACTGGCGTCGGTAAAACAGAATTATCAAAACAATTAGCCATTGAGCTCTTCGGTTCAGCAGACAGCATGATTCGATTTGATATGTCTGAATATATGGAAAAACACGCAGTTGCAAAACTAGTCGGTGCCCCTCCTGGATATGTGGGATATGAAGAAGCTGGCCAACTAACAGAGAAAGTCCGTCGCAATCCATACTCACTCATTCTCCTTGATGAAGTTGAAAAGGCGCATCCAGATGTGATGCACATGTTCCTACAAGTTCTTGATGACGGTCGACTGACAGATGGACAAGGGCGAACAGTTAGCTTCAAAGATACCATTATCATTATGACTTCAAATGCTGGTACAGGTAAGGTTGAAGCCAGCGTGGGATTTGGAGCCGCTATGGAAGGCCGTACACAATCTGTTCTTGGTCAACTCGGTAATTTCTTCACTCCTGAATTTATGAACCGCTTCGATGGAATTATTGAATTCCAACCACTCACAAAAGAAAATCTGCTCCAAATTGTCAGTCTCATGCTGGAAGACGTCAACCGTCGCTTATCTACAAACGGTATTCGACTACATGTGACCGATAAAGTAAAGGAAAAATTAGTTGATCTTGGTTACGATCCTAAAATGGGTGCACGTCCCCTTCGCAGGACCATTCAAGACCAAATTGAAGATGCCATTACCGATTTCTATTTAGAAAATCCTAATGAAAAAGATTTACGAGCTGTCATGACCAATAAAGGTACCATCCAAATCAAAGCTCAAACGCCAAAAGAAAAATAAAACATGTTAGCGGAGGCATCCGGCTAGGTTGCCCCGCTCTTTTTATCTCCAATACATAAAATTCAAAAAATTCCAACTATTATATAAGAAAAATTTAGGCTAAAATGGTATAATACTAAAAAGCCCCTATGAAAAAGGAGAATACCATGTCAAATGCAATTTTCGGTGAAAAAAAGAATGGTGTACAATACACCAATCGTTATGGAGTCTATGCTGTTATTCCTGATGAGAAATTAGAGAAAATTGTATTGGTTCAAGCTCCTAATGGAGCCTGGTTCCTCCCAGGTGGAGAGATTGAGGAAGGGGAAAATCACCTATCAGCCCTAGAAAGAGAATTAATTGAAGAATTAGGCTTTACCGCTGAAATTGGAAAATATTTTGGTCAAGCCGATGAGTATTTTTATTCCAGCCATCGTGATACTCATTTTTACAACCCAGCTTATATCTATCAAGTTACCAGTTACAAACAAGTTGGGGCACCATTAGAAGACTTTAATCATATTGCTTGGTTTCCTATTGAAGAGGCTATCAACAAACTGAAACGTGGTAGCCACAAATGGGGAATTGAACAATGGCAAAAGCTAGAATTATCTCAAAAAAGACTAGATAAATAAACCCAAGAGTGCTATAATGTAGCCAAAGAGACGGAGGAAGTTTCGCATGAAGATTATCAATACGACCAATAGTCATTCTCAATTAGTGCAAAATCAACTAGCCAATACCGATGCCTTCCTAGTAGAAACCTATTCTGCAGGAAACACCGATGTCCTTTTTACACAAGCTCCACGACATTACGAGCTCCTTATTAGAAATAAATACCGTGCCATCCAACCAGCAGAAGCCAACAAAATTCGCGATTATTTTCTACGTCGGAAAGTTGATGAACGGATAATAAATAAGGCAGCCATTCAAACGATTCATACTGAGCGCCTAATTGAAATGTCAATCCCTATTATTACTGAAGGTTAGGGAGTGGGAAAGAACTCGACTGGTCTAAAAAAGAGTTCGTCTTCCCACCCCCGCACAGTTGATTAGGTCAGATTTGGAGTGTAAAACACGAACAAATCTGCCAATCAACCACTGCGCTGAGATGTTGACACGAACTCTGAGTAGTGGAGCTGGGCTTTTTGTAAGCGCCTAATAACAAAGTATATTGAAAAAGGCTCCAAAGTCATGTCGACCCTGGAGCCTTTTTTCTATTTACAAGCTCTTTTAATTTTTTCCTTCCATGGCAAATAGGCCTCTAGCACCTCTTTTTTTGCGAGCGTCTCCTCGTTAGGTAAGTGTTCTAGAAGATAGTTCATATATTTTTCTGCATCAAGGCCATGTCGTTTAGCAGTTTCCAAAAGACTCAGAATGACAGCTGTCGACTTGGCTCCCTCAAAGCTCTGGGAAAAAAGCCAATTTTTACGGCCCGTAACCAAGGTCTTCATTGCTCTCTCAGCCATATTGTTAGACAGGACTAAGTCACCGTCCGAGAGAACGGTTCGGAAAGTGGTTTCGTAGTTGAGGCTATATTCTATTGCAGTGCCCAATTTGGAGCCTGGCAAAACGGCCTGATTGCGACACCAATTAAAGAAGTCGTCCATCAAGGGAGCCAACTCTGTCTGACGTTTATGTAGCCGTTCCTCAGTAGACAAGTCTGCCCAGTCATTCTCTAAGGCAAACAGGCGGTCGCAGTAGGCTAAACCCTTGGCTCCTAAGGAGGTCTTGTCTGTCTTCTTAGGAGTCGCTTCAAAGAACTTTCGCCTAACATGAGCCCAACAGCCAACCAGCTGTGCCTTGTCTAGCTGACGATAAGCACTCCACATGTCACAATGAACGTAGCCCGCATAATCCCCAAGAAATTTCTCCACAACTAAGCCACTCCGTCGTTTGTCATGATGATAGAGGGTAATTGCCTTTTTCTCATGTTTCCCAGACAAGAAAGTCCAGTAGAAGGTCAACTGGCTATCATTTTCTAAGACCTTGTAGGAGGTCTCATCCGCATGGAGAATAGGCTGCTCCAACAATTTCTCGTGTAACAGGTCATAAATCGGTTCGAAATAATACTGACTAGACTTGATGTGCCAGTTGGCTATTTCCTTCCGACTTATGGGCAGACCAAGCTTATGCCAGTCCTCTTCCTGGCGGTAATTGGGCACCTTAAGATTGAACTTCTGATGAATAGTATGGGCGATGATAGAAGCTGAACCCAAGCTGTGTGCCAAAGGTGCCTTAGGAACTGGAGCCTTGATAATCTTATCGCTCAGATTCTTCTGACTACAAGCCTGACACTTGTATGCGTGTTGTACATGGTCAATCCGCTTTAATTGTGCGGGAATGAAGACCAACTCTTGCCGTTGAACAGTAGAACCAATCTCTTTCAACTGTCCATGACAGTCTGGACAAGTGCAGTCTTCGCCCTGCAATTCATGATGAATAATCTCTGGAGTGAACTGACTAAAAATAGCCTGACGAACTCCCTTAGCTTTCTTACGTTTATAAGTAATCGTTTCTGTTTCAACTGGGTAAGTCAGCTTCTTCTTCAGGGAGACTTTCCTCCCCAAACAAGCTCAGCTGACCGGGTTGATACACTACCTTCTCTGATGATTTTCCGTAGAGTTTCTGTCTCAGATACTCAACCTGTTCACGAAGGAGGGTCAATTCGTTGGTCATGATTTCAATAGTTTTTGTTAGACTTTCAATCACTTTATCTTGTGACTCCATGGACTTACCTCCTTCTTTTTATCTCATTATACACAAAGAAAAGCCATGATTTCAATAGAAATCACGACTTTTTGAAACATTTATTTTTGGACTGATAGAAAATCCTTTCATGAGCCAGTCCACCTGCTCGGAAGTTAGCGCTTTGACCTCCTCTTCATTGTTTGGCCAGGTCAATTTCCCATTTTCAAAACGTTTATACAATAACCAAAATCCCTGTCCATCCCAATAAAGAGCTTTGAATCGATCTTTTCGACCTCCGCAGAA
>NZ_JAIMEP010000035.1 GCF_019794555.1 Streptococcus suis | reverse complement strand
ACGTCAATCCCAAATACTACTCGCATGATATTACCTCTTTGTCTTGAATGATTCCTTGTTTTAGTGATGTCATTTTCAATACTCGACGTCTGGCGTCCCACATACTTTGATAACATTCTATCTAAAACAGGTGTCTTGCCAGTTTTTATTGCGACGTCTAGCGTCAAAAAAACCTACGACTTAACAAGACACCTCTACTTTATCATAAAGAAAAAGTAGTGAGTACTCTCTCCCGTCGGAGATTTCCTCACTACTAATCTTAGTATGTTTTTATTTTGATTATCATGTTTTGACATCAGGCGATATAGGTTGAATCTTGACGTTGTGTTGCTTTTGAAGGATAATAGAGTTATATTCAATGAAAATCGAAAGTAGAAATAATGGCTTGTTGCCAATTGCTTTTTTAATGGTTAATGGTTAAGTTCTTTGCCGATTCCAGTCATCAAAGACGTTTGGCAATGGTGCATTTTGATTTTTAAAGAGTTGGAATGGTGATGGAAAGTATGGGTAGCAATCCTTATCCAAAACAATAGAGAGGAAGTGCAATGGATAGAGACAGTGTATTAGCCTTTTTCCCACAGGGGAGATGGAACGAAAGAAACGCAAATGGAGATGATGTTACCATTGATGTGCCGGGAATGGGCTATTTTTCTTTGGATAGGATGACATTGACTGAAAGGGAGAAACTGTTGATTGAGCTATTGCAGAATCAAGCAGAAACATACGCTCGTTCTCCTTGGCAATCCTATTTTGAGAATGACGGCATTCGACCAACAACCTTTAGTCTATTGCAAGTCCTTCATGTACATATTTGGTCATCAATTGATCAGGAGGGGCAAACGGCTTGGTTGGATATGATGAAGCAACTATTACCAAATCTTCAAGCAAGCTATTCTCCGGAGTCCAACCATCATATTTTTATTTTAGACCAATCGACCTTGTTGGATGTTCGAGAAATTTTAGGGGATACGCTCGCCGCTATGGAGTTTGATTTTGGACTTCGTATGACTATTTTTCTTGGTCAGTTGTGGCCTGAATGGTTAGAGTCACAGTGGCCACTGTTGATTCAAGCTGAGCAAGATTTATTTAGAAAGTGGTGCGCTGGTCATCAACAATCCTTCCTCTTGACATTTAGCTATCTGTATTTGTGGAGCGGACAGTCTTACCCTCAGCTACAATCGGGATTGAGGCAGTTGATTTCAAACCAACAGATGGAAGCGATCGTTGAGGCTCTTTGGGAAGAAGGGGCAGTGTTAACAAAAGCAGCTCAGAAACTCTATATACACCGAAACACTTTGCAATATCGGCTTGATAAATGGCAGGAGATGACAGGTCTTCAATTGAAGGATTTAAATGATTTAGCTATTTGCCATCAGGCTATCTTGGGAATAAGTATTTAATCTTTTGTGCAAGTTGTACAAAAGATTTTTTTCTTTTTGTTCAACTTGACCTAGCTTTTAAAAACGCTTTCAATTACAATAAAGCTATCAAAGAAAGTGAGGCTTGAACATGGTTCAACTTAATTTAAAAAACATTTATAAAAAATATCCAAATAGCGAACACTACTCAGTTGAAAACTTTAACTTAGATATTAAAGATAAAGAGTTCATCGTATTTGTAGGTCCTTCAGGCTGTGGTAAATCAACTACTCTTCGTATGATTGCTGGTTTGGAAGATATCACAGAAGGTGAAGCATACATCGACGGCGTATTGATGAACGACGTTGCTCCAAAAGACCGTGACATCGCTATGGTATTCCAAAACTATGCGCTTTATCCACATATGACTGTATTTGACAACATGGCTTTTGGTCTTAAATTGCGTAAATACAGCAAGGATGAAATCAAAAAACGTGTTGAAGAAGCAGCGCAAATCCTTGGTTTGACTGAATTCTTGCAACGCAAACCTGCAGACCTTTCTGGTGGTCAACGTCAACGTGTTGCCATGGGTCGTGCTATCGTCCGTGATGCTAAAGTATTCCTTATGGACGAACCATTGTCAAACTTGGATGCGAAACTTCGTGTATCCATGCGTACTGAGATTGCTAAAATTCACCGTCGCATTGGTGCAACAACTATTTACGTAACGCACGACCAAACAGAAGCGATGACATTGGCGGACCGTATCGTAATCATGTCTGCTACGAAGAACGAAGCAGGTACAGGTACAATCGGTCGTATTGAACAAATCGGTAGCCCTGAAGAACTTTACAACCATCCAGTTAACAAGTTTGTTGCTAGCTTCATTGGTAGCCCTGCTATGAACTTCTTTACAGTTACTCTTCAAGATGGTGTCCTTATCGGAGATGGTTTCAAAGTAGATCTTCCAGAAGGTCGTCGCAAACACTTGGAAGAAAAAGGTTACAATGGTAAGTCATTTACATTGGGTATCCGTCCAGAAGACATTAAAGCTTCTCAATTGGAATTAGATACCTATCCATCATCTATCGTAGAAGCTGAAGTTGTAGTATCTGAACTTCTTGGTGCAGAAACAATGTTGTATTCTAAAGTTGGAAATACAGAATTTGTATCTCGTGTAGATGCGCGTGATTACCACAATCCAGGTGAAAAAGTTCGTCTTACTTTCAACCTCAATAAAGCACATTTCTTTAATGATGAAACAGACCAAGCAATCGTTTAAGCCTGATTGATGGCATCAAAATACCCCGTCACTGACGGGGTATTTTTTGAATGAGAACTCTTAATGAAAAAATGCGAGTAAATAATTTAGCGTACCGAATTCGATCAAAATATAGACTCCTAAGAGAACAAACACTAATGGTAGAATGATACGCTCGTATTTTTCAACAAATTCAGAGATATGTGAGAGACTGCCAAAAGCATCTGCGATGAAGCAAATAACGGTTGTCCCCAACAAAATGATAACAGCTGTTACGATAAATTCTGGCATTGTTAAGGTTGTGAAATAGGGCGAGAAAATCCCTAAATTATCAGCGCCAGATGCTAATGAAAGGAGCAAAACCGATAGGACCCCTATTGTTTTGTCTGAGATTTGAACGTCTTCTTCAGATTCAAATAGAATGCGAACTCCCAAAAAAATCGGGAAGATTCCAAGTAAGCCAATCATCCACTCAGAAGGTAGTAAATTGGCGAATTGACTGATGATAAAGCTAGATACTATCAAGATAAAACATGCAAGTAATTGCCCCAGATAGATGTGTTGTTTATCGCCTCTATTTTTAGCTTTTGAAAAGAGGAGTATTAAAAGAAGCAAGTAGTCAATACTTGTTGAAATACTAAGAATAATTGCAGATATAAATAATATCATGGTTCCTCCGTTTTAAATTGTTGACTGAATTTACCTTAAAATCTGTATTCACAAGTAGAGTGCTTTTATGCAATAGCTATTCAATTGCAATAAAGGCAACTTATTGAGAAATAACTGATTGTATTTTGTAAAAATTTGAGTAGGTGAAAACAAGTCTTAGATTGAGGTGTTAAATGGTCAATCTAGGTTCTAAACACAGAGGCACATTAATTTTGATAAGTAAAAGTAAAACATAGTAGATCTTTCAATGATTAGGTCATTTATTTTCTGAATATACTTGGTAAAAATCGACTTTGAGTTGGATAAAATGCTCCATATCGTGCAGAAGTTGGAAAAGGATAGCTCTGGTTTCAAACTCTTCTCGAGTTTGAGGTAGCGGTCGCTCTCTGAAGGTTGCATGGAATAATTCAATATCCAATAACAATTCTTTTGCTGAATTCTCTCTGCTGAGTTGTTGGGCTGTTCGCTCAAAGAGGCTGGCTAGGATGATGTTCTCTCGGGCTTCCAGTAAACACATATTGATATTGGTTGCCATGGTCCGTAATATTTTGCTTTGTGCAGCCCGCATTTCAAAATAATGGACTTGATAATTTGTTTGTTGAAAGACTTGGTTGTGGCGTTCTAAATAGACAATCTTTAGTGCATCGTCTAGCATGTGATCGAGTTCGTTGATGAGGGTTGCATCATTCCTACCGTCCCCCTCGATTAAAAACTGTTCAAAGCGTAGGAGAATCTGTTTCAACTTGTCTTCAACTCTTTCGTGATATTCCTCAATCATGCGTTCTTGAGAAGGCATATAGAGATTCGAAATTAAGGCTGTCAAGGCTCCGATCAGAAACAAGCCCATCTCATTGCTCAAGAGGGAAATGGATAGGCTTTCCTCAAGCATTAAGTGAGTGACCAGGACTGTAGCGGGTGCGATTCCTGCCTCCCACCGAAAATGGTAAGCAAGAGGAACATAGAAGACTAAGTAGACGCCTAAAGTCCAAATCCCGAAACCTAGCAAGTAAAAGGTTATCGTTGCGATAGATAAGGCTAGCAGAGTAGAATAGAAGCGATTACGAGCCATTTTAAAACTGGATTTTCGAGTGTCCAAAATACTTAAAATCGCAATAATTCCGGCAGAAGTTGCGTATGATAATCCCAACCAATCTGCCAGATAAATTGATAGAACAGTTGCTAGAATAAGTTTTATTGTTCTGTGTAAGAGAGGCATATTCGACTTCTTTCTAATTGATAAAAATATTGTAACACAAAGTAAAACGTTAGTGAAAAAATTGGAGTGATTAGAAAGTTTTTATTTTAAAATGAGGTGTTGCTATTTTGTTCTTTCGGTGCTATACTGTGGCGATTGTAAGGAGAATTGAAAAATGACTCAGAAAGATAGTTTAAGCTTTGAACGTGCTAGTAAGGCTGGTTTTCTTATTGCTCTCGGGGTGGTTTATGGAGATATTGGTACAAGTCCACTTTATACCATGCAAGCTCTTGTTAGAGGCCAAGAAAGCAAAAAGTTCTCTGAAATTTTCAGAGAACTTTTTAATTTATGCAAATAGAGCCAGAATACCGACTACTAGGTAGCAGACTAGTTTGTAGCTTTCGTTGATGAGGATAAGGTTGATAGGGCGTTGCTCAAAGACGTAGTTTTTCAATGAAGCGAGGACCGCAATTACGCCCATGCCACCAGCTGCGTGAAGTGGTGAAACACCGAGGGTTTTGATGAAGAAAATAGTAATGATGGCAGTTAGTACTTCAATGACAAGGGAAATCACCATTTCCTTCTGACCATTTTTTCCAGCCTGACGATCTGCTTCTACCTTAGCCATGTCAATGCCTGAAGCCTTGATCCAAGCATCGCGGAAAATCAAACCATACCACAAACCACCAATAGCAAAGGCAATCAGACCTGCCACAATTCCAAAAATAAGTGTCATAATATCTCCTATTTCGATCTCGTTTGTACGGACAAATTGATAGAACTAAGGATAACATAGATTGTATAGGCAGTCAAGTTTTTCAGCTGGAACACAGTGAGCACCTATTTTCAGTCAACCTATGCTATAATAAAACCATGGAACATAATGATATCGTATATGGCGTACATGCTGTGGTAGAGAGTTTGGAGGCCAACACCGGCAATAAACTCTACATTCAGGATGATTTGCGCGGAAAAAATGTAGAAAAAATCAAGGCACTGGCGGCAGAGAAGAAGGTGTCGATTTCCTGGACGCCGAAGAAGACCCTGTCTGACATGACAGAAGGTGCTGTTCACCAAGGCTTTGTCCTACGAGTCTCTGAGTTTGCCTATGCGGACCTATCGGTAATTTTGGAAAAAGCGGAAGCAGAAGACAATCCTCTCATTCTCATCTTGGATGGTCTGACAGATCCTCACAACTTCGGCTCGATTTTGCGGACTGCAGATGCGACTCAGGTAGCGGGCATCATCATTCCCAAGCACCGAGCAGTTGGCGTGACGCCCGTTGTGGCAAAGACCTCAACAGGTGCGGTAGCTCATGTCCCAATTGCCCGAGTGACCAATCTTAGCCAAACCCTTGATAAGCTCAAGGAGGCTGGTTTTTGGGTATTTGGTACTGATATGAACGGAACCCCAAGCCACAAGTGGAATACGGCTGGTAAACTAGCTCTTATTATTGGCAACGAAGGTAAAGGGATTTCCAGTAATATCAAAAAGCAAGTGGATGAGATGATTACTATTCCTATGAAGGGCCATGTCCAATCTCTTAATGCCAGCGTAGCAGCCGCTGTGCTCATGTACGAAGTTTTTCGGAAGAAAATCTAAATGAAAGAAAAAGTTCTCATTGTAGATGGCTACAACATGATTGCCTTTTGGCAGGCCACCAAGCAAGATTTTAAAAAGGGAGACTTGGATGCGGCCAGAACGACCTTGCTTCGCACCTTGTCTCACTACGCAGCCTTTGAACAGATTGAGGTGATTTGTGTCTTTGATGCCCACCATGTACCAGGTCTTCGCCAGCAGTATGATGAATTCAAGGTATCGGTCATTTTTACAGAGGAGGAAGAGACTGCAGATAGTTATATCGAACGACTCAGTGCCCAGCTCAATAGTGCCCGTCGCAAGCAGGTTTCCGTCGCAACCAGCGACCTCAACGAACAATGGGTGGTCTTTTCACAAGGGGCCTTACGGGTTTCGGCGCGTGAGTTAGAGGAGAGAACCAAGGTCATCAAAAAGGACTTGGACAAGTTTGTGGACCAGGTAGAGCTCTACACCCCACGGCTCAATCCCTGGTCAGATGGGAATTTTCAAGCCTTAATAGAAATGATGGAGGAAATGAAAGAGTGACATTTACAATCGTAACCGATTCGACATCGGATTTGCCAATCAGCTGGATCCAAGAAAACGATGTGACCGTGCTTGGTTTGACCATAAACCTAGACGGCGTAACCTATGAAACAGTCGGTGAAAACCGCTTGACCTCAGCAGATTTACTGGAGAAAATGGCTTCTGGCAGCCAACCTACAACCAGTCAGGTCAATGTTGGTCAGTTTGAAGAAGTTTTTGAAGCGGCAACCAAGGAAGGTCAAGAGGTGCTTTATCTCGCGTTCTCAGCAGCTCTTTCAGGGACTTACCAGAGTGCAGTCATTGCACGAGATATGGTTATGGACCAATATCCAGAAGCAGTTATCGCCATTGTTGATACAAAGGCAGCGACCATTGGAGAAGGCTACTTAGTCATGAAAGCCGTTGAGGCACGTGCTGCAGGTAAGACTCTGTCAGAAACCAAGGCAATCGTAGAAGATTTGGTGCCACGCCTACGTACCTACCTTCTAGTTGATGATCTCAATCACTTGGTAAGAGGTGGCCGCTTATCGAAAGCAGCAGGCCTTATTGGTGGTATAGTGAATATCAAACCTCTGCTTTCGCTAGATGTAGAAGGGAAACTTGTTCCGATTGCTAAAATCCGTGGTCGTAAAAAGGGAATCAAGGAGATGCTGAACATGACCTTGGATAATTTGGATCATTCTACAGTCATGGTTGCTTATACGGGTGATAGAGAGTCTGCAGAAAATATCAAATCTAGTTTATTGGAAGACGACCGTGTTGCTGATGTTCTACTGACAGAATTAGGACCAGTTATTGCGACTCATACAGGAACAGGGGTCTTAGCAATTTTATCAATTGGGACAGAAAAGAGAGCCTAGATTCTAAGGGATATTTCTTGCAAAGATGCATTTCGTTTTGTGTAACAGCAATCTACTGTAGAATAGGACAACCAATCAAGCAAGTAGAACGACTGTTTATTTTGGTAAACTCATCTGCAATCGTTCACATGATTTAAAGCTTAGCTATAGGTCAAAAAATAAAAAAAGTAAAGTAAAATAACTTGACGAGAACCACCATATTTGATAGAATGGTAGACGGTATTGTTTACCCCATTTGAAAGGCCCCGGAACCTTCCAAATACCCGCGGAACGGAACATCCGCCTAGTAAACAAAAACGATTCGTATAGGAGAAATCATGAACAAAACAACATTTATGGCTAAACCAGGCCAAGTTGAACGTAAATGGTATGTAGTAGACGCTACTGATGTACCTCTTGGACGCCTTTCAGCAGTAGTTGCTAGCGTTCTTCGTGGTAAAAACAAACCAACTTTCACACCTCATACTGATACTGGTGACTTTGTTATCGTCATCAACGCTGAGAAAGTGAAATTGACTGGTAAAAAAGCAACTGATAAAGTGTACTACACTCACTCATTGCACCCAGGTGGTTTGAAATCAATCACAGCTGGTGAATTGCGTTCTAAAAACGCTGTTCGTTTGATTGAAAAATCAGTTAAAGGTATGCTTCCACACAACACACTTGGTCGTGCACAAGGCATGAAATTGAAAGTGTTTGTGGGTAGTGAGCACACTCACGCTGCACAACAGCCAGAAGTACTTGATATTTCAGGTCTTATCTAAGGGAAAGGACGTAATCTAAATGGCACAAGCACAATACACAGGTACTGGTCGTCGTAAAAACGCGGTTGCACGCGTACGTTTGGTCCCAGGTACTGGTAAAATCACAGTAAACAAAAAAGATGTAGAAGAGTACATCCCACACGCTGACCTTCGTTTGGTTATCAACCAACCATTCGCAGTAACTTCAACACAAGGTTCATACGACGTTTTCGTTAACGTGAACGGTGGTGGTTACGGTGGTCAATCAGGTGCGATCCGTCACGGTATCGCGCGTGCATTGCTTCAAGTAGACCCAGACTTCCGCGATTCATTGAAACGCGCAGGCCTTCTTACACGTGACGCTCGTATGGTTGAACGTAAGAAACCAGGTCTTAAGAAAGCACGTAAAGCTTCACAATTTAGTAAACGTTAATATACCGCGATATATCAACGTTTCAAGGCACTTTGCAAGTTACTTGCAAGGTGTCTTTTTTTGTGGAAAAGTGGGCTTGGTAATCTTTTTGGTAATCTCTTAAGACCTGGTTAAATTTTAGTGGAAAAAGAAAGCTAAGGTTATTTAGCTTTGTCGAGGTATTCTGCGAATTTTGTAATGGATTGTTTTTCACCAGCTTTTGTGGCATGGCTATAAGTGTCTAAAGTCATCTGGCTGCTTGCATGGCCTAAGCATTTAGCAGTATTGACTGGGTCAATTCCCATTTCAATCATCAAGGTTGCGTGAGTGTGTCGAAACCCATGTGGGCTAATCTTTTTAAGATTATGCTTACGTATAATACGTTTTAGAATATTGTTGATATAGTCAGCGTGTAAGGGTTCTATCTCACCATCTCGGTTGCAGTATGTAAACATAAATTCTTTGTCGAGAGAAAGAGGTTGTACTGATAATTGCCACTTTTCTCTGCTAGTTTCCTGTTTCCATTTGTTGAGGATAGAACAGGTTTCATCGTCAAGATAGATAGAGCGCACAGAGAATGTATTTTTAGTTCCTTTTTCAATGGCATGGCCATCTATTCTTCCTAAACTTTTGCTAACTGTTAATAGTTGATTCTCAGAATCAAAATCTTCCCATTTAAGGGCGTAGAGCTCTCCTTTTCGTAACCCGCTGTATGCTAGTAATCGAAATAGTGCATAATGTTTATAAGGTTCATTTTCTAAAATGATTGTCAAAAAATGATGCAACTCGTTAACTGTCCAATAGTTCTCACTGACAGTTTTTTTGAGTTTAGGCATAATAACCTTGCTCATGGGATTTCGTTCAATATAATTCATATTAATGGCAAATTCAAATATTTTAGAAGTATAAGATTTGATTTGCTTCATGTTTTTGAATGTCTTGGCTTTGTCAGTGATGAAGGTTTGACAGTCTAAAGGACTGATTTTTGAAATTTTCTTTTCTCCAAAAACAGGAAGAATATGTAGGCGATAGAGGTCGGCAGTTTTGACTGCAGTAGTTGCTTCAACAGTATCTTTATAAGCTTCATACCACCTTTGATAAAGCTCTTGGTAAGTGTAGGTTGTTTGAACAGTAATATGGACAAAAGTTCCACTATTCAACTGATGATTAACAGCAGTTTCATGAGTTTTGGCAGCTTTACGCGTCTTGAACCCTCGTTTAGTATAATATTTTTTCTTACCGTAGTCGTTTAGACCAAGGTAAACTTTAACAAAATAGGTGATTCCTTTTGTAGATTGGTACTTGTGTACAGACATAACAGTTCTCCGCTTCTAAGTTTTCGGAGCTTATGTAATTGAGAAACTGTTAGTTTATTTTTTATGTCGATCTTCTTGTCTAATTCGATATTCTTCGGTCTGAATCCAGGTTTGCCAAATTTCTGATTCTCGTTTTAAACTATTCATGTGTTTAGTGAAGGTTTTCATGAATTCTTCTTCATTATTAACCAAATAGCGAGCTAAAATGCGCCTAAAATCGTCTGAGAAGCCGTCATTTAAGGGCATAGACAGATGGATTTCTCCTAGTTCAATTCCTTTCTTCAGCTTTTCCATATCGCTTTTAAAAGGTGTTACAGAACTAATCTCGGAAATTTTAAAACTGTCCGTAATAATGTTCATAGTTGACGGTGCTTGTTTATTATCATCAAGTCCTAAGATGTAAGCCATGGATACGCCGAAATAGTCAGCTAATTTTTGAGCATTTCCTTTTTTCGGTTGACGAATGCCTTGATTGTATCCTGATAAGGTTGGATAAGCGATATTTGTAGCAGAACTAATCTCAGTCAGTTTTTTGCCGCTCTCTTCTATCAGTTTTGCAATATGATTGGTCATAAATACCTCCTTGAGAGTATTATAACACATTTAATTCTTTTTGAATAAAAATAGTTGATAAAAATTCTAAAAGAATATATAATTCAAAATGAATAACAAATAAATTCGGAGTTTATTTAATTGAGAAATGGAAACGAGGTAATAATATGTCTGAAGAAGCGACTTTAGTTGTTCAACTTCCCAAAGTTTTGGAAAAACAGTTAAGGGCACATTATGATGAAATGGTCTCTACAGCTATTGAAAGAGCGCTAGAAGATAAAGAACTATACAAACCTATGGTTCGGATGTCAGCTCTTTCTAGGTGGCTGGATGTGTCAACGACAACCCTTCAAAAATGGACACGAGAAGGAATGCCTACAATGGTCATTGATGGTGTGACTCTGTACGATAAACGAGCGGTCACTAGATGGCTAAAGCAATATGAAAGATAGGAGGTACACGTATGAGTGAAGTACAATGGATTAAGATTACTACAGATATCTTTGATGATGAAAAAATACAGTTGATTGAGTCAATGCCCGAAGGAGATACTTTAATTGTCATCTGGTTTAAACTACTCGTTTTAGCAGGTAAACAGAATTACAGTGGAGTCTTAGCTCTAGGAGATAAGGTCTTTTATACAGTAGAGATGTTAACTACAGTCTTTAGGAGAAAGTCAACGACTGTGAAGCTGGCTCTGAAAACATTTGAACAATTTGGAATGATTGCTTTTGTGGACGGAGCAGTCACAATTCCTAAATGGGAGAAACATCAGAATATTGATGGTCTAGAAAAAATTCGTAAACAAACAAGAGAAAGAGTGGCTCGTCATCGTCAAAAGCAAAAAACTCTAGTAAGTGGGCAAGATAGTTTATCAATAGAATGTAACGTTACAGAAACGTTACCTGTAACGGAAAGTAACGGTCAAGTAACGCAACAGATTAAGAACAAGAATCAGAAAGAGAATAAGAATATACTAGATAATAGTTCTAGAGAGACAGAAGATCAGTCAACAACTTATCTCAAACCAGAGTATTATTCCCTTTTGCAAGTGATTGCGGATAGATATAACGATCGTTTTATTTACCCCTATAATTACACCCTAACGCATAAGCAAAAAATGGCGATTGGACAGTTTTTAAGCGAAGGCTATATGACTTCTGATGAAGTCTTGGGAATGATAGATCGTATTCCTAATGATGTAGAGTCACCATTAGCCTATTTAATGAGCTCTATGGAGCACCTAAAAGATGAGCGATTATTGGAAGCTAAGGTAATTGCTCATGAAAATGCTAGAAGAAAATATCAAAACTAATAGGGAGAAAAAGATGACAAATTATTATCAACTTGAGAATATGCTGGTGGCTGGTTTTAAATCAGAAGAAGAGTTACAACGGTATCAAGGGTTAAAAGCAGAGTATGAGGAAGAAACCCTGGATTATAGTTTCTCAATTAGAGAAATTGTCAATCAATTAGAAATTATTATCAATAGTAGAGAAAATGACTTCCCAAATTTAGAAGAAGGACTGTTGCAAGATTATCAGGAACTTGTAGAATATTTGAGGGAATACGATGTGTCTCAGGCAGAAAAATACACAAGGAGAATTTATCGTGGTTGAGCGTTATCGAACAGTTCTGAAAAAATTCTATATCACAAAATCGCAGAATCAAACGCTAAACTACCTTATCAGTTATACAGGTTTAAGGAATTTTTCTAACTATGCTAGGAAAATGTTATTTAAGAAATTCCCTATTGTTGTGGTATTTGATGAAACTTCATTTGAAGACTTGATATTTTCTTTGAGGCGAATTAAAAATAATATCAATCAGTTAGCAAGGATAGCAGAGCAATCTCAGGATCTTCAAGCATTACGAGCTATGACTTACAGTGTTCAAATGATTGAAAAATATGAAAAATCGTTCCTTAAATACCATAAAACGAAAAAGGCGAGGTTACTATCAAAAGTGGATGAATGAAAAATAGAATTAAAAATATCGTGAAGCAACTCTTTTTGACTGAGGATGAGAATAAAAGATTGTTAGCATTAATGGCTAATGAAAAAGAGTCAAACTTTTCCGCTTTTGCCAGAAAGAAATTATTTAACCAAGAGATTGAATCATGGACGATTAATTTTCCAGAGTATGAGCAACTGACAGAGCGATTCATTCAGATTGGCAGATCAATTAATAGGATTGCCAAGTTGTCAACTCAGGTTGGAAATATTTCACAACAGAATTTTATAGAACTTGGTCAGTTGATAACTCAATTATTGGATGAATTGGAAAAGGGACTCTCAGTTAACCTGAAAAAGAAGTCTATTAAACATTAAATAAGTAAATGAAACCGCAGGAATTTATCTGCGGTTTTCTTATGTCCTTCTAAAAAATGATTGTCTGACAATGTCAGCCACCGTGTCTGGCACGGGGAATTTAGAATTGATACAAAAACATAATTTTAGGTCTTTGCGAGCTCAGATAGTGTATACACACTATCGCAAAAAAATCCACCACCAAGAGTGAGCAGACAGCTCCTTTAGGTGATGGATTTTAACCACTTGGGGCAAAGCCCCAACCCCCTTGAGGAAACGTGTGAGAAATAGGGAAAAATGGTATAATAGACGGGTAATATACTTCTGATAATTTTTTATTAAGTGTAGATGTGGGAGACTCGGTATGGCGACATTCATCAAAGACAAAAAGAGCATGAGCGAAGAAGATATTAAAGCTAATTTTATTACTCCAGCCATTTTAGCTAAAGGTTGGAAAAATGGTGAGCATATTGCCTATGAGGAATATTTTACAGATGGGCGAATAGAGGTTCGAGGTGATAAGGCTCGTCGTAAAGAAGGGAAAAAATCAGACTATGCTCTCTACTATCAATTTGGGCAGCGTATTGCAATCGTTGAAGCTAAAGATAATAAGCATAGTTTACGAGCTGGATTACAGCAGGCGATTGAATATGGTGAGATTTTAGATGTTCCTTTTGTTTATTCCTCAAATGGTAATGGTTTTATTGAGCATGACCGTATCACGAGGCAAGAACGTGAGTTAACTTTAGAGGAGTTTCCTACTCGTGAAGAATTATTTGAGCGTTTGATTTCTGAAAAAGAGATAAGTTCTGAGGTTTCAAAGGCGATTTCAGTCCCTTACTATACTGATGCGTTCTCCAATAAAACACCACGTTATTACCAGCAAATCGCTATCAACCGTACCGTTGAGGCGGTTGCAAGAGGAGAAAATCGGGTCATGTTTGTTATGGCAACAGGGACAGGTAAGACCTTTATGGCTTTTCAAATTATCCATCGTTTGCGAAAAGCTGGTTTAGCCAAACGTGTTCTCTTTTTAGCCGACCGAAATATCTTAGTTGACCAAACAATGGCTGAAGATTTTAAGCCTTTTGAAAAGGTTATGACCAAAATCACAGCAAAGTTACTGAACTCTCCAGAAAAGTTAAATTCTTTTGAAATTTACTTAGGTTTGTATCAGCAATTAGCAGGTGAAGACGGCGAAGAAACGCATTATCAAAAGTTTGATAAGGATTTCTTTGACCTGATTGTTATTGATGAGGCTCACCGCGGTTCAGCTAAGGAGGACAGCAACTGGCGTCAAGTGATTGCTTATTTTGCCTCAGCAACCCAGATTGGGATGACAGCGACACCAAAGGAAACCAAAGAAGTTTCTAATATAGATTATTTTGGAGAGCCTGTTTATACTTATAGCTTGAAACAAGGAATTGAGGATGGCTTCTTGGCTCCTTATCGTGTGATGCGAGTTAATTTGGATATTGATGTCGATGGCTATCGTCCAGAGAGTGGTAAAGAGGATGCCACAGGAAGACTTATCGAAGATAGGTACTATGGTCGGAAAGATTTTGATAAGACCATTGTTATTGATGATCGTACCCAAAAGGTGGCTAAGTTTGTTTCTGACTATATGAAACAGAACAATGCTCGATTTGACAAAACTATTGTCTTTTGTGTTGATATTAACCATGCTGAGCGGATGAGAGCGGCTTTTGTCAAAGAAAATATAGACTTGGTTCAGGAAGATTATCGCTATGTGATGCAGGTGACCGGCGACAATGCTGAGGGTAAAGCACAGCTAGATAACTTTATGGATGTTAATTCTAAGTTTCCAGCTATTGTCACAACATCAAAACTCTTGACAACGGGGGTCAATGCAAAAACATGTCGTTTGATTGTGCTCGATTCCAATATTCAATCCATGACGGAGTTCAAACAGATTATTGGTCGTGGAACACGTTTGTACCCGCAGAAAGGGAAAGAATTTTTCACCATTATTGATTTTAGAAACGTGACCAATTTATTTGCAGATCCAGATTTTGATGGAGAGCCAGCGTATGTCTTTGACCCTAAAGGGCCAACTGGAGGTGGCGGCGAATCAACTGGAGGAGGAGAACCTATTGAAAAATATAGGGTCACTGATAAAAAAGTAGATGTTCTCAATTCAACCATTCAGGTTTTGGATGAAAATGGGAAGTTAGTGACAGAAAGTCTGACCGATTATACTCGGAAAAATATTCTAGGAGCTTACGCTACCTTGACCGAGTTTATTACTGCCTGGCAAGCAGCGGATAAGAAAAGAGTCATCTTAGAAGAACTCTATAAAAAAGGCGTTTATCTTGATGCTATTCGAGAAGCAGAAGGGATTTCTGAACAGGAGATTGATGACTTTGACTTGCTGTTAAAACTGGCTTATGGTCAAAAAGACTTGACTAAGAGCCAGAGAATTAGCAGGGTTAAGAGTAGTGGTTATCTGCAAAAGTACAGTGAAGAGGCTCGAGCTGTTTTAGAGACGTTATTAGATAAGTACATGGATAAGGGGATTGGTGAACTGGAAAGCATTGAAACGCTAAAATTACCAGAGTTTCAAATTTACGGTGGAACCTTTAAGATTATCAATACCTATTTTGGAAATAAGCAAGCCTATCTAAGGGCCATTAAAGAATTGGAAGAAGAGCTATTTACAGTAGCTTAATGAAAGGAAACTATGTCAATTACATCATTTGTGAAACGTATTCAAGATATTACACGCAATGACGCAGGTGTTAATGGAGACGCCCAACGTATTGAACAAATGTCTTGGTTACTCTTTTTGAAAATTTATGATAGCCGTGAGTTGGTTTGGGAGTTGGAGGAAGATGATTATGAGTCAATTATTCCTGAAGACTTAAAATGGCGAAATTGGGCTCACGCTGAAAAAGGTGAGCAAGTCTTGACAGGTGATGATTTGCTTGATTTTGTGAACAATAGGCTGTTTAAGGAATTAAAAGAGCTTGAAATCACATCCAATATGCCCATTCGTAAAAGCATTGTTAAATCAGCTTTTGAAGATGCTAACAACTACATGAAAAACGGTGTGCTCTTGCGTCAGGTTATCAATGTCATTGATGAGGTGGACTTTAATAGTCCAGAAGACCGACATTCCTTTAATGATATTTATGAGAAAATTCTCAAGGACATCCAAAGTGCAGGGAACTCTGGGGAATTTTATACCCCTCGTGCAGCGACCGATTTCATTGCTGAAATGCTTGACCCTAAATTGGGTGAAACAATGGCTGATCTTGCCTGTGGAACAGGTGGTTTCTTGACCTCGACTTTAAATCATTTAAGTAAACAGCGTAAGACTAGCGAGGATATTCAAAAATACAATCAGGCTGTCTTTGGGATTGAGAAAAAAGCCTTTCCTCACCTTTTAGCAGTGACGAACCTCTTTCTTCATGAAATAGATGACCCTAAAATCATTCATGGCAATACCTTGGAGAAAAATGTCCGAGAGTACACAGATGACGAGAAGTTTGACCTTATCATGATGAACCCACCTTTTGGTGGTTCCGAACTTGATACGATTAAAAATAATTTTCCAGCAGAGTTGCGGAGTTCGGAGACAGCGGACCTTTTTATGGCAGTTATCATGTATAGGCTGAAAGAAAACGGTCGTGTTGGGGTAATTTTACCAGATGGCTTTCTCTTTGGAGAGGGTGTCAAAACTCGGTTGAAAGAAAAGTTGGTTGAGGAGTTTAATCTTCATACGATTATCCGTTTGCCTCATAGTGTCTTTGCCCCTTACACAGGTATTCACACCAATATCCTTTTCTTTGACAAGACTAAGAAGACGGAGCAGACTTGGTTTTATCGTTTGGACATGCCAGATGGGTATAAAAACTTTTCTAAGACCAAACCGATGAAATCAGAGCATTTCAATCCTGTTCGTGAGTGGTGGACTAGCCGTGAGGAGATTTTAGAGGGGAATTTTTATAAAGCCAAATCTTTTACACCATCTGAGTTAGCTGATTTGAACTATAATTTTGATCAATGTGGCTTTCCAAAGGAAGAAGAAGAGATTTTAGAACCGCTGGAACTCATCCAAAACTATCAGCAAGAAAGAGCGGCTTTGAACCAAAAAATAGATGCTGTTTTGGCAGATATTTTAGAGCTTTTGGAGGAGAACTAATGACCCCAGAACAACTAAAAGCTAGTATCTTACAGCGAGCAATGGAGGGAAAATTAGTTCCTCAAGATCCAACTGACGAGCCAGCTAGTGAGCTTCTTAAACGTATCAAAGCGGAAAAAGAAAAACTCATTGCTGATGGCAAAATCAAGCGAGATAAAAAAGAAACAGAGCTTTTTCGAGCTGCTGACGGGAAACCTTATGAGAAGTTGGCAGATGGAACAGTTCAGGAAATAGAAGTCCCTTATGATATTCCAGATAGTTGGGAATGGGTAAGGTTAGCTAGTATTTTGGATGTTAGGGATGGGACACATAATACTCCTAAATATGTAGAAAAAGGTGTTCCCTTACTTACAAGTAAAAACCTTGTCAATGGAAAAATTTTGAAAGAACCTTCTCAGTTAATTAGTATAAAAGATTCAATTGAAATAAATAAGCGTTCTAAAGTTGATGAAAATGATATTTTACTAGCTATGATTGGGACGGTCGGCAACCCTGTATTGGTACCTAAATTGGATTATGATTTTTCGGTAAAAAATGTAGCCATCTTGAAACATAATACTGAGCTAGATATGAAGTTTACTTACTATTTTATTCACTATCACTCAATTGAACTAAAGAGAATTTCTTCTGGTGCTGTTCAAAATTTTGTTTCATTGAGAACATTAAGGCAAATTTTATCCCCCCTCCCGCCTCTCTCTGAACAGAAACGGATTGTGGAGCAAATCGAACGTGCCTTGGAAAAGGTAGATGCATATTCCGAAAGTTACAATAAACTTCAAGAATTGGACAAATCCTTTCCAGATAAGTTGAAAAAATCTATTCTTCAATATGCCATGCAAGGTAAGTTGGTTCCTCAAGACCCTAACGATGAACCCGTTGAGGTTTTGCTTGAAAAAATCCAAGCTGAAAAGCAAAAACTCTATGAGGAAGGTAAACTCAAGAAGAAAGATTTGGCAGAAATAGTGGTGACAAAAAGAGATGATAACTCTCCTTATAAGGAAGTGCCTTATAGTATTCCAAAAAGTTGGAAATGGGTGAAGTTAAATGACATAACCTCATATATTCAACGAGGGAAATCACCTAAATATTCAACAATTCCTAAATATCCAGTTATTGCACAAAAATGTAATCAATGGTCAGGTTTTTCTATTGAACTGGCAAAATTTGTCTCACCTGATACTGTTGACAGTTATCAAGAAGAACGTTTGTTAAAAGATGGTGATTTGATGTGGAATTCAACAGGACTAGGCACTTTGGGGAGGTTAGCTATTTATTCTGAGGTTAAAAATCCGTATGGCTGGGCAGTAGCAGACAGTCATGTTACTATTATTAGACTTCTACTAAAGTTTATTGATTACCACTTTATTTACTATTTTCTTGCCTCACCTATTGTTCAAAATGTCATTGAGGAGCAAGCGTCAGGTAGTACCAAACAAAAGGAATTAGCTACTACAACTGTTAAAAACTATCTCATTCCTCTTCCGCCTCTCACCGAACAACAGCGTATTGTTTCTAAAATCTCTCAAGTCTTTTCAGTTATCGAATCTTTAGTATAATACTTATGTGCGGTGGAATTTCTATCAAAAATCAGATAGGAGTTGAAGATGAAAGACTTTGAACTACATTTACGAAAAGCTGGATTAGCTGAAAACACCATACGGTCTTACCTGTATGGTGTTCGCTTTTTCTTGGAACATTATGAGTTAAAAATAGAAGATTTATTTGAATATAAAGGATATTTACTGGATAATTTCAAACCAAAAACGGTTAATCTGCGATTGCAGGGGCTTAATAAATACCTTGTTTTTATTGGACATGATGATTTGAAATTAAAATTTGTTAAAATCCAGCAGAAACCATTTTTAGAAGATGTTATCAGCCATGCGGATTACCTCTTTCTGAAACGGAGTTTGAAAAAAGATGATAACTTAAAATGGCATTTTGTAGTTTGGTTTCTAGGAGCAACAGGAGCTCGTGTTAGTGAATTGATAAAATTAAAAGTAGAACATGTGGAGGTCGGTTATTTTGACATTTACTCAAAGGGTGGTAAAATGCGACGACTCTACATCCCTAAAAAATTACGTGACAGTTGTCAGAAATGGCTTGATATTGAAAATCGCCAAAGCGGGTACCTTTTCCTTAATAAATTTAGTCAGCCGATTACAGCTAGAGGGATTGCCCAACAACTAAAAAACTATGCTGTAAAATATCAACTCAATACCAAGGTAGTCTATCCTCATTCCTTTAGACACCTATTTGCCAAAAATTTTCTTGCCAAATACAATGATATTGCCCTGTTAGCAGATTTGATGGGACACGAAAGTATCGAAACAACTCGTATCTACCTGAGAAAAACAGCGACAGAACAACAAGCTATCATAGATAAGGTTGTTAATTGGTAACATAAATAGCAGAAAGTCTTTATGACTCTCTGCTATTTTTGTGACGGTTGCTCTCCTTATGGGAAGATACCCCAAAATTGGTTTTTTCTTACTATAAAAGATATTTTTTCAATAACCACAGGATTATCGTATAAGAAAACAGATTTAGCCATCACAAAAAATGGTGTCAGAATTATTCGCGGAGGAAATATCAGCCCATTTTCCTTTAAAATATTAGATAATGATTACTATATTGATTCAAAATTTATTACCTCAGAGACAGTCTATTTGAAACGAAATCAGCTAGTAACACCTGTTTCAACATCTTTAGAACATATTGGAAAATTTGCTAGAATTGATAGAGATTATCCCAATACCGTTGCTGGTGGATTTGTATTTCAATTAACACCTTTTGTCTCGTCAGATGTATTGTCAAAATATCTATTATTTAATCTGTCATCGCCAATCTTTTATAAACAATTGAAGTCAATTACGAAGTTATCTGGGCAGGCTTTATATAATATTCCTAAAACAAAATTAAACGAACTTCTTGTTCCACTAGCTCCCTCAACAGAGCAGGAACGCATTAGTCAGAGAGTTGAACAACTTTTTGAAAAAGTAAATCAACTTTAGATACAATATCTCTCATTTCTCGATAATTTGAAATAGGGATTAGTAAATCTGAAATACTGGTGCTATTTAGTGTTTTTCCTTTTATGGCATCTTTTGAATTTCCAGAAGTAGAAATTAGTGGCAAAAACATCATTAGATAATTTCTAATAATATTTTTCTTATCACTGTATGGAAATATAGAAATAATTGCCTCATTATGACTGGCTGGAATATCTAATATCGCAACTTTGCCGATTGATAGCTTAAAACTCATCAGTAGGGTATCTGCGGGAGCAATTTTAATATTTGTTTGCTTTATAGCCAAGTTAGATACATATTCCTTTGTTTCAGTAATATGACCACTGCTCGGCATATCCGAAATAGATACCCACGGAATATCATTACCCCAAAAGGTTGGTTCGCTCCTGGATGGTGTTTTTCCAATATTAAATGTAACAATCGAACCAAACTTAATGTAGCTCCAAGAGTTAGGAATCTCAGGCATAGTTGAACTGGCAAAATCACTATTTTCTTTGTTATTCTCATAAGGAGAGCTATCATCTCCTTCTGTCACCACTATTTCTGCCAAATCTTTCTTCTTGAGTTTACCTTCCTCATAGAGTTTTTGCTTTTCAGCTTGGATTTTTTCAAGCAAAACCTCAA
>NZ_JAIMEP010000034.1 GCF_019794555.1 Streptococcus suis | reverse complement strand
GTTTCTTGCCTAGATTATTATCTAAAACGACATGCGTTAAAAGTTAGTTGAACCGCCGTGTGCCGAACGGCACGCACGGTGGTGTGAGAGGGACTAGAAATTAGTCCCTACTCGATTATCAATTGTTATAATTGCATTTGTACTTGCTATAGCGAAAAACTATAGCCGTCTATAAAAAAAGTCAATTGGTCAGAACTGAATTTCTGTGTTAAGATAGATACAGTTCTAATTTAAGGAGATCATTTTATGAAATTAAAAAAATTGTTTAGTTTAGCAGCAGCAGCCTTGTCAGTAGGTGTACTTGCTGCATGTGGTAACTCTTCTTCAAGTTCAGATTCATCTGCAACAACTGTTCGTGTGGGTGTGATGAGCTTGAGCGATTCTGAGCAAGCACGTTGGGATAAAGTTCAAGAAATTCTTGGTGATGAAGTGAAATTGGAGTTCACTCAATTTACAGACTACTCACAGCCAAACAAGGCTGTAGCTGAAAATGAAGTAGACATCAACGCCTTCCAGCACTATAACTTCTTGAATAACTGGAATGAAGAAAATGGTGAAGATTTGGTTGCTATTGCAGATACTTATATCGCACCAATCCGTCTTTACTCAGGTACAGCTGATGGAAAAAACAAGTACACGAAAGTGGAAGAAATTCCAGATGGTGCTGAAATTGCGGTTCCAAACGACCCAACAAACGAAAGCCGTGCCCTTTACCTTCTTCAAGCAGCTGGTTTGATCAAGGTTGGTGTATCCGGTACAGAATTGGCAACAATTGCTGATATTACTGAAAACAAGAAAAACTTGAAAATCACTGAGTTGGATGCAAGCCAAACAGCAAGCTCACTTAGCTCAGTTGATGCAGCAGTTGTAAACAACACATTTGTGTTGGAAGCTGGTTTGGATTACAAAAATGCCCTTTACAAAGAGCAAAAAGATGAAAATTCAAAACAGTGGTACAACTTGATTGCAGCTCGTAGCGATTGGGAAAAATCAGAGCAAGCAGCAGCGATTAAGAAAATTATCGAAGCCTACCACACGGATGAAGTGAAAAAAGTTATTGAAGAGACTTCAGACGGTATGGATGAGCCAGTTTGGTAAAATGTAAATAGGTTGAGGACTGGGCAGAATTGTTCAGCCCTCTATCTGTTTTTATAGAGATAAGAAAATCTTTTAACCCAAGTTAGAAATACCATAATATATTTGATTTTGGTTAGTAGATTGTATAGAGGAGAAGATATGTCAGAAGCGAAAATTCAAGCATTTGAAAATGATGCGATTATTCAGACCTATTTTGAAAAATTAAAAGTCTTGATTTCAAAGAAATCCATCTTTGCTCAACAGATTGGTTTACTGGATGTAGCCACTTATCTGAAAGAAATGTTTGAAGAGGCCGGGGCAGATGTTGTTTTAGACGACAGCTATGCAGCACCATTTGTCATTGCTAGGTTTGAGGCAACTGTTCCAAATGCTAAAACCTTGATTTTTTACAATCACTATGACACTGTTCCAGCAGATGCGGATCAGGTCTGGGAGAAGGGCAACCCCTTTGAATTGACTATTTCTGAAGGTTATATCTATGGTCGGGGGGTAGATGATGATAAGGGCCATATCACAGCTCGTCTGTCGGCCTTGAAAAAATATCAGGCTAGACAAGATGGTCAGCTACCAGTCAATGTGATTTTTATTATGGAAGGGGCAGAAGAGTCAGCTTCTGTCGACTTGGACAAATATCTTTCAAAATATAAAGAACATTTGATTGGTGCTGAACTACTTGTCTGGGAGCAAGGGCATCGCAATAGCCTACATCAGCTAGAAATTGCTGGGGGAAATAAGGGAATTGTGACCTTTGATCTTCAGGTCAAATCAGCGGACTTGGATATTCATTCTTCCTATGGAGGTGTCATTGATTCGGCAAGCTGGTATTTATTATCAGCACTTCAATCCATGCGAGCTGCAGATGGACGAATCCTTGTAGATGGCATTTATGAGCAAGTG
The DNA here is from genome assembly GCF_019794555.1 of Streptococcus suis. Classification (GTDB taxonomy): domain Bacteria; phylum Bacillota; class Bacilli; order Lactobacillales; family Streptococcaceae; genus Streptococcus; species Streptococcus suis_AB. Next base: position 19,132 of record NZ_JAIMEP010000034.1, on the reverse strand, counting down.
CAAGAGCCAAATGAGCGTGAATTGGCCTTGGTGGAGGAATTTGCACTGGCGACCAGTCAGTCTATGAAAGATATTTATGGCTTGACTCTTCCAACCTTGGTAGAAGATCGTCGTGAGTTTCTGAAGCGTTTGTATTTTGAACCATCGATTACCATTGAAGGCTTGTCAACTGGCTATCTTGGTCAAGGTGTCAAGACCATCATACCAGCTCAGGCTTCTGCTAAGATGGAAGTCCGTTTGGTACCTGGGTTGGAGCCGCATGATGTATTAGATAAGATTCGACAGCATTTGGACAAACATGGCTTTGACAAAATTGAGGTTATCTTCACTTTGGGAGAAATGAGCTATCGTAGTGACATGTCCCATCCTGCCATTGTCAATGTGATTGAGTTGGCCAAAAAATTGACATCAGAAGGAGTTGCTGTTTTGCCGACGTCACCGGGGACAGGCCCCATGCATACGGTCTTTCACGCTTTAGGTGTACCAATTGTGGGCTTTGGTCTGGGTAATGCCAACAGTCGCGACCATGCAGGAGATGAAAATGTCGGCATCGCTGACTACTATAGCCATGTTGAATTAGTAGAGGAGTTAATAGCAAGTTATGAGTAAGAAAATGATTAAGCTAGATAATATTGATGTAACTTTCCAGCAAAAAAAACGAACCATAGAAGCGGTAAAGGATGTGACCATCCATATCAATCAAGGGGACATTTACGGTATCGTAGGTTATTCTGGAGCAGGGAAATCTACCCTTGTTCGAGTGATTAATTTATTGCAGGTGCCGTCTGCGGGTAAGATTACCATTGATGAGGATGTGATTTACGAGGGGAACAAGGTTACTTTGACCCCAGCTCAATTGCGGAGCAAACGCCGTGAGATTGGCATGATTTTCCAACATTTCAATCTGATGGCGCAGATGACGGCAGAAGAAAACGTCGCCTTTGCCCTTAAGCATTCGGGTTTGAGCAAGGAAGAGAAGAAGGAAAAAGTAGCCAAACTCTTGGACTTGGTTGGGCTTTCTGACCGTGCTGAAAACTATCCAGCCCAATTATCTGGTGGTCAAAAGCAACGTGTTGCCATTGCGCGTGCCTTGGCCAATGACCCTAAAATCTTGATTTCAGATGAGTCAACTTCTGCCTTGGATCCGAAAACGACCAAGCAGATTTTGGCCCTCTTGCAGGAATTGAATGAAAAATTGGGCTTGACCATTGTCATGATTACCCACGAGATGCAGATTGTAAAAGACATTTGTAACCGTGTGGCTGTTATGCAGGATGGTCGTTTGATTGAAGAAGGTTCGGTTTTAGAAATCTTCTCTCATCCAAAAGAAGAATTGACACAGGATTTCATCAAAACAGCAACAGGAATTGATGAGGCCTTGGTAAAAATTTATCAGCAGGATATTGTTAAGAATTTGCCTGAGAATAGTATTTTAGTGCAACTCAAGTACGCTGGTTCCAACACGGATACGGCAATTGTCAATGATTTGTATAAATTCTATCAAGTATCCGCCAATATTCTTTATGGCAATATTGAAATTTTGGACCATACGCCAGTCGGTGAGATGGTAGTGATCTTATCAGGAGAACCTGGTCAGTTGCACCGTGCGATTGAGGCAGTGACGGAGGCCCGTGTAGAAGTGACGATTTTGAAGGGAGCGAACTAGATGTTAGAATGGATTCAAACGAATTTTCCAGATATTTATAAATTGGGCTGGGATGGTCAGACAGGTTGGTTAACACATTTTAATTTGACCCTCTATATGACCTTTGTTTCCTTTGCTTTCGGTGGATTTATGGGCTTGGTGTCTGGTTTATTCTTGGTTTTGACAGGTCCACGTGGGGTTATTGCCAATAAGACTGCATATTGGATTTTGGACAAGGTGGCTTCTATCTTCCGGGCCATTCCATTTATTATCTTGTTGGCAGCTATTGCTCCTTTGACAAAAATTATTGTTGGAAAAACCATTGGTACAGACGCGGCTTTGGTGCCCCTTGCTCTTTCGGTATTTCCATTCTTTGCCCGTCAGGTTGAAGTGGTCTTGTCAGAATTGGACCGTGGTGTCATTGAGGCTGCTCAGGCATCAGGTGCGACTTTCTGGGATATTGTCCTTGTCTATCTGCGTGAGGGGCTACCAGACTTAATTCGTGTGACAACTTTTGCTTTGGTTTCATTGGTGGGCTACACTGCCATGGCTGGAGCCATCGGAGCAGGTGGTTTGGGACAAGTTGCACTATCCTATGGTTACTTGCGCTATAATGATGATGTGACCTTTTTAGCAACTCTTTTGATTTTGGTTATCATCTTTGCCATTCAATTTATTGGTGATTTCTTGACCAGGAAGATTAGTCATAGATAGTTATTTAGCTGTGTTTTTCAAATTTTGGATAGTCCTTGACTTATTTAAAGCATCTTTATACAATAAATATAATTAAATAAACACTGCCACCGGGTAGTCATGCAACAGCATTTTATGAACATCATTAAGTCTTTGAAGGTGTTCACAGGGTGCTGATTTTTTCTATAAAAGGAGTCGGAATATGTCACAATTTATTGTTGATTCATCTTTCTGGAGTCTATTTCCAGATGCAAAAATTGGAGTTCTATTATTGAAAGATTATAAAACGCTGGTGCAATCGCCTGATGAATTAGTGAAATTACTGGAAGAAAGCAACGGAATTGCCCAGAAATTTCTTACGGAAGATACCTTTAGTGAGAATGAGGTCATTCGTACATATCGTCAAGCCTATCAAAAATTTAAAACAAAAAAAGGCGCGCGTTCTAGTATCGAAGCACTTTTGAAACGTTCAACTAGTGACCGTCCAGTCACAACAATTTCTCCATTAGTGGACATTTATAATGCGGCGAGTTTACGTTTTGGTCTTCCATGTGGTGCTGAAGATTTAGATACATTTGTAGGCAATCTCCAACTAACGGTCACTGAGGGTGGGGATGAATTCTATCTCATTGGTGATGAAACCAATAATCCAACTTTACCAGGTGAAGTTTGCTATAAGGATGATAAAGGCGCCGTTTGTCGCTGTTTCAATTGGCGCGATGGTGAGCGAACCATGATTACGGATGAGACAAAGAATGCTTTCTTGGTCATGGAGTTGGTCAATTCTGATAGAGTAGAAGATTTGGAAAATGCCCTAGATTTTATCAGTCACCACGCAGAAAAATTCTTGGGAGTAGTACCAGAAAAATATCTACTAGATTGCGATAGGCCTGCAATAGCCTTGTAGGATTTGTCAGCGGGATTGTGTTCGGATAAATAGTGGTCTTTCTAGACAAATGCTGATTTTTCTGCTACAATACTAAGCATGGAAGAAGGTTGTTTCAAAAGCCTGTCTAGCGAGCTTGGGAGAGTGAAAGCCAGGCCAGTCTTGAAATAATTGGCGCTTTCCCAGTCGTGACCATGTCCGACTCAATTAGAATCATACAAATGAAGTAATAAATTAGGGTGGAACCGCGTTCTCAACGCCCCTATGTCTGTTGACAGGGGAAGAGAATGTGGTTCTTTTTGTCTGCCGACCGAGTATTTCTTGTTTTTCATCTCAAGGTGAAAGACAGCTACTATAAAGAAAGGAGATCAATGTTCACCTTAGAAAATATCAATCACGGGCATGAGCAGTTTACTGGGCCTGATTTTCCCAAACTGATCGCCTATTTTAAGGACTTGGGCATGGTAGAAAATACAGTGGATATCCAGTCTGGCCAGGTTACCTATCGCTCACAGACAGGGCAGACTCTGGAAAAGACGGGCTATCAAGTAGCGATACCTATTGCTGACCAAGTCAATCGTGACCAGTTTGTGACTATCTTACGTAATCATCAGGCTGGACAAACAGATTTCCCTACCTTCTGCCAAGAAACAGCAGAAGCAGGCATTTACAAGTGGGTCATCGACCTAGAAGCCATGACCTGCTCCTATCTGGACCAGGCGGAGCAGGCTGTTTTTGTGGAAACCATACCGAGTGTGGAGAACTAGCAATTTTGAAATATATATAGAAAGAGGAAATATATGTCAAAGAAATTAACGTTTCAAGAAATCATTTTAACCCTACAACAATTTTGGAATGAGCAGGGGTGCTTGCTCATGCAGGCTTATGATACAGAAAAAGGTGCGGGTACTATGAGTCCCTACACTTTCTTGCGTGCTATCGGTCCTGAGCCTTGGAATGCGGCTTATGTTGAGCCATCTCGTCGTCCTGCGGACGGTCGTTACGGGGAAAACCCAAACCGTTTGTACCAGCACCACCAATTCCAAGTGGTTATGAAACCATCTCCTTCTAATATCCAAGAACTTTACTTGGAATCTTTGGAGCGTTTGGGCATCAATCCTTTGGAACACGACATTCGTTTCGTTGAGGATAACTGGGAAAACCCGTCAACAGGTTCAGCTGGTTTGGGCTGGGAAGTCTGGTTGGACGGTATGGAAATCACGCAGTTTACCTATTTCCAACAGGTTGGTGGTTTGGCGACAGGTCCTGTCACAGCTGAAGTAACTTATGGTTTGGAGCGTTTGGCTTCCTATATCCAAGAGGTTGACTCTGTTTACGATATCGAGTGGGCAGACGGTGTTAAATACGGTGAAATCTTTATCCAGCCAGAGTATGAGCATTCAAAATACTCCTTTGAAGTATCAGATCAGGATATGCTCCTTGAAAACTTCACTAAGTTTGAGAAAGAAGCAGAGCGGGCTTTGGAAGAGGGCTTGGTTCACCCAGCCTTTGACTATGTGCTCAAATGTTCTCACACCTTTAACCTGCTCGATGCCCGCGGAGCTGTGTCTGTAACCGAGCGTGCAGGCTACATTGCCCGTATCCGTAACCTTGCTCGTGTCGTTGCCAAAACCTTTGTGGCAGAGCGGAAGAAACTTGGCTTCCCACTTTTGGATGAAGCAACACGAGCAGAATTGTTGAAGGAGGACGCAGAATAATGACAAAGAATTTACTTGTTGAACTTGGTTTGGAAGAAATTCCTGCCTACATCGTAACCCCAGCCATGCACCAGTTGCGTGACCGCATGGCGACTTTTTTGATAGACAATCGCTTGGCTTTTGACATCATTGATGTCTTTTCAACGCCACGCCGTTTGGCTGTTCGTGTGCGTGGTTTGGCGGACCAGCAGACTGATCTTACAGAAGATTTCAAGGGTCCTGCTAAGAAGATTGCCTTGGACGCAGACGGAAACTTCACCAAGGCTGCAGAAGGCTTTGTCCGTGGTAAAGGCTTGACGACAGCGGACATCGAGTTTCGCGAGATCAAGGGTGAAGAGTATGTCTATGTGACCAAGCATGAAGCTGGTCAGCCAGCTAAGGCAGTCTTGGCAGGCATTCCAGAGGTCTTGAAGGCTATGACCTTCCCTGTCAGCATGAACTGGGCGTCCAATAAATTCGCCTACATCCGTCCTGTCCACACCTTGACCGTTCTCTTGGACGATGAAGCATTGGATATGGACTTCTTAGATATTACATCTGGTCGCATCAGCCGTGGTCATCGTTTCCTTGGAAATGAAACTGAGATTGCAAGTGCAGATTCTTACGAGGCAGACTTGCGTGCACAGTTTGTTATCACTGATCCCGCAGAGCGTCAAAATATGATCGTCGAGCAAATCAAGGCTATCGAGGACAAACACAATGTGACCGTTGAGATTGACCAAGACCTGCTCAATGAAGTTCTCAACCTGGTCGAGTACCCAACTGCCTTCATGGGTTCTTTTGACACTAAATATTTGGAAGTGCCAGAGGAAGTTTTGGTCACTTCCATGAAAAACCACCAGCGCTACTTCGTGGTGCGTGATAAGTCTGGCAAACTCTTGCCAAACTTTATCTCCGTCCGCAACGGGAACGACCAGCACCTTGACAATGTTATCAAAGGAAATGAAAAAGTTTTGGTGGCTCGTTTAGAAGATGGTGAGTTCTTCTGGCGTGAAGACCAAAAACTCAAGATTGCTGACTTGGTGGAACGTCTCAAAGTCGTGACCTTCCATGAGAAAATTGGCTCGCTTTACGAGCACATGGCACGTACCAAGGTTATCGCAGAAAAACTGGCTGACCTGGCTGGCTTGTCTGCGGATGAAAAAGCAGATGTGGCACGTGCGGCGGACATCTACAAGTTTGACCTCTTGACAGGTATGGTCGGCGAGTTTGATGAACTGCAAGGGATTATGGGTGAGAAGTATGCCCTTCTTGCAGGGGAAAAACCTGCGGTGGCGGTAGCTATCCGTGAGCACTACCTGCCAAATTCAGCAGAAGGCGAATTGCCTGAAAGCAAGGTCGGTGCGGTCTTGGCACTGGCTGACAAATTTGACACCCTCCTATCCTTCTTCTCAGTTGGCTTGATTCCTTCTGGCTCCAACGACCCTTACGCCCTTCGTCGTGCGACACAGGGTATCGTTCGAATCTTGGAAGCCTTTGGTTGGGAAATTCCATTGGATCAGTTGATTGCGGAGCTCTACAGCTTGAACTTTGCTAGCTTGACCTATGACAACCAGCCAGCTGTGATGGACTTTATCCGTGCCCGTGTAGAGAAGATGATGGATAAGGCGATTCCGAAAGACATCCGTGAGGCTGTGCTTGCTAGCTCAACCTTTGTGGTCAGACTGCAATTGGCAGCCAGCTCTGCTATTTTCCAAAAATCAAAAGAGGCTGACTACAAGGAAGCCGTGGAAAACTTGTCACGGGTCTTCAACTTGGCTGAAAAGGCGGAGGCGACTGCGGTTGACGAGGCACTCTTTGAAAATGAGCAGGAGAAAGCCCTTGCTGTAGCAGTGGCTGGCTTGGAGTTGACGGAAGACATGGCAGGCAACTTGGACAAGTTCTTTGCTCTCAGCCCAGTCATCGCGGCCTTCTTCGACAATACCATGGTTATGGTAGATGACGCAGCAGTCAAAGCCAACCGCTTGGCTCTCTTGAAAGCCTTGGCGGATAAGGCAAGTGCTGTGGCTGTCTTCAATCTCTTGAATAGTAAATAGGGGGAAAAGATGGAACAAGCAAAAATTGATCGCATCAATGAATTGGCTAAAAAGAAAAAAGCTGGTACCTTGACACCAGAGGAAAAAGTTGAACAGGCTCAGCTCAGGGAAGAATACATCGAGGGGTATCGTCGAGCAATCCGTCATCATATTGAGGGGATTAAGCTGGTTGATGAAGATGGCAACGATGTGACACCAGAGAAACTTCGTCAAGTCCAACGTGAAAAAGGCTTGCATGGCCGTAGTTTGGACGATCCTAATTCCTAAGAATAAGATTGCTAAAAAAAACAAGGAAAGACTAGGTTTTCTAGTCTTTTTTTGTTATACTATTAAAAGGAGGTTTGTTATGAAGAAAGTATGGAATTGGTTTGTGATTGGGCTTTCTATCCTATTAAGTTTTGTTGGAGCATGCTATTGTTTCATTGGTATGGAGGAAGTGCTTCCTATTCAGTCGGATGAGGGCATCTTTTTAATTGTTGGTCTAGGCTATATCTGGTTTATGGGAACACTCTATCTGACCCTCATTCTTCATGAATTGGGGCATGCCTTCTTTGGTTGGTTGACGGGTTTTGACTTGGTGGCGCTTGGCTTGAGCAATCGCTTGTTGGTCAAGACTGCCCAGGGCTGGAAATGGAAGAAAACCGTGATTGTGCAAGGGGCAGCTGCTCAGTATATCGGAGTCAAAAAAGATGAGAATGACCCTCGGGTGATTCTGATGTTTGCAGGTGGTCCGATTGTCCATCTCAGTCTCATCCTTATTTCTGTTTTGATTGGGTTCTTGACAGGGCATTGGAGTCTGCCTCTATCGCAAATTCTCCTCAATCTATCCTTGTTTGCACTCAATGCCAATCCTTCTGGAATAGCGGATGGTGCTAAGATACAAGAGTTGAGTGCTCATCCTGAATATAGTCGATTGGTTTATCAAGCGTTTAGACACACCTCTCAAGTCATGGTGGATCCAACTGCTGCGAATTTAAGTGATTTTGTCATGGACTTGCCAATCTTGCCTGGTCATTTGCCACAGATTCACTATCTAAACTGGACGGAAGTACTGATTTTCAACGGGGAGTATCAAGAAGCCCAGGAACGCTTGGAAAAAGTGATAGCGGCATCGGACAATAATTATATCGTGAAGCTGGCGAAACTTGTACTGTTAGAAGTCTATATCTTGCAAGGTTTGAAAGAAGAGGCTAAGAACTTGGGGCAGGACAAACAAGTCAAGTCCCTGCTCAAATACCCTATGGGAAATTACCAAGTCATCGCGGCTCTCTACCATCAGCGTATTTCACATGATAACAAGGCCTTGAAAAAATCTCTGGCTCAGGCTAAAAAAATGTTGCCAAACAGTCCGCTTTTGGCTGATGAACAGACTTTTTATGGTAAACTTTTGGAAGAAATTGAGGCGGAAAGTCAGCTGTAAAATTTTTTTATAAGTCTTGGATATACAAAAAAACTTATGTTAAAATAATGATAAGAAGATTTGAACTAGGCGGTTGGTCATGAAAAAATTTGTATATGCCTTCTTGGTGCTTGCCTATGTTACTATAGCTGTTTTGTCGGTTTATCTACTGCCTCACTACTATTTTGGTGCTATTATGGGGGCTGCCGGGGCCAATCTTGGTGCTAGTTTCAAACAGTTCAAGGAAGTACAAGTCTGTCCTAACAAACCCTTTTCAGCCTATTTTAAGTGGGATAAGACAACGACAGTTATTTTATTAGTGGTTATTTTGGGCTTCATTCTTTTTGTTCATCTGCTACCAGTATCTAATGTGCAAGTCGGCTTTGCTTTCTTTGTTGGACTTAGCTATGGTGCGCTTTGGAATATCTTGCATATCCAATTTTTACGGAAATATTATTTTAAAAACGCATGAGAGTTTCATGCGTTTTTTAGATTAAACAGTCTCTCCTTTTTTTAGTTTGCGGGAGAGGATAATTGTGCTTGGGATGAGAACTAAAATACTTCCTATCCAAGCTGCCGGGTTGGCGGCGGCAACTCCATAGAATCCGAATAATTGGAGACCGATAATTGCCACACCGGCTCGCATGATTAGTTCACCAAATCCGGCTAAGGTTGGAATGAAACCTTTACCTAAACCTTGAACGAAGCTACGAATAATGAATAGAATAGCCAATATCCAATAACAAGAGCCGTTAATAATGAAATAACTTAATGCAAGAGAGCGAACTTCTGAACTTGCCTCTGGCAAAAACAAACTGGAGAAGAAACCATGGAAGATGATTAGTAAAATAGCATAGATAATCGACCAAGCGATATCAATCCAAAGAGCTTGTTTGAGTCCTTCCAGAATTCTTTTGTATTCTTTAGCACCATAGTTTTGGGCAGTGAAAGTGGAGATGGCGAGGCCTAAATTAATCATAGGTAACATAGCTAACTGGTCGGTTTTACTAGCTATGGCTTGAGCAGCGATTGCTTGGGTTCCAAGCTGATTGAGCATTGCTTGAAGGGTAAGTGCTCCAATTGCAATGATACTTGCCTGAAATCCCATGGGGAAACCAACCTGTGCATGTTTTTTCAAATTATCTTTATCTAACTTCCAATCAGATTTTGTAAGATGAAACTGAGGGATTTTTCGTTTAATATGAAAGAGAAGGTAGACGACAGAAACTGCTTGAGCGGTAACAGTGGCAAAACCAGCGCCAAATACACCCCATCCAACATTTAAGATAAAGAAAAAGTCGAGAATAATATTGATGATACAAGCCAGTATGAGAGCTAAAAGTGGAGTGGTTGAATCACCTAAACTCCGAATGGCAGCGGACAAATAGTTATATAAAATGGTAAACACCATTCCACCAAATATAGCAACCATAAATGCATAAGAATGCTCGATTAAATTTACCGGAGTTTGTAACAATTCTAAAATAGGACGTAGAAAAATGAGCGAAAGGACAGTTAATACTAGGCTAACAAGAATAGAATAGAAAAGTCCGTGAACAAAACTATGGCGGAGGCCAGCAGTATCCTTAGCCCCAAAACGCTGTGCGGTAACAATGGCTAGCCCACTGGTCAATCCTTGAGCAAAACCTACAATTAGAAAGATAAGGCTACCGGCCGTCCCTACACTGGCAAAAGCTTCCTCACCGAGGGTGTGACCGACAATCATTGAATCAGCAAAATTGTAGGCTAATTGAAAAAAAGAACCTATTAATAAGGGAATCGTAAACTGTAAAATGACAATAATAGGTTTCCCTTTGGTTAAGTCGTTCATAAAATCTCCTGAAAAGGTACAGAGTATAAGCCCACTAACATTCCGATACAGCTGGGTTAGTGGGCTAGGTTTAGTCGGTTAAATCTTCAAAGTGGTCAATGGTATTGTGGTCTGTAACTGCTGTAATCAGCTCATCCTCATTGAAAACATAATCAGGTGTCAATTGAATGTTTAATTCCTGATTTTCTCCACAACGGTAACCAATAATGTTCATTTTATAGTTCTGACGCAATTGCAATTCCGCCAATGTTTTTCCAAACCATTTTTTGGGAGGTCTGAATTCAACAATAGAAGCGTTACCACCTAATTCAAAAACGCTAGTAGTACTGCGGTGAATTAAATGTTTAGCAAGAGAGATACCTGTTTCTCTTTCTGGTGAGATTACCTTATCAGCACCGATACGTAATAAGACTTCTTTTGTAGTGGTACCTTTTACTTTGGCAATGACTTTAGGCACACCTAACATTTTACTGTGCATAACCGCCAGGACACTTGACTCAAGATTGTTACCAGTAGCAACGACTACAGCATCACAGTTTTCGATACCTGCGGCACGCAACAGTGATCTATCCGTGATATCTCCCACTACGCCCCGTGTTAGGATAGACTCGAGTTGGTTAATCTGTTGTTCATGGTTATCGACAGCGATGATATTGCAATCATATTTGTGCAACGTTTTGGCAATGGTAGTCCCGAATACACCGAGACCTAAAATTCCGATAGTGTAAGTTGACATAATTTTCCCCTATTAAACTAACAATGATGATTTTGCATACTGCAAGCTTTCTGTTTTTGAAATCCGGCGAACAGAGAGACCTGCTAAAATGGATAATGGTCCGATACGTCCGAAAAACATGAGAGCCATGATAATGGCCTGACCAGCCATACTGAGATTTGGCGTTAAATTAGCGGTAACTCCTACTGTTGCTAGAGCCGACATGACTTCAAACATAAGATAAATCAGAGGTTGAGTCGCATCAGTTACCGTAATTGCAAAAAGGCCGGCTAAAAAGATCATTAGAAAGACAGAAAAGGTTGCGAATGCTTTTCGTATTGTTAGATTGTCGATAGTATGAGACATAAAGTTTGTATGAGGCAGACCTAAAATTTCACTACGTGCATAGAGAATGATGGTAAGAAATGCAGTAATCTTTATCCCGCCAGCAGTCCCGCCAGGTGCGCCACCAAGCATCATTTGAAAAATATAAATGAGAAGTGTGACTGGTTCAGCCTTTGTATAATCAATACTTGCAAAACCAGCGGTTCGCATGGTAACAGTTTGGAAGAAACTAACCAGTAATTTTTCCCAAAATGGGAGATTTCCAATAGTATCTGGGTTGTTCCACTCCGTAATAAGAGTAAGAAGTGTCCCAATTGATAGAATAGTAATGGTTAATGCAAGAACTACCTTCGTGTGAAAACGTAATTTTTTAAAGTGTCCTTTGGTTACAATCTGTGTTTGAAAGTCAAACCAAACAGAAAATCCCAGTCCCCCCATGATAATTAAGGCGGCTAAAGTCAGATTGACTAGTGGATTGTCAACATAGCGGACAATACTAGTAGCACCAAAGTTATCAAAGCCTGCGTTACAGAAAGCTGAAACTGCTAAAAATGCAGAGCTGAAAAGGCCGCGTTGCCAACCAAAATCTGGAACAAATTGAAATGATAGAATCAAAGCGCCAAGAGATTCAATGGCCAAAGTGAAACCGAAGGCAGATTTGATAAAGCTACGAAAGTGCTTGGTATCAGAACGAGCTAATGCTTCCTGTAGTGTGGCCATATTCATGAAATTCATTTTCCGACCACCACGGAGAGCAAACAAACCAATGAAACCAATAAGACTAAGTCCACCGATTTGAATCAACAACATACAGATAATCTGTCCAAAGGTAGAATATGATTCGGAGACAGCTTGAGTGAACAGGCCTGTCACACAGACCATAGAAACAGCTGTAAAAAGATGATCCCAATAGGTGGCGACGGAGCTATCAGCTTGTGAAATCGGTAAGCTGAGTAAGATAGAACCGATCAGAATTACCAGCAAAAAACTGAATATAATTCGTCGACTCGGTGTCAACTTGATAGGTAAAAAAGACATGATATTCCCTTTTGATAATTAAATATGAAGCTATTGTAGCACAAATAGTGGAAAAAGGTAAGAAATAATGAATTAAAATGTTTATGAAATTATCAAGAAAATCAAGGGATTTTATTACCTGATGAATACCAGTTTTGTAAAGGGTTACATGCAGAAAATTCAGACGATAGATTGTCGATTATTCTGCTAAAATAGTAATAATAGACGGCTTCATAACAAAAAAAGTCAATTCATTTTGTGAGCTGACTTTGTATCATATTAATCGGATCTGATTATCAAGTAATTGAATATATACTATTGGCTAATCTATATGCATTAGATTTTTTGTATTCAGATTAAAAAAGAAGAGAGCTATTTCCACTCAGCTAATATTTTTTGGTGATAGTAACGAAGAGGACCCACTTTTTCAAGCAAGTAAGTGGCGGCTAATCCTACCAAAAATCCAGAAAGTATTCCGCTAAAAGAGAGTATCGGAAGGTAGTTCAATACATAAAAAGAGCGAGCGATGGTAGCGAAAACAATCAATTGACCGACGTTGTGCATCATACCTCCCAGTATTGAAATGCCAATTGGGCTGACCCGACGAGGACCGAGTTGCTTGGCGGCCAACATCGCGAAATAACTAAGTGTCACACCAGCAAAACTATACAAGAAGGTAGAAAATGTTCCTCCTAAGAAAGTTGAAATGAGCAGTCGGAGGGAAACAACCTTTACGCTATCTTTGGCAGGAAGTGTAAAAATTGCAATCATGCTAATCAAATTCCCCAATCCTAACTTTGCTCCTGGGGCAAAAGAAAATGGAGTTGGAATCATGCGTTCAATCACTGAAATAACAACAGCTTGAGCAGCTAACATTGTAATAAAATTTAAGGTTTTTCTTTTTGAATTCATTATAGATTTTGGTAGAGCATCTTTCTGGGAAATTATTTATTCACTAGTTATCTTACATTTTTTTTCGTTACCACGCAAGTCGGGATAGGGAATACCACTAATTATTGAAAAGAGCTTGAAATGTATTAGATATTAAGATATAATGATTTTATACTAAATTGTTGCTATTTTCACAAGGAGGATTAATTGTGACGAAAAATATTGTGATTGTCGGTGCTGGCTACGCAGGGATTGCAGCAGCTCGACTATTAGGGAAAACGTTTAAGAAAAACGAAGATGTAAGCGTTACCTTAATCGATAAAAACTCTTTCCATACTTACATGACAGAGTTGCATGAAGTAGCTGCAGGACGAGTGGAAGCTAATGCAATCAAGTATGACCTACAACGTATCTTCAAAAAATATCCAAAGGTTCAGTTGGTGACTGATAAGGTTGTAGAGATTGACTACGACAAGAAACAAGTCGTTGCTGAACACCAAACCTTGGCATTTGATTATTTGCTACTTTCTATGGGTGGTGAGGCGAATGACTTTGGTGTCAAAGGTGTCAAGGAACATGGTTTCACTTTATGGTCTATTGAGGCAGCTGAGCGTTTGCATGACCACATCATTGATGCTTGCTACCTTGCCATGCGTGAACATGATGAAGCAAAACGACGTGCCCTTCTGACCTTTACAGTTATCGGTGCTGGCTTTACTGGTATTGAGATGATCGGTGAGTTAATTGATTGGGTACCAATTTTGGCGCGTGAGTTCAAGTTGGATCCGAAAGAATTCTCACTCAAGGTTGTTGAAGCAGCGCCAAATATCTTGGCTATGGTTACTGAAAAAGAACAAGTCAAGGCTTGTAAATACCTTGAGAAAAAAGGCGTTGAATTAGTACTTGGTGATGGTGTTGCGAGTGTTCAAGAAGATAGCTTAACATTGGCATCTGGCCGTCAAATCCCAACCTACACTTCTATTTGGACTGCAGGTGTTCAAGCAAATTCTGATTCTAGTGAATTCGGTATTGAAAAAGCACGTGCAGGTCGCCTAATTGCCAATGAATTTATGGAAGCCAAAGGCAAAGAAAATGTCTATGTGGCTGGTGACTTGGTTTACTTTGAAGAATCAGAAGGAAAACCGACCCCTCAAATCGTTCAAGCAGCTGAACAAACTGGTCATACTGCAGCAAGCAATATCATTGCAGCGATTAACGGCGGAGAAAAGCACAGTTATAAAGGCAAGTATGATGGTTTTATGGTATCTATCGGATCACGCTATGGTGTTGCTTTCTTGATGGATAAATACCATATGTCTGGTTTCTTTGCTATGGCAATGAAGCATATGGTTAACTTGCTATACTTCTTTACTATCCGAAGTTTCTTCTACATGGGATCTTATGTGCGTCATGAGTTCTTTGATATTAAAAATAAACGGAACATCTTTGGTGGACATACTTCTGGTAAGGGCAATCTTTTATGGTCAGTACCGATGCGCTTATTGTATGGATCAGTTTGGCTCTATGAAGGTGTGAAAAAAGGGTTTGGACTATTTGGAACAACGTCATGGTTTGGTGATCAAGTTGTCTTCCCATTCCCATGGTTAGCTGATCCAGTTTCTGGAGCTTCTGCAGCGGAGACAGTTTCAAGCGCTTCACAAGCTGCTACTACCGCAGCGGAAGTAGCAGAACCAATTTTTGGATTGAGCTACGCCTATGGTGAAACACCGATGACCGTTTTAGAAAAAATGCCTGACTGGTTTGCGTCAATTATGGAATTCATGATGCCGAACCAAGAAGTTGCGCTCTTTATGCAAAAATTCATGACTATTGCAGAAATCGGAATTGGTTTAGCCTTGATTGCAGGAGCATTTGTATGGATTGTATCTGCTGCAACAGTAGCTTTAGTAGTTATGTTCAGCTTATCGGGTATGTTCTACTGGGTAAATATTTGGTTTATCCCAGCAGCAATTTCATTAATGAA
Organism: Streptococcus suis; assembly: GCF_019794555.1. Lineage (GTDB taxonomy): Bacteria > Bacillota > Bacilli > Lactobacillales > Streptococcaceae > Streptococcus > Streptococcus suis_AB. Next base: position 3,972 of record NZ_JAIMEP010000034.1, on the reverse strand, counting down.
TGGTGCAGGTAGAGCATTTGGATTAGATTATTGGATTATGCCATGGTTAGGTCGCTTCCTTGATAAGACCATTTATGGGAAGCCCAAGCATATTTACAGAATCAAGGATAATAAATAAAGGAAATTTCAACAGTTAAGTGGTACATCAAATTTGGGATGCCCACCCAGACATTAAGAGGGGGCTTGAAGAGGTTAAAACCATCATCTTATCAGAGATGATGGTTCTGCATCCAGCAGTAAAAACAAAGATTGTTGAGTATGTAGAGGCACCGGGTAAATACTTGCGTGCTGGCCTTTGTCTGCTCTTTGCACAGATGAAAGAAGGGCAAATTCATCAATCTAAGTTGTATTTTGCTGCTTATCTTGAAGTTTTACATCTAGCAACCCTTATACATGATGACGTGATTGATGGGGCAGATAAAAGACGGGGAGTTATCACGGTCCATCAGCAATTTTCAAATCGGATTGCAATCTATACAGGAGACTATCTTTTGGCCTATTCAGGCCGTTTGTTGGCCAAGGGGTTACGGTTACAAGATCTATCTCAGGAAGATATGAATTTAGGCAATGATAAACTCATGGAAACCATTTTAAGAGGAGAGCTGTCTCAATTAATGAATCAGTTTGATACAGAAATGACTATGAAAGCCTATCTCAAACAAATACAAGGGAAGACAGCATTTCTCTTTGGTTTGTCATGCCAATTGGGAGCTTTTGTGCCAGGACAGTCGAAGAAAGAAAGTGGACTAGCTTTTCGAACAGGTCAAGCCCTTGGTATGGCATTCCAGATCCGAGATGATTTAATTGATTACCAATTGGATGTTAGAGTATCTGGTAAGCCTCAATTGCAGGATCTTCAAAATGGTATTTATACTGCCCCATTGTTACTTGCTTTAAGAGAAAGAAAGGAAATTCGTCAGGATTTAAAAGCGTATATTGAAAATCCACAGACTGAAGCTCTGGATAAGTTGGCAATAAAAATCAAGTCTACAGGTGCTATTGAAAAAACGGAAAGCTTGATTTCTTCCTACCTTATTAAATGCAACAATTTTGCAAATAGAATGCTGATTTCAGAAAAAGAATCATTTGATCGAATCATAGAAAACGTATTCAAAAAATACTTCTAATTTGTGATTTTTTTGTCAATTTTGACTAGACAGATAGAAGAAAAAGTTATATCATTATAGTATAGTTATTAACATAAAACAAAGGAGTTTTATCATGAAAAAGACAAAATGGATGTTGAAAAGTTTGTTGGTTCTCGGTGCTGCTGTAACTTTGGTAGCATGTGGTGCTAAAGAAGAATCAACATCATCATCAACAGCAGAAACAACTACTTCTGAATCTTCATCAGCATCAGCTTGGAAAGATGGTACTTACAAAGCTGAGTCAGGATTTGATGAACGCGGTTGGAAATTTGTTCACGAAATCACTATCGAAGGTGGTAAAATTACCGCTTCAACTGCTGATTACGAGGACAAAGATGGTAATTTGAAATCAGAAAATGCTGAATACAATGCAACAATGAAAGAAAAATCAGGTGTATCTTCTGCAGAATCTACAGATAAACTTGATGAAGAACTTCTTGCAGCACAAAGTGCAGATGTAGAAGTAGTTTCAGGTGCAACTCATACTTCTGAAAACTTCAAAAAATCAACTGAAGCACTTTTGAAAGCTGCTGAAGAAGGAAATACAGATACAATCACACTTACATTTGAGTAATATCTGTCAGTAAAATGAAGGCACAGTAGCCCAATCTGGCTACTGTGTTTTTTCTATTAGAAAGGATGAGTTAATGAAAAAGGGAATCCGTTTATTTGTAATTTGTATTGCCGCATTTCTCCTTGTAGCATGCGGAGCTAAGAAAACGGAAACGTTACCTGTCATAAAAACTCCATTGACTCGTAGCGAAAGTCTACTACATACAGTAGTGCAATTGAGTATCTATCACGATGATCAAGAGAAAGTGATGGATGAGGCAATCGTCTATATCAAGGAAATGGAAAGTCTGCTGTCAACGAATTTGGATGGTTCAGATGTTTATCGGATCAATCAGGCGGCTGGAAAAGAAGCTGTCAAAGTAGATGATCGGACTTTTGAAGTAATTGAGAAAGCTATCGAGACTAGTGAAGAGAGTGATGGTTTATTTGATATTTCAATCGGTGCTGTGACTAATCTCTGGAAAATTGGGGATGAAGATGCACGTAAACCCAGCGATGAAGAAATACAGACTGCTTTGCCATATATAAACTACAAGGATATCGCTCTGGATAAGGAAAACCAAACAGTCTATATCAAGAAAGGAATGACCTTAGAACTTGGGGCTATTTCAAAAGGATATATTGCGGATGAAGTGAGAGAGTTGTTTGAAAGTAAAGGGATTACTACAGCCATTATCAACCTTGGTGGGAATGTTGTAGTCATGGGTGACTCACCGAAAACACAAAAAGGATGGAACGTTGGCGTTCAAGATCCGGATCAAGTTCGAGGGGCAACGGTTGGCTCAGTTTCAGAGACACATGATTCAGTCGTTACATCTGGTATTTATGAACGGTATATTGAGGTAGATGGTGTAAAATATCACCATATTTTAGATCCTAAAACAGGCTATCCTGTAGAGAATGACATTTCAGGAGTCACAGTTTTTTCAAAAACCTCGGTTCAAGGAGATGCCTTGTCTACAACTCTTTTCTTGCTCGGTGTTGAAAAAGGACTTGCTTTCATCAACCAAATGGATGGAGTTGAAGCGGTCTTTATTGATAAGGAGCACGGTGTTCATCTGAGCGATGGACTTAAAGATAGCTTTGAATTAACGAATGAGGAGTATCATCTTGTCAGTGAATAAATCAAAGAACGGGCTTAGTTTACCCGTATTTCTAGAATTTGTCGAAATCAAAACAAAGGTAGCCAGTGTCTTTCCTATGACACTGGGGCTTCTATGGGCAGCTTATCGCTATCAGACTTTTAATTGGTTGAATACGCTGTTGTTTGTCCTGGCAGTACTGAGTTTTGATATGTGCACGACCGCAATAAACAATAGTATGGATTATCATAAGGCAAAGGATGAAGCCTATCGTCAAGAAAGTAATGTGATTGGGAAGTTTTCGCTTGATTTTCAGCAAATGATTGGTATTATTTTTACCTTACTTATTTTTTCCGTCCTGATTTCTTTATTGCTTGTCTGGCGTACAAGCTGGCTACTCTTGCCAATGGGGGCGCTATGCTTTCTCATTGGAATCTTTTATACATTTGGTCCTATTCCATTGTCGAGAATGCCACTGGGGGAAGTCTTTTCTGGAATAACTATGGGATTTGGAATTTTCTTTTTCGCGGTATTTATTCAGCAACCAGATTTGCTATTGACGAGCCAGGTGAGCGGTCAGTGGATGACTGTACAATTCTCTTGGACAAGGATATTGGAAATCATTTTAATGTCTATTCCGTTAGTTACTTTGATTGCTAATATCATGTTGGCGAACAACACCTGTGATTTAGAAGAAGATATTCGCAACCATCGCTACACCTTGGTCTACTACATCGGTAAGAAAAATGCTTTGAAACTATACTTTGTCTTGGCAAGTTTACCATGGTTGCTGTGGCTGTTGTACTGTTTGACAGGTTTCTTGCCATTCTGGGCATTGATTGGTTTGCTTGGTCTAGTGCCTGCTTATCATAGTTTGGAACGATTCTTGAAAAAGCAAGTGAAACGCGAAACTTTTATTGAAGCAGTAAAAAGTTTTGTTCTCTTTTCAGGAGTATATGTGCTTACGCTGCTAGTAGCCCTTATATTTAATAAATAAGACACAGCCTATGTACTGACCCCAAAAAGTTAGACAAAAAATATTATTGAAAGTGGAAAGGTTATAATAAACTAGACACAAAGTTAAGAGAAATCGTGGAAAGGTTTATTATGGCAAGAAGAAAATTCGATAAACAATTTAAAAATTCTGCAGTAAAACTCATTCTTGAAGA
>NZ_JAIMEP010000033.1 GCF_019794555.1 Streptococcus suis | reverse complement strand
CACATAGAGTACCTCGGGCAAGTATTACTTTGAACGGTGCCACCAGCACTCCAATTGGTCAACTCAAGAAATGGATCTAGGACTTTGAGAAACTTTCCGAGAGAAACTTGACACAAACATGCTCAGACTTTTTCTTGACAAGATTAGCACAGTTTGTTATAGTATTGTTCGGGCACCTCTTTTAAGAGGTCGGAGAAAAAGCTCCCTAGTTTTAGGGAGCTATTTTTTGTTTTTCCCAGAGATTAATACACATTCGGAGGACTTATTGGATGAAGAAAATCGCATTTGATTCAAATAAATATTTGAATTTACAACGTGATCATATTTTAGAGCGCATTGCTCAGTTTGAAGGCAAATTGTATATGGAATTTGGTGGGAAAATGTTGGAAGATTTCCATGCAGCCCGCGTACTTCCTGGCTATGAACCTGATAATAAAATCAAACTTCTCCAAGAGTTAAAAGATCAAGTAGAAATCGTCATCGCCATCAATGCTAACAATATCGAACACTCTAAGGCACGTGGCGACTTGGGTATTTCTTATGACCAAGAAGTCTTCCGCTTGATTGACACATTTAATGATATTGATATTTATGTTGGTTCTGTCGTCATTACCCAATACCGTAACCAACCAGCTGCGGATGCCTTCCGTAAGCAGTTGGAAAAACATGGTATCAAGTCCTATCTCCATTACCCAATCAAGGGCTATCCTTCTGATATTGACCACATCATCTCACCAGAAGGTATGGGCAAAAATGACTACATCGAAACTAGTCGCAATCTCGTCGTTGTCACCGCACCTGGACCTGGTTCAGGTAAATTGGCGACTTGTATCTCCCAACTTTACCACGACCAACTGCATGGCGTAACATCTGGCTATGCTAAGTTTGAAACCTTCCCAGTATGGAACTTACCACTTCACCATCCGGTAAACTTAGCATATGAAGCAGCAACTGCCGACCTGGACGACCTCAACATGATTGACCCCTTCCACCTGCAAACCTACGGCAAAACTGCGGTCAACTACAACCGTGACATCGAAGTCTTCCCTGTCCTCAACCGTACCTTTGAACGTATTTTGAGTAAATCACCATACGCATCTCCGACAGATATGGGTGTCAACATGGTAGGTTATTCCATCATCAATGAAGAAGCTGCAATTGAAGCATCTAAGCAAGAAATTATCCGCCGCTACTACCAGACCTTGGTTGATTTCAAGGCAGAGCGGGTTAGCGAGCAGGCCGTGAAGAAAATCGAACTCCTCCTGAATGAAGTCGGTGTGACACCAGCAGATCGTAAGGTTGTTATCGCTGCGCGCGAAAAAGCAGAGCTGACAACTAGCCCAGCCCTTGCTATTCAGTTGCCTACTGGAGAGATTGTAACAGGTAAGACATCCGACCTCCTTAAACCAACTGCATCTGTCCTCTTAAACGCCATCAAACAAATTGCGGCAATTGAAGATGAAACCCTCTTAATCGAACCAACCTACATACGCCCAATCCAGCAATTGAAAACAGATTACCTCGATAAAACCAATACAAGACTGGATGCCAGCGAAATTCTCAACGCATTGGCGATTACCGCACAAGATAGCCCAATTGCAGCAAATGCCATGAAAGAATTGGGCCAATTAAATGGTAGCGAAGCCCACTCAACCGTTATCCTGTCAGATGAAGACAAGAGTGTCCTTCGTAAGCTTGGAATCAATTTAACATTTGATCCAATTTACCAACACAATAAATTTTATCAAGCAAAATAACCGAGAAAAGGAAGTATCCATTAATGGGAAACTTCCTTTTTCTTATTGTATATCAAACACAACAGATTTTACCTTAGTCATGGCTTCAATACTATATTTAATCCCTTGGACTCCAGCACCAGAGCCTTTGATCCCTAGGAATGGGAAATTATCGGGCCCACGTTGCGTTTTAGCATTAATATGCACAGTACCGACCTCCAATTTTGAAGCAAATTCAAAGGCTAATGGGTAGTTTTTCGTAAATATAGATGACTGCAAACCATATTCTGATTGATTACATAACTCAAGTGCTTCTTCAATAGATGATACGCGAATAATTGGAAGCACAGGACCGAACGGCTCTTCCCAAGCAATGTCCATCTCAGGAGTGACCTGATCCAACAAGGTTGGCCAAATTAGATTTTTCTCACGTTTGTAGGGAGTTAACTCCACTGCCCCTTTTGCTTGTGCATCCTGTACCAAACCTTCGATAAAGACAGCAGACTGTTCATCAATGACAGGCGTAATATCCTTATTTTCAAATGGATCCCCTACCGTCAATTTTTCAACTTCAGCCTGAAGCTTCTCAGCCAATTTGTCTGCAACTTCATTTACAACTAATACTCGCTTAATAGCAGTACAACGTTGACCAGAATAACTAAAGGCCCCACTGACGATTTCCTTCGCTGCATGATCCAAATCCGCATCGCTTAAAACAACAGCTGCATCCTTACCACCCAACTCAAGCATAATTGGACGAATACCAGCTAATTTCCCAACTTTTTGACCAATTGGTGTCGAACCTGTGAAATTGATAAAATTCACTTCAGGATGTTCAATGATATAGTCACCAATTTCTGATCCACGACCAGTTATTGTATTGAAAACACCAGCTGGAATTCCTGCATCAGCAAAAGCTTGAGCCAAAAGCAAGCCCGAAATCGATCCTTGTGTTGGTGGTTTAAATATCACTACGTTCCCACCGATAAGCGCCGGAGCAATTTTAGAGGCTGACAAGTTGACAGGGTAATTATAAGGTGCAATAGCTAGAACAACACCAACAGGCTCACGACGAATCAACGATATTTTTGATTTTGCAGCTGGTTCATACGTTCCCCCTTCTAAAGAGGCCCCATAAACACGTAGTCCCTCTTCAGCAGCATAGCGGATCAAATGAGCGGAACGATCTACTTCTCCAATCGATGCTTTTATCCCTTTCGCAACTTCTTTCGCTAAAATCTCACCAATGCTATCTTTGCGTTCTTCTAAAATATCCGCAGCTCGGTGCAAATATTGGGCACGTTCGTATGCAGATAAAGCACGCCAAGCTGGCAAAGCCTTTCTTGCTGCTTCCATAGCCTTGTCGACTTCTTCCTGCGACATGGCAGGAACATTCCCCAACTCTTCTTGATTAATCGGCGAATAAATGGTTATTTTCTTTTCGGAATCAACCCATTTCCCATCAATATAATTCTGATACTGCTTCATTCCTTCCCTCCTTCTGGATAATGTGAACATTGTAACATAGTCAGAAAATATTTGCAAGAATTTTTAGAAAATTTCCAATATTCTTTCGGATTTTCGTGCAAAACATAGAAAAAAAGAGCAATAACCATCTGACAACTCCAACAATGTCAGATGATTATTTACTCTTTTAATGATTAATCGAAATCAACATACTCTTTTTGAAGTTCAAGAACTTCTTCTGCTGTTGCACATTCTGTCAAGGCACGGTGAGCATATTCTTCCATCTTAACTGTATCAAGTTTCTTCATAAGGCTACGTGTACGAAGTACAGATGTTGCACTCATAGAGAACTCATCCAAGCCCATACCTACAAGAAGTGGAACAGCTTGTTGATCACCAGCCATCTCACCACACATACCAGCCCATTTACCTTCTGCGTGTGCAGCCTTGATAACATTGTTAATCAAGCGAAGGATTGATGGGTTATATGGTTGGTAGAGGTATGAAACTTGCTCGTTCATACGGTCTGCAGCCATTGTGTATTGGATAAGGTCGTTTGTACCGATTGAGAAGAAGTCAACTTCTTTGGCAAATTGGTCTGCAAGCATTGCTGCAGCAGGGATTTCAATCATGATACCAACTTGGATATCATCCGCAACTGCTACACCTTCAGCCAACAAGTTTGCTTTTTCTTCTTCAAGGATTGCTTTTGCTGCACGGAATTCTGTTAACAAAGCAACCATTGGGAACATGATACGAAGTTTACCATGTACTGATGAACGAAGAAGGGCACGCAACTGAGTACGGAACATTTGGTTACCAGTCTCAGAAATAGAGATACGAAGGGCACGGAAACCAAGGAATGGGTTCATTTCGTGTGGTAAATCGAAGTAAGGAAGCTCCTTATCACCACCGATATCCATTGTACGAACCACAACTGGCTTACCATTCATACCTTCAAGTACTGCCTTGTAAGCCTCGTATTGCTCTTCTTCTGTTGGGAAGTCTTGTGAGTCCATGTACAAGAATTCTGTACGGTAAAGACCAACAGCTTCTGCACCATTATCATTTACACCTTCAACGTCTTTTGGTGTACCGATGTTAGCTGCCAATTCAAAGTGTTTACCATCAGCTGTTACTGTTTGAGCATCTTTCAAAAGAGCCCATTCAGCTTTTTGCTTAGCATAGGCTTCACCAGCTGCTTTGAATTCTGCAATGACATCTTCTGTAGGGTTGATAACAACATCGCCTGTGATACCGTTAACAGCGAGGACATCACCATCTTTAACAATTTCTGTAATGTTGTTAGTACCTAATACAGCAGCAATTTCAAGTGTACGAGCCATGATAGCTGAGTGACTTGTACGACCACCAATGTTTGTTACAAAGGCTTTTACAAATTGTTTGTTCAATTGAGCTGTATCTGAAGGAGTCAAGTCATGAGCAATCACAATAGATTCTTCATCAATTGTTGCTGGGTTGGGCAAACGAACCCCAAGCAAATGAGCTAAGACACGTTTTGCTACGTCACGAATATCTGCTGCACGCTCTTGCATGTATGGGTTATCTTCCATACCTTCAAAGATAGCGATAAACATATCCGTAACTTCTTTCAAACCAGTCTCTGCGTTTGTTTTCTTGGCGCGAATCGTTTCTTTGATTTGACCTACCATTTCTGGGTCAGCAAGCACCATTAAATGTGCATCAAATACTGCTGCGGCTTCTTCTCCAAGGCTAGCTACTGCATTCTCACGAATAACAGAAAGCTCGTTTTGAGATGCTACAAGAGCAGCATCCAAACGAGCTTCCTCTGCATTTGTATCTTCAACTGTAACAGTTTCAAAGGACAAATCTGGTTGAACGAGTAGATATGCCTTAGCAACGGCAACACCATCAGATGCTGCAATTCCTTTAAGCATTTCTGTCATCTTTTTATGCCAATCCTTCTTTTTCCATTGTTTCAGTGATAGCTGCAATAGCATCGTCAGCATCTGCACCTTCAGCTGTAATAGTTACATCAGCACCTTGACCAACACCAAGACTCATTACACCCATGATTGATTTAAGGTTTACAGATTTGTCTTTGTAGTTCAAAGTGATGTCTGAAGCGAATTTGCTAGCTGCTTGTACAAGCAAAGTTGCTGGACGAGCGTGGATACCTGTTTCTGCCACAATGTGGAAGTCTTTTGAAGCCATAATTGGTTTCTCCTTTATTTTTACAATTATTTCGAGTCAATGTGATAACCCTTACAAAAAGCATTATATCATTTTTTGAAATCATTTTCAAGATTTTTTTATCGTTCTTTCAGTATTTCAAGCCGAAAAACCCACCGAATGGTGAGTTCCTTTCTATTAAATACGAGCGATAAGTGCTTCAGTAAATTGGCTAGTTGACAAGCTTTCAACACCTAATGCACTGGCAAAATCAATCGTCACTTGTTGATGTAAAATAGCCTGTTCTAGAGCGACAATAATTTTCTCAGCAGCTTCATTCCATCCCATAAACTCTAACATCATACAAGCAGACAGGAGTACTGAGCTAGGATTTGCCTTATTTTGACCTGCAATATCTGGAGCAGTTCCATGTGTCGCTTCAAAAATTGCATGACCAGTCTGATAATTAATGTTAGCTCCAGGAGAGATACCAATTCCTCCAACCTGAGCAGCTAAAGCATCTGATGCATAGTCTCCATTCAGGTTGGTCAAGGCCACAACATCAAATTTTTCAGGTGCCAATAAAATCTGTTGTAAGAAGTTATCCGCAATAATATCATTGATAACCAATGAACCATCTTCTAGCTCATTCGAAAACTCCTCTTGAGCTAATTCATAACCCCATTTTCGGAATCCGCCTTCTGTAAATTTTTGAATATTCCCTTTGTGTACCAAGGTTACTGTTTTTAATTGGTGTTTTAGTGCATATTCAATAGCAGAACGAATGAGGCGTTTACTTCCCTCTTCAGAAATGGGCTTTATACCGATACTTGATGACTCTGGAAAACGGATTTTAGCCACTCCCATCTTCTCCTGAAGAAATGAAATGACAGTTGCAACTTCTTCTGTACCAGCATCCCATTCGATTCCTGCATAGATATCCTCTGTGTTTTCACGGAAAATAGTAATATCGGTTTTTTCTGGATGTTTTAATGGACTTGGAACCCCTTGAAAATACCGAACTGGACGAACACAAGCAAACAAATCTAGTTCCTGACGCAATGCGACGTTCAGTGACCGGTGGCCTTTTCCAACAGGTGTACCCAAAGGTCCCTTGATGGCCAACAAATGCTCACGAATCGTTTCCAAAGTCTCATCAGGTAAAGACGTCCCGGTTAAAGCATAAGCTTTCTCACCCGCCAGAACTTCTTTCCACTGAATAGAACGCTGACCATTGTATGCTTTTTCAATTGCTGCATCAATAACTTTTTGAGCCGCTGGCCAGATATCTTGACCAACTCCATCTCCTTCGATATAAGGAATGATCGGTTGATCAGGAACGATGAGTTGCCCATTCTCAAGTTTAATCTTCTCTGCCATACTTACCTCTTTCCAATAGGGATATATTTTAGATTTCTGCTACCAATATAGGAAGAACGCGGACGGATTAACTTATTATTCTTCCGTTGCTCTTGAACATGAGCAATCCAACCTGCCATCCTACTCATTGCAAAAATGAGTGTGAAAATATCGCTATCAATTCCTAATACATGGTAAACAGTTGCAGAGTAAAAGTCGACATTGGGGATTAACCCTTTTTTGTGTTTAATAAAATTCTCTACTTCCTCTGACAACTGATAAAATGCTTCATCGTCAGTTCCGAGTGTCAAATCACGCGCCATTTCTTTCAAATATTGTTGACGAGGGTCCACAGTTTTATAAACACGGTGACCAAATCCCATGATTTTCTCTTTCGAATCCAACTTTTTCTGCAAGTATCCTTCCGTATCACCGCTTTCACGAATTGCTAGTAGCATGTCAAATACACGCTCGTTTGCCCCACCATGCAAAGAACCTTTTAAAGTCCCAATCGCAGTTGTGACACAAGAATACAAATCCGTTAAAGTTGATGCAGTGACTCGCGCAGCAAAGGTTGATGCATTCAATTCATGATCAGCATGCAAAACAAGTGCTTTACTAAATGCTTTCACTTGCAATTCTGAAGGTTCTTCACCATTTAACATATAAAGGAAATTTGCAGCAAATCCCAAGTCTGAACGCGGTTCAATTGGAACCAATCCTCTTCTCAAACGAGCAAATGTTGCAATGATAGTTGGAACCTTTGCCATAATTTGAATAGATTGATCATACAAAGCCTCTAAGGAATTTTCTTCAGCATGTACATTATAAACTCCTAAGAGGGACACAGTTGAACGTAACACACTCATCGGGTGCAAGTGTCGACGAGATTGAATCAAAATACATTGTTCGACAGCGTCAGAAATCGCATACTCCTCACGCAACTTTTTCTCAAAATAATTTAATTCAATTTGAGTTGGTAAATGCAAATTCCATAGTAGATAAATGACCTCCTCAAAGGAAACATTATTATCCATTAACTCTGCGATATCGTATCCTGCATAAGACAAGCGATCATCTTCAATTGCGCTGATTCGCGTATCGCAGGCAATCGCATCTTTTAACCCATTCGTTTCTGTCATACGTTTCCCCCCAGTTTTTTTCTTACCACCATTGGTAAAATACCACCATGGCGGTAATAACGAATATCAGCTTCTGCGTCGAAACGCACAAGAGCTTGAAATTCTTTTGAACCTTTTTCAGAATTTGCATGGACGGTAACAACTTGTCCAACTTGTACATCTTCTGGTAAATCAATCGTATAGTGTTCATATCCAGTTAAACCAAGACTTTCCGCTGTTTCACCATCCAAAAATTGAAGAGGTAGAACGCCCATCATGACCAAGTTTGAACGGTGAATTCGCTCAAATGATTCAGCAAGAACAACTTTCACACCAAGCAAGTTTGAACCTTTCGCTGCCCAGTCACGGCTAGAACCCATTCCATAATCCTTACCAGCAATGACGATACTACCAATACCAGCGGCCTTATATTTCATGGCTGCATCATAGATAGGAAGAATTTCTCCCTCATATGTGGTCCATCCACCAATTTTCCCATCTGCGAGTTCATTTTTTATACGAATATTTGCAAACGTACCACGCATCATGACCTCATGGTTACCACGACGACTTCCGTAAGAGTTGAAATCCACATAAGAAATTCCATTTTCCTCTAGGTATCGTGCAGCAGGACTTAGACGGGCAATATTCCCGGCTGGCGAAATATGGTCTGTTGTTACTGTATCTCCAAATTTAGCCAAAACAGATAAGTTTTCCAGTGGTTTTATAGATAAATCTTCCTGCATGTTGTCAAAATATGGCGGATTTTGAATGTAGGTAGAAGATGGATTCCAAGCATAATTCTTATCTGACTTTGTTTCAATTGCATTCCATGCTTGACTATCTGTAAAAACTTGCTGGTATTCTTGTTTAAAGAGATCGCACGTAACGTATTGGTCAATGTATGCGTCAACTTCTTCACGACTTGGCATAATATCTGCAAGATAGACTGGCTGATCATCCTTATCATATCCCAGTGGGTCTCTTGTCAAATCAACATTCATATTACCTGCAATAGCATAGGCAACAACAAGTGGTGGACTCGCTAAGAAATTGGCTTTCACAAGTGGGTTGATCCGTCCTTCAAAGTTACGGTTCCCAGATAATACTGCTGAAACTAATAAGTCTTCATCTTTAATGGCTTCTGCTACTTCAGGTCGTAAATCACCTGAGTTACCAATACAAGTTGTACAGCCATAACCGACCAAATTGAACCCTAAGGCATCCAAATAGGTCTGTAAACCTGAATTTTTCAAATAGCCTGTTACAACTTTTGAACCTGGCGCCAAGGACGTTTTGACAGTCTTCGCAACAGTCAAACCTTTTTCAACTGCATTTTTAGCTAATAAACCAGCCGCCAATAGAACGTATGGGTTCGAAGTATTGGTACATGAGGTAATCGCTGCAATCGCAACATGTCCTGTTTGAATCAGTTCGTCGCCGTCTGCGTATTTAACCGTAGCTGTTTTATCTAATTCTTCTTTTTCCAAACCAAATCCACGAACACCAACTTCACGTGTTACACTTGCTTGAAACTCATTTTTAGCATTAGACAATTCAATCAAATCTTGTGGTCTTTTCGGACCAGAAATGGATGGAACAATCGTAGACAAATCTAATTCAAGTACCTTAGTATAGGTTGGAATAGCTGTGCTATCATAGAATAGGTTATTTGCTTTTGCATATGCTTCTGTTAATTCAATTTGCTCCTCTGTGCGGTTGGTCAATCGCATGTAATTGAGGGTTTCAGAATCAATTGGGAAATATCCACAGGTTGCACCATATTCAGGTGCCATATTTGAGACTGTCGCACGATCTGCAAGAGCAAGAGAGGATAAGCCAGGTCCAAAAAATTCCACAAATTTTCCAACTACATTTTCTTGACGAAGCAACTGTGTCACTTTCAAAGCCAAGTCCGTCGCAGTAGCTACTTTCGGTAACTGTCCAGTCAAGTGAACTCCAATCACCTCTGGAATTGGAAAATAAGATGCTTCACCCAACATTGCTGCTTCTGCTTCAATACCACCGACACCCCAACCAAGTACACCAATACCATTGATCATAGTTGTGTGGCTGTCAGTACCAAACATGGAGTCTGGATAAAGCAAACCATCCTTATTAATGATAACGTCACTTAGAAATTCAATATTTACCTGATGAATAATCCCTGTTGCAGGCGGTACAGCACGGTAGTTTTCAAATGAATTTTCAGCCCACTTGAGAAACTCATAGCGCTCATTATTTCGTTCAAATTCTAAGGCGATATTTTGCTCAAGCGCCTGATCTGTCCCGAAAAAGTCAACTTGAACAGAATGGTCAATGACCAAATCGACAGGAATTTCTGGATTTATCAAGTCTGGGCTTCCACCAGCCTTGACAACAGCGTCGCGCATGGATGCAAGGTCAACAACTACAGGTACACCAGTGAAGTCTTGTAAAATGACACGACTAGGTTTAAAAGGGACTTCTCCAGATGGTGAAGAAGCCTGATAATGTAGCAAATCTAAAATGTGATTTTTAGTAACATCAACTCCATCTTCCTTACGAAGAAGACTTTCCAATAAAATTCGGATAGTATATGGAAGTGTATGAATATCCACACCATTTTCGGTTGCAACTGAATTCAATGCAAAGTAAGAGTATTCATTCTCATTATGAAGTAAGCGTTTTTTATACGATAGACTCATCGGCTCTGCCCTCTTTCAACATTATTATTTAGTATAGTATAGATTGTAATATTTATTCAATCTATACCTAACCAAACATGTTACATCATATGACATATTACGTACTTTTTAATAATTATATCAACCGTATCTGATTCTGATATACTCTTTATTTTTTGTTCTGCACCTACTATTGTACTTTAAGCACAACCATTGAAAACCCTACCAAAAATCAACAATAGAAAGAGGTTTTGGCTTGTCCACATACTATATTTGGTGTTATCGATAAATCGATTGCACAATATTTAGTGATTTATTCAGACAAGCTCCTTGACTTTAACTTCAAAATTTTGTATCCTAGATTGGTAACAAAAATGGGATATTTTTATCCTTGAGAGACAAAGGAGAAACTGAATGGTAACTATCTATTCAAAAAATGATTGTGTTCAATGTAAAATGACCAAGAAATTCTTGGACCAACACAAGGTGGGATATAATGAAATCAATCTAGATGAACAACCTGAATTCATCGATCATGTAAAAGGACTCGGTTTCTCAGCAGCTCCTGTTATTGAAACGGAAAATGATGTCTTTTCAGGTTTCCAACCAGGTAAATTAAAAGCCTTGGTTTAATACCTAATCTACCCTACTATAATTAAGAAAGAGATTGCGACTATGAGTTTAAAAGAGCTAGGCGATGTGTCCTACTTCCGTTTAAATAACGAAATCAACCGTCCTGTCAATGGACAAATTCCTCTCCACAAGGACCAAGAGGCTGTCAAGGCTTTCTTCAAGGAAAACGTCCTTCCAAATACAAAGCAATTTGATAGTATTTTAGACAAGATTGCTTATCTATTAGAAGAAAATTACCTTGAAAAAGAGTTTTTGGACCAATACAGTCCAGAATTTATCATCAAAATTGATCAATTCCTGAAAGACCAAGATTTCCGCTTCAAGTCTTTCATGGCTGCCTACAAGTTCTACAACCAGTATGCCCTCAAAACAAACGATGGCTCCTATTACTTGGAAAGCATGGAAGATCGCGTTCTCTTCAACGCCTTGTATTTTGCTGAAGGCAACGAAGAATTGGCATTAAACCTAGCCAATGAAATGATTCATCTTCGTTATCAGCCAGCAACACCTTCTTTTCTCAACGCAGGTCGTGCTCGCCGTGGTGAGTTAGTATCTTGTTTCTTGATTCAAGTCACTGACGATATGAACTCGATCGGACGTTCTATCAACTCTGCTCTGCAATTGTCCCGTATCGGTGGTGGTGTCGGTATCTCTCTTAGTAACTTGCGTGAGGCTGGTGCCCCAATCAAGGGCTATGAGGGGGCGGCTTCTGGGGTTGTTCCTGTTATGAAACTCTTCGAAGACAGCTTCTCCTATTCTAACCAGCTTGGACAACGCCAAGGGGCTGGTGTCGTTTATCTTGATGTTTTCCACCCAGATATTATTTCCTTCCTTTCGACTAAGAAAGAAAATGCCGACGAGAAAGTTCGCGTGAAGACCTTATCACTGGGTATCACAGTTCCTGATAAATTCTACGAATTGGCACGTAAAAACGAAGACATGTACCTCTTCAGCCCATACTCAGTTGAGTTGGAATACGGTGTCCCTTACAGCTACCTAGATATTACTGAGAAATACGATGAATTGGTGGCTAACCCTCGCATTCGTAAGACAAAAATCAAGGCACGTGACTTGGAAACAGAAATTTCCAAACTCCAACAAGAGTCTGGCTATCCATACGTTGTCAACATCGATACAGCTAACCGTAGCAACCCTATTGACGGCAAGATTATCATGTCC
This sequence comes from Streptococcus suis, assembly GCF_019794555.1. GTDB lineage: Bacteria > Bacillota > Bacilli > Lactobacillales > Streptococcaceae > Streptococcus > Streptococcus suis_AB. Next base: position 9,243 of record NZ_JAIMEP010000033.1, on the reverse strand, counting down.
AATCTTTGTTCGGAAATCCTTCAGGTCCAAACACCAAGTGTTCTAAACGATTCTCAAGAATACGTGACCATGGGTACTGACGTTTCATGTAACCTTGGTTCAACTAATATCGTTAACTTGATGAAGTCACCTGATTTTGGACGTTCTGTTCGTACAATGACACGCGCTTTGACTTATGTCACAGATCATTCACACATCTCAGCTGTACCATCTATTGAAGCAGGAAACAGTCAGGCGCATTCAATCGGTCTTGGAGCTATGGGACTTCATTCTTACTTGGCTCAGAACTTGATTGATTACGGTTCAAAAACTGCCGTAGAATTTACCAACATCTACTTCATGCTCCTCAACTACTGGACTTTGGTAGAATCAAATAACATCGCTCGGGAACGAAAAGAAACCTTCCATAACTTTGAAAAATCAAAATACGCAGACGGCACTTATTTCGATAAATATGTAACTGGAGACTACCAACCACAATCTGACCGTGTCAAAGAACTATTTGAAGGAATTTTCATTCCAAGCGGACAAGATTGGGCGGAGCTTCGTGAAAAGGTAATGGCTGATGGTCTCTATCATCAAAACCGTCTAGCTGTTGCACCAAACGGATCTATTTCCTATATCAATGACGTCTCTGCTTCTATTCACCCAATCACACAACGGATTGAAGAACGTCAAGAAAAGAAAATCGGTAAAATCTACTATCCAGCAGCTGGCTTGGCAACTGAGACTATTCCATTCTACAAATCTGCCTACGATATGGATATGCGTAAGGTCATTGATGTCTACGCTGCTGCAACAGAGCACGTCGACCAAGGTTTATCCCTCACTCTTTTCCTACGTAGCGAGCTACCTAAAGCTCTTTATGAATGGAAGAAAGAAAACAAGCAAACCACACGTGACCTCTCTATCCTTCGTAACTACGCCTTCAACAAAGGCATCAAGTCTATCTACTACATCCGTACCTTTACCGATGACGGCGAAGAAGTCGGCGCAAACCAATGTGAAAGTTGTGTGATTTAACGTAGCAAGATTAGCTGTTAGCAAGCCAACTAGCTAATCTGCGCCAACCGCTATAAGCGGATTAGCTAGCTACCTTACGACACTGTCGTTCATGATGTGAAGCAACTATTGAGCGCTCAATTAAAAATCCCTTGTGGGGGATTTTTTTACAGGCTACTATCTACTTGTGATATACTATTAGAAATACAAGAAAAAGAAAGAGAACATGATGGAAACCTATTACAAAGCCATAAACTGGAACGCCATTGAGGACGTAATCGACAAGTCTACATGGGAGAAATTGACTGAGCAATTCTGGCTCGATACGCGGATTCCCTTGTCAAATGACTTGGATGATTGGCGTAAACTCACAGCGGAAGAAAAAGACCTGGTTGGTAAAGTCTTCGGTGGATTAACCCTCTTGGATACCCTTCAATCTGAAACAGGTGTTCAAGCTCTCCGCAACGATATTCGCACACCGCACGAGGAAGCTGTCTACAACAACATCCAATTCATGGAGTCTGTTCATGCGAAATCCTACTCTTCTATCTTCTCAACCTTGAACACCAAGTCTGAAATTGAGGAAATTTTTGAATGGACAGATAGCAACGAATTCTTACAGCGCAAGGCAAAAATCATTAACGAAATTTATGAAAATGGTACGGCGCTTGAAAAGAAAGTTGCCAGCGTATTTCTAGAAACCTTCCTATTCTACTCTGGTTTCTTTACACCGCTCTACTATCTTGGTAACAACAAACTGGCCAACGTTGCAGAAATTATCAAACTAATCATTCGTGATGAGTCTGTTCATGGAACTTATATTGGGTACAAATTCCAACTTGGTTTCAATGAATTGTCCGAGGAAGAACAAGACAAACTTCGCGACTGGATGTATGACCTTCTTTACCAACTTTATGAAAATGAAGAGGGCTATACTCGTTCACTCTATGATGCAGTTGGGTGGACTGAGGAAGTCTTAACCTTCCTTCGTTATAATGCCAATAAAGCCCTCATGAATTTGGGACAAGATCCACTCTTCCCTGATTCAGCAGATGATGTAAACCCAATCATCATGAACGGTATCTCAACCGGTACATCTAACCACGACTTCTTCTCACAAGTCGGTAATGGCTACTTGCTCGGCGAAGTGGAAGCCATGACAGATGATGATTATCTATTTGGATTATAAAAAGAGCCAAAAAAAAGCAGTTCATCTGAGCTGCTTATTTTTTTATACCAAAAATAGTATCATCAAATAGGAAATCCCATTATTTAACATATGTAGCGCCATTGGATAACGAATATCTCGTCTAATTAAATAAAGCCAACCAAGATTAAGACCCATAGTGAAATAAATCAAAAACTGTGGAATAGTTGCTGGAACATGCACCAAACTAAACAAACATCCTGTTACAATCAGATACAAGCTCACAGTTTTCATATCAGCCATTTTGGGGAAGAAATAGGTTGCCAACAAACCTCTAAAAATCAACTCCTCTAAAATTGGTGCAAATACTACGACTGCTAAAAACGCAACCAAAGGGTAGGCAGATACAAATTGGATGACCAAAGTTTGATTCTGACTTTCAGATACTGGCACTAAAAGTTGGACGATGAAGAATACAATATAAAGTAAAATTGGCCAGTGAATCTTATGAAACCATGATGAAGATACACTATAGTCAATGGTCTGCCGAGAAAACACAAATTTCCATAATACAATTGTAAATGCAATTCCGAGTACGATACCAATAATCGCACAAACCCAAATCATATTCTCAATCAATTGAGCCGGAAATTCTGGAATAGCTTGTAATGTCGGTCCTACCATCAAAAATCCAGTAATAATTTGATAAGCAACAAAAAATAAAAATAATAATGCAGTGTGTTTGATAAATTTTAACATGACACCTTTTCCCTTCTTTTTTTCTTAGCTAGAATGTCAGATCGACTATATTATCTACTCGAACCAACTTGGTTTCAATCTTTCCTTCCGCAAATTCACGAGAAATTTTAACCCATTCCTCATCAACTGCTAAAACTTTGCATCAACAACATAAACAAAAATCCGATAAAATTGTTGAGACTATGTAGGATGAGTGCATTGCTATACTGGCCAGAAATTTGATAGGCGAGCCCTAGTACTAGGCTCATACCACCATAAATAAACCAAGATCCGATATTAGTCGGTACATGAATAAGACCAAATAGAAAACTTGATAGTAACAGACCAACAATAGAATCTTTACCAAAGACTTTCCCCATAACAATTCCTCTGAAAAACAGTTCCTCCAAAACAGGAGCAAATAATACTGTAAAGATAAATAAAAGTAAGGTCGGCAAACCTGAATGATTGAGGACTTCTTGATTGGCAGTCGTTTGACCATAACCCTCTTCTAGCATTATCAATTGCCAGCCAATCATTTTCAGACCAAACATAACGATAAAAGCAAGGACTACAAAACCAATATTCGCAACTATCCCCCACCTCTGCTCACCCTTCCATAGGCCTAATTTGCCCGTTAAGATTAGACCAAGAACAACAGCAACCAACAAGAAGGCAGCAGCAATCAGATGGTTATTCCCATCAAAATTTGGTAGGGCAAACATGGCCAACTGGGTCAAAACATTTAGTGCAACGACAGCCAGTCCCACTAAGAGAAACTTCCAATTTTTAACCAGATTCAAGTCTCTCACATTTCCACATCTAATCATAGCAATCTCCTTCACATACACTAAATCAGTTCTTATCACTTTCTTTTTTGAACAATAGCAGAGCTGGCAAGCCCAAAACCATCGGCAAGAGGATATTCAGATTAGACAAATCAATCTGCCCAGTAGCCAGACATTCTCCGAAAATATAGCCAACTGCATAGAAACCTAGACCGATAAAAGAAGCAAGATAAATTTTCTTAAAGACTTTCATGAGTCGACCTCCATCTAAACTAAATAAGTTTGATTTTCTTACGGTTAACAATATAGAAACTAAGGAATCCAACCAGTGTCAGAAAGACAACTGTCATGGGAGTGACAAATTGGAAATACTCCGCTGCAGATGTTCCACTTTCCTGTGGAATTTGTAAATGCCAGAGGCCGATACTGACTAGCAGACTGTAGACAGCAATCTGTAGGGTTTGATACAGAGTTCGTTTCATCATTTTCTTCCAAGCCAATTTCACATCAGCCTTGTCAACCACCAATTTATCCAAGCCCAACTGTTTGATAATGGCGTCCTGTTTAAATTGAGAATAGACAAGTGTCAAAAAGAGGCTGATTCCCATGACATCCTCTCCCAGCGCAAAGCTAACTAGGAAGCTCAGCAGTGTCACTGTCATAAAGAGCATATACATATTGTTGCCGAAATTGGTCAAGGCCGCATAAGACACCTCGTCTAACTCACCAACAATATCATAGAAATAACGAATTGCTCGAATGTGTAGATTTTCCTTTTTCATAGCTATCACCTAAAACTCTTTCAAAAATCCTTATTTAAAATAACGACGAACCATGCGAACCTGCATGACATTGATGTAAATGTGAAGAAAGGCAACAACTAGAAAGGTTGTAATTTGTCGCTCTTGCAATAGCATACTGAGTACAAATAGGAATAGATACAAACCTGGTAACACGATTTGATTCAAAGTGAAAACGATTTGGAAACTCATTTCGTAGTTTGCTTGTTTCTCACCTTCGTCCATTGCCTCAGCAAAGTCCTTCATCTCTTTTACCGTAGCAAAAGCAGAAAGCTTATATTCACGAATCTTCTGTGTTAGTTTAATAATAAATACTTGAGAAACAAGAAGCACAATATAGAAAACTAAGTCAAAAATCGATCCATACATGATCGCACTCTCTTCTAAGAAAGTAACTCCAAAACCTAACCCTAAATTTAAAAGAGTCAATGACGCAGCAACATTGAATGAAATGGTCGCGTACTCTAGGTTACGATACATTTTCTTATATAGTTCATCAACATGTTCCTCATCCTCATCTGAAATGGAATGATAAAGTTTATAATTTTGATTAGCTTTAAGACCAAAGAATACAGTTCCAGCGAAAATTACAAATGTAATAATCCTCGAAAAAATTAGGAAATTATCTAAATTGAGATAAGTAGGTGGGCTGAATTTAAAGATTGATACTCCAAAGAAACCGATAAAGCCACCCAAAATTGCTGAAATCAGCATATACGCTGAATATCTTATCCATCTTTGTTTCGTTGAAATTTGTTTCCCCTGTTTCATTCTTCTACCTCCATTAATTGAAAAACATTCTCCACATTTTCATTAAAAATTTGTGCAATCCGCATGGCAATGACCACCGAGGGCGTGTATTCGCCCCGCTCAATCAAGCTAATGGTCTGCCGAGATACTTCCGCCAACTTTGCTAGCTCTGTCTGATTGAGACCATCTCTGGCCCGCAATTCCTTGAGCCGATTTTTTAAGACATATTCCATGAGTTTTCCTTTCTAGGCTTGGTAGATAATCAAGCCTGTTTCTGTGTCTTCGACAGCTATATTTTCCTTGGCAAACTTGACCAATAAAAGATAAGTATAGTAGAAATCGCCTGCACATGAGGCCCCATGCATGGTTGCCAGCATGAAGTAAAGAGTGGTATTCATCATCCCCAAACCTGCTAACATGGTCAAGCCCAAACTAATCACAACAAAGGGAGCCAGGCTGATTACTAACATTTGCATCCGATTGTAGAGCGAACCTGGACTGGTCGCATAGGCCATGCCCGATTTCCAATAAAACCCGTATTTTACAGGATTATCAGGACAAAAAACTTTGAAGAAGATACCGTGGATAGCCTCATGTACAACTATTAAAAGAATATAGAGAGGGAAAAGCAACCATACCTCCGACACGGCCAGTTCCGAGTAATTCGAACCGTTAGCTATTAACCAACTGCCTATCATTCCAAATATGAAGACAAATGGAAAGATGAGTACCACAGCAAGAATATTCAATCCCCAGACAAACTTCTTATTTTCCATGATATTAACTTCATATAATTTCATTTTTGCTTCCATGTTTCTTCTCCTTCATTTTCCTACAAGCTAGACTAAACTATATAGTCCTAGAGCAACTCCAATCAGTAAGCCAATAATACTTGCGCCTGCAATAATAATTGCTGCCATATCAGATGAAATGTGTCGTTTCATAAGGTTTCTCCTGTCTTTACTTAGATTTTGTTATTATTTTTTCTTTTTGTTAAATTGCAGAGCTAACACTAGTGTCGTCAACAAAGGAGGAAATAGATAACTTAACCCAGTCAAACTCATCTCAAAGCCTAGCAGATTTAGAACTTTAAAGACCAGAATATTGATCAAGAATAAGCTTAGGAAAAGTACCAACACTTTCATTCCATTTTTAACTGTCTTGTTCATTTTTCTTCTCCTTTTCTCTGCTGAGAGTGACTTCTAAAAGAAGGAGAGAATTCATCATCATCAAGAGTATCATGGTATCTATCTCCCGACCAAATACGATGTTTTTAACTAAACTATAAATCAAATATAGTGCAACTAGAACCTGCACTCCTCGCACAACGCTTGTTCCTGTAATCAAAATTCCTTTTTTATTGTTATTGTTTTTCATAACTTTCCACCACTTACTCTCGACTAATTTTAATCTTCTTCCTTCTGCTCTTTTCTGCCAGCTAGTTTCCACAAGCGCTCATCTGTCACTGCGATAGTGCAAATGGCAAGAACGACATGGGTATTATCCAACTGCTGCCACTTCATAATGTCAGCCAGTAGGACAAAAACTAGATAGGCAATTACTGCTACTTGTAGAAATCTTGCGATGTGAAGACTGTTTATCTTTTTCATGGTCATACCCCAACTTTCTTTTTTTCTTGTTCGATGAATTCGTTTTCATCTCTTTATCTTGATATCATTGTAACACTTCTTTTTCTTTTTGACAAGTATCTTTGTCAAAAAAATAATAATTTTTGTCAAAAAGTTTATGATGATAGTCATAATGTAACAAAACCTTGTCATCGTTCTATCTAATTATTCGTAAAAAATAAAAAAAGAGGCTATCTTGCCTCATTCTCCTATATTCGTTAAACGCTCTTTTAATTCTTTATACCGTATCTCTTCAAGATGGACGCCCTCCTGAGAAACGATATAGCTAGAGACAAGATTGGCAAATTTCAAGCCTTGTTTTAAGTTTTTTCCGTTTGCCAGTGCAGCCATCAAAGCTCCAACATGACTATCACCTGCTCCAATCGTATCTTTTACAGTTGCTGGAAAACTAGCCACTTTATGCCAGCCCCCATCAAAAGCAATCGCCCCATTTTTTCCTCTGGTCACAATCACTGCTCGGCCAGTCCGATTAAATAGCTGTATTGTAGCCTTCTCCACATCTACCTCATGAGTTAAATCAATGGATTCCTGCTCATTTACGTGCAAGATTGGAGACAAATCCAGCAACTGTTGCATTCTTTCTAAAGGAATTTTATTTCCCCGTGGTCCAGGCGCAAAGATAATGGGAGTCGGGCAATCTGTCAAACTATCAACCAGTAGCTGCCCCGTTTCCTCTTCCAATTCTAATCCACAGACATAGATATATTCATAAGAGGATAAATCAAGTCCTTCCAACCAAGCGGGATCAAAACGATATTCTACTCCATGATGCGATAAAAATGTTCGCTCACCATCTGACTCTACAAAACAATAGCAACAGCCATTTTCTCCATCTAAAGCAATTGACGTTTCAATACCCAGTTTCTTTAATTCACTTTTAACGAATGTTCCATAAAGACCTGATCCAACCGGTGAAATAAAATCATAATCTACCCCGAGTTGGTGGAGAATAGTAACAACATTGAATGCACAACCACCGAGAGCCATAACTTGTTTTCTTATGTGCGTATCTCCTTGACGACCCGGTAATTGATCCAAATATATCATTACATCACAGACTGTTGAGCCTATGACCAAACATTTTCCCATAATTCTCTCCCGTATCTAAAATCCATTCATCCAGAATAAATTCATTTTAATTATATTTATTTACTTCGACGTAAGAGGCTGGGCTCAAGGCCATGGCCTCTTCTCAGAGTTCATGTCAACACTTCAGCACAGTGGGTGGTTGGCTTTAACAGTCAGGGGAAGTGAAACCGTTCAGTGAGCAGTTTCAGCCTGTCATGCACCTTGCTATTCCCGCTTGTCTAATTCAACAAATTTCTAGGTTTAACCAATTCACGTTTAGGAGAGAGTCTTTTCAAACTTACGTGTCAAACTGGACATAAATTTGTAAAGACCAGAGTAACGTCCTAAATAATTTCGCTTCCATGGCTTATCTCGACCAGCAAAATGTAAGAAAACTGTCTGGTCAATCACCCAATTCAAGTCCCACTTTCCCTGACTTTTTGTTTGATAAATCAAACTGTAGCGTGCATCATAGTTGTACACTTCATCAGGAATCGCGATCACCTTGTCAGCATAAAGACCATTAAGTACATCCTGATCAGGTAAAATCAATCGATTACGATTATTTTTGATAAAGTTTAAAATATCCTCTCGTTTCACATGGGAACGAATAGCTTCTAAGTTCATCAATAGAACACCTGTATTGAAGTAAGAAGAATCCATTTCAAAATTATTCAGTCGAAGCTTATTAACATAATCTAAAAGCTTACCATCTTCATTATGACTAGCCGCTACATAGTACTGCTCCCCCATCTCCATCTCATAAAGCTCCTCAAAACCATTTAGGCAAATCAAATCCGCATCTAAATAAAGGACTTTATCCACTTCTTCTGGTAAAAATTCATGTGCAAGAAGACGGTAATAAATGGTTTGAGGATACCGGTCTGTTGTAGGAGCACTTGCAAAAGCATCCTCTCCGACCACGATTGGATGATAAGTCATTCCCAGATTCTCCACAAAACGCTTGATTTCAGAGTGCTTTTTCAAAAGAACCTGCTGCATTACGAACACCTGAAATGCCTGTTTTGGCATCTGTTGAACGATGGAGTATAAAACTACTTTAAGCTGTTCAACATAAGCATCATCGATTACAAATAATAAATTCATATCTTTTCCCTTTTGTTGATGGATTTCCTCCATTGTATCACAAGCCATTGAAAAAACCAAACTCCCAATGGAGTTTGTTTGTGTCAAGTTTCTCTCGGAAAGTTTCTCAAAGTCCTAGATCCATTTCTTGAGTTGACCAATTGGAGTGCTGGTGGCACCGTTCAAAGTAATACTTGCCCGAGGTACTCTATGTG
>NZ_JAIMEP010000032.1 GCF_019794555.1 Streptococcus suis | reverse complement strand
ACCTTTATTGTATCGCGTTTGGAGTTCTTTTTTGGTATAACCTTCGTCGCGCACCCGCATAGCGGGTGGTTTATTTGTCACGCACCTTACGGAGCGTGACGGACTAAAAGTCACATAATTTAAAAAAAAGAAAGCCACATGGACTTTCTTTTGATTCATTATATTATTTCCGTTTTGGTGGGTTGTGGATTGCAACACCAAGCACATCAAGGAAGGCTTCATACATAACCTCTGAGAAGGTTGGGTGACCATGGATAGAAGCTGCCACATCATCAACAGTCAATTCAGATTCCATGATAGTTGCTGCTTCGTTGATCATTTCAGCTGCAACTGGACCGATGATATGAACACCAAGGATTTCATGGTATTTCTTATCAGCGATAACTTTTACGAAACCGTGTGCTTCGTTAGAAGCGATGGCACGACCGTTACCAGTGAAGCTGTTGCGACCGATAAGGATATTTTCTTTACCGTATTTCTCGATTGCTTGGTCTTCTGTCAGACCAACCATAGCAATTTCAGGGTGTGTGTAAACCGCTGCTGGTGTGAAGTCCAATTTAGCCTTGTGGTGGTTGCCGTTGATAGCATTCTCAGCAGCAACTTCACCCATACGGTAAGCAGCGTGTGCCAACATTTTAGTACCATTAACGTCACCAGGTGCATAAATTCCTGGGATAGAAGTTTCTTGGTAAGCATTGACCTTGATACGACCGCGATCCAACTCAAGGTTAAGATTTTCAAGACCAGCCAATTGAGGTACACGTCCAATTGAAAGAAGAGCTTTTTCAGAAATAATTTCTGAACCATCGTTCAACTTGATGGTCAACTGGTTGTTGGCTTCAACAATTTCAGATACTCCAACTGATGTCAAGAATTTCATACCTTTCTTAGAAAGGACTTTTTGCAATTCAACAGACACTTCGCGGTCCATACCTGGAATGATACGGTCAGCCATTTCAACAACTGTTACTTCAGTACCGTAAGACGCGTAAACCAAACCAAGTTCCACACCGACTACGCCACCACCCATAACAGTGAGTGACTTAGGAATTTCACGCAAGTCAAGGATATCATCAGAAGTCAATACCAACTTAGAATCGATACCTGGAATGTTGATGCGTGATACTTTCGAACCTGTTGCAAGAACGATGCTACGACCTTTGATGACCTTGTCGCCGATAACAACAGTCTTGTCAGGGTTTACTTGTCCAAGACCATTGAAGATGGTTACCTTGTTGGCTTTCAAGAGACCTGCTACACCACCAGTCAAAGTCTTCACAACCTTGTTCTTGAAGTCAACTGTTTTATCCATATCTACAGTGTAGTTTGTAGATGCAAGATTTATACCACGTTCAGCTGCAATCTTCAAGCCGTCAAGGATTTCAGCATTTTTGAGGTAGGTCTTAGTTGGGATACATCCTTTGTTCAAGCAAGTCCCACCAAATTCTGATTTTTCAACGATTGCAATTTTACCACCTAGTTGGGCACCACGAATCGCGGCGTAGTAACCAGCAGGACCACCACCGACAACAACCATATCGTACTCGTCTGCTGCCAATTCAGCCTTAGGAGCTTGTGGAGCTGCTGCAGGAGCTGCAGGCACTTCCAAACCAGCTGCTTTCAAGTCAGCAGTTGCTTGTGCAACTTCTGCTGGAGCCGGTGTAGCACCAGTCTCAACTGTTTCACCTTCTGCACCAAGGTAAGCAATAACTTCTGTTACAGGAACTGTTGCACCGTTACCATGAACGATTTTCAAAAGAACACCTGATTCTTCCGCTTCCAACTCCATGCTTGTTTTATCTGACATCATCTCTAAGATAACATCACCTTCATTGACAAAATCACCCTCTTGTTTTTTCCATTCGATGATTTCGCCTTCTTGCATGTCTACACCAAGTTTCGGCATAATAATTTCAATTGCCATAGTTATGATACAAAGAACGTCAAATGCGACAGAATTTTAGGAGTCCAACGTAGGATGCTTGCATCCGAGGCGGACTATCTAAATTCCGAAGCATTTAGTTCGTGTTCAAATGTCACGAACTCGTCCTACATCCTTTCTTTATTTTTTCTCTTTACCAAATTGAGCACAGGCTAAAAACCTATTGAAAAAGATAAATCGCCTCGTGCCTCAAGGCACATCGTTGATTTCCTATTTTCATACGGTTTTCTTAACGCCTTTTGCATCTTATCTCAGATCAACAATTCCAATGGGTTTTCCAGCAAGTTCTTCAAGTCAACCATGAACTTAGCACCATTCATACCATCAATGATACGGTGGTCAATGGTCAAGCAAAGTGCCATAATTGGACGGATTTTGATTTCACCATCAATAACTACTGGAGTTTGAACAGTTGCTGCTACACCAAGGATTGCTGAGTTTGGTTGGTTGATAATTGGGTTAAAGGTTTTGGTACCAAACATACCCAAGTTGGTGATAGAGAAGGTAGATCCTGACATTTCAGCCCCCTTCAACTTACCAGATTGAGCTTTCTTGATAACATCTTTTGATGCCACAACAAATTCAGACAAGCTCATCTTATCTGCGCCATGAACAACTGGCACCACCAAGCCATCATCTAGACCTACTGCGATACCAAGGTTGACAAACTTGTGTAATTCGATTTCTTGTGCATCGTTAATCAAAGAAGCGTTCATGTAACGGTGTTCTTCTTTCATCAACGTACGAACAACCGCGAGACCAATCAAGTCTGTAAAGGTCACTTTCAGACCAGTCTTATTCATAATTGGCTCAAGGACTTGCTTACGAAGCGCCATGAGGTTGGTCATGTCGATATCGTAATTAAGCGTAAAGGTTGGAGCAGTCAAGTAAGAGTTGACCATACCTTTTGAAATCGCCTTACGCATTGGGCTCATCTTAATGATTTCAACGCCTTCTGGCAATTCTTTAGCTGGTTTCTCTTCCACTTTAGGAGCTGGAGCCACAACTTCTGCTTCTACAGGAGCAAGAACAGCAAGTACATCTTCCTTAACAATTTTACCATTGACACCCGTTCCTGTGATTGTTGACAAATCAACACCATGGTCAGCTGCAATACGGGCTGCGAGCGGTGTCGCCTTAGGAGCTGCACCCTTGAAGTCTTCTACGTCAGCCTTGTGGACACGGCCATTTGCACCAGTTCCTGGAACAAGACCCAAATCAATGCCCAATTCCCCAGCTAACTTACGGGCCGCTGGAGTTGCGCGCACCTTGCCGTCACCTTGTGGTTTCGCTGCAGCAGTAGGTGCCACAATCACTGGTGTACGGCCCGCTGGCACTTCTTCAATCGCTGCAGCTGGTTCAACAGCAGGAGCACTACCTGCTTCAACTGTTTCACCTTCTGCACCGATGTAGGCAATGACTTCTGTCACAGGAACAGTTGCACCGTTGCCATGAATAATTTTCAATAGGACACCTGACTCTTCTGCTTCCAACTCCATGCTGGTCTTGTCAGACATCATTTCCAAGAGAACATCACCTTCATTGACGAAATCACCCTCTTGTTTTTTCCACTCGATGATTTCACCTTCTTGCATGTCCACACCGAGTTTAGGCATAATAATTTCTACTGCCATTTTTTAAATACCAAGTCCGAACAGAAAACAATTGAATATAGGAAATCGTAGCTAATATTGATTTTCAATCGATTCATTCATTTTCAAGTTTTCCGAACGGGTTCAATTCCTTTCTCTCAATTTCTTACGTTATCAAAGAACCGACTCCAATGATATTCATTGAACCAGGTCAATTCTTTTCATACATTCCTTCAAACAGGGTTAGGACGGTTGCCCGTCCTTCCATTTTGTCTTTAGCCCTTGTTTACTTGCTTATAAATTGCCGCTTTGATTTTCTCTACGTTTGGCAATACTGCATTTTCAAGAATGTTAGCGTAAGGAACTGGTACATCGTCAGAAGCGATACGGATGATCGGTGCATCCAAGTAGTCAAAAGCTTCGCTTTCTGTGATGATTGATGCGATTTCACCGATGAAACCACCTGTTTTGTAAGCATCGTTGACCAAGATAACCTTACCAGTTTTCTTCACAGATTCGATGATTAATTCTTTATCCAATGGGATAAGGGTACGTGGATCTACCACTTCTACGCTGATGCCTTCTGTAGCCACTTCTTCAGCTGCTTTCAAAACACGTTCCAACATACGACCGTATGAAATGATAGTTACATCAGTACCTTCACGTTTGATTTCGCCTTTACCAAGTGGAATGTAGAAATCAGGATCCAAGTTCACTTCTTCTTTTTTACCGTAAAGAGCTTTTGGTTCCAAGAAGATAACTGGGTTGTTGTCAAGGATAGATGATTTCAAAAGACCTTTTGCATCGTTAGCTGTACCAGGTGCAACAACTTTGATACCTGGAATGTGAGTCAACCAAGCTTCAAGAGATTGTGAGTGCTGTGCAGCTGAACCGATACCTGAACCAGATGCCACACGGAAGGTTACGGGTGTTTTCAAACCGCCACCAAACATATAGTTGGTTTTGGCTGCTTGGTTAACAATCGCATCAAGGGCAATTGTGATGAAGTCCATGAACGTCAAGTCAACGATTGGACGAAGACCTGTTTGAGCCGCACCAACCGCAGAACCAGCGATTGCAGCCTCAGAGATAGGCGTATCGCGAACACGTTTTGGACCGAATTCGTCCAACATACCAACAGATGTACCGAAGTCACCGCCGTAGATACCGACGTCTTCCCCCATCAAGAATACTTTTTCATCCTTACGCATTTCTTCGCTCTGAGCCAAGTTAATCGCTTCACGCAAGGCCATTACTTTTGTTTCAGCCATTTTTACAATTTCTCCTACTTATATCAATTTACTTTTACTGTACTAATGAAAATCAATCAATTACCACAATGTTTCGTCATTTAGTTTTTCTTTTATTACTTCGACGTAAGAGGAAACTCTGTTTCCTTATTTCCAACTTCAAACACTCCACTGGATTGTTTGAACTCGCCTTGCCTAACTTCAGTTATGCCTGCGGCTCGTTGCCTAGTACTAAAAGCAAACTCAAAGACTATAATTGTTTATAGCCCCAGCTTGAGGCACCTTAGAATTGTGTTCGGTCTAAAAACTCGGAAAAAAGAGACGCAACCGTTTCAGCTTCAGCTGAATTACGGATGTGGCTACCTTTAGGTGCGAACTTCCTTGTGTGCAAGCACACTGTGTCAGTTCCCTATTTTTCAGTCGTTTTTTAGACGACCTCACAACTTAGTCCACAAAAACGTCTTCGTAAGCGATTGAAATATCTGGATCTGGACTTTCTTGTGCAAATTTCACAGCAGCCTCAACTTGTTCAGCGACTTGTGTTTCAATTGCATCTAATTCTTCATCTGTTGCAATCTTGTTTTCAGTCAAATATGTACGGTATTTCTTAAGTGGATCCTTTGCTTTCCAAGCTGCAACTTCTTCTTTTGTACGGTAGGCTCCGGCATCAGCTGTCGAATGTCCAAACCAGCGATAAGATTCAACCTCCACCATCGCTGGGCCATTTCCTGCACGAACATACTCAATTACTTCTTGCATTTTTTCATAAACAGCAATGACGTCATTGCCATCTTCAACATAGTGACCTGGAATACCGTATGCTGCAGCACGTTGGTAGAGGTGAGGAATTTTTGTTGAATAAGATATGTCTGTTGAGATACCATATCTGTTATTTGTAATAAAGAAGATAACTGGTAAATTCCAGACAGCCGCCAGGTTCATTGACTCATGGAATGAACCTTCGTTTGTTGCTGAGTCACCTGAGAAGGCGATAACGATATTATCTGTCCCAAGGTATTGCTGTGTGAGAGCCGCTCCTACTGCAAGAGCATAGCCACCACCTACGATACCATTTGAACCAAAGTTTCCTTTTTCAACATTGGCCAAGTGCATGGAGCCACCACGGCCTTTGGATGTACCAGTTGCCTTACCAGCAAGTTCAGCCATCATACCGTTGATGTCAATACCTTTTGCAATAACATGACCATGACCACGGTGATGTGAAAAGATAATATCTTGATCAGTCAAACCAACGATTGGTCCAACAGCAGCTGCTTCTTCACCAACTGAGAAGTGGGTCATTCCTTGTACAAAGCCACGACGCACCAATTTATTTAATTTCATATCAACATCACGAATCTGTTGCATTTTCAAGAACATATCCAAGTGTTGTTCTTTTGAGATAGATACCATAATTTCCTCCAAAGGTTTTTCTCTTTCTGTATTATGATAGACCAATATTTCACAAATGGCAAGTATTTGAACCGTTTTCTTTTTGCAGAAATTTTCGTGAAAAACCTTTATTTCGTGCGTTTTTTCACAAATTCCAACAAATGACTAACCGTCTCGTTTGAAACTTTTTTCACAAACTCAAAAAGAGTCTTGTCAGTCATTTTCCTTTCTGTTAATATAGAAAAGGAGGTGCTTATGGAATTCGATTTGTTTCTTATGATGTGCAACTATATTGGCACAATTGCCTTTGCAGTATCGGGTGCAGTAAAAGGTTTCAAGAAAAAGTTAGATATTTTTGGAATTAGTCTCCTCAGCATCATTACTGCCGTTGGTGGTGGTATCATTCGTGATACAATGGCAAATAGGATTCCTACTGCCTTGACCGACCCGACCGCCATCTACTTATCTCTTGTTGTGGCTATTGTGATGTACTTGATTGTCATCAATCTAAAGCAGGACAAACCTCTTGATAAGAAGATGATTCATTTCCTTTCCCAAACGAATTTGGTCTTCGATGCCATCGGTTTATCCATTTTTGCCCTTATTGGAGCAAGTACAGGAGTTGAACTTCAACTAAATGCCGTAACGAGTGGTATTTTAGCAGCACTAACAGGAGTTGGTGGCGGAATCGCTCGTGATTTATTAGTCAATGAGACACCGATTGTCCTAAAGGAAGATGTCTACGCTGTGTTAGCACTCTTTTCTGGTATCTTATACCATCTCTGTGTTGTGGATTGGAGATTGCCACAAATTCCCGTATTCATTACCATCTTCAGCCTTGCTTTGCTCATTCGACTTTTGGTCATTAAATATAAAATTAACCTTCCGAACATGGAAACAAAACGAAAGGCCTGAGTTTCTCAAAACTCAGACCTTTTTATTATAATTTGACGATCAATTACCAGCCACCGTGGCCACCTGCACCTGGTCCTGGTCCTGTTGCTGTGATTTGAGTAATCTGCTCACCGTTAACTGTCACAGTACCTCCTGTCAATTCAGCAGTTCCATCGAAGTCAAAAGCAGATTGAGCTGTTACATCAATTGTACCTCCGGAGATATAGATATCTCCATTAGCATCAAAGGCATCCGTATCCCCACTACCTACAGCCACTTTCAAGTCACCGCCAGTTACCTTGATAAAGATATCTGATGACGTTGTACTTGCCGCATTAATAGCATCATCTGAACCGTAAACATCTAATGTACCACCATTTATTGTGATATTGGTTCCTTCCAAGGCTTCTACTGATTCTGGTACAGTAATTGTGCCGCCGTCAATTGTCAAGGCAGTTTCTGCTTTGATACCATCATCTACTGCTTTTACAGTAATTTCACCACCTGTGATAGTTGTATAACCTTTGCTAGTATCTGTATCATTTGTAGACTTGATACCATCTCCACCTGCTGTTACAGTGATTGTTCCACCATTGATTGTCAATGAATCCTTACCACGGATACCATCATCTACTGCTGTTACAGTGATAGTTCCTGCATCAATAATCAAATCATCAGTTGATACAATACCATCTTGGAAGTTTCCTTCTACTGTCAGGCTACCATTCCCCGTAATGGTTAAATCTGCCTCAACATGAATGGCACCTTCAATATTGGTATCAGTGTGATTGCTCGTATCTTTCACAGTGTTTGTCGTTCCATCTTGAAGTTCCAATTCAACATTATCTGCACTAATAACATTGATTGCGGCAGTATCTGAGCTTGAAATCTCGGCACCTGCTAAAATAATTCGAACATTGGCATCTGTTTCAACAGTCACACCTGCAGTTGTTGAACCTGTTAGAATATAGGTTCCACCTTCCGTTATTTTCAATCCATCATTTGAAAGCGTTACTTCTGTAGTAGGAAGGGCTGACCAGTCAATAGAAGATGATGATGAACTTGAGTCAGATGATGTGCTATCGCTGGAAGTAGTTGCTGCACTTGATTGACTTGTAGCTGCAGAACTTGATGTTGTCGTTGAACTAGAAGTTGATGAACATGCCGCCAAGACACCGATACTCATTAACGTGACACCTGAATAAAGTAGTTTTTTAAAATTTGTTTTCATAAATAGATTCCTTTTCTTTCTTAGGAAGTTTTGGATACCTTCCTGATATGCTCTTAGTTTACCTTTCCTACCTAAAAGAAAGATTAAAGATTACCAAAAGAAAACTTAAAGTACTACTTAAATAAAAAAAAAGCTGGAAACCCCAGCTTCTATCCATTCTTATTTTACACTATAAGTTAACCCAATGCAAACTTGATAAATCAAGTAAAGGGGATGTTTCAGGATTAGTATCCGATTCAGAAATCCGTTTCAATCCTGGAATCATTGCATTGTACTGATAAATCCGGTATACTCCACCCCCTTCAAATAAATAGGTTCCATCCTGTAAAGGACGAAGAATGGCATCCGGGCCAATTTCAAAACCAATATTTCGGAAATTATCTACTAAACGGAAACTCTCCCCAGATAGCTGCGTGTAAAGATCAATGAGGATATAGTCACCAGATTTGTTCAAAGCTACGAGTAATTCCTCTGTACCATCTTGATCAATATCGTATAGGCTATAGAATGCTCCGCTGTATTCTTGGCCTTGGCTCGTCAGTAAACTTAGATAACTACTAACCTCGTCCTGATTAATCGCTTCAGAAACCTGACCTAAATTGGCTTGGTAACGATCGATAACGGACTGGTACACTGTCGGCATCGTCTGTGTATTTGTAGAAGTGGCTTCTGTTTGTGAGTCTGAAATAGATGTAGGCTCTGAGGAAGACTCTGGGGTAGATTGTTGGTCCGAACTAGTTGTAACTTGGCTCGATGAACTAGTATTGGATGTTTCATCTTCCTTGGTCTGAGTGGATTGACATGCTGCTAATAACACAACCGTGGACACCAACATTATACGACTAATAAACTTTTTCATAACTTCCTCCTACGCAATCTCTTTTATATTAGTATACCATCTTTAGAAAAGCTTGTAAACGCTCACCATTTTTCTCCCATCTCGATTAGCCGAAACCATGCTCTATCAAGTGTACATTTACAACTATATTGCTACCAGTATAACTTAATCATAAAGAAACTAGAACGACAACTTTTAGAAAAAGTGTCGGATGCCATTGTACGAATAATCTATTTTTAACTCTTTGAAAAAAAAAATCGAATATAAAAAACCTTGATGGATGAGAGGAGAGTGGACAAAATTCGACTAATACTCTTCGAAAACAAAATCAGGCGTTGTTGACTTGATTTGATGAGTGAAATGCTCCAATGGAACCTTTCAGCCTGTTACCTTGAAACAAAATAATAACCTGCATCAGAGCGAAACGAACTACGTTCGCCTATTTCCAACCTCCAAAGGTTCCCCGAACCTTTGGAGCAAGTCTGATTTTGATTTTCATTGAGTATAAATGGTTGTCGGCAAACAATTTAAATTTCCTTCAAATATTTTAGGTCGTCGAAATCATTTCAATAGAGTCCAAAAAAGCCGAATGTTTCCATTCGACTTTCTTAATCTTTCTGTTCGAGAGCACGAAGCATTTGATCAATTTTGTTTCCATACTCTATTGATTGATCTTTTTCAAACACCAAATCAGGAATCTTATAAAGTGTCAATTTGCGACCAAGTTCCCTTTTTATTGTTCCAGTTGCTTTTTCCAAACCAGTTTGTGCTTTTTGATTGTCGGAAGCCAAGTTACTCATGATTGTGTAGTACACTTTGGCCATTGATAAATCACCAACCATCTGAACATCAGTGATGGTTACACCTTGCACACGGGGATCGCGGACTTTCTTTTGTAAAATCTCATTGACTTCACGCTTGATTTCCATCCCAACACGGTCTGTACGAAAATGATTTGCCATATTCTTTTCCTTTCTAACAGGATAGAAAAGCTGAGTTGCCTCAGCTTGAATAATCCAAGTAAGACGAGGCTAGGCAGAAGCTCAGTCTTATAAAAAGCAAGATGAATAAATCATGAACTGTTCTTCAATGATCTTATTTTTTGATTTCTTCCATAATATAGGCTTCAATCGTATCATCAACTTTCAGGTCATTGTAATTTTCTATCATCAATCCACCTTCTTGAGCATTACCGACTTCTTTCACATCATCTTTATAATGCTTCAAGCTTGCTAATTGGCCGTCGAACACAACAACTCCATCACGAATAACACGAACACTTGAATCACGGGTAACTTTACCACGAACGACCATGAAACCACCGATTGTTCCAACTTTAGATACCTTAAAGGTTTCACGTACAATCGCTTCACCAATGATTTTTTCTTCGTATTCAGGATCAAGCATCCCTTTCATCGCATCTTCCATCTCTTCGATGACCTTGTAAATAATGCTATGAAGACGTACTTCAACATCGTCAGTTTCAGCTTGACTACGCGCTTCTGCGGTTGGACGAACGTTGAAACCAATAATTAACGCATTGGATGCCGCAGCCAAAGTGACATCTGATTCATTAATGGCACCAACTGCTGAATGGACGATATTCACTTTGACACCTTCTACTTCAATTTTTTGAAGTGATGATGCGAGTGCTTCTACAGAACCCTGTACGTCAGCTTTAATGATGACATTAACAGACTTAACTTCACCTGCTTTAAGTGTATCAAAGAGGTTTTCAAGACTAACACGTTGTGTTGCTTGACGTTGTTTGAGAAGGGCACGTTTTGCACGTTCTTCACCAGCTGCACGAGCAGATTTCTCATCTTCATAGACAGCAAAATGATCACCAGCCATTGGTGCTTCATTCAATCCTGTGATAGAGACAGGTGTAGATGGACCAGCAACCTTCACACGACGTCCAAGGTCATTTGTCATGGCACGAACACGACCAAAGGTATTCCCTGCAACAATTGGATCCTGCACATTCAATGTTCCTTGTTGGACTAGTAGGGTAGCAACCGCACCTTTTCCTTTATCCAAGTGAGCTTCGATAACTGTACCGATTGCGCGTACAGTTGGATCTGCCTTCAGTTCTTGAATTTCAGCAACTAACAGAACTGTTTCCAACAACTCATCAATATTTTGATTGAATTTGGCAGAGATTTCTACAAATTCAGATTCACCACCCCATGCAGTTGAAATAACTCCATGTTCTGCCAATTCACCAATCACACGCTCAGGATTAGCACCTGGTTTATCAATCTTGTTGATGGCAACAATAATTGGAACGTTCGCAGCTTTTGAGTGATTGATTGCTTCAATCGTTTGTGGCATAACACCATCATCTGCAGCAACGACTAGAATAGTCAAGTCTGTAACAGATGCACCACGCGCACGCATAGAAGTAAAGGCCGCGTGTCCTGGAGTATCTAAGAAGGTGATTTTCTTACCAGCTTCCTCAATTTGGTAGGCACCGATATGCTGTGTGATACCACCAGCTTCCCCTGTAGCCACACGAGAATTACGCAGGGTATCCAATAAGGTTGTTTTACCATGGTCAACGTGTCCCATAATGGTCACTACCGGTGGACGTTCTGTCATTGCATCCTCATTAAGATAGCCTTCTTCTACGAAGAAACGCTCGATATCTGCGTTATCGATCTCTACCTTTTCTTTCGCTTCAATACCATAATCAACCATGAGGAGTTCGATAGTATCTCCATCCAAAGATTGGTTTTGAGTCGCCATAACTCCCATAAGGAAGAGTTTTTTCACAATTTCAGCAGGTTCACGTTTGATTCGTTTTGCAATTTCTGCGACGGTCATGCCAGCAGTGTATTCAAATTCGGTTGGCAATTCGTGGAACTTGCGTTCTGTGACAGGTTTGGCAGGTTGGTTAGCCTTGCCTTTTTTATTTTTCTTGTTGTTATTCCAGTTACTTGTTCTTTGATTTCTCACTTGATTTTGACTATTTCGATTTCTTTGTTGTTTTCTAGGACCATCTTCTTCGTCACCAATAAAGTCACGTTTTTTATTTGGTCGAGCTTGTTTCTTACGACGGGTATCTACAGTAGATTCTGCTACTGGCTCTGGTACCGATTCAACAGGTGTAGGTGTCACAAATGGTTTACTTTCTACAACTGGTTCTTCGAACTTAATTTCTTTTGGTTTCTTCGGTTGCTTCTTAGCTTCTTGAGCTTGACGGAAACGTTCTTCACTTGTACGAGCATATTCTGCATTTTGCTCTGCCTTTAGAGCTGCTGCACGTGCTTTGAAGTCAATTTTAGGTCCTGCTGGTTTTGCAGCCTCTCTTTGTTCAAAGCGAGCTGACTGACCTGAACGGTTGTCCTGACGACGGTTGGCACGATTATCACGGCGTTCACCAAATCGGTTGTCTTTCCGCTCTTCTGGACGCTGGTCACGACGATTGTCGCGGCGATCATTTCGCTCATTGTTTGAACGTCCCTGACCTTGTTGACGGTTATCACGACGATCTTGACCGTACTTAGCTTGTTGACCTGCTTTTCCTTGTTGGCCTTGAGCTCGTCTAGCAGCTTGTTCTTTAGCACGTGCTTCACGCTCAGCTTTAAAGTTACGACTCTGTGGACGATGTGGAGCTGATTGTACTGCACTAGCCGCAACTTCTTCTTTTACTACTGGCTGTGCTTCCTTAGCTGTTTCCACCTTTGGAGTTTCATCAACCTTCTCAGGCTTACTAACTTTTGCCGCAACTTTAGTTGCTTCTGATTTTTGTCCCTCAAAGCTTTCTGCAAGGCGTTTAGCACTTGCTTCATCTACGCTTGAAGCATGACTTTTGACTTCAAACCCCAATTCTTGAGCCTTAGCAACAACTTCCTTACTGCTTACGCCTAATTCACGGGCTATTTCATTCAATCTCTTCTTAGACAATGCCTTGTCCTCCTGTTCTATTCCATAATAGACCTCATCTTCTTTGTAAATCCAGCGTCTGTCACTGCAAGAACTTTTCTAGCCTTGCCGATAGCTGCACTCAATTCCAGTGTTGAAAACACTGTTACAACTTCTACTTGATAGGTATGACTTTTATCTGTTACTTTTTTGCTTAAATTTCCAGCTGCATCGTTGGCTAAAAATACCAATTTTGCCTGCCCTTTTTGGATAGCTTCAACAACCAAGTCCTCACCAGAGGTGAGACGACCAGCACGCTGCGCCAATCCCAATAAATTTAAGATTTTCTGTCTCTTATTCGAGTCCAAGTTCTCTCCTCTTGACCTTATGATCAACATAGGCAATCAACTCATCATAAAACTCCTCAGCTACTTCCATACTAAAGGAACGATCAAAAACATGACGTTTTTTCGCCTGAATTGCTTCCTCATTATCGAGCTTAATATAGGCTCCACGCCCATTTGCCTTGCCAGTTGGATCGATAAATACTTGGCCTTCTTTATTTTTTACAATACGGAGCAAATCCCGTTTGTCGATGATTTCACCGGACACCACAGACTTGCGCAAGGGTATTTTTCTAGCTTTTGCCATGGTTGCTCCTTTTGCCTTATTCTTGTTCTTCTGTGAGTTCTTCTACAACTTCATCCGTCGCATATTGCTCAGCTTCAAATGCTTCATATTCTGATGCTGACTTGATGTCAATACGGAATCCTGTCAAATGTGCTGCCAAACGAACGTTCTGGCCACGACGACCAATTGCCAATGACAACTTATCATCTGGTACAACGACTGTCGCATGTTTTCCATCTTCAGTATCAAACAATACTTGATCAACTTCAGCAGGTGCAAGCGCATTGTAGATAAATTCCGCTTCATCTGCTACCCACTCGATGACATCAATATTTTCCTCAGTAGGAATCATACGGTCATTCTTAGCATCATAACGAGCTGGATGGAATTTGCTAGTGATTTTCTTAATATTTGAACCGCCACGACCAACGATAGTACCAATAGCATCTACGTTTGGATTATGGCTACGAACGGCCACTTTCGTACGATCTCCAGCTTCGCGAGCAACACTCATGATTTCAACTGTTCCATCGTATACTTCTGGAATTTCCTGTTCCATGAGACGTTTGATCATTTCTGGATGGCTACGACTGACAAAGACGTTCACACCACGACCATTGTCTTCCACCTTATATACAAAGACTTCAATACGATCATGTGACTGGAAAACTTCGCCAGGAATTTGATCCTGTTTTGACAATTGTGCTTCAATCGTACCAAGATTGACATAGATAAAACGATTGTCGAAACGCTCCACAGTACCTGACATAATTTCATTTTCATGTTGCTTGTAGGTATTGAAGGTAATGGCACGCTTTTGTTTGCGCATTTTTTCCATGATGGTTTGTTTAGCTGATTGAGCAGCCACACGCCCAAACTCAGCAGGATCCTCTTGAAACTTAATTTTATCGCCCATTTCATAAGCAGATGAAATAGCTAAAGCATCTTTCAAACTGATTTCCAAACGGCTATCAAATACCTCATCTACTACTTCACGAACAGTAAATACATGGAAGTCACCTTTTTTCTCGTCAAATTCGATTACCGCTGACTCTGATTGGCCATAACGGCGTTTATAAGCTGACCGAAGTGACTCAGTTACAGCATCAATGATGTCCGCTTTGTTAATACCCATGTCTTCCTCTAAAATACGGAAGGCTTCTAGCATTTCTTTACTCATGTTGTTTTCCTTTTGCGCTCAAAAGGTCCTTTCTTAAAGTCTAAAATCTATTAAGATACTCTAATACGATTGAGTATCGCAACCTATTACAATTTGACAGCCAAACGGGCCTTTGCCACCGTCTGGTAAGGAATCGTCACTTCCTTCTTGCGGGTTTTATCCATATATTCCATAATCAGGTCTGTTCCATCAAAGGAGAGCAAAGTCCCTTCGAAAACCTTGATTTTATCAATTGCCTGATAGAGTTTGACATGGATGTACTTTCCAACTGCCTTTTCAACAGCATCTGTCGTTTTTAAAGGACGTTCCAAACCTGGACTTGTTACTTCCAACATATACTGCTCCGGAAATGGGTCCGGCTTAATCGTATCCAAAATTGGACTAATGACTTCTGACAAATCTGCCGTATCTTGAAGGGAAATTCCACCCTCCTTATCGACAAAAATAGATAGGACATAGTCACCGCCCATCTTACCATATTCCACATCTACCAACTCATACGGAGCTTGAATTGCGGGGGTAATTGCTGCTGTGACCAAATCAATAATTGATGACATAAACACCTCCTATTTCTGCAGTAGGTAGAAATAGGTTTCCAAATAATCATCTCTACCATTGGATAACCATATTCCTTGTTTACCACACCCTATATACACACAACACCTTCTATTTACATGTAGAAATCAGTGTATAGGGAAAGGGTTGACTGACGCCAACCCCCTTTCTCATTATTAACTCCTATCATTCTAACATATCTCTCATTACTTGTAAAGGAAAACGATGGAAATGAAAATAGCAACTTACTATTATTCACATCCTGATTGAATTTTTAAATTTTTTCTGTAACTAATTAATATAAAATATTAAATTAGATTCAAACTCTTTCAAATGCTAGTAGTACTTTGTTCCGCATTCGAATTTTAGTTTAGGTGACACGAATACATACTCAATTTCACATTAAAAGTTTTTCATACCATTGCTAACTGTATAAAAAACAAGGATTTTCTTTCGAAAATCCTTATCATAAACTTTTTGAGTTCTATTACGCTTCGATTGCTCGAAATCGTAGATTTCTTCGCAGAAATTTTATGCTTTGTTCGCTGAATATAATTTAAATATTCTTGGTTCTTCCTTTAGCATCTTAATTCCCATTATTAAAGGATTCTTAATTATTAGTAATATAACTTAGTGTCACTAAAATTCTTCATGTTTCCTCAAAATTGGGGGCCAATTCGGGGCAAGAACCCTAGTTATGGATACTTCATTTCTTAAGACTTGGTTTGTCGAACCTACTAACTAAACTAGCTCAAATACCTTTAATCAAGTCACTATTAACTACCAATTATTTACAAAGTTTCAACTAAATAGGGTAAATTTTTCTAGAAAATAAACTAATGCGAGTCAGATATATCATAAATCTGCCCTATGTCGCAACAACTGTGATTAAATTAATAAAACATAGCACCATCTCTACTTTCAAAAGTAATGATGGTATTTTATATAGAGCAAACATCTAATTCCTTCAACCTCTTTAAAGACGAGTGCTTGGCGAATGACTTGGATACTCGGTAAGAGGGCATTACAACGGCGGACAAAGCGAGAATATTCTAGGAAATTAGGAAATAAACTTTGGGCCAATTGGTGCTTAGCTTTAAGCGTTTCACTAAAATGCAGTACGCCCCACAGGTAACAAGCGATAACTAAGCAATCTGATGTTGCGAGATGGACGTTCTTTCGGTTTTGAACCTCAAGGGGAACACTCGTTTGATAAAGCGTCTCAATGGTTGTCAGTAAATAAACAAAAACTTTTGGAAGTGTGCTATTATAAGTCATATAAGTCGTGCGCTTTCTAATGCTTAGTGGCTTAAGATTAGGATAGCACGACTTATTTATTTTCCAATGAAATTAACTAGCAATTCGGGTTCAACTTATAGCTATTATCCTAAAGAAGTTTTGGCTGACTTTAAAGAGGATGTTGAGACATTTGCAAAATCAGAAGGATTGACGGCTCATGCTAAATCAATTTCTGTGAGATTTGATGAAATGTAATACTTGAGACAAGATTTTCAAAATTTATTGGTCAAGGCGTGAGGAACCACATGGATTTTAAAATATTGAATAAGAAAAATAGTAGGTAGAAAAACATGACAAAACAAGAAAATTATTACGCAGAAGTTTTCGAAAAACCATGGGGTCGGATGTTCTATGACTTACTTTTTCCACAGCTCCTACCAAATTTGACAAAAGATTCAAAAATTCTGAGTTTCGGCTCTGGATTTGGTCGGACTGAAACATTTTTGATGGAACAGGGATTTGAAGTCACGGGCTATGAGCCTGACGTAGAAAAACTCGAGATGATGTCTGACCAAACTTTTCGTCAGTTGACAGGAACTTTTGACGACTTTGCAGAAACTGTTAAAAATGAGCGTTACGACGTAATTCTCATTCACAATGTCCTAGAATACGTCCCTGACCGAAAAGTCGTGTTGGAATTACTCTTGCCACTTTTGACAGATGGCGGCACGCTTTCTATTGTCAAGCACAGTAAGTACGGTAGCATGATAGAAATGGCAGCAGGACGTGATAATCCGCAGGCAGCGCTTGATGTTTATGAAAATGAATCTGTCGCTTCTCACAACCACGGCGATATCCTAGTTTATGACGATGATTGGCTGACAGATTTTGTGGCAAATTACAAACTGAAACTCCAAGAAAAATTTGGAATTCGTCATTTTTACGGTATTTCACAAAACGCAGAAATCAAAGAAACAGACAACTGGTATCAACCCATGCTTAAGTTAGAACAAAAAGTAGCGAAAGACCAAACGCTGTATCCAGTCGCACGATTACATCATTTGATATTTAAAAAAACTAAGGAGAATCTGTTATGACACGCATATCACACATCACGCGTAAGACCAAAGAAACACAAATCGAACTTTCCATCATGCAACATCTGACTGTTTAGTGATTACTTGTTACCTGTGGGGAGTGCTTCATTTTAGTGAAACACTTAAAGCAAAGCACCAATTGGCTCAAAGTCTATTCCCTAATTTTCTAGAATATTCTCGCTTTGTTCGTCGTTGTAATGCACTCTTACCGAGTATTCAACTCATTCGCCAAGCTCTCGTCTTTAAAGAAGTTGAAGGGATTGATGTGTCTATTATTGACAGCTTTCCCATTCCTTTGTGTCAGCCGATTCGTAATTTTAGAAGCAAAGTTTTGGGCGACTATGCAAATATTGGCTACAATGCTACCAAAGGTCAGTACTTTTATGGCTGTAAATGTCATGCTTTAGTCAGTGAATCAGGCTAAAATGTTTAATAAAATCATTTCGAAAATACGTGTCCGTATTGAACATGTATTTGGCTTTGTTGAAAATTCAATGCATGGTTCTAGTTTACGTTCTATTGGATTCGATCGAGCTGTTTTAAATACTGACCTTACAAATCTGACTTATAACTTATTGAGGTACGAACAAGTTAAACGTTTAAATCTCAAAACATGGCGGTAATCTGTCTAAAATAAGAATAAACAGTCAAGCGGCGTCTGTAACATAAAGAAAAACACAGTAGACTATGCTTAGTTTTCTGTGTTTTTTTCTAATTTCATTTAGAGGTGAATTAATTGGTAGTTATTAGAGGTGCCCTAAAAAAAGACGCCCAAAATCAGGATAAGCCCGATGCCAATCACGAGTTTCACGTGTTCTTTTAACTGTGCGATTATTGTTTGCCAATTCATATTTTCACCTCACTTATATACACGCAAAAAATCCCCGTTTGTCACAGGGATTTTGCTTATTTTTTAAGATTTTGAATAAATTGCTTAAAGATTTTTTCATCGGAATAACTTAAAACATTCTTGGCGTAAATATGTTCGCCGAATTTGGCCACGAACACAAGCGCAACCAGCTGCAAGGCCAGCGCGATATAAGCTTGTGTCAACGTCGACATTTCCATGGCCAAACGGCCCGGCATCAAGGTTGGCGAAACAAAAGGCAGATAACTCAAGATTTTGATCACGATATTATTGGGTACATTGGCCCCAAAAATACTGGCCATATAGCCAACCAAAGAAAGATAAGAAATCGGCGCGATGGCTTGCTGAACCTGACTTTGGTCATTAACCAAACTAGCGATAATCGCTGTCAAGAAGAGGTAAGCCATGAGTCCCACGATCAACATCAAGACCGCATAGACCAAGAAACTCATATCGACGCCACCGACCATGCCCTTGACGCTTTCGACCATGTCGTTGCCTTTTAGGGCAATGGCTGCAGCCACCCCTAAGATGACATAAAAAACGATATGGGTCAGAACCAATAAACCAATCCCTAGGATTTTACCAAAATATTGGACTTTGGTGCTGGTTGCTGCTAGCAAGGTCTCCATAATCCGATTGGATTTTTCATTGGCAATCTCTTGCGCCAACATATTAGAGTAAATCATCAGCAACATGAATATAACGATGGCCACACCAACAGAAACGAGAGAATTGGCCGCATTTTTAGCCTCACCCCCACTAGATTCCCCTTTTTTGCTCAGGGTTTTCATGGTCAGATCAGCAGGCGTTTGCAGACTGATCAATTCCTCAGGACTTAATTTAAGATGCGTGGCTTTTTCTGCTAGTTCAATCTGCGACAAGGCGGTTTTAACCGTCGTCTCATTGAATTTTGTCGTGCTATCCGTCGACGCCACTAAGGTATATTTGCCATCTTCTTTGACGAGATAGCCATCTATTTTCTCATCCAGTATCTTTTGCTTAGCCGTTTTAACATCTGCCACGGCTGAGATTTTAGCGTCTAAGACTTTATCGGTTTTAAGGGTTTGAACCAGAGCTGCATTGTCAACAACAGCCAATCGCGCCGGTGAATCATCACTCGTCTTAGCAATTACGAAACCAATGATTAACCCAACCAATGGCAATAAGAGTGGCGTCAACACCGTCAACCAGAAACTCGGTGTCTTAATTTTTGTCCGGTAAACTTGACCCGCGACTAATTTCATTTGTTTAAACATTTTCAGCGACCTCCTTACGGAAAATTTCATCGAGCGTTGGTGGCGCTTGAACAAAAGCTTGGACATAGCCAGATTGACTCACGCGTGTGAAAATCTCATGACCAACAGCTGCATCATTGACATGAATCATCCGGCCAGCACCTTGTTTCTCAATCGTCTCAACACCTGAAATGGCTGACAAATCCGCATCTGGCACATCACTTTCAACATAGATTTGGGTGCGCCCAAAACTATCCCGAATCCCATAAATGTCGCCTTGCAAGACAACTTTACCTTTTTTGAGCATGGTTAACTGATCACTGAGCAACTCTACCCCACTCATATTATGACTGGAGAAAATAATCGCTGCACCATTTGCCTTGAGCGTTTTGATTTCCGACATCAGGAGACTGGTATTGACTGGGTCAAGGCCTGTAAAAGGTTCATCCAAAATCAGAAAATCAGGGCGGTGAATCAAGGTCGCGATGAACTGTACTTTTTGGGCGTTCCCTTTGGAAAGGGTCTGCACCTTGTCTGTAATTTTTCCGACAACTTCTAACTTGTCCATCCAGCGCACGAGCTCATCTCTTGCCTCAGCCCGTTTCATGCCATGGAGTTCAGCAAAATACAAGATTTGTTCTTCAATCGTCAATTTTTGATAAAGGCCACGCTCTTCAGGTAGAAAGCCTATTTTTTGCTTAATCTCCTGAGTAATGGGCGCGCCCTGCCACGTAATCTGACCGCTATCCGGTTTAATAAAGTCCAAAATCATCCGAAAAGTTGTCGTCTTCCCAGCACCATTTTGACCAATCAGCCCCATAATCTCGCCCGGTTTGACGGTCATGTCTAGCTGATCAACAGCGATTTTATCACCAAATTGTTTGGTGAGGTTTTCTAGTTTTAACACATCTACTCTCCTCTTAACTCTAGTTGCTTAGCAACGCCAACACAAGGCCATCCCCCTACTGATCATTTGAATACTTATAATAACAATTCAATTTTATCACAATTTTCTGAAGATACCAGACTTTAACTGGCTGATCCTCTTATTTTCTGATGCGATAGGCAAGATAGAGGACAAACAGTGCGAGTAAACCAACAATGTAAGCCACTGGTATGATCACTGTTTCCTCATTTATTGAAAATATAACGATACCACAACATAAAATCAGCGATACAAGGCCAATATGTGACAAAGCCTGTTGATGACTTTGTTTTTTACGTTCATCTGTTGCTTCAATTCTTTTGGCATGCAATTTTTCGGGGCTTTTAACCTGTCGGTTCTGTTGCAAAGTTTTCCAAAAAATCTATTTTAGTGTAAAATTGAGAAAAAAGACAGAGAGGACAGAGTAATGAATCATTTTAAAGGCAAACAATTCAAAAAAGACGTCATTATTGTCGCTGTTGGTTACTACCTGCGTTACAATCTAAGCTATCGTGAAGTTCAGGAATTGTTATATGATCGTGGAATAAATGTTTGTCATACTACGATTTATCGTTGGGTGCAAGAGTACAGCAAAGTCCTCTATTATCTTTGGAAGAAGAAAAATAGACAATCCTTCTATTCATGGAAAATGGACGAAACCTATATCAAAATTAAGGGACGTTGGCATTATCTTTATCGTGCAATTGATGCGGACGGCCTAACCTTAGATATCTGGTTACGAAAGAAACGGGATACGCAAGCAGCCTATGCTTTCTTAAAACGACTCCATAAACAGTTTGGTGAGCCGAAAGCAATTGTGACCGATAAAGCACCTTCTCTTGGATCAGCCTTTAGAAAGTTACAGAGTGTGGGTTTATATACTAAGACAGAGCACCGAACTGTGAAGTATCTTAACAATTTAATAGAACAA
Organism: Streptococcus suis; assembly: GCF_019794555.1. Taxonomy (GTDB): domain Bacteria; phylum Bacillota; class Bacilli; order Lactobacillales; family Streptococcaceae; genus Streptococcus; species Streptococcus suis_AB. The sequence goes on along the minus strand of NZ_JAIMEP010000032.1, from coordinate 338 downwards.
GACCATCGACCTATTAAACGACGGAATAAATTTTATCAAAGTCTCCGTACAGCCTCTTCCACGATTAAGGGCATGGAGACCCTTCGAGGAATATATAAAAAGAACCGAAGAAATGGAACGCTCTTCGGCTTTTCGGTGTCTACTGAAATCAAGGTATTAATGGGAATACCAGCCTAAGATATTTGGAGTTCAGAGAGGGCTCGTTTGATTTTCAAACTTTGGAAAGGTTATAATAAACTAGACACAAAGTTAAGAGAAATCGTGGAAAGGTTTATTATGGCAAGAAGAAAATTCGATAAACAATTTAAAAATTCTGCAGTAAAACTCATTCTTGAAGA
>NZ_JAIMEP010000031.1 GCF_019794555.1 Streptococcus suis | reverse complement strand
GTATCTTCTACTAGATCATAAATGAAGTCGAAGTCAATCACAGCTTCCACTTGGCGCAGGAAATGATCTGCAGGCACAAGCTGGTCAAGGGTATAGAAACCGTACTGATTGCGGTTGTAATCAGGGTTTTCTTTGTGTAGCATAGGAGAACCTCATAAGTCCTTTTTCTTATATTATACTCCTAAATACGAAGAAAAGCCCTTAGAAAATCAATTCTAAGGACTTTGTCTTCAGTCTGAAAGGTCCACTGGACCTTTCAGATTGAAGAAAAAATCCATTTTGGACAATGTTCTTCAATCTTTTTTCTTTATGTTGAAAATAAAAAACTCTCAGAAATGCCGAAATATCAATGTTTCTAAGAGTTTAATGACTTGCTATCTTTTGCAAACTTCTTCAATTTTTTATATTTTTAGGAGTTTGTCTACGTTCTGAAAGGTCCACTGGACCTTTTTATTTATCCGGGGTGAGAATCATTGGGATAATGATTGGTTCACGTTCTGTTTTTTCATATAGGAATGGTCGGAGGGCGTTGACAATTGCACCGTTGACCGTTTGGATGCTTGCGTCCTTATTGCGCATGGCGATTCGTATGGCATCAAATAGAATTCGTTGGCTTTCACGGATAAGATCTCCTGATTCACGCATATAGATGAATCCTCGACTAAGGATATCTGGACCAGCAAGAATCATTTTCGACTTGAAGTCGACCGTTGCAACAGCGAGAACGACACCGTCTTCAGAGAGATCGCGTCTATCTTTAAGAACAGCTGCACCGATTTCGCCAATTCGATTGCCATCAACGTAAATGTCCTGGGCGTTGAATTGACCGGCTATGCGAGCTGAATCTTTTGTAAGTGCAAGGACATCACCATTTTCCATGATGAAGATGTTTTCTTTAGGAACGCCAGTATCAACAGCTAAACCAGCATGGATTTTTTGCATACGGTATTCGCCATGAACAGGCATGAAGTATTTTGGTTTGATGAGGCGGAGCATGAGTTTTTGCTCTTGTTGGCCACCGTGTCCAGAGGTATGGATGTTGTTAATCTTACCGTGGATAACATCTACACCTGCTTCAATCAGAATATTGATTAATTTGTTAACCCCTGTGGTATTTCCCGGAATAGGACTGGACGAGAAGATAACAGTATCACCTGGTTGAAGTTGGACTTGTCTGTGGGTACCATGAGCAATTCGAGAAAGTGCAGCCATAGGTTCACCTTGACTACCTGTACATAGAATCAAGACTTCATTAGCTGGATATTCTTTTATTTCATTTGGTTCGATAAAGGTATCTTTAGGGACCTTTATATAGCCTAATTCAATACCATTTACAATTGCTTTCTCCATTGAACGGCCAAAAACTGCAATTTTTCGACCTGTTTTTACTGCTGCATCGGCTGCTTGTTGAAGGCGGAAAATGTTGGAGGCGAATGATGCAAAGATAATACGACCATGAATGCCTTCAATCAATTTCATAATGGATTGACCAACAACTTTTTCGGAGTTAGTAAAGGTTGGAACCTCTGCGTTAGTTGAATCGGATAAAAGACAGAGGACGCCTTCTTCACCGAGCGCAGCCATGCGGTGCAAGTCAGCTGGTTCTCCAACGGGAGTGAAGTCAAATTTAAAGTCACCGGTGCAGACAATTTTACCTTGGGGCGTGTCTACGACGATTCCAAGTGGTTCTGGAATTGAGTGAGTTGTTCGGAAAAAACTAACTTTTAAGTGTTTGAAGGTAAGCTCTGTTTTATGGTTAATCTCATGGAGAGTAGCATCACGAAGCAGGCCATGTTCTTCCAATTTACCGCGTATCAAAGATAGTGCTAGCGGACCCGCATAGATAGGTACGTTCGCTTGTTTGAGTAAGAATGGAATTCCTCCAATATGATCTTCGTGACCGTGTGTGATGACTAGACCTTTGACACGGTCTAGATTTTCAACGATATAGGAGTAGTCTGGGATGACATAGTCAATACCTAACAGATCGTCTTCAGGAAATTTAATACCTGCGTCGACAATCAAAATTTCATCTTGGTATTCAATACCATAGGTATTTTTTCCGATTTCTCCCAAACCACCGATGGCAAAGACGCCAACTTCTTGGGGTTTTAGATTTATTGCTGACATGGATTAGAACTCCGTAATACTAAAATCAGCATGCTCCTTCTCATATTGGAGGTGCTTTTCGGATAGAAGTTCGATGAATTCGATATTGTATTGTGGGTATGTTTTTTCTACTAGCTCACGCGCAATAATACGACCTTGTAATTCGCTTTCTGCTTCAACTTCCATGTAAAGTGAGCGTGTCTGTTCGCGACGAGGACTCACTTTTGACTCTTGATAAAAAACTTTATAAATCATATGTTATACATATTCCTTTCTGCTTTGACTGCAACCTACGAAAAAAGACCCAAATAGTTTTCTATTTGTTGCTTGGTATTCAGTTTTCTAGAGTTGTTGATTTCGACAGTCTAAATAATTCTCCTTATTATATCATAAAGTTAGGACTTGGTAAATGGAAGTGTTAGGAAAATGAAAATTAGGTGAGAACCTGGGCGGTATTTTCTGAAATTATCATGAATCACAAATATAACATTGTAAGTTGACAAAAATATAAATGTTTATTATGATAAATCTAATAATATTATGTGATGGTTCACTGAGAGGAGGTAGACCATGGGGACAGCACCAGAGGTAGGGTTAGGTCAATTTTATCGAGAACTTCGTCGTTCTCGTTTGGTCAAGCAAAAGGATGTCGTCAGAGGAGATTTTACAGCAGTCCAGCTATCACGTTTTGAATCGGGCAAGTCCATGTTAGCTGCGGACAAGTTGATTGTGGCAGTTGAGGGAATCAACATTAGTTCATGAATCGCCCACCATATCGACGAGGATATTCAATATGATCAAGTGGTAGAGTTGAAAAAAGAAGAATGACTGACGGGGAAATCATACCCCAGTCTTTTCATTATTTGAAAAAAAGGTCAAGATGGCTTACAATAGAGAGTAGCATTGAAATACTCTTCGAAAATCAAAATCAGACGTTGTTGACTTGATTTGATGAGTGAAAGGCTCCAGTGGAGCCTTTCAGCCTGTTACCTTGAAACAAAATAGTAACAGGGTTCTATCTGCTAAGTAGAAACGAACTACGTTCGCTCTATCTCCAACCTCCAAAGGTTCCCCAAACCTTTGGAGCTAGTCTGATTTTGATTTTCATTGAGTATAAGGAAAGAGGAGAAGATGAAAATACTAGCTTTAGATAGCTCCAATCAGGCTTTATCAGTTGCCTTGGTGGAGGACGGTCGTTTGCAGGCGGAAACCCTGTTGGCTGTCAAGAAAAATCATAGTATCAGCCTCATGCCTGTGGTCGATTTTTTGGTAGAACAGGTGGGATGGACGCCCAAAGACTTGGATAGGATCGTGGTCGCTCAAGGACCGGGCTCCTACACGGGTCTGCGGGTGGCGGTGGCGACTGCCAAGACCTTGGCCTACACCCTCAAGATCGACTTGGTGGGGCTATCTAGTCTTCAGTCTCTGGTTCCTCCTAGCCTGACGGGTCTGGTGGTTCCCCTCATCGATGCCCGCCGTAACTGCGTCTATGCAGGTGTTTATGAAAATGGCAGAGCAGTCGAGCCAGACCGCTACTGGTCTTTTGAAGACTTACTTTCTAGCCTGGCTGGTAAGGAAAATATCACCTTTGTTGGAGAAGTAGAAAACTTTATGGAGCAAATCGAGCAAGCTCTGCCAGCTGCCCATTACCAGACCAGTCTGCCGTCTGCCTATCAGCTGGCGGTGCTTGGTCAAGACTTGCCAGCAGTTGATGTCACTAGCTTTGAGCCCAACTATCTCAAGCGGGTAGAGGCAGAAGAAAACTGGCTCAAGGACAACCAAGCTGACTCAGAAAGTTATATCAAACGTGTATGATAGAGATTAAACACTACGATGGTCAGGAAAATCTGGCAGAGTCTATTTTGGCAGTTATGCAGTCGGTCTATGAGCAATCTCCATGGACTCTGGAACAGATTGCCTCCAGTATGGATAGTCAGGATGAGGATTATTATCTGGCCTATGAGGGTCAGGAATTAGTCGGATTTTTGGCTGTGCAGACGGTGCTGGATGAGATGGAAATCTTGCAGATTGCTGTCAAGGCTGATTTTCAGAGGATGGGAATCGCCAGTCAACTGATGGCTGCTGTGATGGACTGGGATGGGGATATCTTCCTCGAAGTGAGGGAGTCCAACAGTGCAGCTCAGGACCTCTATACACGCCAGCATTTTACCCAAATAGGAAAACGAAAAGACTACTACCGCCATCCTGTCGAGGACGCGGTGATGATGAAGAGAGAACGTGATGAAAGATAGATTGATTTTGGCGATTGAGACCTCCTGTGACGAGACCTCGGTGGCTGTTTTGCGAAATGATGCGGAGCTTTTGTCCAATGTTATTGCCAGCCAGATTGCCAGCCACCAGCGGTTTGGCGGGGTGGTGCCTGAAGTGGCCAGCCGTCACCATGTGGAAGTGATAACGGCTTGTATCGAGGAGGCTTTGTTGGAGGCAGAGGTGACGGCAGAGGACCTGACGGCTGTGGCTGTGACCTATGGGCCTGGCTTGGTCGGTGCCTTGCTAGTCGGGATTTCGGCTGCCAAGGCCTTTGCTTGGGCTAATGGCTTGCCGCTCATTCCTGTCAATCACATGGCAGGGCATTTGATGGCGGCACGTGCGGTCAAGGAATTGGAGTTTCCGCTCTTGGCTCTCTTGGTCAGCGGTGGGCACACGGAGTTGGTCTATGTGTCAGAAGCGGGCGACTACAAGATTGTCGGTGAAACGCGAGATGATGCGGTCGGAGAGGCCTATGATAAGGTAGGGCGGGTCATGGGTCTGCCCTATCCAGCTGGTCGTGTCATCGATGAGTTGGCACATGAGGGTCAGGACATTTATGATTTCCCTCGTGCTATGATTAAGGAGGATAATTTGGAGTTTTCTTTTTCTGGACTCAAATCCGCCTTTATCAACCTCTACCACAATGCCCAGCAGAAAGGGGAAACCTTGTCCAATGTGGACCTGTCAGCCTCATTTCAAGCCTGTGTCTTAGATATTCTAATGGCTAAGACCAAGAAAGCCTTGGAAAAATACCCTGTTAAGACCTTGGTCGTGGCGGGCGGTGTGGCAGCTAATCAGGGCTTACGAGAGCGGTTGGCAGCTGAAATCACCGATGTAGAGGTCATCATTCCCCCGCTTCGACTCTGCGGTGACAATGCAGGTATGATTGCCTTGGCAGCCGTTAGTGAATATAACAAAGAAAATACTGCTGGCTGGGACCTCAATGCCAAGCCTAGTCTTGCTTTTGAGAATTTGTAAGAAAGATGGGTCGCGAAAGCGGCTTTTTCTATTGACGGTGGGGGACAAGTCCTCTATACTAGAGTGATATAATACTCTTCGAAAATCAAAACCAGACGTTGTTGACTTGATTTGATGAGTGAAAGGCTCCAGTGGAGTCTTTCAGCCTGTTACCTTGAAACAAAATAGTAACAGGGTTCTATCTGCTAAGTAGAAATGAACTACGTTCGCTCTATCTCCAACCTCCAAAGGTTCCCCAAACCTTTGGAGCTAGTCTGATTTTGAATTTCATTGAGTATAACTTGCTATTCAAAGGAGAGAAGATGAAAAAAGAGGATTTTCGTGAAGGCTTGCGGGATGCTATTCCCACAGCTCTGGGCTATGCTAGTATTGGCCTAGCCTGCGGTGTCGTATCGGTTAATTCCGGCATTTCTGCGGTGGAAATGGGGCTGATGAGCCTTTTGGTCTATGCAGGAAGTGCCCAATTTGTCATGTGTGCCATGATTTTAGCTGGGGCTCCCTTGGTGTCCATTGCGGTGACGGTTTTCTTTGTCAACCTGCGGAATTTTCTCCTGTGCCTGCATACGACGACCATTTTTCAGGGCAACAGTCTGGGCTCCAATATCTTGATTGGCTCATTTTTAACGGATGAATCCTATGCGGTTCTCTTGCGGAAACACATTGAGGAAAAGCAGATTGCCCCTAGCTGGATGTACGGCAACAACTTTGCGAGCTACGCTTCTTGGGTTACATTTACGACTCTAGGCAATCTGATTGGTGGTCTTATTCCAAATCCTGAGCAATTTGGGTTGGACTTTGCCTTGGTCGCTATGTTCGTCGGGATTTTCTCAGGGCAACTAGAGGTGATGGCTCGGACTATTCCTTTGAAAAAAATCGGCTTGATTTTGCTGGCGGTTGGTCTAGCCTATGTCGGCCTGTCTGTGCTAGTGTCGTCTTATGTGGCTGTGCTCTTGGCGACGATTTTGGGTTGTTTTGTGGGGGTGATGATTGATGATAAAAACTAGTATTCTATTGATTATTCTAGCAGCGGCCCTAGTGACTTGGGTGCCACGTGTTTTGCCTTTTGTACTGACACAGAACAAATCCCTGCCTCCAAAGTTGGTGAAATTCCTCAGCTTTTTGCCAATCACAATCATTTTTGCATTGACCCTTTCCAGTATTATGGATGAGAAAGTTGGCTCCTTGCCAAGTATTCTCCCGGTAGAAAGTCTAGCTATTCTTCCGACATTTTTTGTAGTCTTGAAAACAAAAAATATTCTCTTAGCAGTTTTGGTTGGGGTTGTTACAACCGCGGCATTACGTTTGATATTTTAGGAGGGGTTTATGGTAAAGGAAAATGCCAAAGGTGTCGGACTTTGTTTCCTTTTGGCTTTGGTGGGTCAGTGGTTAGGTCAGTTGTTTCCCCTTGTTGGTGGACCGGTCTTCTCCCTTCTAATCGGGATGGGTCTGTATCCCTATTTTTCAAGTAAAAATGCATTTCAGTCAGGCTTAACCTTTACTTCCAAGAAAGTTTTACAGTATGCTGTGATTTGTTTGGGATTTGGGTTAAACTTATCAGCGGTATTGGCTGTTGGACGTCAATCTCTTCCAATTATTCTTTCCACTATCAGTTTCGCTTTGTTTTTGGCCTTCTTGATGTGGAAATGGCTACCGATTTCATCTCATCTGGCGACCTTGATTGGCGTAGGGACCTCTATCTGTGGTGGCTCTGCCATTGCGGCGACAGCTCCTATTATTAAGGCGGATGATGAGGATGTAGCACAAGCAATCTCCGTCATCTTTCTCTTTAATGTCTTGGCGGCCTTGGTTTTTCCGACTTTGGCAACCTGGCTTGGGTTTTCGACCGATTCGGGTCAGGCCTTTGGGATGTTCGCCGGAACGGCGGTCAATGACACCTCGTCGGTCACCGCAACGGCGGCTACTTGGGATAGCCTTTATGGCCTAGGCAGTCAGACCTTGGACACGGCAGTGACCGTCAAGTTGACGCGGACTCTGGCTATTATCCCGATTACAACGGTTTTAGCAATTTGGCAAACCCGAGGAAAGGGTCTCAAGGCAGACAAGAAGTCCCTCCTGACAGGTTTTCCGACTTTTATTTTGTATTTTATCCTAGCCAGTCTGGTGACAACAATTGCAGGTCATTTTGGAGTGGGAACAGCGGTTTTTACTCCACTTAAAAGCCTGTCCAAGTTTCTTATTTGTATGGCCATGGCTGCTATTGGTTTGCGGACTAATGTGTTGGCCTTGGTAAAAAATGGCAGAGCTGCTCTTCTGGTCGGCCTTGCTTGTTGGTTGGGAGTGACTGTGCTGACACTGGTTTGGCAGGGGATGCTTGGGGTTTGGTAGAAATAAATTTTTCATAAAAACTTATATTTTTATCCTGAGACTTTTGATAATGTAAGGGAAAATAAGGATACATCCACGCAAGTATGTAAAAGTCGCGAAAATATTGTTGAAAAATGCATGTAGCTTGAAAAAGATTATATGCGTTTTTTCATGCCTATGGCGTGACTAAAAGCTAATTAAGGTAGATTATTTTAAAGCAGTTGTGCTATAATGAACTTTTATGAAATTATGAAAAAGAGGTAATATGAAAAAGAAATTACTTGTTGCCCTTATCCTAACCTTCATAAGCCTCCTGCTTTGGGGGATTGGAAAGCTGTATATCGCATATAATCTCTCTCACTACGCAGGGTACTATGTCCAACAGTTGCCTCGGAAAGAAGGGACGAATCCAGAATTAGTAATCATTTTAACTCATCTGGACAGTATTGAAAGACCTTCGACTAATAAATTATCCTACGATCTTGATGGAAATGGCGCAGTTTTATTGGACAAGTCATTAATATTAAGTCAAAGAATAGATATTCATCTTTGGAATCATACTGAGAATAAGAAATATGTTTTCAACAAAGTAGGTAGTTTTTCTTATTATTACACTGATGATATCGACAATACAAATTCTGACGCGCAATATCAAAAAGAGGCGGAATTACTCCTCGATAAAATCCTACCTCCTATCCTAGAAGCGCAACCTAAACCTAAAATCAACCTTCAAAAACTATTTAACTACAAATACTACAAACAGTTTAATGAATAAGCTATCTATGAAAAAGAAATTACTTGTTGCCCTTATCCTAATCCTCATAAGCCTCCTGCTTTTGGGGATTGGAAAGCTGTATATCGCATATAATCTCTCTCACTATGCAGGGTACTATGTCCAGCACATGCCTCGGAAGGAGGGGACCAATCCTGAGTTGGTCATCATTTTAACTCATTTGGACAGTATTGAAAGACCTTCGACCAATAAATTATCCTATGACCTTGATGGGAATGGCGCAGTTTTATTGGATAAATCTTTGGTGTTAGCCTACGGGACAGATTTCTTACTCTGGAATAGTACTAAGAATGAAAATTATCATTTTGATATGACTGGAAAATTTTCTTATTATTACACTAATGATATTGATAACAAAAAATATGATTCACAATATCAAAAAGAGGCGGAATTACTTCTCAATAAAATCCTGCCCCCTATCTTAGAAGTACAACCTAAACCTAAAATTAGCCTTCAAAAACTATTTAACGACAAATACTACAAACAGTTTAATGAATAAGCTATCTATGAAAAAGAAAATACTTGTTGCCCTTATCCTAACCTTCATAAGCCTCCTGCTTTGGGGGATTGGAAAGCTGTATATCGCATATAATCTCTCTCACTACGCAGGGTACTATGTCCAACAGTTGCCTCGGAAAGAAGGGACGAATCCAGAATTAGTAATCATTTTAACTCATCTGGACAGTATTGAAAGACCTTCGACTAATAAATTATCCTACGATCTTGATGGAAATGGCGCAGTTTTATTGGATAAATCTTTGGTGTTAGCCTACGGGACAGATTTCTTACTCTGGAATAGTACTAAAAATGAAAATTATCATTTTGATATGACTGGAAAATTTTCTTATTATTACACTAATGATATTGATAACAAAAAATATGATTCACAATATCAAAAAGAGGCGAAATTATTTCTCGATAAAATCTTGCCCTCTATCTTAGAAGCGCAACCTAAACCTAAAATCAACCTTCAAAAACTATTTAACGAGAAATACTACAAACAGTTTAATTAAGAATTATACAGTTAAACGAATTGTGAAATGAGAGTGATTTGTTCACAAGACGAAGGTAAAGCCGTTAGAGTTCGATTTCTAATGGCTTTTCATATGCAAAGTAAAAGAGATAGGAATGCTGGCTAATGAACAGAGGGAGAGTTGAAATGTTGTACAAAGAAAATCTAGACTATTAATCGCAGGTCACTTTGGACTGGGGACGGATTTTTTTGGCCCGCTCAAAACCCTGTCCAAATTTCTCATTTGTATGGCCATGGCTACTATTGGTTTGCGGACAAATGTCTTTTCTTTGATGAAAAATGGCAGAGCTACACTTCTGGTCGGACTAGTTTGCTGGCTGGGCGTGACTGTGCTGACACTGGTTTGGCAGGCAATCTTGGGAATTTGGTGAAGAAATTAAAAAAATCCTAGTCGATACTAGGATTTTTTGGTTTATATAGACTGGTTTATTACTTGAGTTACGCATAAATATAGTCATTTGAATTAACTTTGATACATCGTCGCTTTCGGCTTGCCGTACTCTAGTACTGTCTGCCCTCAGTTCCTTGTCTGAAAGCTAATTCATTTGACTATAGTAACTGGAAAAGAATTTGCGTTTGTAATGATTGCTAGATTTAGATATCAGAATAGGCAAGTCCAAGCGAAGCAGCAACGGCTTGGTTGGTTACTTTGCCACGATAGATGTTTAGACCTGTTCGTAGGGCTGTGCTGTCAGCGATAGCTTGCTCTGCTCCCTTATTGGCTAATTCGAGAGCGTAAGGAAGGGTGGCATTTGTGAGTGCCTGAGTGGATGTACGAGCAACAGCACCAGGCATGTTGGCAACCGCATAGTGAACAACTCCATCTACTAGGTAGGTTGGATTGTCATGTGTGGTGACACGGTCGGCTGTTTCAATGATGCCACCTTGGTCTACGGCGACATCGATGATGACAGAGCCAGGTTTCATACTCGCAACCATTTCCTTGGTCACTAATTTTGGTGCGCGTGCTCCAGGGATAAGGACTGCCCCAATCAGTAGATCAGCCTCTTTTACACTTTCAGTAATATTGAATGTATTGGACATGAGAGTTTGAACCTTGCCATCGAATTGGGCGTCTAGTTCAGCCAGGCGTTTTGGATTGATATCTAAAATCGTCACTCTTGCGCCTAGACCGACAGCCATTTGCGCAGCGTTGATACCGACATTTCCGCCACCGATGATAACCACATGGCCTTTTTTGACCCCAGGAACACCACCTAGTAGAATACCTGAACCACCTTCAATCTTGGTAAGGAATTGTGCCCCTAATTGTGTTGCCATGCGACCAGCAACCTCGCTCATAGGATTTAGAAGAGGAAGTGTCCCATGGTCAACAACTGTTTCATAGCCGATGGCAATCACATCACCGTTTATCAAAGCTTGAGTCAATTCTGGTGCAGGAGCCAGGTGGAGATAGGTAAAGAGTAACAGGCCTGAACGAAAGAATGTGTATTCACTTTCTAGTGGTTCTTTAACCTTGAGCACCATGTCGGCTGCCCAGGTTTCTTCGGCAGTATTTTTGAGAATGGCACCTTGTGCTTCATATTCTGCATCACTATAACCAGATCCAAGACCTGCTCCTTTTTCTACCCAAACTTCGTGACCTGCTTGTGTAAAGCTAAGGACACCTGCTGGTGTGATTCCAACACGGTTTTCATTGTTTTTAATCTCTTTAGGAATACCAATAATCATAACAAATATTCTCCTTTAATAAATGTAGTATTCTTATACTTTATCATAAAAGCGCTTTCTTGGAAAGGCTAGACCTAGATACTCCATAAAAATAGTTATAGTTATCCCTTCAATCTAAAGGTCTGCGGAGCTTTTTTCAATAAAATCCAGTAACCGATACTGACATAGGCAATCATGGCCAGCGAAATGAGTAGGATGTACAAGTGACTGCCTAAATCCAGCTTGATATTGAGATAGGCTACCCAGTAGAGAACGCCACTGAGAAATTTATAGACTGGGTTGACAACCTCCATGTCCTTGGTAAAGGGTTGGAGGATATAGTAGATAAAGAGGTCGTGGAAGGAAAATAGGGCTGTTAGACTCAGCAGGAGCAGAGCAGTTAGGAGATAGGTTTCAATAGGTAGCTGCGCTCTAGTAAAGATGATGAGGGACAATAATAGAGACCCAGAGAAGGCAGAATTTAATTTTACAGTTTGCAGAAAACGATAATGAAAGCCTGCAATAATGGTCTTTGCTTCGCGGTAAAATGGATAGTGGAGCATGGAAATATCGCAATTAACAAAGACCATCTGTGCGACAGCCTTACCCATGGAGGCGGTATACATGACCATGAAAGCAAAAGGCAGTCCCTCGATGTAGTTGGCATTGCTTATTTCTATATCCTCTTTTGAAAACCAACGAATTCCTTCAATAAAAAGGACAATAGCCAAAAGACAACCCAAGCGAAAATGCAGTTTTTTCGTAAGGATGGAGCGGTAGCGGTCAAATAGCAGAGCGTTTAGGTAGGTCATGCCAGACAGGTGGGACAGGTCCTTTCCTGTTTCCGCATTGAGTTTTGCCTGCATCTGCAAACCTTGTCGGGTGTACTCGTTTCCCTTGGTCATCTCAAAAATCTTCTTATCCATCTGCAAGGACTGGTCCATGCAATAATAGAGATAGTCCAGATGATTGGTCTGTTGTTTCAAATAACGATAACCAAACCAAATCAGCAAGACCTGACAGACAAGGACAGGCAGTAAAAAGATGGGAGACAGATGATTGCGGAAAAAGATAAGACTGGCAATAGCTGCTAGACCAGTACCCAAGATAACCCAGGATTGCCAAGAATTACGGCGGGATAGAATCCGTCGATTAAAAAACCAGCGGTTGAGAGCCTGACCAGTAAAAACTCCTGTCGGAATGGTCAGTAATCCTAGAGGCAGATAGAGCCAATTTCCTGATAGGCTAGAAAAAATCAGCAGGGCAGGCAGGTAGGACAGACTGGTGATAATGGGCTCTACAAAGAGTTGACTATGGAGAAAACTAGACTGGGAAAGACCGAAATTTCGCATGAATTCCCGCTCGGGCTTGGCGATAAAAGGCTCAAATCCCTTGCCAAATCGATAGGTGTAGCCAACAAAGACCATCCACATGGAAAAGCCTAGAAGCCAAGTATCTGACGGGATTTGCCAAAAGTCCAGCTGATTGTTGGATAGGAGTTTGATCCAGAAGGCAGCAATGCAAGAATAAATGGTTAACCAAATTCCTTTGACCAGGAAGCGACTGGGGATGGATAAGATGAGCAGGACCAAAAAGAGACCAGACTTAAAACTATAAGACTTGAAAATACTTTCTGGGATGCTCTTTCCCACAAGTGGCAGTTTCCGTAGATAGTAGAAAAATCCGTTGACGGAGCGATGGAGGGCATACTTTTCCCGATACCAAAAATAACGTAGAATGGTTTTCATAAGCTCCTCCTAATCTGCTGTCAGTAGCTGAACAATCTCTTGTTCAAAGTCAGGGTCGTGGAGTTTGTCACTCGGAACTGCTTGCAATTCTTGGTGATGGAGCAAAACAATCTCGTCACAGAGATCCTGAGCCAGCTGCAAAATGTGGGTGGAAAATATAATGACGGAATCCTTCTTAGCTTCCCGAATTAGTTGCTTGAACTCGTGGGCAGCCACAGGGTCAAAGGAAGTCAGAGGTTCATCTAAGAGCAGGACAGGAGGCTGGACAATCAAAGACAGGAGCAACTGGACCTTGTTCTGCATACCGTGGGAAAAGTCCTTGAGTAGACGGTGCTGGTCTTCTTCTCCGATACCGACCAAGTTTAGCCATGCTTCTGGACTACGAGGAGATTTGAGCTTATCCTTGTGAATATCCATATAGAAACGGACAAACTCATAGGCCGTCATAAAGGCAGGTAGCTGCGGATAGGTCTGGGTAAATCCGATGTCCGTATTGTCGTAGTCAATCAGTTCTTCCCTCTCTACAAACTGGATACTGCCACTGTTTAGTGTCAGATTTCGAGCAATACAGTTAAACAAGGTTGTCTTACCAGCACCATTTCGCCCCAGCAAACCATAAATCTTCCCCTTTTCAAAGGTAAAAGAAGCATCTTCAAGAATGATTTTATAATCAAATTTTTTTGATATGGAGGAAAGTTTCAGTTGCATAGCTAAACTCCTTTTGTAACATTGTTGTGGTTTTATCATACAACAATAAACAAAAAAATTCAAGCAAAATTTGCTTGAATTTATAGAGAAGATAGGGAATATTTTTGTTGGCCATTCTTGTCAAAGTTGGCATCCTCTAACCAGCTTTCTAGTCTTTGTTTACGGGAGTTCCATTCTTTGTCTACTATAGAAAACCAATCCGTATCACGATTCCTTTCCTTATAGACCAAAGCTTGTCGAAATGTGCCTTCATACGTAAAGCCCAATCGTAGTGCGGCCCGGCGTGATGGACCATTTAAATGATCACACTTCCATTCATATCTGCGATAGCCTAGGTTCTCAAAAATATAGGACATAAGCAAGTAGTGAGCCTCCGTTGCTTGTCGTGTTTTTTGGAGTTGAGGAGAAAAGAGGACCCATCCCACTTCAATGACACGATTTTTAGAATCCATGCGCATCAGTGCAAATGTTCCGATGGCTTGATTGGTAGATTGGTCAATGATAGCAAGATAATAAGGATCGGCTGAGTCCAACATTTGTTGGAAATATGATTGAAAACTTGTATAGTCTTTAAAGGGATCAATAGATAAATAGGTCCAATCAGCTTGCTTGGCAGTAGGACCATAGAATTGATAGATTGCATTGGCGTGATCTGGTCTGAGTTTTTCCAAGCGAACGGTTTTTCCTTGGAGAACGTCAATAGTAGGGAGACTACCAGCTTGATGGTGAGGTAGTGGTGCGCCGATTTCTTGATTAAATGAATTAATAGGCATAGCTTCTCCTTTAGGTTGAGCTTGAAGAGTGATTTCTAATAATGCAAACTTCCTGCCACCCAGCCAGTTGCTAGACAGTAGGTAATGTTAAAGCCACCTGTGTGGGCGTTGATGTCCAAGACCTCACCAGCAAAGTGGAGGCCAGGGATTTTCTTACTTTCCAAGGTTTTGGGATTGATTTCCTTGAGGTCAACGCCACCCTTGGTCACAAAGGACTTGGCTAAGGACATCTTGCCCGTAATCTTAATCGGCAGGGCTTTGAGCAGGGAGACCAGATCAGTCAGGTCCTTTTGGGAAACTTGTTTGACCTTGCTATCATAGTTTTCAGCGAAAAAGTCTGCAAGGCGGTCTGGCAGGAGCTCTCTAAGGGCATTCTTGACGGATTTTTCTCTGTTCTTTTCTAAATGCTCAAACAAGTCTTGGTCAGAATGGGTCGGCAGAGCATCGAGAAATGCGGTTTCGCCGCCTTTGACAAAACTGGACAAGCGAAGAGCAGCGGGTCCCGACAGGCCAAAGTGGGTAAAGAGCAGGTCGTGGGTGATGACGTGCTTGCCGTAGGTCAGGGTGACGTCGTCTAGGGAAATGCCTTGGAGCTTCTTGTGGGGGAAGTCAGTCAGAACGGGGCTTTCAGCGGCCTCAATCTCCGTGACTTCCAGCTTGAAGTGGCGGGCAATGTCGTGACCAAAGCCAGTCGAGCCGGTGGAAGGATAAGTCTTGCCGCCAGTGGTGACAATCAGCTGAGGAGCGGTAAAGGTTTCCTCGTTGGTCTTGACATGGAAGAGGTCGTCCATCTTGCGGACGGAAACCACCTCCGTACCTGTGCGAATGTCTACGCCGTTTTCCAGCATCTTCATCTCCAGGCACTTGATAATGGTCTGGGAGCGGTCGGTGGTTGGAAAGACACGGCCGTGGTCCTCCACTTTGAGCTTGACCCCGTTTTCCTGAAAGAAATTCATGATATCGTGGTTGTCAAATTGGGAGAAGACGCTGTATAGAAATCGGCCATTTCCAGGAATACCAGCCAGTAGGTCTTCCAGTGTGCCGTTGTTTGTCACATTGCAACGTCCGCCACCTGTGCCAGACAGTTTCTTGCCCAAACGCTTGTTTTTTTCGAGGAGTAGGGTTTTCTTGCCGTAAAAGCTGGAAGAAATCGCAGCCATCATGCCGGCTGGCCCTGCTCCGATAATAATGGTATCTACTGTATTCATGCCTTTATTGTACCACAAAACACGAGCTTTGGTGTCGGTCTTCACTTTGTAGAAAAGTGCATGTCTCTTCTTAGCGGTCCTCCTGTAAGTATCTAGAGTTTTGAGAAATAAGAAAAATACTAAATAAATTTAATAGAACGAGAAATCGTTCTCTTTTTGTTTATTTTTTACTACCCGAAAGGAAATTATTTTATGACATCAAGCTATAAAAACACACGTGCTAAACAAAGACAGTCAAGAAACATGGTTATTGTTTCTTTGATGAAAGATACTGGTTGGTCACGTTCCAAAGTCGAAGAGTCTCTCAAGAGCTTGAGCAATTCAATTTAATTAAATTTCCCGAATCAGGTGGGATGATGTTAAAAGTAGGTGAGGCAGAATAATATGGAAAATATTATTTTAATAAGTGCCGATGAATATCAAACTTCAGAAAGATTCTATGCATTGCCTAAAATACTTTTTGAGAGTGATCTTTACAAAGAAATGAGATTAGATGCCAAAGTCTTCTATGCAGTATTAAAAGATAGATTAAGTTTGTCTTTTAAAAATAATTGGATTGATGAAGATGGGTATGTGTTTTTAGTCTATTCCAATTCTAAACTGATGGATATTTTAAATTGTTCTAAGTCTACTCTGTTAATAATGAAAAAAGAATTAACACAATTTGGTTTAATTTATGAGGTTCAACAATCAACGACCAAGACTGGGAGCTTGGCAAATCGTATATATCTAGGTCAATTGAAGGATAACTTCCTTACCCAAAATAACAAAAAAGTTGAAGATTCCCATGTAGAATCTAGAGTGGTGTCAAATTTATACCAGGGGGATGTCAAAATAACACGAGGCTAGTGTCAAAATCAGCCCCTAATGATACTGAAGACAATGAGACTTATTTAAGTGAATATACTAGTTCTAGAAAGAGCTCAAAAAATTCTAAAGAATTTTCTTCGTCTATTAGAGCTGATAATATCTCATCTATTGAAAAATCCGAAAAATATATTGACCCTCAATATTATTCTCTCCTACAAGTAATTGCTGATGAATATAACGGTGAATTTTGCCAACAAGATTTATTCACTGGTGAGTTTCAAAATTATAGTCTAACTCATAAACAAAAAATGATGATAGGACAATACCTCTCTGACGGCTATATAACAAGTCGAGAAATAATTAACGTTATTGAGCGAATACCTCTGACAGTGAATCCCCTTTAGCGTACCTTCTTAAGTCCTTAGAAAATCTCAAGGAAGAAAGAAGACTTGAAGCTAAAATCCTTGCTCATAGAAAAGCTGAAATGGCTTTTTCCGAATAGTAGGAAATCAAATAGATGGGTACTAGGTATTGTAGCAGTTTACCTTTTCTATATTTAGATACTCGAACTCGAGGAGATTAATAAGACATGAAATTAAGACAATTAATAGTCGGTAAAATTGAATATTTAGAACAACAGAACAAAAGATTTGATAACTTCCGTGTGTATAGGTTTTTTTCTATTTTTCCGCTTTTTCTCAATTCTTGATTTCCTAAATACGATAAACAATTAAATTGCTCAATAGTGTTCATCATATTTAGAAAATATAATTTTAAAAATAAGGAATTCTAAAATCAATAAAAGTAAATCAATGGTAACCTTATAATTAGTATTGGGTAAAGATAGGAAAACATAGACAATAATAGCTGGTTACATTTATTTAAAAAAGACTTGACAAGAATGGTTTACAATAGTAAACTTATCTCAAGCATTTACGTTTACACATGTAGACAATAAGGGGGAAAAGAGAATGAGTACAATAGTAGTTAGCCCTCATATCACAGATACTGAATGGGAAGTTATGCGTGTAGTCTGGGCGAATGGTCGAGTGACTAGTAAAGAAGTCATCTCCATATTGAAAGAAAAAATGGACTGGAAACAAGCCACTATCAAAACGCTCTTAGGTCGACTGGTTGAAAAAGGCGTACTAAATACAGAGAAAGAAGGTAGAAAATTTATTTATACTGCCAATATTGAAGAGAAAGAAGCCGTAGGAAAGTATACAGACGATATTTTCAACCGTATTTGTCGAAAGAATGTCGGGAATGCAGTAGGGAGTATCATTGAAAATCATGTCTTAAGCTTTGATGATATCCAGCGACTAGAAGAAATATTAGAAATGAAAAAAGCTTTCGCAGTAGAAGAAGTGGATTGTCAGTGTACAGAAGGGCAATGCGATTGCCATTTACATCATCATGGAGAATAAGGAGCGAAAATGAATATTATCAAATGAATAGAATATCATCTTTTAGAAACGAAGAAACGAAGAAACAAAAAAAAAAATGGAAGAAAGACTAAAAGATCTAGACCAATAAGCAATAGCAGATAAAACATATGCTTTACAGCACAAGGAGTGGGAAGAAATGTCTGATAACAAAGAAATTAATTTCTATAATATTCCGATAGTTGATTATTTATTCTCAATCGGAGAACCAATTGAGAAGCAGTCTGGAAGCTATTATCAACACAAAAAGCATGATAGTTTAAAGATTTATTTTTTTAAATTCAGGAGGAAAAAAATGAAACAGAATAAAAAATGGATAGGAACTATTTTACTGTCATCTGCCTTATTACTTGGAGCATGTGGCAGTGACGAGATAAATGAATCTACTGGAACAGATACAAATCAAACGACAACCGAAGAAACATCTTCAGAAAGTGGTGATCACGGCGGCATGGTGCACGATGAATCTGGTGAAATCCCAGCAGGTTTGGAAGAAGCTGAAAATCCTACCTACAATGTGGGGGAGACGGCAACAATCACAGACGGGCACATGGAAGGCATGGAGGGGGCAGAAGCCACGATTGTGGGCGCTTTTGACACTGTAGCCTACGAGGTATCCTATGATCCTACGAATGGCGGCCCGCGCGAAGAGAATCACAAATGGGTAATTCACCAGGAGATTGCGGATGCAGGAGAGGAACCTTTCGAACCAGGAGACGAGGTAACCTTGGAAGCCAACCACACGGAAGGCATGGAAGGCGCAACGGCTACGATTGACGATGCTAAAAGCACCACAGTATACGTGATTGACTACCAGCCAACCACGGGTGGAGAGGAAGTCAAGAACCATAAATGGGTAACCGACTCGGAGCTTTCTGCTGAGTAAGAAACAGGGATGTATCTAAAAAAGAACTATTGACGTGATTTGTTTACCTGAATAGGTTGCGAGCATACAAAGGAATACAATCGTAAACTAACGTAAGATTTAGATTCGACCTATCGAATTGGGCTTTCGATGAAACAAATTCTAAATTTATGATAAAGAATGTCTTTGAAGAACAACGAATTTTTTGTTCTTAACTAAGGATTAAAAAGCTTGACAATTATAGTTTATTACTGTAATCTATAATTATTAAGCAGATTACAGTTGTAGTCAAAATGAAAAAAGAAGGAATGAGATTAAATGACAATAAAAATAGCTATTAATGGGTTTGGTCGTATTGGACGCTTAGCATTTCGCCGTATTAAAGAGTTGAGGGACTCAGAACTACAGGTTGTTGCAGTAAATGATTTAACAAATAATGAGGATTTAGCCTACTCTTTAAAATACGATACTGCATATGGGATTTTCCCTTATGATATCGAGGTAAGAGGCGATTCAATTCTGGTTGATGGCAAAGAAGTTAAAACATTCGAAGAAAAGGATGCCAAAAAACTACCATGGTCCGATTTGGACATTGATATCGTTTTGGAATGTACAGGCTTCTACACAACTAATGAAAAAGCACAGGCACACATAGACGCTGGAGCTAAAAAAGTAATTATTTCAGCACCAACTAAAGATGAAGAAACGAAAGTCGTTGTCTTTGGTGTCAACCAAGAAATTTTGAGTCCAAGTGACAAAATTATTTCCGCCGCTTCCTGTACGACAAACGGTTTAGCCTTAATGACAAAAGTATTAGTGGACGAGTTTGGGATTCAACGAGGCCTGATGACAGGATCGCGTGCCTATACAGCGACACAAAACTTGCAAGATGCTCCCGGGGGACGTAAAAGTCGCGCAGGTGCTCAAAATGTTATTCCTGTTACGACTGGCGCTGACAACGCATTAGGAAAAGTCATTCCAGAGGTTAAAGGGATCATTACGGGTACCACCACACGGGTTCCTGTCATTACTGCGGGCTTTGTAGAACTGTTCTCGGTGTTGGATAGAGAGGTAACCGTTGATCAGATTAACGAAGTGATGAAGGCAGCCGCGAATGATTCATATGGGTACACTGAGGATGAAATTGTTTCCTCCGATGTCGTGGGGACTACACATGGATCCGTTTTTGATGCAACGTTAACAGAAGTATTAGATGCAAATGGGGGACAATTGGTTAAAACAGTTGCTTGGTACGATAACGAATATGGCTTTGTAAGCAATATGATCCGTCTTGTAGAACACTTTTCGAAGTTGGTTTAACTCCTTATTCATCTGATTCCTGGTATCTATATGGAAGGTGCGTGTATCATCTAAAGGTAGATAGGTATTTTTAATGCTTTATATGAGACGCAATAAAAATTCCTTGACAGCCATAGTTTACGAGTGTAGACTGCGGTTGTAGGTTACTTTTGTAAACGCAAAAGGGAAGTGAGAAATAATGGTGATGAATATCCAAATTAAAATTAGTAGAAGATGCTCAAGGGTCTAAAGCACCCATTGCTCGAATGGCCGATATCATTACTGGATATTTCGTACCGATTGTTATAGCATTAGATGTATCTCTCTGTTGATGGAGAACTAGCTGGAATTATCGCAGTAGCTGACACACTCAAGGAAAATAGTATGAAGGCTGCTAAAGAACTTAGAAGACGCGGTGTTGAAGTAATCATGATTACTGGAGATAACAAACGTACAGCCAAAGCGATTGCTAAGCAAGTGGGTATAGACAGTGTATTAAGTGAAGTATTACCTGAAGATAAAAAAAAGGGGAATAGAATAATGAAAAAAGAAGTCTTATTAGATGGCGTAAAATGTGCAGGTTGTGCCAATACAGTGCAAGAAAAATTTTCAGCTATTGAAGGGGTTGAATCTGTAGAGGTTGATTTAGCGACTAAAAAAGCAGTACTTGAAAGTCAAACAGAGATTGATACCGAAACGCTCAATGCTGCTTTAGCAGAAACTAACTATTCAGTATTAAGTGTATAAAGTACGAATACCATTTATTCATAGATAGTAGATAGAGATAAAATATAGAACCCTTTTCATGAGAATTATATGCAGTGTTAGATGAGAAGGTTCTAAAACTTTAAAATCAGTCTCTAATATAATAAGGAGGAATTAAAAATGAGGAATAACAAAAAACATTCGTCACATAGTCATCATAATCACGGTGACATGGATCACTCAAAACACGACCATAATGAAATGGAACATAGTCAGATGGATCACAGCAAGATGAATCATAGTGCGATGGATCACAGCAAGATGAATCATAGTCAGATGGATCACAGCAAGATGAATCATAGTGCGATGGATCACAGTGAAATGGATCATGGCGCAATGGGGGGGCATGCCCACCACCATCACGGTAGCTTTAAGGAGATTTTCTTGAAGTCACTCCCATTAGGAATTGCAATCTTACTCATTACGCCTTTGATGGATATTCAGTTGCCTTTCCAAATTATCTTTCCTTATGCAGACGTTGTAGCAGCTGTATTGGCAACAATTCTATACATTTATGGCGGAAAACCATTCTACATGGGTGCGAAGGATGAGTTTAATTCAAAAGCTCCAGGCATGATGTCCTTGATTACTTTGGGAATAACGGTTTCTTATGCCTATAGTGTTTACGCAGTGGCCGCTCGATATGTGACCGGAGAACATGTCATGGACTTCTTCTTTGAGTTTACAACGTTAATTTTAATCATGTTGTTAGGACACTGGATTGAAATGAAGGCATTGGGTGAAGCAGGGGACGCGCAAAAAGCATTGGCTGAGTTGGTGCCGAAAGATGCTCATGTTGTTTTAGAAGACGATTCGATTGAGACTCGCCCTGTGTCTGAACTTCAGATTGGAGATGTTATCCGTGTTCAAGCAGGAGAAAATGTTCCAGCTGATGGTATCATTATCCGCGGAGAATCCCGTTTAAACGAAGCGCTTGTGACTGGGGAATCGAAACCAATTGAAAAAAAACCCGGAGATGAGGTCATCGGTGGATCAACCAATGGTGGCGGAGTCCTCTATGTGGAAATAAAGCAGACGGGCGATAAGTCCTTCATTTCTCAGGTTCAGACATTAATCAGCCAAGCACAAAGCCAACCATCTCGAGCAGAGAATGTGGCTCACAAAGTAGCTGGCTGGTTGTTCTACATTGCCGTTGTAGTAGCTTTAATCGCTCTAGTAGCCTGGATGATCATTGCAGATTTACCTACAGCCGTTATCTTTACTGTGACTGCGTTAGTTATTGCCTGCCCACATGCTTTGGGTCTTGCTATTCCCTTGGTAGTATCACGTAGTACTAGTTTGGGTGCAAGTCGAGGATTACTGGTTAAAAATAGAGAAGCTTTGGAATTAACTACTAAAGCGGATGTTATGGTATTGGATAAAACAGGTACTTTAACAACTGGTGAATTTAAAGTCTTGGACGTCACTGTTTTGAGTGATAAATATTCTGAAGAAGAAATTACAGGCTTGTTGGCGGGTATAGAGGCGGGCTCCAGTCACCCGATTGCCCAATCGATTGTGAACCACGCTGAAGCGAAAGGCATTAAGTCAGTTTCCTTTGACTCCATTGAAATCGTTTCGGGAGCAGGAATAGAAGGGGAGGCGAACGGCCACCACTATCAATTAATCAGCCAAAAGGCATACGGAAAAGCATTGCGTATGGATATTCCGAAAGGCGCTACTTTAAGTATCCTTGTAGAAAATAATGAAGCAATCGGCGCTGTCGCATTGGGAGATGAACTGAAGGAAACCAGCAGAAACTTGATCGAGGTGCTGAAAAAATACGGAATTGAACCACTCATGGCTACTGGTGATAACGAGGAAGCTGCACAAGGAGTTGCAGAAGTTCTAGGTATTCAATACCAAGCCAATCAATCTCCGGAAGATAAGTACAAGCTGGTCGAGTCCATGAAAAACCAAAACAAGACGGTTATCATGGTGGGAGACGGGGTCAATGACGCACCTTCCCTTGCCTTGGCAGACGTAGGTATTGCAATCGGAGCTGGAACGCAAGTAGCTTTGGATTCTGCGGATATTATCCTTACTCAGTCTGATCCAGGGGATATTGAATCCTTTATCGAGTTAGCAAACAAGACGACACGTAAAATGAAACAAAACTTGGTATGGGGAGCAGGCTACAATTTTATCGCGATTCCAATTGCTGCAGGAATACTAGCACCAATTGGCATAACATTAAGTCCAGCAGTCGGTGCCGTCCTCATGTCCCTCTCCACTGTTATCGTTGCCATCAATGCTATGACATTGAAATTAGATCCAAAATAAAACGAAGCAGGAACGAAAAAAGCACTGGCTGGTTTGACCCCCTTCCAGAATCGGGTCAGACCAGCCAGTATGCTGTATAAGGAAAATCATAGATCGATAAATTGGCTCTTTGTCAACTGTAGGGGGTAGATGAAAAGCTAAGACCTAGAGAGGACGAAGTTCGTCCTCTCTTTCTTTATCTCTTTCTTGTTTTTAGGGGATAAGCTGAAAAGGGCTCTCCCC
>NZ_JAIMEP010000030.1 GCF_019794555.1 Streptococcus suis | reverse complement strand
GGTTTCTTGCCTAGACTATTATCTAAAACGACATGCGTTAAAAGTTAGTTGAACCGCCGTGTGCCGAACGGCACGCACGGTGGTGTGAGAGGGACTAGAAATTAGTCCCTACTCGATTGAATCTGGTACGTGATTCCCCCCTCGTCACCCTGTGGTCTAGTTTAGCTATACCCATTTTTTTACAACTGAAATTCTTATAGGTAGGTTTATCTCATGCTTCATTCCGTAGCAAAAATTCGCTTTCTATTTTCTTTTGGTGTAGAATAATAGTACAAAAAAAAGAAACGGAGAATTGTATGGTTCAAGTTGTTACAGATGCAAACTTTGAAGTTGAAACACAAGAAGGCTTAGTCCTTGTTGACTTTTGGGCACCATGGTGTGGTCCTTGTCGTATGCAAGCACCAATCTTAGAACAATTAGATGGTGAAGTGGATGAAGACGAATTACGTATTTATAAAATGGATGTAGATGAAAATCCAAACACAGCTCGTCAGTTTGGCATCATGTCTATCCCAACACTTTTGTTCAAAAAAGATGGACAGGTTGTGAAACAAGTTGCTGGTGTCCACACGAAAGATCAAATCAAAGCTATCTTGGCAGAGATTAGTTAGATAAAAAGGACTAAAAATAGTCCTTTTTATCTAACTAAAAATACAAACAATAAGTATAATATAGTAGGATATACAATATAATTTCTAAGAGTGGAGACTATGAAAAATAAGTATTTTTCAACAATGGAATACCGTAATAAGTTGTTTGACGAGTTAGACTTACAAACTCGTGATATGTTTATCTTAATGTGTGCAATTTTTATTGCATCTGTAGGCTTAAATATGAATGCTACGGCAGTTGTTATAGGTGCTATGTTAATTTCCCCCTTGATGACTCCGATAGTTGGTCTTGGTTTAGGTTTGGCAATCTATGACTTGTCATTGATGAAAAAAGCCTTGAAGTTATTGACCGTCGAAGTTATCATCAGCCTATTTGTTTCGAGTTTGTACTTCTATCTTTCACCCATTACAGTGGCTAGTTCTGAGTTAATTTCTCGAATTTCTCCCACTGTTTGGGATATTATGATTGCGATTGCTGGGGGTATAGCAGGTGTGATTGGTAGTCGGAAAAAAGAAGCAAATAATATCGTTCCAGGTGTTGCCATTGCAACAGCCCTAATGCCCCCAATTTGTACTGCTGGTTTCGGTTTGGCTCATGGGAATACTCAATATCTTTTTGGTGCTCTATACCTATTTTTGATTAACTGTATCTTCATCATGTTGACCACTTTTTTTGGGTCACGCTTTTTGATGAGACGGACGAAGGCAGTTGAGTTAAGTGATCTGAATCCCAAATTGAGATATGGAATGACTGCACTTGTTATTGCTTTAACTCTACCAAGTTTACTATCAGCGGGAAATTTGGTTGTAGATTATTCTCGTAGAGAGGCTATGAATCAATATATTAGTGAAAACTTTTCTTCATATACTATACTAAGTCGAACATATCTCAAGTCTAAAAATCAGTTGGAACTTACTATTATTGGACAGGAAATAACGCATCAGGAATTGGAAAGATTAGTACAAGAAAAATCAGGTTATGGTCTTGAAACATTATCGGTTAAAGTAAACCAAGTGGCTAGTTTATCCCAATCAGATGCTGAGGAGGTATATCAGTACATTGATCAGTATATTGAGCAAAAACTTTCCAAGGCAGATTCAGGAAGTGAGATAATTCAAGACGAGATAGAAATCGTGGATGAATAAATGTTGTAGGTGTTACTTGTGTCGACAATTTATATTGTGAGCTTTTCAAAATTGACATTGTGAAGGTTAGCACAAGATGTTATAATAACCTTATCATTGTCATTTTAGAAAGGTTAGATATGTCAACTATTAGTTACAAACCATTAAATCTCTATCGTCAGTTTAAAACAGCAGCTCAAGAGTTTCCAAATGTTGCCATTTATTTTGACAAACCCTACGCATCTTTCCCTGAATTAGGATTGGAAAATACCTATCAAACAGTTTTTGAAGCTATTCAAAAAAGAGCTGCCCAATTTGCAGCAGCAGGTATTGGCTATGGGGACAAGGTAATTCTATATAAGAGTCCAGCCTTTGATACCTATTTATTAGCAGTAGCGGTAACGGCATTGGGTGCTGTTCCTGTTATGATTTCCTACCATTTGCCATCTTCGAATTTAGATGTGTTTGCGGAGCGATTGGAAAAGTCTTTCATTGTCTACGACCAAGAAACGGAAGAACGTGTAGCAGGAATGACTCGAACTGATCTGGTCACAAAAGTATTTTTACCCCAAGTCCTAGTGCATGAAGCAGTTGCTTTTGAAGAAAATCTCCTGCCAGAAGATGTCATTCAATACATGACCCATACTTCGGGAACGACAGGTGTTCCAAAACTAATCTGCCACACAGCACAGACCATGGGCTGGCGAGTAGCTTGGCAACAAACTATTTTTGACAAGATGACGGAGAGAGGCTTGCTGGCCTTCCATATCTCCCCTGTACATTCACGCTATAATATCGGCGTGTCTTCTGCGATTGGGCTTGGATTCCCCCTCTACCCGCTTTCTTCTGCAAGAAAAGATGATGTTGAACGGGCACTTGCGCTTCACCGTCCAAGTGCTCTGGAAACCCATCCGAATAACTTTGTCCAATGGGCAAGATTGGCCAAGGAAAAACCAGAGGTCTTTAGTAGCATTCGTTATTACCATTCAACCTTTGATGCTATCAATATTGGTACGCTTCGCGCCTTCTTGGAGGCTTCTAAAGAGCAAGATCCAGTCTTTATGCAGGTTTATGGTCAAAGTGAATGTGGTCCAATGATTTTACGTTACCATCGCTTGGAAAACCTAGGAACAGTTAGCGGACGAGATATGGGGATTGGTCTGGAAGGTTACACAGAAGCACGCATCACAGATGCCCAAGGGAATCCTCTCCCAGCTGGAGAAAACGGCCATATCCAGTTCCTGTCAAAAGGCCGTGCTGTGACTTACTACAAAGAAGATGCCCGCTTCCAAGATAATGTGTACGGTGCTTGGTGGGATAGTGGTGACTACGGCTGCATGACTCCAGAGGGAACGCTTCTTCTAAAAGACCGTCAGGTTGACCTCATTGAGCACATCGACAGCAACCTTGCCTTGGAAGACCTATTGTTGGATAAATTGGACTTTTTATCAGAAGTCGTGATTATCCGGGATGTCAATGGTGCACCGCAGCCGATTATCGCCCTGGCAGAAGATGCTGAGATGAATTGGGAAGCTTGGTGGGCCATGGTTGCAGATCTACCACTATTGAAAGAGCCTATCTTGATGGCTTATGACGACATTCCACGAACTGCGACCATGAAGGTTCAACGCCTCAAAATGGAAGCAGAAATGAAAGAAAAAAATCTGTAAGGGTGACGAAACTACGCTAGCAGATAAGAAGGAGTTCACATGAAAGAAATTTATCTAGCAGGTGGTTGTTTCTGGGGAATGGAAGGCTACTTTTCCCAGATCGATGGTATTCTTGACACCAGTGTTGGCTATGCCAATGGACAGGTGGAGACGACCAATTATCAACTCCTCAAACAAACAGACCACGCAGAGACGCTCTATCTAGCCTATGATGAGACTCGTATCAATTTGCGGGAAATTCTCCTCTACTATTTCCGCGTCATTGATCCCTTCTCTGTCAATCAGCAGGGACCTGACAAGGGTCGCCAGTATCGGACTGGTATCTATTACACAGATGAGGCTGATTTGCCGACAATCGAGCAGGTCATGACGGAGCAGTCCCAACTCTTTGGTGGACGCCCCCTAGCCGTTGAAGTGGAGCCACTCGCGCATTACATCCCCGCCGAAGACTACCATCAGGATTATTTGAAGAAAAATCCCCAAGGGTACTGCCATATCGATCTTGGGCAGGCAAAAATCCCTCTGATTGATGTTGCGGACTACCAAAAGCCAGACCAGCAAGTCTTAAAAGACAGCTTGACCGACCTCCAGTATCAAGTCACTCAAGAAGCTGCGACGGAAAGACCCTTCGAAAATGAGTTTTGGAATAGCGACCAAGCTGGTATCTACGTCGATATTACGACTGGCGAGCCGCTCTTTCTCTCGACAGACAAATTCGACTCAGGCTGTGGCTGGCCCTCCTTTACCAAACCAATCAGCAAAGAAGTTGCGACTTATTTCCAAGATAAGTCCCACGGCATGAACCGTATTGAGGTTCGCAGCCGGGCTGGTCATGCTCATTTAGGTCATGTCTTTGATGACGGACCGCGTGATAAAGGTGGTCTCCGTTACTGTATCAACTCAGCAGCCCTTCGTTTCATACCGAGAGAGGAAATGGAAGAAGCAGGATATGGCTTGTTTTTAGATATTCTTTCTTAATTTTTCTGAAAATTCACTTGATTTTTTCTTGAAATAGGATTAAAATATAGGCAAGATAAAACTGAATAACCGGTTGATAGTGAATAGAAAGGATTGCTGACTGTTCACAGGACGGAACTCTGGAGAGACCATCACGGCACCGAAGGGGCAAGGTAGATTATCTACTGAAACTCTCAGGTAAAAGGACAGAGCGTATAAATGTAGGGTTTTCCTATATTTTTCGCATTACATCTAGAGGTTGAATTGTTCAGCCTCTTTTCGTTTTTCCAAAAGCTTTATCTAGACCTATTTTTCGGAGGAATCATGTTAGAACTATTTAAGGCTATCAACAACTTTGTTTGGGGACCGCCACTGCTATTGCTTTTAGTAGGTACAGGTGTCTATTTCACCATTCGTTTAGGATTGTTTCAACTAAGTAAACTACCCACAGCTTTTCGTTTGATATTTTCAAGTGATCAGTCTGGTCAAGGGGATGTATCGAGTTTTGCGGCATTGTGCACGGCCCTTGCAGCGACTGTCGGGACAGGAAATATTGTCGGGGTGGCAACTGCTATTACTACAGGGGGTCCTGGAGCCCTTTTCTGGATGTGGGTTGCTGCATTCTTTGGTATGGCAACGAAGTATGCGGAAGGATTTCTAGCAATCAAGTACAGAACCAGAGATGCAGATGGTCATGCGGCAGGTGGACCAATGCATTATATCACCATTGGTATGGGACAGAAATGGAAACCCCTAGCAATCTTCTTTGCCATTTCTGGTGTTTTGGTTGCTCTTTTGGGGATTGGGACATTTTCACAGGTCAATTCGATTACTTCTTCATTAGAAGTAAGCTTTGGTTTATCGCCGCAGTTGATTAGTATCCTCTTGGCCATTCTAGTGGCTGTCATCATTTTTGGTGGCATTGAGACGATTTCCCAAGTATCAACCAAGGTAGTTCCGTTCATGGCCATTCTCTACATTTTAGCAACAATTGTGATTTTAATAACACATGCAGATCAGTTGATTCCTGCGTTGAAATTAGTAGTTAGTTCAGCACTGACTCCTTCTGCAGCTGTTGGTGGTTTTGCTGGGGCAACAGTAAGAGAAGCAATCCAGAGAGGAATTGCTCGTGGTGTATTTTCTAATGAATCTGGTTTAGGTTCTGCTCCCATTGCCGCTGCTGCAGCCAAATCAGACAATGCCGTTGAGCAAGGTTTGATTTCTATGACCGGTACTTTCATTGATACCATTATTATCTGTAGTTTAACAGGTTTATCTATTTTGGTGACTGGTCAGTGGACGGTGGAAGGACTTGAGGGTGCTCCGCTGACTCAGGCAGCATTTGCAACTGTTTTTGGTAATCCAGGGACAATTGCCTTGACTATTAGCTTGGTTCTCTTTGCATTTACAACGATACTGGGATGGTCATATTATGGTGAGCGCTGTATTGAATTTCTTTTCGGAACAAAATCAATTTTACCCTATCGGTTGGTCTTCATACTAATGGTAGCTCTCGGTGGTTTCCTGAAGTTGGATTTGATTTGGACGATTGCGGACATTGTCAATGGTCTCATGGCCCTACCTAACTTGATTGCTTTGTTAGTCTTATCACCAGTTATTATCAAGGAAACACGGCAGTATTTTTCAAAAGGTAAAAAATTGTAATGGAAGGTAAAATACGACTACTTGTTAATCGAGGTCAATGATCTCGATTTTCTTATTTGAAAGAAACAAATAAGAAAAATTTTTAAGTTCTTAAGGTAAAAAAGAAATAAACAAAAAATTTGTACGAACCATTATGAGACGGTATAATTGTATGTATAATTAGCGATAATTGGAGAAAATATGAAAAACATTTTTAATGAAAAGCGAGAACGATTTGCTTTCCGTAAACTATCAATTGGACTTGTTTCTGCCACCCTAGCAAGTCTATTTTTTGTGACTTCTATTGCTACTGCCTCTTCAGTCAGTGCGCAGTCTATCAATTACACCTATGTGACCAAAGAAGAGTTGACTGATGCGGAAAAAGAATTGATTATTCGCGACTTGCCAGGTTTGGCACAAGAAACGGATTCTACCTACTATTTGGTTTATCGTCCTGTAGTGTCTTCAGGTTCTGATTCAAAAATCTTACCTGAAACAGGTGTCTTGGGAAATAGTGCGATGGTTGTTGCAGGTCTATCTCTCCTGGTTATTGCTGTAAAATTAGGCAAAAAAGGGAAGAAAGAATTTGCGGGAGTAATCATTCTTGCCGCAACGGGTGCAAGTTTCTTGGCACCGACAGGTTCAGCATTAACTAGCCATATTCTGGCTCAATTCAACCATGCGGTGGAACGTTCTGCAGGTCAGGCTTTACCAGCTCCAGCTGAGATTGAAGGCTATGTTTATGTGGGCTATTTTAAAGATAGCAAAGCGGTAGAAGAGCTTCCAGCAGAGGAGGAGAAAACAGCTGATAATGGGAACCAAGAAATCGTAACCGAAGTTCCAAATACTGCTCCAAGTCATGAGCTACCAGCAGCTGATATTACTGAGAATACTATCACAAACATGGAAATCATCGCCTTTGAGACTCAAACGGTTGAAAATCCAACCTTGGCCGAGGGAACAGAAAAAATTGTTCAAGAAGGTCAAAATGGCGAGCGGACCATTACCATCAAGCAAACACTTGTAGACGGTCAGGTTCTGAAGGAAGAGGAAGTTTCATCTGAAATTACCAAAACTGCTACTCCAAAAATTATTGAAATTGGGACAAAGAAGGCTGAAGAGTCTATCATAACTGCTCTTCCAGATACAGCACCAACGCACGAAATTCCAGCCTTGGAGGTTACAGAGAAAGTTGCTTCGCATACAGAATCGATTGCCTTTGAAACTGAGGAAGTCTATGATGATACTCTTCCAGATGGGACTAGATTGACTGTGCAGTCTGGACAAGCAGGTCAAAAGACAATTGAAACCAAGCAAACATTTATCGGTGATGTCTTGGTGAAGTCTGTGGTTGTGTCCGAAGCGGTTAGCCAAGCTCCTGTTAATCAAATCGTAAAAATTGGTACAAAACCAATTACTGCTCTTCCAGATACAGCTCCGACGCATGAAGTACCAGAAGTTGCCTTGACAGAAGATACGAAGATCAACACCGAGTCCATCCCTTTTGAAAGCCAAATTATCTATGATGCTACTCTGGATGAGGGAACTCGAAATGTGGATCAAGTTGGGCAAGCCGGTGTTTGGACGACAGTTACCAAGAATTACTATGCTGACGGTGTCTTGATCAAGTCTAAGCAGGTTTCCAGCTCGGTGACAAGCTCACCAGTTACTGAAATTGTTCGCATTGGAACAAAGAAAGCTGATACAGTCACAACTGAGACGGAATCAGCTACAAAAGTCATTCCATTTGAAATCAGCTACCAAGACGATGCGACCCTTCCAGTTGGTGAAGAAAAAATTATTACGGCTGGTCAAAATGGACTTGCTACTGTTATAACAACCTACACTCTTGTCAATGGCGTTCGTCAAGAAAATCCAACAGTGACTGAAACTGTGACCACTCAGCCTGTGACTCAAGTAGTTGCACGTGGTACGAAAATGGCTACCCCAACTCCAGTTGAACGCACAGAGACTGTTACTGAGACGGTAGAAATTCCATTTGAAACCAAGACAACAGAAACAGCGGATCTTTATACAGATGAAGAGCAAGTAGTAGTTGAGGGAAAAAATGGTTCTAAGGAAGTTACCACTACTTATCAGACAATCAACGGAGTCCGTCAACCAAACCCAACAGTGACTGAGAAAGTCATTAAAGAACCAACAACGAAAGTGGTTCTCAAAGGAACAAAACCAATAGAGGGTACGGAAACCGAAACGAATCAAGTTGAAATTACCTTTGAAACAGAGTATGTTGACGACCCGACACTGCTAGAAGGTAAGACCAAAGTTGTAACAGCGGGTGTAAATGGCTCTAAGACAGTTACAACAACTTACCAGACTATCAAGGGCGTTCGTCAGGAAAATCCTACTGTAACAGAAGAAATTACCAAACAACCTGTTAAGCAAGTCATTGCGCGTGGTACAAAGGTTGAAAAAGTACCACAAGTGATTATCACAGACTTGGTTGAAAATGACGATGCAAAGTCAGCGACAATTAGCTACAAGTTGACAGACGAAACATCTAATTTCCTCAGAGCAGTTGCACTTTTGTATGATAATACAGGTGCCTTGGTACAGGAACAGGCCATTACAGATCCAAATGGCGAAATTACCCTAGAAAATCTCGACTTCTACACAGACTATACTGTGAAGACCAAGATATTCTATACCCTAGATGAACAAGAACAAAGTTCAGAGCAAGAAGCTATTATTGAAAGCATGCGTCAGTTTGATTTAGTCTATAAAAAGATTGAAGTCAAAGATATTGATGCAGTGACTGTTTACCGTCGTAAGAATGGTAGCTACATCGGTCAAGAATTCTTGGAAGAACTGCCAGCATCCACCGATGAATTGTTTATCAAGGTGACTTCAGACCGCTTCAAGGAAGTATACCTACCTGTGTCAAGTATTGAAGAAACTACCTTGAATGGCAAAACAGTTTTCAAACTAGTTTCATCCTTTGATGAATTGGTACAGGATAAGGATGCCCAATACGTTGCCAACCGTGAATTCTACATTCCTAAGATGGCGACTGACGAAAATACCTATACTTCATTTAAAGCCTTGATCGACGCCATGAAGGCTAACCCAAGTGGTACTTTCAAACTAGGTGCACATTTGGACGCAAGTGAAGTCCCTGTTGGAGATATTCCATCTTATGTGACTGGATTTAGTGGTACCTTGGATGGGGTAAATGACGGTTATGTCTTCTCAATCAGCAACTTGAAAGCCCCATTGTTCTTTAACCTTGGTGGTAAAGTTCAAAACTTGGATATCAAGAATGCAAGCCTGAATACAAGCTCTAAGAACCCACTTGCTACAATTGCGATTAATGCCAACAATGCAACTATCACGAACGTAGCAGTAGAAGCGTCACTTAAAGGACCGCAAAACGTATCTGGTTTAGTTCATTCTGCAACAAATACTACTATTAAAGATGTATCCTTCAAGGGTAGTATCGAAGTAACCGGAACCGATGCAAGTCTAACTGGTGGTATCTTGGGTAACGGTACGATGGCAAGTGTTGGAAATGCCAAGGTTGATGCAACCATTACCCTCCCAGGTACAGAGAATCAAGTAGCTGGTGGTATCGTCGGTCGTACAATGCTTGTCTACGATGTACCAGGAAGTGTCTAT
Source organism: Streptococcus suis (assembly GCF_019794555.1). Taxonomy (GTDB): domain Bacteria; phylum Bacillota; class Bacilli; order Lactobacillales; family Streptococcaceae; genus Streptococcus; species Streptococcus suis_AB. Next base: position 14,192 of record NZ_JAIMEP010000030.1, on the reverse strand, counting down.
AATGCATACGCAACAGGTTCCATTGTGACGACAGAAACAGGTGGTATCGTCGGCGGTATTGCCGGTGCCAACCAAGTAACAGGTGCCTATGCTCCATATAGTGGTAATGTTAATAATGTTATCAGCGATATGACTGGTACCACGAGCATAATCGGACTACCAGATAACCCAACTGGTAAGATTAAGGACGGTTTCACAACAACGACTGATAGTTTGACCAATGTTAAAGTTATCTCAGATGAAGAAGCTCAAGCTAAAGTAGAAGCTATGGCTATTCAAGCGACAATTGATGATTCTGTACCGCTTAACTTAAACAATTATTCAGTAGACTACTTGACCTTGGATAAGGCACAGGCTGACCACGAAATTGCCTACTACAACATGGAGAAAATCTTGCCATTCTACAACAAGGAACTTCTTGTCTATTATGGAAATAAGATTGCGACAGACGATAAGCTCAACAAGGTCCGTTTGCTGGATGTTGTACCAATGAAGGACAATGCTGTAGTTGCTGATGTCTACGCTGAGAAGACTAATATCAATAAGATTATGCTTCACTATGCAGATGGCACCGTGGAATATAAGACAGTCGCTTATCTAGAAGACTTCAAGAATAATCATGTGGTCGAGTACACCATTTCAGGTACGGACTTGATTTACACTCCAGAATCATTCTTGAATGACAGAAGTGCCCTTGTCAATGACTTGGTAAGCAGCCTGTCTACGGTTGTGCTCGACTCGGATGCCATGAAGGCGGTTATCAATTATCCAACGACTTTGGATGCTAATACTCAGACTGGCACAGCTAAAGACTTCTACTTTGGTGAAAGCTATGACCAAGTAATGGCCAACCTAGAAAGTAATGTTCGTAAGATTTTGGTAGCTAGTCTAAATGGTCAAGGTCAGGCTTCTGAAGACTACATCAAAGAGAAAATCACCAACAACAAAGAAGCCTTTGTGCTCGGTTTGACTTACTTGAACCGTTGGTATGACATCAACTTCGGAGAGATGAATACCAAAGATTTGACCATCTTTGAACCTGACTTCTTCGGAAATGATGCCGCATCTGCCCTTGATATGATTCTTGCAATTGGTAATGGTGGCTATGATGTTCTTCGTGCGCACAACAACGTGACCACTTTTGCATCCATCATTGGTAAACAAAATAATCAGGCTAAACTCTTCGATATGCTGGAAGACTATCGTGCCCTCTTCTTGCCAGAAATGACCAACAATGAATGGTTCAAGCAAACAACCAAGGCTTATGTTGTTGAAGGTAAATCCTTGATCCCAGAAGTAGCTGCTAAACAGGAAACGACAGATACATACAGCAAGTACAATGTGGGGGCTTATAGTAAGATTGTGAATGATACTGTATCCAACCCTACCTGGAAGTACAACCATATGCTCTTGCCACTCTTGACCTTGCCACAAGAAAATATCTTTATCATCACTAACATGAATACCATCGCGATTGGTTCATACGAACACTACGTAGATGATTATTCGACAGTGGAAAATCGTGATCAGGTTCGTCAGATGGTTGATTTGGCGGCAGAGCGTCAGCGTGATAATGCAGACTTCTGGTACAAGATTTTGGATGAAACCAACCGTGACAAGCTCTTCAGATCTGTTCTCAACAATGAAGGCTACCTGATGTATGGTCCAGATGGTACCAAGGCTTATCGTAACTTAACTGCTGATGTTGATGCTATTCAAGACTTCTACGGTCCGATCAACAAGTGGTACCGTGAGCATCCATCTATCAAGACTGCTTATGCGGACGGAAGTGAGACCTACTATATCACTTACGATATGCTGTCAGACTATGGTACAGCCCTTTATACTCACGAAATGGTCCACAACCAAGATGGTGATATTTATCTGAAAGGCTATGGACGTCGTATTGGTCAAGGTATGGAAGTTTACGCCCAAGGTCTTCTGCAAAATGTCTTCAATGTTACTGAGATGAACCTTGGATTCAACGCTGTCTATAATAGCGATGATGCCAACCGTGTCCATGTCGGAGACCCATTTGCACGTTTCAATAGCGAAGCAGATTTCAATGAGTATTACCATAACCAGTTCGATGTGCTGTACTTGTTGGATTACCTAGAAGGGACAAACATCTTGGCTCAATCAGATGCAGCGAAGAAAGCATGGTTGCGTAAGATTGAAAACTACTATGTCCAAAATAATGGTGTTGATACCCATGCTGGAAACTCTGCGCGTGCATTGACAGATGATGAAGTTGCGAGCTTGAAGACTTTCAATGATTTGATTGATCAGAGCATTATTGTTCAACGCCAATATGTCAACAATCCAACTAACACAAGCAAGAAGTGGGATCGAAACAGTTATGTCAGCGTTCCGATGTTTGCGGCTAACTTCTCAGCCCTTTCAAACTCAAACGGTTCACCAGGTGACATCATGTTCCGTCGCATGGCTTATGAATTGATTGCTGATAAGGGATATACAGATGGCTTTGTACCGTATGCTTCAGGGCAACTTTCAGATTATGCAATGGCTGATGGTTCCATTATCTATGATACTTGGAATAAGAAGGACACTGGTTTGATTACAGATGACCATGTTCTTGAATATGTCTTCCAAGGTCAATACGCTTCATGGGCTGACTTCAAGAAAGCTATGTTTACTGAGCGTTTGGAAAAAGCAGCAGCAGGCCAACTCAAACCGTTTACCCTGCAGTATGAACTTGGTGTTGCTGACTCAACCAAGGAAGTAACTATCACAGGCTTTGAACAGTTGCAAACCTTGATGAAAGAAGCCATGGAGGCAGACATCCAAGCAAATAGTTTAAACTTGAACAACAGCCGTGTTCATGCACTCAAAGTGAAAGTTTATCAAGCCTTGATGAACTCTACAAATGACTTCAGAACATCGATTTTTAACCCATAATCATAAACAAGTTGGTCTTGTGCCAACTTGTTTTTTTATGTATACTAGAGAAAAAATTTGGAGGTACATTAGATGATGATTAAACCACTGGAAACGAAAAGTGAAATGCTAGGTAAGGCCTATGTTCATTGGAAATCGTGGCAGGAGGCCTATGCTGACGTGTTACCTCAGGAATTTTTAAAGAATATTTACACCTTAGAACGCTGTCAAGACTGGGCAGTTCGGTATCCTCAGAATATCTTGATAGCTGTGATGGATGATAAGGTGGTTGGCTTTGCCTGTTACGGCTCGTCTAGTCAGGAGGATTTGCAAGGGGCAGGGGAGCTCTACGCTCTCTATGTCTTGGCGGACAATTATGATCAGGAGATAGGTTACCAGCTCATGCAGGCAGCTTTGGAAAAATTGCAGAGCTACGAAACAGTTACTCTCTGGGTATTGGAGGGGAATGCGCATGCCACTACCTTCTATGAAAAAGTGGGCTTCCGATTTGATGGTGTCAAAAAGATAGTTAATCTAGGTGTAGAACGTACAGAGTACCGCATGGTGTGGAGACGGATATCACAATGATTTCAACCAAGGTTTGATGGATTCTGTTAGCCATATTCTCAAATATTTTTAACGTATTAAGTCAGTCATTCGGCTGACTTTTTGCGTTTTTATTGTCATTTCTGCTATAATGAGTTTATGAATGATTTTATTACAAAGTACTTGTCTCAGTTTAATGTTGAGGCGATTGTGACTGCTAGCCTGAACAAGATTTTGTCTCTTATTTTACTGTTCATTACATTTTATATTCTAAAGAAAATCGCTAAAGCTTCAGTTAAAAAAGTGCTTGTGCCGTCTCTAAAGATTTCAAACCATGAGCAAGGACGCCAAAAGACAATCAGTCGATTAGTGGAAAGCAGTTTAAACTATCTCCTTTATTTTATTCTGCTTTACTGTGTACTCAGTATTCTAGGCTTACCTGTCTCAAGCTTGTTGGCAGGTGCTGGGATTGCAGGGGTTGCTGTTGGACTGGGAGCACAAGGATTTCTTTCAGACTTGGTGAATGGATTCTTTATCTTGATTGAACGACAGTTTGATGTTGGGGATGTTGTCAAGTTGACAAATGGACCAATTACTATTTCTGGTACGATTGTTAGCATGGGGATTCGGACAACGAAAGTGCGTGATGCAGATGGAACCCTACATTTTATTCCAAATCGTAATATTTTAGTTGTCAGCAATCAGTCGCGTGGGGAAATGCGTGCACAAATTGATATCCCTTTGAAATTTAATACAGATCTAGAACGAGTTTACCGTATTATAGAGGAAGTCAATAGTCGTGAGTTAAGCAAGTTTGAACAGATTACCAATGTCAGCATTTTAGGGCCGAAAACGACGGTAACAGGACAATTTGTTTTTCGTGTCAACTTATTTGTAACAAATGGTCAACAAACAGTTGCCTATCATCAATTTTTTGGTTTATACCAAGATGCACTAAGGCAAGCAGGTATCGAATTACCATCAGAGAACCTAGCGTAAGCTGAAGAGGAGGAGAAGATTGAAAGACTTTGTTATTGAAGATGGACAAATGTACTATCGAAAGAAACCTTTATACCGGCAACCACTTTTTTGGACAACAATTGTTGGGTTGGTACTAACCTTTGTATTAGGGGTTACATGTGTTATTTTGACTTTAGGGCTCAGTGTATCACAAAGTCAAGGGGTAACCTATCCAGATTATGTAGACGAGACTTTGACATATGAAGAGTACCAGATAGGTGATAAAGTTAACTTTTCAGATGGTCTGGATGTAACAGTGACATCGATGGGAAAAGATGACAGCGTAAGCTTAGTGGATGATTATTATAGTTCAGCATACGTTGTTGAGATGGAGGTTGAGAATGCAACAGATGAAAAAGTGTATTTTGATGAATATTATTTCAACCTTATCGATCCAACGACTCAAATACCTTATACATTAGACTTAAGTACATATGATGTCAATTTGGTTGAAAAGTTAGAACCAGGTGAGAAAATAAATGTAAAACTCATTTATGGTGTAGATGACGAGACAAGTTTTGGTTTCGTTTATGAAGAGGCCATGTGGACAGATTTGATTTCTGAAGGAATCTAATAGAAAAAATCCCGAATTGATTTTTGCAATTCGGGATTTCGCTTATAGTTATTTAATTGGTTGGAGGCTATCACAAATAATCTGGAGATTATACCAAACCTTGAGCGATCATTGCATCTGCAATTTGTTCAAACGCAGCAATGTTTGCGCCAGCAAGGTAGTCTTTACCAAGGTCGTATTTTTCTGCAGTTTCTTTAGCTGTGTTGAAGATGTTTGCCATGATGTCTTTAAGACGACCATCAACTTCTTCACGAGTCCATGACAAGCGAAGGCTGTTTTGGCTCATTTCAAGTGCTGATACGGCAACACCACCAGCGTTCGCAGCTTTAGCAAGACCGTAAAGAACACCGTTTTCTTTGTAAACTTTGATTGCATCTAGGTCAGATGGCATGTTAGCACCTTCAGCTACACAGTAAACGCCATTTTTCACAAGGGCAGCAGCTTGCTCGCCGTTGATTTCATTTTGAGTTGCACATGGAAGAGCAATATCTGCTTTGCCATCGTAGTTCCATACAGAACCTTCAAAGTATTTTGCAGTTGGTTTTTCAGCAGCATATTCAGTCAAACGAGCGCGGCGTTTTTCTTTAATGTCTACCAAGAGGTCGAAGTCGATACCAGTTTCGTCAATGATGTAACCATTTGAATCAGAAACAGAGATGACTTTTGCACCAAGTTCAGTAGCTTTTTGAACTGCGTATTGAGCAACGTTACCAGAACCTGAGATAAGAACAGTTTGGTCTTTAAATGATTTACCGTTTGCTGCCAACATATTGTCAGTGAAGTAAACTAAACCATAACCAGTTGCTTCTGGACGGATCAATGAACCACCAAAGCCAAGAGGTTTACCAGTCAAGACACCAGCATCAAATTGACGTAGGCGTTTGTATTGACCATATAAGTAACCAATTTCACGTCCACCAACACCGATATCACCAGCAGGTACATCGAGTGAAGGACCGATGTGTTTTTGCAATTCAGTCATGAAGCTTTGGCAGAAACGCATGATTTCAGCGTCAGTTTTTCCTTTAGGATCAAAGTCTGAACCACCTTTACCACCGCCGATTGGAAGACCAGTCAAAACGTTTTTGAAGATTTGTTCAAAACCAAGGAATTTTAAGATAGATTGAGTAACAGTTGGGTGGAAACGAAGACCACCTTTGTATGGACCTACAGCTGAGTTGAATTGAACACGGTAGCCACGGTTAACTTGAATATTACCATCTTTATCAGTCCAAGGAACACGGAAGCTGATAACACGTTCTGGCTCAACGATACGAGCAAGAATATTTTCTTCAATATATTCTGGATGTGCTTCAAAGACAGGCTCAAGGGTAGAGAAGAGCTCTTCTACAGCTTGAAGGAATTCTGTCTCGTGTGGATTACGAGCTTTAACAGCTTCGAATGACGCTTGGATGTATGCTTTTGCATTTGTCATGTGGATCACCTGATTTCTTTATTATTTATTAAATTGTCTGACAATTTAATTTATCTGAAAATTATTATAGCACTATGATTTTTAATTGTAAAGAAGAAAATGATAAATTTTCGAAATTTTCTGTACAGAAATTTGGGACAGATTTTGCTTGATCAAATTGAAGCAAATAGTATGTAAAAAAAAACGAATCTTATTTATATGAAAATTGACAAATGATGGGTAATGATATAATATAAAATTGTAAGTAAAATATAGGGGTGTAATATATGAAAAAGAAGAAATACATCGTTGGTACACTTGCTGCAGGTACTGCCCTCACACTTGCAACTGTGGGGACTAATACCGTGTTGGCTGATACAGTTCAACTAGTAAACAATGAGACAGAAGGGACGATTACGTCTGATAAAGAGACATTTGCATCTGTTGAAACTTTATCAAATTCACAAGCAACGATAACTGCGGCTGAGGTACAAGCAGCAGGCGAAGATATGGAGCAAGCACAATCAGCAGTAGATGCACAACAGGCTGTTGTTGAAACTGCTACTCAAGCTTTCGGAACAGCTGAGCAAGTTGCCGCTCAAGTCAATGAACAATTAACCATTTCTGAGGAAACAGCGGCTCAAGCGACGCCAGAAGCTATTCAAAAAGCAGAGGCAGCCGTTGAACAAGCAAAAGCTAGCCAAATAACAAGAGAAACTTCTATTCAACCTGCAAATGATTCTGTTAATCAAGCGCAAGAGGAGGTAGATGCACAAGTTAAAGTAGTAGATACGGCTAAACAAGTGACCTCTAAAGAGCAGGCTGATGTAGATGCAGCGCAACTTGAAGTAAGTAAAGTCGAGGCTACTTTTGATTCAGCAACACTATTGCAAGCGCAACAAGAAGCGGGTAGCTTAGATGCGAAAGTTAAGGAAGAGCAAAAAACAGTTTCTGATCTAACATCGAATCTAGCTAGCAAAGAACAAGATGAAGCTGAGTTGATTGCGAATGGCAGTAAAACCCGTACAGAATTAGAACAAGCTGTAACAAGTGCAGGACCAGAATACTATACAGAAGTAGTAGAACGTGAGTTAGCAAGACATGAGGTAAGTGAGAGCGAGTCGGTTTCAACACCGAAGGAACCAACATTTATTGGAAATGATGGAAAAACTTATTATGTAGTAGCAAATGAAAATGTCCTATTTGATGGAGAGAAAGTTGAAACAATTGTTCTTCCAAATAAAGAAGCACTAAACCAGCAGAAGGTAGTTGACTATAGAAAAGTCTCTGAGTATGTTCGTGAATATATTGTTGAATTACGCCGCATCAATGGTATTGATATTCCAGTTCCTGAGGTAACGGAATCAGCTTTGAAATGGGCCAAAGCTAGAACGGATGAGATGGCAAAAAATGACAAACTCAGCCACGATACTGCCTTGAATCCTGCTGATTTTAATCTTTTGGATGAAACAGAGAATGCTTCATGGGGTTCATTACCTGCTGAGTCTAATTTAGACGAAAGACAAATTGCCTATAATGAAGTGTTGAGCTATTTCAATGATTATACAAATGCAAGCAGTTATGGTTCTGAGACCCCTGAGACAGCGAATGTCTTCAATTATGGACACAGAACCCCACTTTTAGGGGCATCAGGTACAGGATTTGCGATTCAACTTACAGATGGATATGGGATTCTGACCTTTGTTTCAACTGATGATCGGGATGTCTATGGAGTACTCCCATCAACATTAGATGAAAGTGTATATACAGAATATGAATCTGGTGGAACAGTCTATAAAAATCCGCCATACAGCTCCTATTTTCTATCAGATGCAGAAAATAAAGATGCGGATCCTCTTCGCTCAGAATACTATTTTAACGGAAAACGGATTAAATTCCTTCCAAAAACAACCTTCCGTTATATTTGGGAAGAGACTCTCTATCATAAAAATACTAAGCGAGAAGAGGCAGTTGTGGCCTTAACGAACTTCAACGCTACTCAGAAAACAGCTGAACAGACTATTGCGAGCGCTATTTCTACAGTGAAAACAGATTTAGTGACAGCTCAAAATAAACTGTCAGCAGATGAAAAAGCGTTAAAACTTGCTAATGAACGTGTAACAGCGCTTACTGCAGATAATGCTGTGAAAGTACAAGCTCTTAAAGATGCCCAAGATGAACTAGCACGACAACAATCAGAGTTAAGCATAGCGAATGACAATCAAGTGAAAGAGGAAGATAAACTTGCTCGTTTAGAAGGAGATCTTGCTAAAGCGCTAGAAAAACGCAAGCAGGCTCAATCAGATTTAGACCTGGCCAAGAAAGCTGTTTTAGATGCTGAGCAGGCTTTGCTTAATTTACAAACTGCACAAGAAAAACTTGAGAATGCACAAGTTCTTTATGCGGAAGCTCAACAAAAACTAGCAGATACCAAAGAAAAACTGAATACCGAACGCTCAATCCTTGAGGATTTACAAGCTGCACTCAAAGCTAAACAGGTATATTACAAAGAACTCTATGCCAAGTTTGAAACTGCTCAAGCGATACTCAAGGACCTTGAAGATAAGGCAAGAGACAACGTAATAGTCACTCTTCCTGACGGCACTATTATTGCAGTACCAAAAGAGACACCACATGCTGACGCAAGACCAGCTATTAACATTAATGATATTAATGAAAAAATCGCTAAAGGTCAAAGTGTGAAAATTGTTGACGATGAGGTGGTGGTTAATAAACTGAAATCTGTAGTTACTCTGCCACAAACAGCTACTAGGGAAAAAGTGACTTACTCGCATATTGAGCATTCTAAGACATTACCAAATACAGGTGTAGAAGAAAGTAATCTCTTGATTGGTATCGGAACTGTATTAGGTGGACTTGGACTGGCAAGCATTAGAAGACGTCAACAAGGATGATAAATTAAATATATAAATCTTCTTACCGGAAAATTCGGTAGGGAGATTTTTTTCATTTTTCATTTGAACAATTAGCTAGTTTTTTATATTCATAAGTAACAGTATTCAATATTTCGCTTAAAGATGATGCTGTGCAATATTGAAAATTTCCACACTGATTAAGATCTAACTACTAATAAATACGCTAGGATTAAGTTATCGGATGTCTATGTTTAAAAAATGCAGTTCAAAACTCTTTTCAAATTTTAGATTTTTTGCCCTTTCTCTTACGTTTCAAATTCAATTGATTTTTATCAAGAATGGTACAAATTAAAAAATCCGAACGTTAGTAGTAAATGAAGAAAATCCGTTTGTTTCTTATGATATAATTTAGAAAGAATGACCTATATGGAGGATAGTATGGTTTCAACAGCAACAACTTTAGGTGGATTTCAGTTTGATAATTGCTTGATGAATGCAGCTGGTGTTTGGTGTATGACCAAGGAAGAGCTAAATGAAGTGAAACAGTCTGCAGCAGGAACGTTTGTTACAAAAACAGCAACCTTAGAATATCGTTCGGGAAATCCAGAACCACGGTACCAGAATGTGCCACTTGGTTCTATTAATTCGATGGGCTTGCCGAATCAAGGCTTGGCTTATTATTTGGATTATTTGTTGGAATTGCAGGAAACGGAACCAGAACGCACATTTGTTTTATCCTTAGTTGGAATGTCGCCAGATGAAACGCATCAGATTTTAAAAACAGTAGAGGCTAGTGACTTTAAAGGATTAACGGAACTAAACCTCTCTTGTCCCAATGTTCCCGGAAAACCACAAATTGCATATGATTTTGAAACGACGGAAGCCATTTTGCGCGAAGTATTCACGTATTTTACAAAACCGCTCGGTATAAAGTTGCCACCTTACTTTGATATTGTTCATTTTGATCAAGCAGCAGCAATCTTTAATCAGTTTCCACTAGCCTTTGTCAATTGTGTCAATTCAATTGGTAACGGTCTCTACATTGAAGATGAATCAGTGGTTATCAAGCCCAAAAATGGTTTTGGGGGTATTGGAGGAGAATATATCAAACCAACTGCCCTTGCCAATGTCCATGCCTTTTACCAACGGTTGAAACCTGAAATTCAGATTGTTGGAACAGGTGGTGTTCTGACGGGACGTGATGCTTTTGAGCATATTTTATGTGGTGCTAGTATGGTTCAAATTGGGACTACTCTTCATAAAGAAGGTCCTGTCGCTTTTGAACGAATCACAGCTGAATTGCAAGCCATCATGCTTGAAAAAGGTTATCACAGTATTGAAGACTTCCGAGGGAAGTTACGGCATTTAGATGACTAGGTGTGAGAAGAACTAAGAAAAGACTGGAATGTATTGTATTTCCAGCCTTTTTATTTTCAGAAATTTTGTTTAACAATGCTTTCCGGTCGGAAGATACCGAAACTTGAATTTTTACAAAAGGTATTTGAATTTAGAAATGGCTAATTTCTTTAGATTTTTTGAAGAAAAAGTCGTATAATAAGTAAGTAATGAAGTTGATATGAGGTGGATTGATATGGGAAGAAGAACTAGCTATGGTCGCAGAAATAGACGAGCAGTATCACGGACAAGAGGGCACTTTTTCTTCATTTGTGCATTAGCCGGAGTATTGTTGTCTATTATACTTTTAAATGAATATTTCACTTCAGGAAAAAGTCAGCCTGCAGAAAAACAACAAACTGAGTCTAGTAAGGGCACGCCATCAAGTCACGCTTCAACAGTAGAAACTGCTCGGATTATGGCCCATGGGGATTTACTGTATCATTTACCAATTCTTCGAGGGTCAGAGCAATTTGATGGGAGTTATGACTTTTCGGAGAATTTTACCTATGTCAAGCCCTGGATAGACCAGGCAGATTTTGCAATTGCAGATTTTGAAGGGACTATTTCGCCAGATTTTGATTTGGCGGGGTATCCACTTTTTAATGCCCCTAGCATCGTTGCCACCAATATTCATGATGCAGGCTATGACTTGGTGGACTTGGCTCACAATCATATCCTAGATTCTCATCTTTCAGGTCTGATTTCCACAGTTAATGCTTTCCAGCAAGCTGGAGTGGACACGGTTGGAGTTTATGCTGACGGAAATCGGTCAACTGCTCCAGTCTATATTCGTGAGGTAAATGGTATTCGAATTGCAGTATTAGCCTATGCATACGGATTCAATGGGATGGAGGCTTTACTGAGTCAAGAGGAATATGATGCTTATTTATCAGATTTCAATCAAGAAAAGATGCAAGAAGAGATTGAACAGGCTGAAAAAGAGGCGGACATTACCATTGTCATGCCTCAGACGGGTGTGGAATACCAGTTGGAGCCAACGGAAGAACAGACGAGTCTATATCGGGAAATGGTAGACTGGGGAGCAGACATTATTTTTGGAGGACATCCTCATGTGGTTGAACCAGCTGAAATTATTGAGAAAGACGGCCAGAAAAAATTGATTATCTACTCTATGGGAAATTTTCTGTCTAATCAGCGTATAGAAACCATGGGAGACACCCCTAATGCCCAGTGGACTGAGAGAGGTGTTCTAATGGATGTGACCATTCAGAAAAAGGATGGTCAGACAAGTATTCAAGCAGCTCAAGCTCATCCCACTTGGGTTAGTCGTGTTTCAAAGGGGACTTATTCAACAGAAGGCTATGAACAATTTACTTATCAAACCTATATATTAGAAGATTGGATTGCTGGTGGGCAGTATTATGGACAGTTGGACCCTGAGACACAGGCGCGTGTGGATACAGCCTATCAGGAAATGAAGGAATTTGTCAATTTAACATGGTAAGGAGAAAAAAATGACGGTTGGATTAATCGCAACAGATATGGATGGAACATTTTTAGATGGTCAGGGAAGTTTTGATAAAGAACGTTTTTCTATCATTTTGAATCAATTAGATCAAAAAAATATTCCTTTTGTGATTGCTAGCGGCAATGGAATGGGTAGATTATTGCAACTTTGTAAAGGATTTGAAGACCGACTAATCTTTGTTGCAGATAATGGGGCTCATGTCTATCAGAATGGTAAAACACTTATCCGTCGTGCCATTCTGCAAGAGGAAACGAAGGCTATTTTAGATTTTTTCAGCGGACAATGGGCTGACGTGTGTCTGATGTTATCAAATGAAGAAAATATTTATATGCAGGTAGGAGCAAACATGCCTTTTGCAGGAACTGATTTACCAATCGAGCCTGCACAAATGGCTGCTTTCCAAAATCGAGTAAAATACTTAGAAAATCTCAGTATTTATCCTACCTCTGATCCGATTTATAAGGTCGGTCTATGGGTGCCTGAAAATCGCGTAGATCAGCTAACTGAGCGGTTTAATCAGGCTTTTCAAGGTCGATTAGTTGCAGTAACGAGTGGGTACGGCTCTATTGATATCTTACCACATGGTATTCATAAGGCTTGGGGCTTGGAGCAGGTTTTGAACAGTTTAGGGATTGACCCTGAACACGTGATGGCATTTGGTGATTCAGACAATGATGTCGAATTATTGTCCTACGTAGGGTACTCCTATGCTATGGAAAATGCGACTGACAAGGTTAAAGCTGTTGCAAAATACTTGGCTCCCCACCATAGTCAAGCTGGTGTTTTTCGTGTAATAGAAAATTATATTGGAAAGGAAGAATAATATGATTCGCTTAGTTGCTTTTGATATGGATGGAACTTTTCTCAACTCACAAAACGATTATGATCGTTCAAGATTCAAGAGAATATTTAAACAACTACAAGAACAGGGGATTAGAGTAGCGGCCATTTCTGGAAACCAATACCAACAGATTCGTTCCTTTTTTACGGAAGAGGCAAATCATATGACCATTGTTTCTGAAGTGGGTGCCGTTATTGTGGAAAATGGTGTTAGAATTTTTGATACACATTTTGAGAAGCCTGTTGTTGAGCGAGTATTGGAAATATTACATCAAAAAGATTTACTTAAATCTTGTTCCGTTAGTGGTTTTAAAGCACTTTATTATGCAAAAGATGTGAAGGATGATTTTAAACAATTAATTCAAGGTCATAATTTTGTCTGTGAGGAGGTGGAAAGCCTCTTGCAGTTACCAGATGATGAGATTACGCTGATTACTCTTAATCTACCTAAAGAGACAGTTTCAGCATTATTGGAGGAACTGAATCAGGCTAGTCACGGACAAGCACGTGCTGTGTCAAGTGGATTTGGTTTTATTGATATTATTCCTCCTGGAGTGAATAAGGGTATCGCTTTAGACTTTCTTGCCCGTCGATGGGGGATTTCTCCTAATGAAGTAATGGTATTTGGTGATAGTGGTAACGATTTAGAAATGCTCGAATATGCTACATATTCCTATGCGATGGAAGGTAGTCCAGAGGAAGTGATTAGAGCAGCAAAATTTGTCGCTCCTTCAAATAATCAATCAGGAGTATTAGAAGTGGTTGAACAAGTACTGCTGACCTCAAACTAAAACAGCTTGACTGCTTAAAGGCGGTCAAGCTGTTTTAGTAGGTAATGATATCGTCATTTAGATTATACTCTTCAAAAATCAAAAGCAGATGTTGTTGACTTGATTTGATGAGTGGAAGGCTCCAGTGGAGCCTTTCAGCCTGTTACCTTGAAACAAAATAGTAACAGGGCTCTTATCTGCATCAGCGTCGCCTAGTCTGATAAGGAACTGAGGTGAAGGCCGTACTGTCTGTAGCTTCTTGTCGCCTAGGACTAAAACCAAACTAAAACACTCAAAAAGCAACGGTCACTGACTTTATTTCCAACTTAAAGAAGTCCCCCGGACTTCAGCTACTGACATCCAGCTC
>NZ_JAIMEP010000003.1 GCF_019794555.1 Streptococcus suis | reverse complement strand
ACAATTTCTAGTTTCTCAGAGACAGACTTTGGACTTCTTTTGGACATAATAAAACTCCCTTTATAGTTTCTAGTGAAAATTTTTGTTTTTTCACTGTCCACTATAAGGGGAGTATATCAACTTCCTAGAGGTTTTTGCTTTTTTTATTACCAGTTTTTAGGTAAAATAGATAAAAATCAACAAAGGAGTCAAATAATGGGACTATTTTCAGGTTTGCTTGGTAATGCTTCGCAATTAAATAATGACAAAATTGAGCAGGAATTAGAACATGTATTGTTGGACAATGAACAGGTTGATATGGCTTTCAGCTTGGTTCGTGACTTGATTGTGTTTACGGAATATCGTTTAATTTTGGTGGATAAACAAGGAGTGACTGGGAAGAAAGTATCCTATAAGTCTATTCCTTATCGCTCTATTTCTCGCTTTACAGTAGAAACATCAGGACATTTTGATTTGGATGCCGAGCTCAAAATTTGGATTTCTTCGGCTGCAGAACCTGCTGAAATTCTTCAATTTAAGAGTGATAAAAGTGTGATTGCCATTCAAAAAGCCTTAGCTACTGCTGTTTTAGGGAAATAAAGAACACTCAAAAATGTAAGTGATAACTTTTAGTTTTTGAGAATTGTGGATATTCAAAAAATTTACCAAGATAAATAGTAAAAAGCAGAGAATTGAACTCTGCTTTTTTTCATGAAAACGTATTATTTTTATTTTCAAAGTATTTACTAACGATTATTCCTAGATTGTGTTATACTAGGTAAGTTGCAAGTCTGATACTGGTTAGTTCGCTGCCAGTGGAAATAATTGTTACAAATAACGTGAGATAAGGTAGCTTCGCACTGCCTTGTAAAAGAAAGGAAATGCGTTAGGAAACTAGTTCGGGATGAGTATTCGAACCCGTGCTAAAAACTTCGTGAAAAAGATAGACTTCCTAGTGTGTGGTCACACTGCGTCAGTCTCCTATTTTCATCTTGTTTTCTTAACGCACTTGGTATTATAATTGAAATTTACCGAATTAAACTTATCCGAAGATATTTTGCTTGCCGTTGAGAAGGCTGGTTTTGAAACGCCGTCACCAATCCAGGAGCAGACCATTCCGCTTGCTCTGGAAGGAAAAGATGTGATTGGTCAAGCACAGACGGGGACAGGGAAAACTGCAGCCTTTGGTTTGCCAACTCTCAACAAAATTGACACAAACAATCAAGCAATTCAAGCCTTGATTATTGCTCCAACGCGTGAGTTGGCGGTGCAGAGTCAGGAAGAGCTTTTCAAATTTGGTCGTGAAAAGGGTGTAAAAGTTCGCTCGGTTTACGGTGGTTCTAGCATTGAAAAACAAATCAAGGCCCTTCGTTCTGGTGCTCACATTGTTGTTGGTACACCTGGTCGTCTCTTGGACTTGATCAAACGTAAAGCTCTCAAGCTTGACGGTGTTGAAACCCTTATTCTTGATGAGGCTGATGAAATGCTCAACATGGGCTTCTTGGATGATATTGAAGCCATCATCGAACGTGTGCCAGAAAGCCGTCAAACTCTTCTGTTTTCTGCAACTATGCCAGAGCCAATCAAGCGTATTGGTGTCAAATTCATGAAAGAGCCTGAGCACGTTAAGATTGCTGCCAAGGAATTGACCAACGTCAACGTGGACCAATACTATATCCGTGTCAAAGAACATGAAAAGTTTGATACGATGACACGTTTGATGGATGTTGACCAGCCAGAATTATCCATTGTTTTTGGTCGTACCAAACGCCGTGTCGATGAGTTGACCCGTGGCTTAAAATTGCGTGGGTTCCGTGCTGAAGGTATTCATGGTGATTTGGACCAGAATAAACGTCTCCGTGTCATTCGTGATTTTAAAAATGATCAGATTGATGTCCTTGTTGCGACAGACGTTGCAGCCCGTGGTTTGGATATCTCAGGTGTGACACATGTCTACAACTACGATATTCCACAGGACCCTGAAAGTTACGTGCACCGTATCGGTCGTACAGGTCGTGCTGGTCAATCCGGTCAGTCGATTACCTTTGTATCTCCAAATGAGATGGGTTACTTGGCCATCATCGAAGAGTTGACCAAGAAACGTATGAAGGGACTTAAGCCAGCAACTGCTGAGGAGGCTTTTGAAGCGAAGAAGAAAGTTGCTCTGAAAAAGATTGAGCGTGACTTCGCCGACGAGAGCATTCGTGGAAACTTTGATAAGTTTAAGAAAGACGCAGTCAAGTTGGCGGCCGAATTTACCCCTGAGGAGCTCGCACTCTACGTACTCAGTCTGACTGTACAAGACCCAGACAGCTTGCCAGAAGTGGAAATCGCACGTGAAAAACCATTGCCATTCAAGTATGCTCCTGGTCAAGCCAAGGGCAAGGGTGGACGTGGTGGTCGCGACCGTGATCGCGGTGGTCGTCGTGATGGAGACCGCAACCGAGACCGCGGAGGACGCCGTGGTGATCGTAATGACCGCAACCGTCGCGATGACAAGTTCAAGCGCGATAACCGCCGTCAAGACAACAAAAAACCACACCAACGCACATCAAGTGAAAAGAAAACAGGCTTTGTTATCCGCAATAAAGGGGAGAGATAAGTTCAAAACCGCTTCATAATTGGAGCGGTTTTTGTTATACTAGAAGTAGCAAAACAGGAGGAAATACCATGGGTGTTTTAACAATGGACAAAGCCTTTGTATTCTAAAAAACAATACAAAGGAGAAAGACATGATTACTTACAAACAAAATCCTCAACTTGATTTTCAAGCTGTCCTAGACCTCTATGCTTCTGTGGGTTGGACAGGCTATACTAGACATCCAGAAATGCTAGAGAAGGCCTTGGAACATAGTCTGCTCGTTCTTGCTGCCTTTGACGGTGACCGTCTAGTGGGTCTCTTGCGAGCAGTTGGCGACGGGTATTCAATCGTTTTTATTCAGGACATCTTGGTCCTACCAACCTATCAGCGACAAGGAATTGGGTGTCAGCTTTTGGAGCAGGCCGTTACCCACTTTCCGGGTATTTATCAGCTTCATCTCTTGACGGACAATACTGAGAAAACACGGTCTTTCTATGAGGCAATTGGCTTTACAGCCGTTGATAGCCTGGACTGTGTCGCTTACACCTATTTAAAATAATAAAACAATCTAAAAAAAAGAGGCTGGGAGACCAGCCTTTTGCTTCGAGCAAATGATTTGAATTTCAAATCAAAAAGAGTAGAATATGTTTATCAATAATTAGTAATAACGAATGATAAAGGAGAGAACCAATGGCAAATCTATTAATCGTAAAAGCCCACCCCCTTGACCCACAAAAGTCCTACGCCTTGCGAGCATTGGAGGAATTTCTAACTCGTTACGCCAGTTTGCACCCAGAAGATCAGATAGAAGTAGTGGATGTTTTTGAAGACCAGATTCCAGCCCTGGACAAATCTTTGTTAGAGGCTATGGGAGCTGCTAAAAAAGGCGAGAGTATCAGTCCTGAACAAGCAAAGCAATTGGACCGTTACAATGCCTTGACCCAGCAATTTCTTATGGCGGATAAGATTGTTGTCGTCAATCCTCTCTGGAATCTCAATGTGCCAAGTCAGTTGGTATCTTGGGTCAATACCATCAATGTAGCAGGCCTGACCTTTAAGTATGGTCCAGAAGGCTCTATCGGTTTGGTCAAGGGCAAAAAATTGTTGCACATCCAGTCCAATGGTGGTGTTTATGCAGGTCAAGATCCAGCTGCCCAGTATATCAAGTCTATCTTTGAATTTCTTGGCTTTGAAGACATCCATCAGGTCTTTATCGAAGGACAATCAGCTGATCCAAGCCAGGCTCAGGCTATTTTTGAAGAAGCTATGGGGAAAATTGATACAATTTTGGAAGTATTTTAAGATTTGGAATTTCCAAGTCTTTTTTTTTTTGGAAGATTTAGTTGACATTATAGACCAAGCGGTCTATAATTATAAATCGGAGGGAAGACCATGAGAAAAGAAGAAAAAACAAGACTTCGTAGAGAAATGATCATTGCAGCAGCCTTGGGGGAATTTGCTGCCAAGGGTTACAAGGGATTTGTCATTAATGAGCTTTGTAAGGTAGAAGGGATTTCTAAAGGAGTTTTGTATCATAATTTCTCAGGAAAGTCGGATCTCTATCTGGCATGTGTTCAGGAAAGTTTTGAAAAAGCTTTGACCTTGTTTCTGGGGGAAGATGGTCAAGTGCCCACTCTGGCTGCTTATATGGAAAGACGACACCAATTTTATCGGGACTTTCCAGAGCAGAGTCATCTATTCTTTGAAGCTATGATTGCAACACCAGAGGAGTTGGAGGAGGATATTGCGCCTCAGAAGGCAATTTTTCTAGACTTGAATGAACAGGTTTGTCAAAAATTACTATCAGAATCCAAACTGAAAGAGCATATTGATAAAAAGAAGGCCATGGCCTATCTACGCTTGATTCAGGACATGTTTCGTTCTTACTATCTAACTGTTTCGTCAGACAGCAGTTTGACAGATTTGGTATCGGGCTACGAAAATCAATTGTCACAGGTTTTGGATATGATGGTTTATGGAATCATTAAGGACTAGGTCCTTAAAAAAGGGGGAGACAGAAATGTCAAAAAATTGGAAATGGTTGTTATTGCTTGCAGGTATCTTTTCTGTATTTGCTGGTTTTCAAATGTTAGCGAATCCAGCGATTAGTCTTGCTTCAATGACCTTTTTATTCGCACTTGTATTTGCAGCTCAGGGGATTTCTGAGATTGTGAATTATTTTAAAGCAGAAGAAAAGCATGGTTGGAACTTGTTTGGCGGGATTGTAACGCTTATCTTGGCCCTAGCCTTGTTCTCTGGTAGCTTTATTGAAATGGTAACCTTTGTACCATTCATCATTTCATTCTGGGCCTTAACAAACGGTATTACTAAAACAATCGTTGGTTTTAAGGTTCGTAAGGCAGATAAATCGGTTGGGACACCCTTATTAGCTTTAGGAATTTTAGGAATTATTGCTGGTCTAGTCATGATGGCCCATCCGTTGATGACAGGATTCTTGATCAGCTACACCATTGCCTTTGTCTTTATTTATCAAGGGATTGTGGCGATTGTTCAATTCTTCAAATTGAAATAATGAAAGATGCAAAAGTGCCTCTTTCTTGTAGGTAGATTATGGTAGGAAAAAAGAAATTCACCTGACCGCCATTGGTTTGGTTTACAGTAGTGTCATTGCCTTAGTTTCGTATGGTTTTATCATGGCTGAAAAGGTTATTAGTCACTTTTTATGGGAAAGTCTGCCCCATCAGTTTCATTTTGGAACAGTCTATTCGATTCTGATCTTGCTTCTGTTAACCTGTTTGGTCATTCTTCTAAAAAATAAGTGGGGGAATTTACCCAAGACCAGTCATGATTTGCTTCATGAATTGGGACATGACGGAACGGTGTCTTATCAGAATACATGGCGTAATTTAGTTTTGGCACTGGTCATTTTGGTTTCGGGTGCTGGAGTTGGTCCTGAAGCCACCTTACTTGGGGCAGTGATTGCCTATTCCATCTGGCAGGCGGATAAGTTACGTTATCTGGAAGCCAACTGGGAGCAGGTGAGTGGACAGGGAATAGGGATGTGGATAAATTATCTCTTTCATCCTAGCTCTTACCTTTTGCCTTATCCGAACAGTCAAAAGCAGACAGGGAAACTATTACGCAACTTGTTGATTGCCAATGGTTTGTTTGTCTTTTGGCTTATGATGAGATTGACCGACCAGCCATCTTTTGTCACTAAGTTGGGAGAAACCAGCTGGTCGCTGAATGACTTACTTTTCTTTTTGCCACTTTGTCTGTATGGTTATTTTTTGGGAAAAGGCTATTCTTGGTTGAAACCATTTATTCGTGCAAGTTTAAATCGATTGAACCTTTCATTACCAATCAAGACTAGCCTTGGTGCAGTAGCAATTTTCATTGTTACAATGATTGCTCCAACTCTATTGTTTTCAGGACAACAGAGTTTACATTCAATTGTCGAATTGGGGATGGGGACTCCTGTACTCATTCTATTTATTCTATCCATAACTAAGTTGCTATTCTTAGAAGTTTGCTTATGGACTGGTTGGACTGGAGGGGACGTTTTTCCTGTAACCTTTGCAGCCTTCCTGCAAGGGTTTGCTGTGGCACAACTTTTTCCACAGGTGGACAGCTTATTTATCGTGTTGGTCGTGAGCTTGTCTATGGCCATCGCTTCTCTTGAAAAGGAATGGCTAGCAGGTATATTTATTAGTTTATTCTTTCCATTTCAGCTTTTGCCAATCTCTTTATTGATAATTGGCTTGACTATATTTGGAAGAAAGTTAATCTCTAATCAGAAACAAGAAAAAACTGGTTCCTAAGAGCCAGTTTTTTGCTTGTCCTGTTCGATTGCTAAAGAATAATGCTTGCTGACCTCAGTATAGTAGCTGACGACCAAACCAGACAGACTTCCTAAAAAGAGGATGCCATAAATAGCTAAGAGAATGCTGATAATCCGTCCAAAAGCAGTGGTGACTAGCATATCTCCATAGCCAACAGTCGTTGCTGTAACAAAGCTGTACCATAAACTATCACCGTAGCTGGTAAAATCAGGCTCCAACCAGAGTAGCAAACCAGCTGCTAGGAAGATAAAACTGAAAAAGGAAGTGAGAAAAGTGGCGAAGCCAGTCACTCTCACGATATGCCAAATGATGCGAAGGCGGTGGATTTGTTTCTTATTTTGTATCATTTTTTCTGCTTTCTGCAATATAATTTAACTTGCTCTGCCGGCTACGTTTTTTAAACAAGGCTTCGGCAGACATGGCTTCCTGCTTACTGGCAAAAGCTTCTTGATAGAGTAGTTTGACAGGCAAACGACCACGTGTATATTTAGCACCTTTTCCACAATTATGAGTAGCAAGTCTTTTTTCCACATTTGTTGTATAACCGGTATAGAGGCTGTCATCAGCACATTCTAAAACATAAAAATAGGCTTTATTTTCCATAATAAATCTCATGAATAGCAGGAGTATAGTCGCCGTCTTCCTCGTGAACAACCAGAGGTGGCAGGATATGTAATCCATCTACAGAACCATCTTTGATAGCCTCAATCAGTAACATATTCGCTTCCTTACTGGCCTTGGGATAGACAAACTGGATGCGTTTTGGAGCCAGTTTGTAGATACGTAGCTTATCTAAAATATCCAAAAATCGATCTGGTCTATGGACCATGGCCAAGCGACCATTGGATTTGAGTACTTGTTGTGCTACCTGGCAAATATTGTCAAGGTTGGTCGCAATCTCGTGTCTGGCTAAAAGGTAATGCTCGCTTTCATTGAGGTTAGAAGATTCATCTACTTTAAAGTAAGGAGGATTGCAGAGCATTAAATCAACTTTTGATCGTAAATCATAATGAGGTAAGTTTGCCAAATCGTCGTTAATCACTGTTAACTGTTCCTCTAAATCATTGAGTTCGATGGATCGCCGATTCATGTCCGCTAAGCGTTCCTGTAATTCAATCTGCACAATCTGAGCCTTTGTACGTGTGGAGGCAAAGAGGCCCACCGCCCCATTTCCGCTACAAAGGTCGACAATCAATCCTTTTTTAGCTGGCATTTTCGGAAAACGCGATAGGAGGACGCTATCAATTGAATAACTAAAAACTTCCCGATTTTGAATAATTTGAACATCTGTTGAGAAGAGCTGGTCAATCCGCTCCCCATCTTGTAATTCTATTTTATGCATATGATAATTATAGCATATTGTAAGAACAGAACTTCAGATTTTTTTCGGAGATAAAATATGGTATAATGTAAGGACTGAAAAGGAGATGACTATGTTTTACGCCTATTTACGTACCTTACTATCTTTTTTACTTTGGGCAATTAATGGAAATATCCATTATCATGATAAAGAAAAAATATTGCCACAAGAGGAGAATTATATTTTAATCGCTCCACATAAGACCTTCTGGGATCCTGTTTTTTTAGGATTTGCTGCTGCGCCAAAACAGTTTATTTTTATGGCTAAAAAAGAACTTTTCAAGGATCGCGGTTTTGGCTGGTGGATTCGCAAATGTGGAGCCTTCCCAATTGATCGTGAAAATCCTGGGATGGCAGCTATTAAATACCCTGTCAACATGTTGAAAAAAAGCAATCGTTCTTTGGTCATGTTTCCTTCTGGAAGTCGTCATTCTTCAGAACTAAAAGGTGGTGTAGCGGTCATTGCCAAGTCAGCCAAGGTTAAACTCATGCCTGCAACCTATGTGGGACCGATGAGCATCAATGGGCTCTTGGCTGGTGAGCGAATCGATGTGGCTTTTGGAAATCCTATCGATGTTTCAGACATCAAGCGCTTGGATGATGCAGGGACGGCTGAAGTAACTCATCGAATCGAAACTGAATTTAAACGTTTGAATGATTACGCAGCATCCTTCCAAACTAAGAAAAAACCAAATATATTAACTTATATTTACCGTCTCCCTATCCTTATCCTAGTAGCAATTATTTTAGGATTAACCTATGTTTTTAGTTACATAGCAAGCTTCTTTTGGAATCCATCGGTAGAATTAAAAAAATGAATTGAAAAACTCGTTTCTGCGGGTTTTTCTTTTTTATTTTCGAATAAAAGGATGGAGGTAAATTTATGGAAGAAATGTTAAACATAGTAAAGAAACATAAGTGGTTTTGTGTAATTGCAAGTATGATGACAGTAGTGGTTGTGAGTGTTCTATTGCTCAACCAGCCCCCTCAGCCTGCAGATCAAACGGGTTTGGCAGCATTTTCACAGGAGAACCAAGCAAGTAGTGTTCCAGAAGAGGTTGAAGAATCCAGTACAGAAAGCAAAACAAGAGATACTGAACAAGAAATCCAACTGGTTGTGGTAGATGTTAAAGGAGAAGTAGAGAGACCTGGACTTTACACACTTAAGCTCGAGAGTCGCGTCAATGATGCGATTGTTGCGGCTGGTGGTTTCACAGCAGAAGCAAATCAAAAATCAGTCAACTTAGCTCAAAAATTGGCAGATGAAGAGATTATTTACGTCGCACACAAGGATGAGGATATTTCGGTAATAACAGCACCAAGTTCCAGTGCTGTAGCAACTCAAACTAAAGAGGAGAGCCAATCTTCTTTGGTCAATTTAAATACTGCTACCGAGGCAGATTTACAAACCATTTCAGGTATAGGTGCAAAGAGAGCGGCGGATATTATTGCTTACCGTGAAGCCAATGGTGGTTTCAAATCGGTTGACGACCTGAATAATGTTTCAGGAATTGGTGATAAAACGATGGAAAGTATCCGACCATATGTCACGGTTGATTAGACTCCCTTGTCAGCCCATTCACTTTGCAGTTTTGGCGGTGTTAACCTACTTTGCAGTCCACTCTTTTTCCCTTTTGACAATGAGCCTGCTGAGTCTGTTACTAGCAGTCTTTGGGCTTCGGCAAGGAAAGGTGGTCTTCATCAAAACGCTACCGCTTCTAGCCTTATGTGGTCTCTTTTTCGGATGTCAGAAGATACAATGGGAGCGGACAAATCAATGGGCTCCAGAGCAAGTGACAACTGTGCAGGTTATTCCTGATACCATTGATGTCAACGGAGAGAGTCTATCTTTTCGTGGTCGGGCTGAAGGTCAAGTTTTTCAGGTTTTCTATAAACTTGCAAGTCAGGAAGAACAAACCTACTTTCAGGAGCTTACGGACTTGGTGCAGTTAGAGGTAGATGCAGAAGTTAGCCAACCAGCAGGTCAACGTAATTTCAATGGTTTTGATTATCAGGCTTATCTCAAAACCCAGGGCATCTATCGGACAGTAAAAATAAGTACCATTAACAATATTCTCCCTATTCATTCCTGGAATATCTTTGACTGGTTGTCAACCTGGCGGAGGCAGGCTCTCGTTTATATCAAATCACATTTTCCTGCTCCCATGAGCCACTACATGACTGGACTACTATTGGGAGAGTTAGATAGTGACTTTGACCAAATGAGTGACCTCTATTCTAGTTTAGGGATCATTCATCTCTTTGCCCTGTCTGGGATGCAGGTTGGTTTTTTCATTGACAAATTTCGTTGGCTTTTATTGCGTTTGGGTTTTACCAAGGAAACTGTCGATAAGCTTCAAATTCCGTTTTCTCTTGTTTATGCAGGATTGACAGGATTTTCTGTCTCAGTCGTGCGGTCCTTGGTCCAGAAAATTCTGGGTAATCTTGGGCTACGAAAATTGGATAATTTTGCAGCAACTGTCTTTGTTTGTCTCTTGCTTATGCCACGTTTTCTTCTGACAGCAGGAGGTGTGCTGACATTTACCTATGCTTTGTTATTGACAGTCTTTGATTTTGAAGAGCTAGGGCAGCTAAAGAAGATAGCAGTGGAGAGTCTGAGTATTTCTCTTGGAATTTTACCGGTCTTGATGTCCTATTTTTTTGCCTTTCAGCCCTTATCTATCCTTTTAACGTTTGTTTTTTCCTTCGTTTTTGATGTGTTGTTGTTACCTGGGCTATCTGTCATTTTTTTACTATCGCCCTTCATTAAAATTACGTGGGTCAACGGATTCTTTATCCTTATGGAAAAGATTATTGTATGGGTGGCAGAATTGGGGATTCGGCCCTGGATTTTAGGAAAACCTACGGGCCTTGTCTTTTTGCTCTTGCTGGTCTGCCTTTTCTTGCTTTATGATTTTCACAGAGAGAAGAAATGGCTCCTTGGATTGAGTCTGATCCTTGCTCTGCTATTTTTCATAACCAAACACCCGCTGGAAAATGAGGTGACGGTGGTAGACGTAGGGCAGGGGGATAGTATCTTTCTACGGGACATTCGGGGGCGGACGATTCTGATTGATGTGGGCGGACGAGTCGATTTCGCAGCCAAGGAAGCGTGGCAGGAGCGATCTCGGCAGGCAAATGCAGAGCGGACTTTGATTCCCTATCTGCATAGTCGAGGTGTGGATAGGATTGATGATTTGGTTCTGACCCATACCGAAGTGTGAGTTCTGAAATTGATACAATAACACATAACGGTTTTTAATGAAGTTTATTATTTTTTTTGAAAAAATTCGCAAATTTTACTTTTTCTTGCGAATATAATAAGTGAAAGCAAATTGCTTACTTATTAATGATGAAGAGGAAAAGTAGAATGACAACTATATTTTTAACAAAAACAAACTGCACTAATTGTGGAAAACAAAGTATATTTGAACGATTTGATAGGGTTTATGCGGTGAAGACCCCCGACATTATTTCTGCTATTTTGGACTGGGATTTCTTTAAGTTTACCTGCCATAACTGTAACCATATGGTGCTAATTGATTACCCAACAGTCGTAGTAGATGAAGAACAAAAAACAATTATTCAATATTGTGCAGACGGTAATGTTGATGTTCTTTCTATGCAAATATACTCTTTGATTTCTGAGGGTGTTGATCTCAGTGAATATAGAATTCGAGTAGTTTCGGATATAGAGTCTTTTGTTGAGAAGGTACAGATTGTTTCAGCAGGGTATGATGATAGAGCAATTGAGCTTATGAAGTTTATGAATAGTCCTCTAGAGGATGGTGATATTCAGTTTAACTATGAGCATATGGTTTTTACCAAGGTTGGACAGGGAAGCTATCAGTTTATGTTTATTGATAACCAGATTGCAGTAGCATCTCTCGACTTTTCTCAAGAACAATATGAGTACTACCTTACAGATGTTCAAGACCTAGAAACGAATACATATTACATAGATTCTAGATGGGCGGAATCATTCTGTCGTACCAGTTTGGCATAAAATTAAAAATTTATTTACAAGTATTAATGGCCTAATTTTTAGTTAGGTCATTTTTTATCTTCTAATTTAGAAAAATGTAGTTAATATATATAATTATTATGTAGATTTCTAGAAAGGAGGTAAAACCAATGGTAAGACGGAATTCTAAAACTACTCATCAACAGAAGAAAATTCGAGATGCATTTGTATCTGAGAGAACTGTTGAAATTATTCCTGCAAAGCGAGAGTTCACTGATGTTAAGACTAAGAAGTTGCGTGTTGCTGCCTATTGTCGAGTAAGTACTTTTGACGAATCTCAGTCAGGTAGTTTTGAACTTCAAAAACAAACCTATACTGAAAGAATCAATAGTAACCCTGATTGGATAATGGCTGGAATCTATGCTGACCAGGGAGCTTCAGGAACATCAATCAAACGACGCGAACAATTCCAACAGATGCTTCATGATTGTAGAAGTGGTAAGATTGACTTGATAATCGTTAAAAGTGTAAGTAGGTTTGCTCGCAATCAGCTAGATTTTATTAGCATTTACCGAGAGTTGAAGGCGCTGTCCCCACCTGTTGGAATATACATCGAAGATATAAATTTGAATACACTTGATACGAATAGTGAATTCATTCTTGGTATTATGGCCATAGTAGCTCAAGGTGAGAGTGAGCAAAAAAGTGCTTCAATTACATGGTCTGTAATTGAACGCTTTAAAAGAGGGATACCAATGATTCCTACCCATAACCTTCTGGGGTATACGAAAGACCAGTATGGTCGAGTAGTGATAGATGAGACAGAAGCAAAAATTGTTCGCCTAATATATGATTCGTACATTGAAGGTATGACTGCAAGTGAGATTGCTTCAACTTTAATGACCAATCATATACCAACAGTTACTGGTTTGGAGCGTTGGACAAGTTTAGCTGTCTATAATATTCTCAGGAACGAGAAATATAAAGGCGAAATCATCATGCAGAAGACATTTACTGTTGATTGTTTTAGTCATAAAACTCGGAAAAATAATGGTGAAAAGCCAAAATATCGATTAAAAAATGGAATTCCCTCTATCATACCAGAATCAAGATGGGATTTAGTACAAGAATTACTCAAGCAACCTAGAAGAAAATCGAAATCTACTTCTGAGATATTTGTACCTAAACTCTATATCAAGAAACTAAAATCTGGTAAGTTGAGGGATTTTGTTGTACTTGATCCTAGTTGGAAGTCGGAAGACATTCACGAAGTTTTTAAATAAGAAAGAGGTAAATTATGCGTTTTAAAGATTTTAATCTTGAAGTTGTTAATGTTGAACGTTACTCATCAGATTATAGTATGACGGTGAACAAGAACTTTGTTACTTTTAGTAAAGGAATTGTCCAAGCTTTAGAATATCCAGCACATGTATTGGTTGCCTTTAATAAGGATACAAAGGTAATGGGTATACAAGTTTGTCGTGCAAAAACTAGGGGAGCATTTTCTTTTTCAAAACCTGTTGGGGAGCAAAAAGGTATTGTTCAGGTAGGTCATAAAAATTTAAAAGAAACACTCTTAACAATCATGAGTGAATGGAAATCTGATAAGCGTTATAGGGTAGAGGGGATTCACATTCCTGAAGATAAGGCATTTATTTTTGAATTGAAGGATTTTGAGGAACTATCTGACTTTCGTAAAAACGACAATAAATATTAAGGAACGAAGATAAAATTTATTGGTGGGAGTACAACTATTGTATTCCTACCATTTTCATATTCTTTAAGTCCATATACACAAGGGGGTTAAAAAATTTGATAATTGTTTATGATGTTTTGTATTGTAATAGTAGAGGTCTATTTTTGATTTGCAGCTAAAGTATCTAATAGTAAACGCCCAATAATGTAAAGTGGAAGGCGTGAATGTACTTCTACATCTGGGAAGTATGTTAACTCTGTTTTAAATCCAAAAAGCTTTATCTGAGTATAATTTGATAGGCTACCTGAGGGGTTAGCACTCAGGAGTATAGTTGTGGTATCGTTCTTTTGACAAATTTTTGCAGCATCTTGTAATTCAATCGTTTCTCCATTTAAGGATACAAATACCACACAATCATTTGCATCCAATCTGGTACTTACAGTACGGATAATGTTTGGGTCTGTATGAAGTTCTGTATAATACCCTAGTAAGAGAAATTTTGTTTGCATCTCAGTAGCAAGTAATTCAGAAAATCCTCTGGCAAAAATAGTAATTTTCTTTGCACTTTGTAGTTTTGAGATTGCCATTTCTAATGTTTCTAGGTCAAGTTCATTAAGAGTTTTTGTAACTTCTTGATAACTCTTTAATACGGAAACTTTGATTTCGTCGGTAATTTTTTTATCTTTGAGGATGGATAAGCTATCCTGTTTTCTGTTTCTTACATCGTGCTTAAAATCAGAAAATCCAGTATAACCTTTTTTTTGTAGTGTTCTAGTAATAGTAGCAGTTGAAACATTTAATAATTCACTAGCTTCCGAAATGCTAAGAGTAGAGATCTCTTTAAATTTATTATTAAGATGTGTCCAAGTGTGTTTTTCAGTTTCAGTCAAATGTTTATTAATCGCCATTATTATTCCTTATGCTTTATGAATTTTTTATCTCAAAGAGGGAAGAGCATTTTTCATCTAATCATCATTAAAGAAACTGCAACACAAAAAATTAGATGAAGTTGTTTTCTTAATACTGATAATTTATGCTCATTAATTTATATGATTTTCAGTTTACCTTTATTGAATTTTGGGATGTCCTGTAGAGTAAATTGTTACAAAATCATTAGAATATTAGAAAACACTTACATTTTAAAAATGTTATTATTATTATAACAAAAAAGAATGAAAGGAGAATAAGGTGTGGGTATCTATACTTTAACAATGAATCCGGCTATTGATATGTTTATCAAAACAAACCAGCTAAAAAATAACATCGTTAATCGAACTTTATACGATGAACTGCAACCAAACGGAAAAGGTGTTAATGTCTCGTTAATTCTAAAGATGCTAGATATTCCAAATACAGCTTTTGGGTTTAGTGCAGGTTTTACGGGACAGTTCATCAAGGATGAGTTAGTTGCTAAAGGGATTACCGAAGAGTTTATTGACGTTGAAGGAATAACTAGAATTAATGTGTTCACACAGGTTCTAGAAACATCAGAGGAATATAAATTGGTAAATAAAGGCCCAGAAGTTTCTCCTTCTGCTCAAGATGCTCTATTAGAAAAAATTCGATTGCTCGGTTTAAATGATTATTTAGTTATTTCAGGAAGTCTTCCTAGAGGAATTGATTCCAGTTATTTAGTTAAGATAGCTGAGATAACAAATGAAAATAACGTATCTTTAATTTTAGATATTAGTGATCCAGTTATTCTCACTTGCCTAAAGTATAAGCCATATCTGATTAAGCCAAATGATGAAGAAATTGCACAATGGTTCGAAGTGCAAGATATATCAGAAGATGACATTTTAGAATATGGGAAATCGCTTCAAGACTTAGGTGCAAGAAATGTACTGATTTCTTTAGGTAGTAAGGGAGCAGTAATGTTTACGGATAGTGGAGAAATATTTACTTGCAACGCTCCGAAAGGAGAAGTGGTAAATACTGCTTGTGCGGGGGATACTACTCTTGGTACTTTTTTAGGATCAAAAATATTGGGTCTATCAACTGAGAAGTCCTTAATCAAAGCAGTTGCTGCAGGCTCTTCGACGGCATTTAGAAGTGGACTAACGGATTTTTCAGATGTCGATGAATTAAGTAAACAAATATTACTAAAAAAAATGGAGGTAAAGTAGATGGCTACTTATAAATTGATTGCAGCTACTGGTTGTCCAACTGGTATTGCACATACATTCATGGCTCAAGAAGCACTTGAGCAAGCGGCTAAAGAGCGTAACGTTTCTATCAAAGTAGAAACTCATGGTCAAATTGGTATTGAGAACGAGTTGACAGCTGAAGAAATTGCTGCAGCCGATGCGGTTATTATTGCAGCTGACAAGGATGTAAACGCAGAACGCTTTGCAGGGAAACGTGTCATTGAGACTTCAGTTGGGGAAGGTATTAAAAATGCTTCTAAATTGATTGATGATGCTCTATCTGGTAAAGGTGTTGTAAAAGCAGGTGAAGCTATTAAGCAAGAATCTTCATCAGCAGGAAATGAGAGTTTTGGACGTCAAATCTATAAACATCTAATGAACGGTGTATCTCACATGCTTCCATTTGTAGTTGCAGGAGGAGTTTTGATTGCCATTTCATTCCTATTTGGTATTTTTTCATTTGACCCAAATAGTGAACAATATAATCCTTTTGCTGCTATGTTGAAAAATGACATTGGTGGTGTAGCAATGGGTATGATGGTTCCTGTTTTATCAGCTTATATTGCCGAATCTATTGCTAAGCGTCCTGGATTTGTATCAGGTCTTGTCGCTGGTTTGATGGCCGCAAATGGAGGTTCAGGATTCTTAGGTGGTATCGTTGGTGGTTTCGCTGCTGGCTATATTGTTTTGGCTCTAATGAAACTATTTAAGGGATTGCCAAAATCACTAGATGGTTTGAAAGCTATTTTCCTATATCCATTGTTCGGTGTATTTGTTACTGGATTATTTATGGTGGCAGTGAACTCTCCAATGACATGGGTAAATGAATCTATGATGGCTTGGCTCGCAGGATTTGAAAATGCCAATCCTATAATTCTTGGAATTATTATTGGTTGCATGTCTGCTTTTGATATGGGTGGTCCAGTAAATAAAGCAGCGTATGTAACAGGTACAGCCCTTTTAGCACAAGGAAATACTAGCTTTATGGCAGGTGTTTCTGCAGCATGTATTGTCCCACCATTGACAACTTTTGTTGCTACAACAGTATTCCGTAAATATTACTCTGATGAAGATTGCAATGCAGGTCTTGCAAATTTAATCTTAGGTTCTACACATATTACTGAAGGTGCTATCCCATTCGCTGCAAAAGATCCACTCCGTAATCTACCAACATTGATGCTTGGGTCATCAATTGGTGCAGTGTTAACTTATCTTTGGGGTGTAAAAGTCCCTGCTCCACACGGTGGATTCTTAGTCCTTCCTGTAGTAACAAATGCTGGACTTTGGGTGTTAGCAATTGCAATTGGAGCTATTATTTCAGGATTACTTCTAGGATTTATTCAAAAAACTAAAATTGAAAAGGTATAAGAGGTACATTAATGATAGATAAGAAATTAGTACTAGTTGATGTGTCTGCTTCATCAAAGGAGAGTGTGTTTGATTGTTTATCACAACTGGTTTTTGAACATGGATATGCAACAGACATTGCCTTAGTTAAAGAAGCACTTCTTGCAAGGGAAGATGAAGGTACTACCGGAATGATGGATGGTTTTGCCATTCCACATGCTAAATCTTCTGCAATCACAAAACCTGGCGTAGCTGTTTTGAAATTAGCTAATGGTGTTGAATGGCAGTCAATGGATGGTCAACCTATCACTTCAGTTATTGCACTATTTATTCCGGAAACGGAAGCAGGTACCACTCACTTAAAATTTTTATCAAAAATTGCTCGTTTACTCATGAAGACTGAGTTCAAAACATCTTTTACAAATGCTAATTGTGTAGAGGAAATTGTTGAGCTATTGGAGAAACACTTAGTGTAATCATCTTTATCTCCTGACGTATAGAGTAGATGTCAGGAGATTTCTTTATTTAGAAAGGAATAAAAATGGTAAAAAATCTATCTAAGTTAATGACAAAGAATGGTATTATATCAGCTCTTGCTTTTGACCAACGTGGTGCTTTGAAAAAAATGATGGCAAAACATCAGGCAGAAGAACCTACTGTGGAGCAGATGGAAGAGCTAAAAACGCTAGTTTCTGAAGAACTAACACAGTTTTCTTCTTCTATTCTTTTAGATCCTGAATTTGGCTTACCAGCTTCACGCACCCGCGATGAACAATGTGGTTTACTTTTGGCCTATGAAAAAACTGGCTATGACACCAGCTCTACCAGTCGTTTGCCAGATTGCCTAGTAGAATGGTCTGTAAAACGACTAAAAGAAGAGGGGGCAGATGCCATTAAGTTTCTACTCTACTATGACGTTGACGGTGATCCATACGTTAATCTTCAAAAACATGCTTATATTGAACGCTTAGGTTCAGAATGTCAGGCAGAAGGTTTGCCATTCTTCTTGGAGATTTTGAGCTATGATGAAACAATTGAAGACAATGCTAGTGTTGAGTTTGCTAAAGTTAAACCTAGAAAAGTAAATGAAGCCATGAAAGTCTTTTCGGACGAACGTTTTGGAGTAGATGTTCTCAAGGTAGAAGTACCTGTGAACATGAATTTTGTAGAAGGATTTGGAACAGGGGAAGTCGTTTATACAAAAGAAGAAGCAGCCGAATATTTCCGTCAACAAGAAGCATCAACTCATTTACCTTATATTTATCTAAGTGCAGGTGTTTCAGCTAAACTCTTCCAAGATACTCTAGTGTTTGCTCATGAAGCAGGTGCTAAATTTAACGGTGTTCTCTGTGGTCGTGCAACATGGGCAGGTGTTGTGCCAGTCTATATTGAACAAGGAGAAGAAGCTGCACGTGAATGGTTACGAACTGTTGGTCGTAAAAATATTGAGAGCTTAGATAGAGTATTATCTCTTACTGCTAGTTCTTGTGAGGAAGGATAGATAGAACTATTCTAAGGGCAGTTTCTGAGTACTTTAAAATAACTTTAATTCATGTTATAAGAAAATAGGAGCATATTTATGAACTCCTATTTTTGTGCTAAGTAAGTTGTTGTTTTCTTATATGAATAGCGGTAGATTAGTGGATTTTCATCTATGGTACTTACCTCAAAAATGAAAAAATGATCACGATTATCTCTAGCCTTTTCCTTATTTAGGACAAAGTAATTCTTATGAGAAGTCGCCATTGTTTTGAGGATATCATCAGTCAGGAAGGTCAATGGAATATTCATGTTGGAGTAGCGGTAGAAGTCACGTTCAAAATCTTGGTAGCTCTCACTGTAATAGTCCATTTGCAGGTGATTACGCTGAAATTCAAGCTGATTCATAGGAGACCTCCTCTTCAAGTTCAATACTAATTATGTCTTTCAATTTCAAATTGATGTGACCTGTTGTAGTTTTTATCAAAATGAAATCTTTGGTCAGACTTGGTATTGTCCCAGTGTAGGAAACTCGCATGTTTTTTTCAACGACATAAATGCGCGTGTGAAGTTGCCCAGCATACACCTGACTTAGGAGTAATAATTTCTTCTCTAGTGATAAATCAGACATGTACGTTACTTTGTTTGCATCGTCAGTGAGTGCTGATGTATGCTCAGATAGGAAAAATCCCATCCATTTTTGCATCTTTGTATCTTGGTACTCTCTTGCTGATTGAAATGGTAAGTATGAACGGTCAATCATTTTAATCCCTCCAATCCACCAGCGGAATGACCGCCGATAAGTTTACTACGTTCAATATTTCTGGAACCTTCGGTTAGGACGGTTCCTTTTTGTATGGCTAAAAAGCCAAACTGTTCTCTGACAACATCAATAGCTGTCTGAAGTCTATTATCTTTTTCAATTTGTTCTACATCATCAAAGAGTGATAGTAGAGTATAGCTTTCATCTACGAAGCCACTATAAGATACACCAATTTGTCTCACTGCACCAGAGGTGTATTTCTTTCGGAATAATTCAAGTACATGGCTTACCATTGTTTTTGGGAGATTTGCGGGGTCAATTTTTTTCTGAGTATTTATAGATTTTTTCATTTCAGTTCTAGAATAGCCAATATGGATTGAAACAACAGTTGCTTTTTTATGTGCCGAGCGAAGACGGTTAGCAACCTGATCAGCCATTTCAGCTAATACGATTTCAATTTCTCTTTGGGTTCTGTAATCTCTAGGAAGTACTTGTGAGTTACCCAATCCTCGTGATTTTGGTTTATAGGGTTCATGGACGTTGCTCTCGTCAACTCCATTGGCGTGAAACCAAAGTTGAACACCGACTTTACCGAATTCTTTTTTGAGAATATCAGGATTGAAATTGGCTAATTCTTTGATTGAATGAATACCAAGTTTTTGTAAATGAATCTCGGTTTTACTACCGATTCCCCAAAAGTCTGTTAATTTTGGAATGGCCCATACCTTGGTTTCTACATCTTCGTATGACCAGTTAGCTCTCATTGTAGCAGTTTTCTTTGCTTCATTATCTAGAGCTAGTTTAGCTAGAAGAGGATTGGAATTACTCATTCCAACAGTTGAGATAATACCTGTTTTACTGTAAATATCTCTCTGAATCATAGCCGAAACATTATCTAACTTATCTTTCCTTGACATTGACTTATCAGAAATAAAGTAAGAAAGTGAGCTAGTAAGGTCAATAAAGCCTTCATCGATTGAATAGGGGAGAATGTCATCTGGAGCAGCATAGTCTTGAAAGATATGCTGAATCTCTAGATTCTTCTCAATATATCTGTCCATTCGAGGAGGAACGATGAGTGTACGTTTTGCCCAGTGTTCAATAAACGATTTATACTTTGGTGTTACCTCAATTCCCTGTTTCCATGCATTTTGATAGCTGAATTTTCGAGTGTTGATATCAAATGGCAAGTCGTAGGAACGACCTACATTTGCTTTACCGAAGACTTTCTTAAACATAGGAGAAGAAGCGAGAATCAATCCTGCCGAGTTGTCTGCACGGCTCATGACGCACAGTGATGTGTAGAGAGGATGCAAACCTCTATCCACACATTCTACTGAAGCGTAGAAGGACTTCATATCGAGGAAGGCTATGTCACTTTCAGGTTCTATAGAATAGTCGATATAGCCCATAGGATTATCTCCTTTTAAGTTTTTCAAGCTCTTCGATAAGTTCTCCGATATAGTCAGTAATGTCGTATTCGAATTTGTCAGGGCTGAAGAAAATACGTTCGTCTTTGATGTAAATCATTTCTTTAACATTCATTGGTATTGTCATCCTCCTCGGTCATAGCAATTAAAATAGAATCTTCTATCAAAAAAGCGTAAGGATAGATTTTTGCATCCTCATTTTGAGGAATAAGAATTTCATCGAATCCTTCGTTCTCTAGTCGCTCTTCAAAGTTATCCATATTGAAAATTTCAACTTTACAATCAGGGTTGTAACCATATGTTCCTAGTTCTAAAATATCTTTTAATTTCATAACTAAACTCCCTCAACAGGCATAAAGTGACCTACAACTAGACCAACAATTCTTGGTTCATCCTCAAAAGGGATGAACTTCTCTGGATAGTCCTTATTCAAGGAGACCATTCGGAAACCATCTTCAACTTTGTACAGTTTTTTTATGTAAGTTTGGTCATTCCAAACCAAGGCATAGACTGCTCCATCGTAGTCAAAACCAGTTTCACGAATAAGGGCTACTTCGCCATCTAAGTATTTAGGAGACATAGAAGTTCCTTTGATCCAAGTGGCAAAGTCGTAACCATATTGTTCCTCATCAGAGTAAACAGTACGAGTCTCGTATTCGTCCGCAAAACTTTGTCCAGGACCAGCAGATAACGAAATATCGTCCAACACCTCGATAGGAAAAAGCTGAACGACCTTACGCTCAACCTCACGCTGAGTTTGAAGTAAGTCCTCCATATATTCCTCGGCTAGAACTTTGTTGAAGTCGTTGAGCTGTAGGAAGTTGTTGACAATGTTGTACTCAGATTCGAAGTAAGTCACAGGAACATCAAGGATAGCAGCGAGAGCAATGAGATTTTTTTGATTGGGTTTAGCTCTACCAGATTCCCAGCTATTGTATGATGAACGATTAATTTCGAGTATGTTTGCGATTTCGACCTGAGATAAGTTTTGATTCACTCTTCTTTGTTTGAGACGTAATCCAGAAAACATGGTATAATACTCCTAAGTTGTTTTATAAAACAACTAAATTATAACAAATTTTATTTTTTGTATCAATAATTTTACTAGGGACAAATAAAGTTGATAATTCTTTAAATATAAGTTAAGATACACTAAGGTATAGAAAGGGTAGTTAAAAGAGATGAAAAATGCAGTTAGTTTATTTTCTTCTTCTGGTATCGGTGATTTAGGTTTACATGCAAATGGTATTAATACTGTTGTAGCGTGCGAGCTTTTAAGTGAGAGAGCAGAATTGTTCCAAGCCAATAATCCTGGTGCAAAAGTGTTTAATGGAGATATTTGGGAACTAGAAGATGATATAGTTGATTATTATCGTAAAAATTTCGAAGAGAGTCCTTTTATTATTTTGGCCACCCCTCCCTGTCAGGGAATGTCTTCTAATGGTATGGGGAAAATGTTGAACGATTATAGGAAAGGATTGAGGCCTAAATATGATGAAAGAAATCGTTTAATTATTCCTGCTATCCATATTATTAAGAAATTACTGCCGGAGTGGATTATTTTTGAAAATGTTTCAAACATGGTAAATACCCTTATTTATGATGAAAATGATAATCTAATAAATATTATTGATTATATTCATCAGGAACTAGGAGATGACTATGTGGGTGAGCCTCAAGTAATTAATGTGGCTGATTATGGTGTCCCTCAGAATAGAGTAAGATTATTGACAGTTTTTTCCAGGACAGTAAAAGGAAGCAAATATTTTACTTCAAATAAGACTTTTTTACCAGAACCAACACATTCTAGAGAAGGAGACCTTTTAACAAGTAAATGGCTTACTCTAAGAGATATAATCTGGGAATTACCTTCTCTAAGAGCAGAAAAGGGGAAAAATATATCTAAAGAGAACCCACTTCATAAGGTTCCAATCTTAGATGAGAAGAAATTATTTTGGTTAGATAATACACCAGAAGGTAAAACAGCTTTCAACAATCAGTGTATTAATCCTGAATGCTTATATCAAGAAAATAACTTACATGGTTCGAAGCATAATACTGAAGGAATAAATAAGGCAAGAACTGATACACCATTATATTGTCAGAAATGTGGAGAACTTCTACCAAGACCATATGTAGAAGATAAAAAAAGTGGTGAGAAGAGGCTGATGAAAGGCTTTGTTAGTGCCTATAAGAGGATGTATTGGGATGAGCCAGCAAGTACAATTACTCAAAATTTCCAATATGTGTCTTCTGATAATAAAGTTCATCCTACACAAACACGAGTATTATCATTATGGGAAGCAATGAAACTACAGACTATTTCAGATTATGACTATGCTTTTGAAGTAGATAATAAACCAGTAAAGGATGGCTTGATTCGGGATTCGATTGGAGAAAGTGTCCCCCCTCACATTATTGATATTATTGTGAAAAATATACTTAAAATTGAGAATTAATAACAATGTAAAAAGGGCTATATAAGCCCTTTTTGATTTCTAGAAAACTATTCATCAATTATTTGGAGATGTTATAACCAATCCATTTTTTTGCCGCAAGTTTTTCTATGTATTTCTCATCGTCAATGACAGCAATCCAACTGGTGCACATTTTCTTAACTCCTACGGAATTCATAATAGAGACACTAGTTGTTCTACCACCATTAGTTTTAGGTTGTACAATTTTACCCCAATCGTCTTGAGAAAGCTGATTACTATAAAAAACAGCTATAATAGTAGGGACCTCATTGATAAAATCCCATAAAATTCCAATTAAATTATTAGTATCTCTATGATGAGCTTTCCAATCGAATGAGTTGAGTAAATCAATTCGTTGTTCCCCGATTAGTGGTTTAGGAATTTTTTTAGCTGATGGAGTAGAACCACAAGTTGCTTTGACTTCAACGCCGCCAAATTTATAGGGGCTGAATAACGATTTTTCACGCGGATATTTTTTCCCATCTGATTCGGTATATAGGGAGCGGAAGTAATCTAATTTATCTGGACTGTTAGTTAATAGTAAGTCAGGGTAGCCGTCTTGATGAAGATTTGAATGTAGATTTTGATCAGAGAATTTTTGAAGACTCTTCCCAAAATATTCACCAACGACACCGCTGAGATTTCTCATCCCCATAACTTCAAAAATATTTATTTCAAATTCCCTTGTCTGTGCATCAAGAGAAATAAGTGCCTCGTTAGCGAATTCGACTGCAGATAGTAATTGTTCATTAGAAATAATCTGTTCATCATTTATTGTTACTTGGTTATCGTTATTTAAAATATATCTAGTCATATTTATGCTCCAGGATATCTAGTGTATGGGTTGACTGTATTATCTAAATACAGTAATGTCATATTATTAAAGCTATTTGC
Organism: Streptococcus suis; assembly: GCF_019794555.1. Lineage (GTDB taxonomy): Bacteria > Bacillota > Bacilli > Lactobacillales > Streptococcaceae > Streptococcus > Streptococcus suis_AB. The sequence continues at coordinate 123,282 of NZ_JAIMEP010000003.1, read as the reverse complement.
AGAAATTACTGCAGTTTTACCTGAGTCCCCTTCAGTATTGCTTATATTGAAGGAATTCTCATTTAAGAAGCCATATTTTATCTCCCAAATTGTAATCGAACCTTTGCTATCTAATATATAACGGAAAGTAAGATAATTTCCTTTTTTAGGGAGATGACCTTTGGGATAATTTTTTTTGTAAAGCAACTTTGATTTCTATATTCTGTTCTTTGTCTGATTTATTAATTAAATCAGGATATGTATGTGGTCCATTTTGATAGTATTTTCCCTTACTGTTAATGGCGAACCCAGCTCCTAAGATATTACCTACAATAGATGATAAATTTGCTTTTTCAACTAATGTAGATAATCTGTCAGAGTTAGAGCTTACTAATGTATTATCAATCGTATCTAGAATTTGGTATAAGTGATCAACTGATTTGATTAATGTATTATGATCAAAGGGCAAACCTTTGAAATTCTCTAACTTTAAATAAGTATGATTTATTTGCTTCATATTTAGTTCCTTCCTATATGATTACAAAATAATTATATCATTTTCTTTATTTTGACACACCTAAAAATATAGACATTGTTCTATAAGAAAAACGTCAATCTGAAATCAATATGTTGTCTTTTTTTCTAATTTCGACCACAAGATATTGATGTAAGTAGTTTGTGAATTATTGATTTTTTTGCTTTATCTGATATAATATCATCGAGGAAATCAAAGAAAATAGCATCAAAAATTTAACTATAGAAAGATAAGTGGTGAGCCATTGGACTTTAAGCACTATTTGAATAACAATCCCCGCGTTACTGGATTCATTAATAGTTGGATTCGTGAATACCTTGACGCACTCCATGATGTTCCGTTTTTCATCAATGACATTGACATTTCAATTTATCAAGTCAAGTTTTGTACTATCTACTGGACTGATCGTGAGAGTTTTATATCTGAGTGCAGTACGGTAGTTAAGTATAAGGTCTTGAGTGAGGGTTTGACTTATACAACACGAATTTCATTCTGGTTAGATGGTTACTTTGTTGTAGACGACTTACAGGTCACGAACTTTAGAACATCAGCACCAGAAGGACTTGCAAACCACTTTACACAACGACTTGATTTAATTCCCTACATGAATCGTGGAGAGTACGAACTTGCTGCGAGTCATATTTTGTCCAAGTACTATCCTGAATTTTCAATGACTATTGACAATGTTAGTACAATTGATGTAATGTTACTAGCTCAGCGAATGGGATTGAATGTGGTGTTTCTGAACATATCGGAGGTAAATGAGCAGCAGCGTGCTATGGTCAAATTTGATAGTGAACCTGTCAAAGCTTTTGAACCAGAAACAGGAGAAATTTTCGATTATTTCCCCGAAATCGGAGACTTAATAGTCGACGCCAAGTTACTTGACCCTAACCGAGTTGGAGAGTTGAATAATTCCATCTTGCATGAATGTGTGCATTGGGAGTATCACTGGCAACATTTTGCTTTCAAACGAATGCTCTCAAACCATTATGGAAGTCCAAAACTGATACCTCTTAATCTTGTTAACGATAATCCTGAGTACTCCATGGAATGTCAAGCTAAGGGAATTGCACCAAGAATTCTCATGCCGAAAAACTCAGTTGAGAAGATGGTTATTAGTACCATGGGAGAATTCAGTTATCTTGGTTTTAGTAATGTGACTGAGTTATCACTTCTGGCCAAAGCCGTTGATAAGGTCGCTATTGCGTATCATGCTTCTAGGCAGTCCGCCAAGATACGATTAGAAGAACTCGGTTTCTCAAATAATAGTAGCGCATATGACTATATCGATGGCTCCTATGTTCCTAGTCATATCACTTCGACAAGTGGAGAAATTTATCTACACCAGACTTTTACAATTGGTTTTTCGGAACTGATCAATTTAGCTAGTACTAATAAAGAGCTAAGCGAATTATTGCTCTCTGGTGAATATGTCTATGCAGACAAATTTATCTGTCTTAACGATTCTCGCTATGTTGAAGTTGGACCGTTCGGACATTTGGTATTAACTGAAGAAGCGCTGAATGATGTGAGCAAATGCTGCTTAGCATTTAGTTATGAATACCTAAACTTTAATGCTGGCTTATCAACTCAGTATGAGTACACACTCTTCAAGTTATCGGATGCTGATTACGGTCGCATTCTGAATGGTTTCAATCAAAATGCTGAGGTACTAGATGTTAGGGAAGAGGCAGTCGCACTTGATAATTTCAATGTTTATATTAAGGAAATCATTACTGAGAATGCTGGAATCGTTGATTATTTGTATGATGTCCGCCTTTCTTTTGAAGAAGTAGTTAGTAAAATTATTGACTATCGAGGGTATGATAATCAAGAATTTATGGCTCAAACCAATCTTCATCGGAACTTCTTAGGTAAACTTCGTCAATTCAAAGGTACCTCATATGAGGAAATGACACTCTTGAAACTTTTTGTAGGGTTGAAAATTCCGACAATCTATCTTGAAAAATTCTTTGCTATTGCTGGTAGAACCATTAACCCAACCGACCAAAAAATGCAGTATATCACTCAACTTCTATCTGTATACCACGGAATCGATATTGATAAGTTTGAGAAACTCGTAAAACAAATTCCAGCGTAGAAAATAAATTTGCACCTAGGCTAGGTGCATTGGTAGAGCAGAAATGCTCTTTTTTTGTACTCAATTTTTGAAAATTGTTGATATTACAGTAATCCCTGTGCACCTAGGCTAGTACACAGGGATTTTCGTTTTAAGGTACACTAGAGTTACAAATAATTGAGTAATAACTCTTTATAAATTTTTACTAGCTTTTCTGTCACTGATCATGACCGTTAACCATAAGAATCGCTAGTAGAAACTGTCAACGTGTATGGTTAGTTGACCAATTATGTAATAACCGCAAAGGAAAAGCATATGAGGTCGAACACAAAATTGAATATTGGGTTGTCATACTCTTTTTCTTTGCTTGCCAAAGAAAAGGAGTCAAGATATGACAACAAATGACAAAAATACTAATTCAAAATACACTCCAGATCGCTATCAAAGTGCAAAGCCTTATAATGGTGTAGAACCTACTGATTCACAAGTACTAGCTCCATTCGTTATTAGAGATAAAGCGATGTTAGTTAACAAGGATGTTAATCGAGACAATCTCAAAACGTTTAATATCTATGGCAAGCGAATTCTTGTTGGATTCGTACCAGTTGAACGAGTAGAGTTTGCGAATGCTCTTCGTGTCTTTAACATGGATACCAATGAATATTTGAGCCGTCATTCTAAAGGAAAACATGATGATTTATCTTTAGATGAGATGTTCGATAAGATGGATAATGATGAGAAATTTGGCTACGATCCAACTGGAATCCCTTCTCATGAGGAGAAACTGATGCTTATTGAAACACTAGAAGAATTGATTGATGTTGTTTATCAACGTAATGAAAAGTACGGTAAAATCCTAAAGCTAATCTACCAAGATGTCACAATTAGCAAACAAGAAATCATTAAACAACTTGGTCTCAAAAAGACCCAAGGTTATGATGCAATCAAGAAAGCACATGCACTTGCAAAGGAGGTTTATAAAGAACTAAATCAATAAATGAAAATCGCCATCTCGTTTTGAGGTGGCGATTTTTTGCTAATCTTTCTGATAGAATAAGCATTCGTATCCGTCGGCGCGAAGATTAATATCGGGCATCCAGTCTGGTGCAATTCCCATCAACGATGCAATCTCATCAAGTTCTTGTTCCATTGGACATTCCATTATTACTTCATCATGTACGTGACCGACAATCTTTTCATTGCCTAACAATCGCATGGCATAGGCCAATAAATCACGACTGATGGCTTGGACTATATTTTCGACAAATTTTGGACCATAACTTTCAATGCGATCCCATTTCTTGCCTGTTACAAGCCCCTCATATGTGACTGATTCACTACCAAATTGGTTCTCTCCCATCCTAGGTTTGACATAGGATAAGCGACGACCAGATGGTAGAGTGATGAATAACAAGCCACTCTTAACCTCAAAGGTAATTCCATGGGTAGATGTCTTGGTTCTCTCTTTAACGGCTGTTTTCACTGCTTTGTCTACATCCCACCAGAATAATACTATGTTGGGATTAGACTGCCTCCATGCTTCCACAAGAGGTTGGAGTTCTTCCTCATTCAATCCCATTTCAAGAGCACCCATAGCTTTTAAAGCACCAACTGAACCACCATAGCCAAGAGCCAACTCTGAGATTTTACCTTTTTGACGTAAATGGCTATTGACTCCGTGTTTCTCCACAGGTACATGGAACATTTTGCTGGCGCTGGCACAGTAGATATCTTCGCCATTCTCAAATACTTTACTACGCCATCTCTCCCCTGCCAAGTGGGACAGGACACGAGCTTCGATAGCTGAAAAGTCGCAAACAATGAATTTTTTTCCTTCACTTGGAACGAAAGCGGTACGGATAAGTTGCGATAAGGTATCCTGAGTATCGTAGAGTAGCTCAGTAGCTTCTAAGTCACCGGTTCTGAAAAGTTCTCTCGCTTCCTCAAGGTCAGGAAGATGGTTCTGAGGTAGATTCTGAAGTTGTACCAAGCGACCAGCCCATCGACCAGTTCGGTTAGCTCCGAAAAATTGAAACATTCCTCTTACTCGACTGTCTTTACAAACACAGTTCATCATAGCCTGATATTTGGAAACACTTGATTTGGTAGCTTGCTGACGAAGTTTGAGAACTTGAGCAGTTGTTTCATCAACCGTTTTGAGTAATTCTTTTACAGCTTTTTTGTCTAGAGAATCTGTTGCTACTCTATGTTCTCGTAACCAGCCAATCATCTGTAGAACAGAGTTTGGATTTTCAAGACCTGTTAAACCTTTCAGTTCCTCTTGGATTTGAGCTTTGCTCTCTGTATCAATTTTGATTGCAGCTTTTACAAAATCAACATCTATGCCAATACCGTGGTCGTTGATAATCTGATCATGGTGGTACTCATTCCAAACAAAGCTAGGTACTGGGAAGTTTTTCACCCGTTCCTTGATGGCCAATTCGACTTCTACATCTCGTTTGTTGTAGTTGATAAAGGTAGACCACTTGTCAGGAGCGTGATGAGGAAAGTTACGAATTCGTCCCCCATTGACCTTGGTAGGCTTACAAGGTACGCAGAAGTAGCGAATGAGGTCAGCCCCCTCTCTCATCTTTTGGTCTTTGAGTTTGAGAACTGTTCCAACTCCTTCAAGGGAGAGGGGAAGTCCTAAAAAGGCTGACCAAATCATGCTACATTTCCATGAAACTGGAGATAAAAATCCATCTAATAATAAATCAGGATGATATTTCTTGAGCCAGTTGGATAGGCAAATTCGCTCAAATGAAGCGTTGAATGCCCATTTAATTACACTATCATTCACCAAGGCCTCAAGGATATCTTGTGGTAATTGCTCTTTAGTCAAGTCATAAACAGTCACTGGTCCATTATCGACAGAAACCGCAAACAAAAGGAGTTCAAAACTGTCATCTTCCGCATAGCGATATACACCGGATTTTCGTAAGTCAATTTCACAATAGGTTTCGATGTCAATGCTGAGTTCTTTTATCGGCATAGTTTGTCCTTCCTAAAAAGGTGACAGAAGTACTGCCACCTAAAGTTCTATTTGTTTTTTCGACTGAGTGGTGTTTGGCTAAGTTTTTCTTTATTTTGCTTTGCCTTTCGTTCTATTTCATTTCGAATGTCATCTCTAATGGTCATGTACCCGAAGTATAGTCCGATAAGCACCCAGAGTCCCATAATAGTACAAGTTAAAATAGTATACATCATCGATCTAATTCTCTCTTTCTAGTTCAAAAAGTCATCATCATCTTCAGTCGCAAAATCATCTTCAGCACGAGTGCGTCCACCGAGGGGTTCACCATCACGCAATTTTTGCAAGTTATTCAAACCGCAAGCAATACCTTTGTTGCCGTTAGAATTGAAAGCATAGAAGGTAATAGAAGCACGACCATAGATACCAGAGTACAATTCTGAAGTATCAATAATTTCTTGACGATTGCCATCAACCACACCAGGTTTATGCGGAGAGTTAGCATTTACGAAGTAAGCATTTTTGTATGCTTCATCATCAGGTCGTTCAAGGTCACCGTCACGTAGGGGAGTTTTCAGAGTAGATAGAGCAGGTACAGATTTACCGTTGCCCTTGAGCCTTGACTCACCTTCTGTATAGGCTTGTTCAATAGCAGCCTTGATTTTGTTAATGGTGACTGTATCCTCTTTTGGGATGATGAGTGACGCACTGTACTTGGGAGTGCTACCATTGATAGATTTTGGTTCGTTGGCATTTAAGTAGCTGAAGCGAGTGTTTGGTCCTGTAATTACTTTAGTTGTCATATAGTTAATCCTCTTTAAATTCATGTTTTGCTAGGTTCATCTCTTGACGGCTATCGTCAATTGGAACGAGTGTTGGTTTACCACTTGGTTTTATTACGAGACCACCAAGTAGGTCGTTAAAAGTTTTCTTGCCAAGTAACTTAGTCATGGCAGTGATAGTGAGCAGTTTCTTCTCGTAAGGGTCAAATCCAGCTTCAATCACTGCTTGGCTAACGGCTGACTCATCTGAGAATTTATGAACAGAGCGACCTTTAACCAGTTTGTATCCTGGGATAGGATGTCCATCTTTTGCTTGATTCAATGCATAAGCTTTGATGTCATTTGCCCATGAAATCAACAAATCTAGTTTAGGCAAAATATCAGCAATGTCCTCGTTATTAAGGGAAGCTGGATCCGCAAACTCCATCTTGGCTAGTGCCAAATTATCCTCAGCACGCTTTCGACAGACATTCCTGAGTTTACAGAATTGGCAGTGTTTACCAGATTGTATCTCCCCCTCACCTTTGAATGCAAGTTCAGCTTTTGGAGCGAGCACGTTTTCAGCCCATTCAAGCAACTCAGTCTTTTCCATCTCAAAGGTAGAAATGTTATATTTTCGTGGTTGAAAGATGGTCATGGTGACTTTATCAAAATCATAAAGTCCATCAAACATTTCAATGCTACCCAAGGCATAACACATCATTTGCGGGTTGTAGTTTGCATCTACTAGAACACCAAGTCCGTGCTTATAATCAATAACCTGTAGAAGTCCGTCTGCCACGATGATGCAATCCCCAGTTCCAAAGCCCTCAGGTACCCATTTGGAAAAGTCAAGTCGTTGTTCGACAAGAACTGTAGGGTCACGAGAGTAGCCTTTGGCTTTCTCAACTTGATCCATCACATAGTTGCGGTATTCTTCTGCGCAATTCTGCATTTCATCGTTGTAAAATGCTAAATCTTCTGTTGGATCACGCGCATTCCTCCCTAAAGCTTTCTCGACTAGATAAGCACACAACTCGTGAGCATCCGTACCTTCAAGAGCAAAATCAGATGTTGTGTCTGGCAGATCTTCGGTGAGACGAACAGATGGTGGGCAGCTCAACCAACGATGTGATGCAGATGCGGATAGAATGGCGTGGTTAGTCATTACCAATCCCTCCTGCTTTTTTAAGTACTGCCGCAAAGTGTTTTGGATCAAGTGCTGATAGAGAAGAAGCACCGTAAGCGTTTAGAAGAGCACGGACATCTTCCTTATAGCCATCTTTTGCTTTCGAGGCAAGTACAGCACGGATATCCTCCAATTGAATTTCCTTTTGTGGTTCTTGTTTAGGTTGATCAGGTTTTGTTACCGTTTCTTCCTCAGAAGAGAGCAGTTTCTTGAATTCATCTACCAATCGAAGGTAGTACTTTGCGGTTTCTTCCATATCATGAATTAGTCTATTCAGTTCTTTCATTTTGCTCATTGATTTCTTCCTCCTTTATTTTACGAGCGAGTTGCTTTGAGATGACGCTGATGGCGGTAAGTGTATCGACCAGTTCATCATTGTGATTCACAGTTATTTCTTGAGTCATTTTGTGACCTCCTATCTTATTAGGTAGAGATGTGAACAGAAATTCCGGTTTTTATTAAAAATTTTTTGAATCGATGTTTTTCATCCCTTACACCTATATAGGTAATACTAGGATGTAATTTTCCGCTTTTTTATAAAATTTTTTTAATTTGGTAAACATGAAAATAATCTTCCTCTAGCTAAATAAAGGAAGATTATTTTTTTTTGAAAAAATTTTATTAAGGTGCGGAAAAATGAGCCGTAGTTCTACCTAATAAGGTAGGAGGGAAAAATCTCCACACATCATTAATTACATTTGGAGGGTGCATAATGCAATTTACCTTATCTCATTCCGGACAGACTGGGGTTCAGACAACCACGGTTTATCCCAATCAAGTAACTATTACTGATGAAATATCGCTACAAACTGTTGTGCAATTCGACCATGTGGCAGGGCTTTTTTTAAACAATACACGCTCAAATACCAATTTCATCAAGTCGGACGTCTTGGTCATGGATATTGATAATGACCATTCTGAAAATCCGGAAGAATGGATGACGGTCGAGCGATTAAAAGAAATCTTTGCGGATTATAATTTTGCCTTGGTCACCAGTAGAAGTCATATGCAGGCAAAGGCAGGAAAAGCTCCAAGACCAAAATATCATATTTACTTCCAAATCAATGAGGTAACTGATAAAGATGTCTATGTAACTATGAAGGAAGAACTCTGTAATCAATACAAGTTTTTTGATGATAATGCTAAGGATGCGGCAAGGTTCTTCTTTGGAAATCCCAATGCACAGGTTATATGGCATGATTCTTGGCTAACTATTGATGAAGATATATTTCAAGCTGTGTCATTTGATGACGAGGAAGATTTCGATGCAGACTTCTATACTCCTCCAAGTGGACCAATCCAGCAAGGGAGTCGTAATTCAACGATGTCTGTATTTGCAGCTAAGATTGTCAAACGTTTAGGGGTAACGCAAGAAGCAAGAGATGGCTTTGATGAGCAGGCTCAGAAATGTGTACCACCGCTGGATAAAGCAGAGTTAGATTCCATCTGGGGAAGTGCTGTGCGATTCTACAACAGAACTATAAAAACATCTAAAGGCTACGTGGCTCCAGATGCTTTCAATCGAGAAACTTTAAAACCAGATGATTACTCTGATGTTGGGGAAGCGGGAGTTCTTGCAAGAGAGTATGCGAACAGGCTCGCATATACCAATGCAACAGACTATCTTTACTATGACGGAACCCACTGGCGTGAAAATAAGCAGTTGGCATTAGGTGCAGTTGTACACTTTACCGATGAACAACTTGCTGAAGCGAATGCACTCTTGGAATCTGCAGATAAGCAACTTCAGTCTTCAGGTATTGATGAATTAACCATAAAGGCTGGAGGAAAGCGTCTAGAAAATGCAGTCGAAACTCCACTTCAATTGAAATATTTAAAAGCTTATCTTGCAGCTAAAGAGTTTCATAAATTTGTTATGAAACATCGTGACTATAAGAATTTGATGGCTGTCTATAATACAGCTAAACCAATGCTTTCAGTAGAATTGTCAGAATTAGATAGTGATGACTTATTACTCAATACCCCAGAGGCTACCTATGATTTACGAAAGGGAATAAATGGGCAACAAGAACACAATCCTGAAGATTACATAACAAAAATAACCGCAGTCTCCCCTAGTGATCAGGGAATGGGATTATGGCAGGAAACTTTAGCTACCTTTTTTTGTAATGACCAAGAATTAATTGATTATGTTCAAGAAATTATTGGTATGGCAGCCATAGGTAAGGTTTATCAGGAACACATGATTATTGCCTATGGAGGCGGAGCGAACGGCAAGTCTACTTTTTGGAATACCATCGCTCGTGTGCTAGGTAGCTATTCAGGTAAATTATCTGCGGATGCCTTAACTATGTCAAACAAGCGAAATGTCAGTCCTGAGCTTGCTGAGCTTAAAGGGAAACGTCTGGTCATTGCTTCTGAAATGGCAGAAGGGATGCGACTCAATACTGCGGTTGTTAAGCAGATTACCTCAACAGATGAAATCCAAGCCGAGAAGAAGTACAAGGATCCCTTCCACTTCGTGCCCTCACACACGCTGGTTCTTTACACTAACCATCTACCCAGAGTAGGTGCGAACGATGATGGAACTTGGCGACGTTTGGTTGTCATTCCTTTTAACGCTAAAATCATAGGTCGCTCTGACATCAAAAACTTTGCGGACCATTTGTATGACAATGCAGCACCAGCCATTATGTCTTGGATTATCGAAGGTGCAGAAAAAGCCATCAAAGCGAACTTCAAAACAAAGGTACCAGCTGCCGTATCAACTTCCGTCAAAGCTTACCGAGAAGCCAATGATTGGTTAGGACACTTCCTTGGTGACTGTTGTCAAGTTGGCGATCAGTTGTCAGAAAAATCAGGAGAGCTCTATAGTCAGTATCGTGCCTATTGCGCCAAAAACATGGAGTACACACGCAGTACGACCGATTTTTATTCTGCTCTTGATCAGGCAGGTTTTAAACGAAAACGGACAAGTAAAGGTAACTTCATTCTTGGTTTGAAATTGGTTGATGATGGCTATGATTTTTTAGACTAGTGACCATCATTTTTTACGGTCTACCTCCACACCAGAGGTCGCGAGAGATTGGAAACGTGTCGGTCGTTGACCCTTTGTCAAAAACTAATAAATTCTAATTACTAGAACAAATTAGTTAATCGACCAACATGAGTGACATTTTTTGATTTTGTGTAGGTCTATTTTGGTCTTTTCTAAAACTATCCTATAAGCATAAATTACTATAAAAAAAGCCAGTAAGGGGAGTTTTGGAAATGACTGCACTAGACCTACACACTTCAATTTGACGAAAGGATTTAGAACGATGAGAGAAAAATACGTTGAGCAAGCTTTGGTGAAGTCTGTGAAAGCTAGAGGAGGCATTTGTCCTAAGTGGGTATCACCATCTTTTTCTGGTGTACCAGACAGGTTGGTGTTTTTACCCAATGGCAATTTTGGCTTGGTGGAAGTAAAGGCTCCCGACCAGAAGCCAAGGAAGTTACAAGTGTCAAGACATAAACTGTTCGAGCGGTTAGGCTTTACGGTTTATGTCATTGACCGCATTGAGATGATTGGAGAAGTGTTAGATGAAATTGACATTACATAACTATCAAGTAGTCGCCAAGGACTTCATCATAGGTCACCCATATGCAGCAGTCATCCTAGACATGGGGATGGGGAAGACGGCAACAACCTTGTCTGCGGTGAATGAGCTGATGTTTGATAGATTTGAAGTCACTAAGGTTTTGGTTATTGCCCCACTTCGAGTCGCAAATACTGTTTGGAGTGATGAGATTGAACAATGGGCGGAGTTGCGTCACTTGCGTTATTCGAAAATTGTGGGAACTCCCAAGCAACGAAAAGTAGCTCTCCAGAAAGATGCGGATATCTATATCGTCAATCGTGAAAACCTCCCTTGGCTGGTGGAACAATGTAGTCCCTATTTCAAGTGGGATATGGTAGTGATTGATGAATTGAGTTCTTTCAAGTCTTGGCAGTCCAAGCGTTTCAAAGCCTTCATGGCTATGCGACCTTACATGAAACGTATCGTTGGTTTGACAGGAACTCCAAGCTCAAATGGGTTAATGGACTTGTTCGCAGAGTTTAAAGTCATTGATGGAGGAGAACGTCTTGGTTGCTTCATTGGTGAGTTTCGTAGTCGCTACTTTGAAGAAGGTCGTCGCAATGGAAACATTGTCTATGAATACATCCCTATGGATTATGCGGAGTGTCAAATTCAGGACAAGATTAGTGATATTACCATTTCCATGAAGGCTCTAGATTATCTAGATATGCCTGATTTGATTTCAACCAAGAAGCTGGTGCGTATGTCAGAAAAGGAAAAAGAAAAGTACAGTCAGTTTAAGAAAGAGTATGTATTGTCAGAGTTAGACGGACTAGAAGTAACTGCTACCAATGCTGCAAGCCTGACGAACAAGTTAGTTCAGTTGTCCAATGGAGCCGTATATTCTGATAATCATTCGGTTGTGGCATTTCACGAACAGAAACTAGATGCCCTTGAAGATATCCTTGAATCCGCAAATGGAGAGCCTGTCTTAGTTGCTTATTGGTTCAAACATGACTTAGCTCGGATTCTGGGTCGTTTAGAAAAACTCAATGTAAAGAGTCGGGTGTTGAAAACAGAAGAAGATATTCGTGAATGGAACAAGGGAAATGTCCCAGTTGGCTTACTTCATCCAGCTGGAGCTGGTCATGGGTTGAACCTCCAAAAAGGTGGTCACCACTTGGTCTGGTTTGGTTTAACGTGGTCATTGGAACTATACCAACAAACAAATGCACGACTTTGGCGTCAAGGCCAGGAGGCTGAGACAGTTGTTATTCAACACATTGTGACTGAAGGAACGATTGATGAGGAAATTCTCAAGGCACTAGAAAACAAAGATGCACAACAAGAACGGCTGATTGAAGCTGTTAAAGCACAAGTAGGAGGAACAGATGGATAAGGTGGAATATATAGCTAAAAACTATCGTGACATGAAAATGAAGTTACATTTAGTTCAGGAGAAATTGCTCAACTATCGACCTATCTCAGAGAATAGTGTGATTCAGTCACTGGTATTTGAGAAGTCAGAGCATGAAAAGGTCAAGAAAAGTAAAAACCATGGTCGTAGTGAGCTGATTTCTCTTAGTTTTAGAGAAAAACAAGAACAAGAAAATCAAGAGTACCTCAGTAGTTTGCTTAATACCTACTACTGCTTAAAAATGGATCTTTACTACTTTGAGTTCGTTATGGAGCTAATACCTGAGGATTTGAAGCCATTAGCCAAGGATTTAATTTACTTAGGCAAGAGTTGGACTGAACTAGAAGAGATTTATGAAATCAGTCATTCAACACTTGCTTATCGTAGGCGTAAGATTCTAAAACAATTACGCAAGTGTTATCGTTGGACTTCAAAAAGTCTTGAACTTAAGGTGGAAGATTATCACATCCCTATCTAGTGATGGTTGAGTGCACTAAATTGGTACTAAATTAGCACTAAATTTGTACTGGTTTAGTACTGATTTTCAACCTAGACATGTGATATACTTAAGATGTCAAAAAAGATAAAAATCTCCCTCAAATGACTGGATATTCTTTGGCTGATAGGGTAATATAAACCTAGAAAAACCAAAGGAGAATAACCATGTGGACTGACGGACGGATTGATTATCAGGGACAAAAAGTGGATTACATTGCCAAGGTTAGTCCCCAACCTTCAGAAGTTGGAATTGACCTTGGATGTATTTTCAAATTAGATATTGAAGTAGCTGAAGAAACAATCGTTTCTTACGACAGAGGATGGGAACTCTATCCTGAAACAGAAGAACGTGAAGCCATTCTTGAGGCGGTTTTGCTGGTTTTAACTGTTTAAAATATCTTTAAATTTATGCAGAAATGACTGGATATATCTCCTTTTTAGAGTTAATATGTACACAACAAAAGAAGAGGAGAACAATACCATGACAAAGCGTCAACAAGAAAAACTCAATGCCCTTTTAACAGAAATTGCAAAAGAAGAACTTTTTGTAGAAACCTTGGAAAAACGTTGGAGCGACAATCTTGACTTCTACGATGTTTCGGTATGGGGTATCAAAAGAGCATTGGAGAGAGCCTACGAAGCAGGCCAAAAATCAGTAAAATAAAGTAAAGCCTAGCCTCATAAAGGTTGGGCTTTTTGCGTGGAGGAATTATGATTATTTCTAGTGAACAAGTTTCAGTTGGACACCCAGATAAAATCTGTGATCAGATTTCAGATGCCATTTTGACGGAGTGTCTAAAGTATGACAAATCAAGTCGAGTGGCAGTTGAGACTTTAATCAAGGATAACCAAGTTGTGGTAGCTGGTGAAATTTCAACTAGACATTACTTTAATCTCGAGAACATTGTTCGTCAGGTTGTCGAGCCACTTGGTATGAAAAATGTTCGGGTAACTAACCTACTTGGACTCCAAAGCTCAGATATTGCACAAGGAGTAGATAATGGAGGTGCTGGTGATCAAGGAATGATGTTTGGTTATGCGACAGACGAAACACCTGAGTACCTGCCACTTCCTTATGTTCTAGCAACCCGAGTCCTTGAGAAACTGATGTCGCTTGGTCACCCCTTACTTGGAAAGGATGCGAAAGCACAGGTATCCTACGACTATGAGAAGAAACGGATTGATACCTTTTTAGTTTCCATCCAACATACTGAAATAGCCAACCTTGCCAAAGTGAAACGAATTGTGACTGAAGCTATGATGTCAGTAGCACTTCGTTACCGTCAGAATCTAGATTTCAAAGTTCTAGTCAATCCGACCGGACGTTTTGTTCTTGGTGGTTCGTTTGCGGATGCAGGAGTTACTGGTCGAAAAATTGTGGCCGATACCTATGGTGGTTTTGCACATCATGGTGGCGGTGCTTTCTCTGGAAAAGACCCAAGCAAGGTTGACCGCTCAGCAGCATACATGGCACGAAAGATTGCTAAGGATATTGTTCGAGAAGGGTATGCGAAACGATGTGAAGTACAATTAGCCTATGCCATTGGAGTTGCAGAACCTGTGTCGGTATATGTAGAAACCTTTGGAACCAGTCGCTACACCTCAACACAACTGGAAGGAATGATTCGTGAACGCTACGACTTGACCCCACAAGGTATCATTAAGGAACTTCATCTCTTGAATGTAGACTACACCAAAACATCTTGCTTCGGACATTTCACGAAAGAAAATCTTCCTTGGGAGAAGTAAAATGCCAAGAAGACCAAGCACACCTTGTAAACAAAATGGTTGTCCTAACTTAGTATCCTATGGTCACAAGTATTGTGACAACCATAAGGGAAACCATCAACTGGATGCCAAGTCAACCAAAGCCAAAGGATACAATGCCCAGTGGAATAAAGCACGACTTCGTTACTTAAAAGTTCATCCACTCTGTGTTGAATGTAAAGTCAAAGGTCGATTAACCAAAGCAACAGTGGTTGACCATATCACACCCCACCGAGGTGACCAAGAACTCTTTTGGAATCAATCAAACTGGCAAGCACTTTGTAAGTCTTGTCATGATAGGAAGACCATGACGACTGACCGATATGTGGAGTATACGTATCGATTTTAGTCTTGGAGTTTCGTTACAATAGTATCCAATTTTTAACCCTTTGGGGGAGGGGGGATGGAATCTCTAAACCCTTGGGAGACTAAGACCGACGCCCCCTCAAACGTGCAATTTCGCAAAATTCGCAAGCGGGTACATTAAAATCGCTTCATTTTGACGTTCCTTCCCACCGTTATCACGTTTCCAGTGTGGGGATGTAGCGTTCCCTAGTATGTCATTTTGGTAATAATAATAGTGAAAAAGGCTAGAAACAATGGTGAAAATAGTTGTTTTTAGTCCTTTTTTGTTTGAAAGGAAAACAAATGGACGAAAGTCAACGCAAACAAATCTGGAAAATGCGAGGAGAAGGTCTTGGCTATGGCTTAATCGGTAAGGCTACAGGACTGTCTAGAGATTCCGTTAAGAAATACTGTAAACGAAATCCAGCATTGCTTGGTCATGGAGCGGCGACAAAGCAAATGGCAAAAGCCGACCAGAATGACGGACTCCGTTGCCCACAGTGTTATCAAACACTTAAAATTCATAAAATAGGAAGACCAAAGAAGTTCTGTTCGGATAAATGTCGTAAAGTCTGGTGGGCCACTCATTCTGACGAACACGACAAATCAAAAACTGCATATGAAGATTTGACTTGCCAGCAATGTGGCAGGTCATTTTTATCTTATGCCAATCCAAATAGGAAATTTTGTAGCCATTCGTGTTACATTCAATCACGCTTTTATAAAGGAGAAACCAATGACAAGCCAACCAACAATGGAAATTAGAGAAATTCGATTGTCTGAATTACACCCAGCCTCCTACAATCCTCGAAAAAAACTTAAAAAGGGTGATAAGGAGTATGAAAAGATTAAGCAAAGTCTACTCAAGTTTGGCTACGTTGACCCCATCATCGTCAATAAAGACTTGACGGTAATTGGTGGCCATCAACGATTAACTGTATTGAAGGACTTAGACTATGAAACCGCCAAATGTGTCATTGTCGATTTATCCAAAGAAGATGAAAAGGCACTGAACATTGCCCTTAACAAAATCACCGGTCAATGGGACGACCAACTTTTGGCGGACTTGCTTTTGGATTTACAGGAATCGGATTTCAATCTCGACCTGACTGGTTTTGAACCACCAGAAATTGACGATATCCTGTCGAATGTTCATGATAAAGACCTATCAGATGATGACTTTGATGTTGAAGAGGAATTGAAGAAACCCACCTTTTCAAAACGAGGGGACATTTGGCAACTTGGTAAGCATCGAGTGATTTGTGGAGACTCTACGAAAGCTGAAACTTATGACCAACTTTTAGGTGATAAAAAGGCAAATTTGGTTGTGACAGACCCTCCCTATAATGTTGATGTAGAAGAAACAGCTGGAAAGATTCTCAATGACAATATGCCTGATAGTGACTTTTACCAGTTTCTTTTTGATATGTTCACTCAAGTAGAAAAACATATGGAGTCTGATGGTTCAATCTATGTATTCCATGCGGATACAGAAGGACTGAACTTCCGAAAGGCATTTAAAGAGGCGGGATTCTACCTCAGTGGGTGTTGCATTTGGAAGAAGAACTCCTTAGTTCTTGGACGTAGTCCCTATCAGTGGCAACATGAACCATGTCAGCCAGCAGGTACGATTGTTCAAACTATAAATGGTCCCGTTCCAATAGAAGACTTAAAGGATGGTGATAGGGTCATTAGTTACAATTCCTATTCAGGAACAATTCTGGGGATGCGTAATGGTGGCTATGAGATAAAAACAGCTTCTCGATATTATAATGGCACCTTATACGGTATAAAAATTGGAAATAAAATAACGTGGGCTACGGATAACCATCAGTTTTCGGTTCGTTTTAATGAATCAACAAAAAACAATTATTGTACCTATCTTATGCGTAAAGGAGACCGTTGGCGTGTAGGGATTACTGAACTCTATAACTCGAGGGGATTTGGTTTGAAAACGAGACTTCGTGGAGAGAAAGGTGAAGAGGCTTGGGTCATTGATGTATTTGATGATAAAGTAACAGCCCAGTGCCACGAACAGTTATTAGCCCTCAAGTACGGTATTCCTTATACTCATTGGGAAATGGATAGAGGACTTCCAAAGAAAGAAACTCAACGCACATCTCATCATGTCGATATGATTTATGATAACTTGGATAGCCAAATTCAATTAGATAATGCTAGACGTTTGCTTGTTGACTATGGTCGAAATATCAAATACCCACTCATTCACAAAGGAAATGGACATGAGGCATTTAGTAAACGAGTAACTGCTCGCATCAATGCTTGTAATCTGATCCCTCAAATTATGCAAGTTCCAATTCCAAAAACTTATGAAAAGGAAACGAGAGAAAATTTTTACTGGGGCGTAATTGATGAGGTTCTTACAAAAGGATTCAGTGGACCTGTTTATTCTCTTGCTGTTGAAAAATATGAACATTATATTGCAGATGGAATTGTTACTCATAACTGTCTTTATGGCTGGAAACAAAAGGGAAAACATCAATGGTTCAGTGACCGTAAACAAACAACCATTTGGGAATATGACCGTCCTAAATCCAGTAAGGACCATCCAACGATGAAACCCATTCCGCTCATGGCCTATCCTATTCAAAATTCATCCATGCGTGGGACGATTGTTCTTGATCCATTCCTTGGTTCTGGTTCAACCCTAATGGCCGCCGACCAAACTGGAAGGGTTTGTTACGGCATTGAGTTGGATGAGAAGTTTGTGGATGTCATTGTCAAACGTTATATAGAGTCAACAGGAAATCATAACGTGACGGTGTTGCGCGATGGACAGACATTGACCTTTGATGAAGCTTATTCAATGATGGAGGAGTCGGTATGACCTTAACTTTTCTTGATTTCTTTGCAGGAGTGGGTGGTTTTCGTCGTGGTTTGGAATTAGCTGGGTTCAAATGTATCGGTTACTGTGAAAAGGATAAGTTTGCACGAAAATCTTATGAAGCAATGTATGACACGAAAGGAGAATGGTTTCATGACGACATCACAAGCATTGACCCAACACAACTTCCAAAAGCAGATTTATGGACTGCGGGAAGCCCTTGTCAAAATGTGTCTATCGCAGGGAAGCGAGCAGGACTATACGGTGAACGAAGTGGACTCTTTTTTACATTTGTTGACCTCCTCCAAAGCCAAGAGGAAGAAGATAAACCCGAGTGGATACTCCTTGAAAATGTTAAGGGACTTTTATCAAGTGGCGGGGGACGAGATTATCTCGACTATCTCTCTATCTTGGATGAAGCAGGGTACGACCTTGAGTGGCAAGTGTTCAATTCAAAAGACTACGGAGTTCCCCAAAATCGAGAACGCATCTACACTCTCGGACATCTTAGAAGCAGAGGTCGACGCAAAGTACTACCTATCAGCGGAGAAAGCGGTAGCCATCTTAAGCAACTTGTAGGTGGCATGCAAAGCTACCGTGTCTACGACCCTAGTGGAATTGCCACAACTCTTGTTGGTGAGGGTGGGGGACTGGGTGCTAAGACAGGTCTTTATCTAATTGACCAATCTTTGACAGAACCAAAGTTGACAGATGAGGCACGTTGTATCACTGCACGATATACTGCTGGAGCTACAAAACGGACTGCGATGAATTCTGGAGTACTCGAAATTCAACCCATTCTGACACCCAATCGAATCAACAAGCGTCAAAATGGACGTAGGCTCAAAGAACAGGATGAGCCAATGTTCACATTGACCTCTCAAGACCGTCATGGTGTTCTCGAAGGCATCAAGGTCAGAAATGGTACGAAGCAAGGTTATCAAGTTGCAGAGGTAGGAGATTCCGTGGATTTATCCTATCCCAACTCTCCAACGAGACGAGCAAGAGTTGGGAAGGGAATTGCCCATAACCTCTCCTGTGGTGGTCAAATGGGTGCTGTGGTTTGGAATGATCGAGTTGTAAAAATCAGACGCTTAACCCCTCGAGAATGTTTTCGCCTACAAGGTTTTTCTGATGATTTGTTCGAGAAAGCCCAAGCAGTAAACTCTGATGCCCAACTATATAAACAAGCTGGAAATGGTGTGACGGTAACAGTTGTCTATGCCATTGGATGTGCCATTCTAGCAAGCGAAGAATTATCGAAACTATCTTCAAAATAATCGAGAAATGACTGGATATATGTCTCCTTTAGAGTTAATATGTACACAACAAAGGAAGAGGAGAACAAAACCATGACAACAACACTTGAAAAACTTTACGACATCTACCCAGCAACCGCAAGCATCATTCCTTACAAAGATTGGGTCATCGTTGCATCGAATGGATATAAAGGAACAGAAGTTGAGATTTACGAAACGACTGATAGTCTTGAAGAGTTTGAAAACTTTGAACGCAGATTTGACCGCATTTATCAAGAAGCAGGAACATTCGAAGACTTTGGACATGCAGTTAAGTGGGCATTTGAAAAGATTGGAGAATAACATGGACGCAAAAATTTTCAATAACCTAAAGACAATCTATCCGGTTGGGACTAAGGTTAGATTAGTTAGAATGGATGACCCACATCCAGTTCCTAAAGGAACACTTGGTACAGTTATTGGAGTAGACGACATTGGTTCACTCTTAGTTAAGTGGGAAAACGGCAGTTGCTTAAATGTTTTGTATGGAATTGATATCGTAGAAAAGGTAATGTGAGATGTGGGAAATTATGACTCGAACGGTTGGAGACAGACATTACATTTGTGAGTTTCTCCGTGAAGACACAACAGACCCAAGGAATATAGACGGTGCTTGGATTAGAATACTGACAATAAAACGTGATGGTGAATATATCTACCAATATAGATATGGGAATGAAATAGATAACATGGACGACATTGACAGAACTGTTTGTCAGGCTGTACTTGATAACTTTAATGAACTTTAAGAATGAACTCGAAATGAGTTCTTTTTTCTTACTCTAAAGGAGGTGAGATTGTGGCAATCAGGGGGCGAAAACCAAAGCCTACGAATATGAAAATACTTGAGGGAAATCCTGGTAAGCGACCACTCCCTACGAATGAAGTCAAACCCAAACAAAAAGCCCCACGTTGCCCACAGTGGCTTGAAGATGATGCAAAGAAGGAGTGGAAACGGATGGGAAAAATTCTCGAACAGATGGGAATTTTAACCGAAATGGACATGACTGCTTTTGCAGGTTACTGTCAAGCCTACGCTCGCTGGAAAGAGGCGGAAGAGTTCCTATCTAAGCATGGCTCCATTATCAAAACTCCAAATGGCTATCTCCAACAAGTCCCTCAAGTCTCTATCAGCCAGACTAATCTAAAAATCATGCTTAAATTCTGTGAACAATTTGGTTTGACACCATCAGCACGAAACCGATTAGCGACGATGGATGCGGAAGTTGGTACTGGTGATGAAATGGAAGATTTGTTAGGAGGAATTTTATGAGCTATCATTATGAACCAAGTCCATTCATGCTTCCAACCTCACACTATGATAAGGCAAAGGCTGATAGGGCAGTAACATTTATCAATAACCTCTCCCACACCAAAGGCAAGTGGGCAGGAAAGCGATTTGATTTGTTGCCGTGGCAGGAACAGATTGTCCGTGATCTATTTGGAATTGTCAAGGAAGATGGTAATCGCCAATTCTTAACAGCCTATATAGAAATTCCAAAAAAGAATGGCAAGTCTGAGCTAGCGGCAGCTATCGCTCTTTATCTACTATATGCGGATAATGAAGCTAGTGCAGAAGTTTATGGTGCCGCTTGTGACCGAAACCAAGCGTCAATCGTGTTTGATGTAGCCAAGCAAATGGTGCAGATGAGTCGCCCTTTGGAAAAGCGATCAAAGATAATGGGAGCAACCAAGCGTATTGTAAATTATTCTAATGCGGGGTTTTACCAAGTTCTTTCTGCAGAGACTGGGACAAAACATGGATTAAACGTATCTGGCTTGGTCTTTGATGAAATCCACGCTCAGCCTAATCGTCATTTGTATGATGTATTAACCAAGGGGTCAGGAGACGCAAGGGAACAACCCCTCTTTTTTATTATCACGACAGCTGGAACGGATAGAAACTCTATCTGTTATGAGTTACATACCAAAGCATTGGATATTCTGAATGGTAGAAAGAAGGATACGTCTTTCTATCCTGTGGTTTATGGTTTATCTGATGAAGATGATTGGAATGATGAAGCCAACTGGCTCAAGGCCAACCCTTCACTAGGGCATACAATTGGGATTGACCGTGTGAGAGAAGCCTACCAACAGGCACTTGACAATCCTGCAGAAGAGAATGTCTTTAAGCAGCTCCGTCTAAATATGTGGACAAGCTCAAGTGTTGCTTGGATTCCAGAACATGTTTATGCGAAGGGAAATGATCCTATCCAATATGAAAGTCTCAAGGGTCGTAGCTGTTATGCAGGTTTAGACCTTTCTAGTACGTCAGATATAACGGCTTTTGTTTTGGTATTCCCTCCTAGATTTGAAGAGGAAAACTATATCGTTCTGCCTTTCTTTTGGCTACCTGAAGATACATTGGAACTGAGATGTCGACGTGACCATGTTCTATATGATGTTTGGGAGCGTCAGGGATACATCAAAACTACAGAGGGGAATGTTGTTCACTATGGGTTTATCGAAAAGTTTATTGAAGACTTATCGGAAATCTATCATATCAAGGAAATAGCCTATGACCGTTGGAATGCGACGCAGATGGTTCAGAATCTAGAAGGAATGGGCTTGACCATGGTGCCTTTCGGTCAAGGGTACAAGGATATGAGTCCACCATCAAAGGAACTCTATAAACTTATGATGGAAGGCAAGATTCAACATGGTGGGCATCCAGTTCTGAAATGGATGGGACAAAACGTAGTCATGAGACAAGACCCTGCTGGTAATATCAAGCCTGACAAGGAAAAGTCAGTCGAGAAGATTGACGGTATTGTAGCACTCATTATGGGACTGGACCGTTGTATTCGTCATCAAACCGATGAAGGAAGTGTTTATGATGAACGCGGAATATTGAGTTTTTAGCTAAAAATTTATTCAAAAATAATGCAGAAATGACTGGATAATACTTCTCTTTAGAGTTAATATGTACACAACAAAAGAAGAGGAGAACAAGACAATGGCAACAAAAGCGCGGATTGGATTATTGACTAAAAACCATACAGCACAAACAATCGAGGTAGCGTATGAAGGATATCCAGAATACACTGGGGAACTTCTAAAGAAACACTTTAAATCAAGCAAAGAAATTCGTGCATTACTTCAGAAAGGTGATATCATTCAGCTTGAAGATAGTCTTGATAAGATCGAACACGATGACTTACAGGGGAATGCCCAGCAACATCGTTTTATCGGTGACATCAGTCAATTGGCAGAGGATACCCTGGCAGATTACATTTATCTATTTCAAGAAAGTGATAGAACATGGTATCTACTTGAAGAAGGAGAGATGAAAAACATCTAAGAACAAACGATAAGTACTTCAATCGAGGTGCTTTTTTCGTACTCAAAAGGAGGAAGTATGGGACTACTAGATTTACTGGGACGTAAGCGTGCTAGGGATAAACCACGGAATAGTTATGAAGGCCAGGACTTTTCCTATCTGTTTGGACGAACGACCAGTGGGGAGAATGTGGATGAGTTTAAAGCTATGCAGACGACAGCTGTCTATGCTTGTGTCCGTATCTTAGCTGAAGCAGTTGCTTCATTACCCATTCATGTATTTGAGAGAACGGCAACTGGAAAGGAGAAGAAGGTGGAACATCCCCTTTATTTTCTCTTACATGATGAACCTAACCCTGAGATGTCATCTTTCGTCTTTAGAGAAACCTTGATGACCCATCTTCTGATATGGGGCAATGCCTATGTCCAGATTATCCGAGATAGGAGTGGACAGGTAATCAGTCTTTACCCACTCTTACCAGATAAGATGTCAGTTCATCGAGACGAGAGTGGTAAGCTCTACTACAAATACAAGCGTCAGTCAGAAGAAAATCCAAACTTTAAGGAAAAGGGAGATGCTATCTTGAGAGCAGAAGATGTTCTCCATGTTCCAGGTCTGGGTTTTGATGGATTGATTGGCTATTCTCCAATTGCCCTTGCAAAAAATGCCATCGGTATGACCTTGGCTACGGAAAACTATGGTGCATCATTCTTTAAGAATGGTGCAAATCCTGGTGGTGTTTTGGAACATCCAGGGATTCTCAAGGATCCCAAACGAGTGAGAGATTCATGGAATGCAGTCTACAATGGGGTAACCAATGCCCATAAAGTGGCAGTTCTTGAGGAAGGGATGAAATACACTCAAATAGGCATTCCACCTGAAGAAGCCCAGTTTCTCCAAACTAGAAAATTCCAAATTAATGAAATTGCAAGGCTCTACCGCATTCCACCTCATATGGTTGGTGACTTGGAGAAATCCTCATTTTCAAACATTGAGCAACAATCTCTAGAATTTGTTAAATATACCTTAGACCCCTGGGTAGTTCGTCTCGAACAGGCTTTCAAGAGGTCTCTTTTTTTACCTGAAGAAAAGAAAACCTACTTTGTGAAGTTCAATGTAGATGGTCTTCTTCGTGGAGACTATCAGAGTAGAATGAATGGCTATGCGATTGGGAGACAAAATGGCTGGCTGTCGACGAATGATATTCGTGAACTTGAGGACTTGAATCTCCTTTCAGATGAGGAAGGAGGCAATCTCTACTTGATAAATGGAAACATGACGAAACTGAAGGATGCGGGTGGCTTTATGAAACAAGCACCGTTAGAACAAGAAACTCAATCTGAGGAGGATATGGATGCATAAGTTTTGGAATTTTACAGAAGATGATAGTGGTCGAACACTTCGTATTGAAGGACAGATTGCTGATGAGACGTGGTTTGGCGATGAAGTCACGCCACAAGTATTTAAAAATGATTTACATGCAGGAAGTGGAGACATCACCCTCTGGATTAATAGTCCAGGGGGTGATGTTTTTGCGGCGGCTCAAATCTATAACATGTTGATGGATTACAAAGGTGATGTCCATGTCGTAATTGATGGCTTAGCCGCAAGTGCTGCTAGTGTCATTGCCATGGCAGGTACAACGGTTTCTATGAGTCCAGTTGCCATGATGATGATTCACAATCCTTGGACAGTCGCACAAGGTGAAGCCAAGGATATGCAGAAGGTCATTGAAATGTTGGGAGAGATTAAGGAATCCATCATCAATGCCTATGAATTAAGAACAGGACTTTCAAGAACCAAGCTATCACACCTCATGGACTCAGAGTCTTGGTTCAATGCCAAAAAGGCTGTTGATCTCGGCTTTGCGGACAAGATTCTCTTTGACAAACAAGAGGAACATGGAATGGACACCGAGAGTTATTCTTTCAGTCGAAATACTGCACAACAAGATTTACTTGTAAAAATGCAGGCGAAACTTGAAGTCCAACAACCAAAGAAAACAATCCCTATCAATCAGTTGGAAAAACGATTGAATTTGCTCAAATAACGAAAGGAATATGAACTGATGTCTAAATTACTTGAATTGAAAGAAAAACGTAACCTAGCTTGGCAACAAGCAAAAACCTTCCTTGACTCTGTTCGCTCAGAAGACGGACTGGTATCAGAGGAAGATTCCAAACGCTATGATGATATGGAAGCAAAAATCAACCTCTACAATCAAGAGATTGCTCGATTGGAGCGACAAGAAAAGATTGACCTTGAACTTTCTCAACCAGCATCACAGGCTCTAATTGGGCAGCCCACTACAGTTTTGAATGACAAGACTTCTGAAGAGGAAAAGAAAGGTGTGGCTTCAGATAGCTATGCCAAGACATTTTGGACAAGTGTCCGTAAGCGTCACTTCTTTGATGTTAAAGACGTCCTTCGAGTAGGAGAAGATACCGAAGGTGGTCATCTTGTTCCTGATGAGTATGAGAAGAAATTGGTTCAAGGATTACAAGAAGAGAATTTCTTCCGTAGCCTTGCGACTGTCATCAAAACCTCTAGTGGTGAGCGTAAGATTCCTGTTGTGACTGGACACGGTTCAGCATCATGGATGGATGAAAATGGCCTTTATCCTGAAACAGAAGAAACCTTTGGTCAGGTGACACTAGACTCTCATAAGATTGGGACTGCTATTCGTATTTCTGAAGAGTTGCTTAACGATTCAGTTTTTGACCTTGAATCCTATATGACAGCTGAATTTGCTCGTCGTATTGGAACGGAAGAAGAAAAAGCATTCTTGATTGGTGATGGTTCTAAGAAACCAACTGGAATCTTTACTCAGGCAGAAGTTACAGGTCCAACGACTGCTACAAAGGATATTACCTTTGACGACATGATTGAACTGTATCATTCTCTCCCTGCCCCATACCGTAAGAACGCAGTTTGGATTTTACATGATACGACTGTCAAAGCTATCCGTAAACTCAAGGACAATAACGGTAATTACATTTGGCAGCCATCCACTCAAGCTGGACAACCAGATTTGATTCTAAATCGACCATATTATACATCAACCTTTGCCCCACTTCCTGAAGCAGGAAACAAAGCCATTGCATTTGGTGATTTCTCATATTATTGGATTGCAGATCGGCAGGGACGTACCTTCAAACGTCTGAATGAACTCTATGCCAACAATGGACAGATTGGTTTTCTTGCTTCACAACGTGTGGATGGTAAGTTAGTTCTACCTGAAGCTGTTAAGACTCTAACTGTAAAGGCTAAGTAGTTATGGTTAGTTTAGCAGAAGCAAAACAGTATCTCAAAGTGGAACACGATGATGAGGATGGACTGATTGAGCAATTGCTTGAAACCAGTCAACAACTCTGTGAAGATATTTTGCGACAATCAATTTATTCAGAAGTTCTAAAGACGGCAATCCTATACGGGGTTGCCTATCTTTATGAACACAGAGAAGATGCAAATCATAGAGAGTTGAAGGAGACGCTTTATCACTTATTGTTGGCTGAACGAAAGGATGTGTTCTGATGAAGATTGCACCTTTGAGGGAACGATTGTCATTTCATGTTCGACAGATTGTTCAAGATGAGATTGGCAATGAAACTTCGACATGGATACCTTTATTTGAACGGTGGTGCTCTTGCCGTCCTCTCACCTTGACCGAAAGGGATGGGAGGGTGACGAAACTGGAACAAGAGAAAGTCCAGTTCACCCTCAGGTATGAAAAAGCAATTCTTGGACTTCATTCTTTAACGACACGCATTCAATTTCGTGGTCAAACCTATGAGATTGAGTCGATTGATGGAGATACAGTGCCAAGGCAACTGATTTACATAGTCGCCATTAAGGAGGAGATTTATGACTAGAATTGAATTGGGTGCACTAGAATCTGCCATCGCAAATGAGCTAGCTGAGTATGTGCAGGACACTACAGAGGTGATGCGTGAAATTGTAGAGGAAGTCACTGAGGAATCTATTGAAACCTTGAGAGCAACGTCACCTAGAAAGAGTGGATCTTATGCCAAAGGGTGGAAGAGTAAAGCAACGATTGATACCAGTACAGGTTTAACCAAAACCATTCATAATCGAACGCCAGGCTTGACGCATCTATTAGAAAATGGTCATGCCAAAAGCTCTGGTGGGCGAGTTGAGGGAATCAAGCATATCGCTCCCATTGAGAAACAAGCGATACAATCCTTAGAAGAAAAGCTGAGAAAGCGAGTGTGATAAGACATGCTACTGAGTGAAATGTACTCCATTCTCAAAGAATTACAGCTCCCAGTCGCCTACCATCATTTTGAAGAAGGGAGTCGTCCAAGACCACCGTATCTAGTATATTTGATGACTGATTCAGATAATCATGGTGCAGACAATTGGACCTATCATAAGCTGAATAACCTGCAAGTGGAACTCTATACCACTAAGAAAGATTTAGCAACTGAACAAAAGGTGGAGTCATTATTTGACAGCCACCTTATTTATTTTGAAAAAGTAGAGACCTATATCTCATCTGAGAAACTCTATCAAATAACCTATTACATTACATTACACGGAGGATAATATGGCTGAAAAGAATAAGGTCACCTTTGGGCTACAAGATGTCCATTGGGCGGAAGTTACAAGCGAAGGTTCTGATGGTACGTTGACATATGGCAATGTGGAACGACTTCGTGGTGCTGCAGAATTAA
Organism: Streptococcus suis; assembly: GCF_019794555.1. Taxonomy (GTDB): domain Bacteria; phylum Bacillota; class Bacilli; order Lactobacillales; family Streptococcaceae; genus Streptococcus; species Streptococcus suis_AB. The sequence continues at coordinate 96,099 of NZ_JAIMEP010000003.1, read as the reverse complement.
CCCTTGAACCAACAGGAGACAAGGGTTCTTATAAGGCGGACAATATCAATTTTTATACAACGGAGTCAAACGATGGTTATGAAGGAACGCTAAAAGTTGCTCTTCTAACGCAGGAATTTTTGACTCGAGTCCTCGGAGAGCAGTTAGATGCAACGACAAATACCATTTCAGAAATCGCAAATAGCGAAAAGAAAAATTTTGCGTTGATGTTCCGTTTTGAAGGGGATAAAAAAGAAACATTACACGTTTTGTATTATTGTTACGCATCTCGTCCGACTGTTGGTTCAAAAACCAAGTCAGGTTCGGATATCAATGAGGTAGAGTTGACCTTTACTGCCAGTCCTCGCCCTCTTGATAAGGTTGTACGTAGACGAACAACGGAGGAAACGAGTGATGAAATTCGTCAAAACTGGTTCAAGGCAGTTTTTGAACCTCGTAAGTAAGGAGTAGGCAATGAGAGAAAGTATTACCATAGCAGGAACAACCTACGAGTTAGCAACCAATGCCTACACACCAATTGCTTATAAAGAGCAGTTTGGTAAGGACTATTTCCAAGATCTCTTTTCTATGGTCAATAGTCAAGCTATCTTGGATAAGCTAGACCAGTTGGAAGAAGGAGAAGATTTACAGGCACATCATATTGATGTTTCTATTCTGTCTGATTTCGATATGACATTTTTCCATCGGATTTTTTGGGTCTTTGCCAAATCTGCCAATCCACGAGTGAAACCATTTGTGGATTTTTATATGGAGATGGAAGAATTTCCAGTGCAGGAAGTAGCCCCTGTCTTGATGAATATGTTGAACCAAGGGATGTCAACCAGAAAAAAGCAGATGAAACAGAAACAGCGAGTGAGGAAATCTTCACAGTAGAGAGTTATTTCTCCTGTTGTAAGGAGACTGGTCTGACCATTGACGATTTAAAACATATCTCTATTGGAATGGCACTTGACTATCAAACGGACTATGTGGAGATGCGTACTCGAGAAACTTCTCAAACACGCCCGGCAACTCAAGCTGATTTTGATAATTTCTGATGGTAGAAAGGAGGGACTATGGCTGGAAACATAAAGGGGATTACAATTGAAATTGGTGGCGATACCCAACCCTTACAAGATGCCCTAAAGGGTGTGAACAAACAAGCATCTGAAGCTACCAAAGAACTAAGACAAATTGATAAGGCTCTCAAGTTTGATACAGGCAATGTCACCCTCCTTACTCAAAAGCAGGAAGTCTTGGCAAAACAAGTCGAGACAACCAAAGAAAAATTGGCAACGCTCCGTCAAGCCCAATCACAGGTGGAAGCTCAATTTAAGGCTGGGGATATTGGGGCAGACCAGTACCGTGCCTTTCAACGTGAGGTGGAAACTACTCAAAGGCTGCTAACGTCCTATGAAACTAAGTTAGCTGATGTGTCATCAACACTTGAGAATCACGGTCGAGCAAGTAGTTCAGCGGCTCAACAATTAGATAAACTCCAAGTGGAGCAGGGGCAGTTAGCAAGTGAGATGAACAAGGTCACGTCTCAATTTGAGTTACAAGAAAGTGCTTTGTCATCCAATAGTTCCGAAGCAGAACGCAATGCAATAGCCCAACAAAAGATTGGAGCGCAGTCAGAAATTGTTTCAAAACAAATTTCCAATCTCGAAAAGCAACTAGCCTTGACAAAGAGTGAATATGGTGAGAATTCCATTGAAGCCAATAAGATGGAAGCTGAGTTGAACCAAGCAAAGACCGCTCTCAATAACCTGAACAACGAGATGGATGAGACTAAATCCTCTGCCGATGGTGCTCAAGATGGCATGAAAGCCATGTCTGACACCATTCGGGCTGAGGCACTTCAAGCGACCAGTGAGAAGCTAGCAGACATCTCTCAGAAAATCTTCGAAGTCGGAACAGAGTCCATGTCTGCGGCAGCTCAACTTCAAGCCAGCAATGCCCAATTCTCTACCGTCTTTGGAGATATGGAGAATGCTGCTAAGGATGCACTCAATAAGATTGGGGAAGAGATGGACATTGTTCCAGAGCGTCTTCAAGGCTCCTTCACTCAGATGGCTTCCTTTGCCAAAACCTCTGGGATGGATACGGCTCAGGCTTTGGATCTGACTACTCGTGCCACCAGAGCAGCGGCTGATGGGGCAGCATTTTACGACAAATCCATCGAAGAAGTCACCGAAAACCTGCAATCCTTCCTCAAAGGAAACTATGAAAATGACGCAGCTCTAGGTATTTCTGCGACAGAAACCACTCGTAATGCAGCGGCGAACAAGCTCTATGGAAAGTCCTTCAATGAACTATCAGAAGCTCAGAAGCAGTTAACCCTCCTTCAAATGGTAGAGGACGGCAATGAACTCTCTGGAGCCTTGGGACAAGCTGCAAGGGAATCAGACGGACTGGAAAACGTTATGGGTAACTTAAGACAGTCTGGAACTAATGCTCTAGCAGCAATCGGTCAACCGATTCTGGAGATGCTTATTCCAGTCTTTCAAAGTTTGGCAGACATTGTTAGTCAACTATCGACTTGGTTTACCAACTTATCCAGTCCCATCAAGGAAGTCGTCATTATCTTCACAGGTATTTTAGCCGTGGTAGGGATGTTACTTCCTGTTTTCTTGGGCTTACAGGTTGCGGCAGCCGCTATGGGGACAACCGTTGTTGGAATGATAACGGCATTTTTGCCGATTGTGGGGATTATTGTTGGTATTGTAGCCGCCATTACCTTACTGATTGTTGGGTTAAAAGAACTCTGGACGAACCACGAAGGCTTTCGAACGGCTGTGACGGAAATCTGGAATAGTATCTATGCCTTTCTGTCCATGATTATCCAGCAGATTTCTAGTTTTGTTATGTCCATCTGGGGAACCCTAACCACATGGTGGACTGAAAACCAGCAATTGATTCTAAATGCTGCAACCACGGTATGGAATGCTATCACTACGGTTATTCAAACTGTGATGACTATTCTTGGGCCGCTCATCCAAGCAAGCTGGGAAAATATCAAACTTATCATCACAACTGCTTGGGAGATGATAAAGATTGTGGTTGAGACTGCCATCAATGTGGTGCTTGGTATCATTAAGGCAGTCATGCAGGTTATCACTGGTGATTGGACTGGAGCGTGGGATACCATTAAACAAGTCCTAGCTACGGCTTGGGAGGGAATAAAGTCCCTGATTTCATTAGCTTTAAACTTCATCGCCCAGTACATCACAACTGCTTGGACAGGTATCAAAAATACCATTGCAAACTTACTGTCCGCCATTAGTTCAGTTGTTTTTTCCGTCTGGACAGCAATCCAATCGACCATATCCAGTATTTTATCTAACATCGGCTCAACAGTCTCCAATATTTGGAACAGTATCCGAAACACGGTCTCTAGTGTCTTGAATGGCATTTCAAGCACGGTGTCATCCGTTTGGAATGGTGTCAAGAATACCATTTCCAATGCCATCAATGGGGCAAAAGATGCCGTGAGTAACGCTATCAATGCCATCAAAAATCTCTTTAACTTCCAAATTCGCTGGCCGCATATACCCCTCCCTCACTTTAGGGTGTCTGGGTCTGCCAATCCTCTTGATTGGTTGAAGGGTGGAATTCCTAGAATTTCCATCGATTGGTATGCCAAAGGTGGTATTCTAACCAAACCAACTGCATTTGGAATGAATGGCAATAGCCTGATGGTTGGTGGTGAAGCAGGAAAAGAAGCGGTGTTGCCTTTGAATGAACAAACATTGGGTGCAATTGGTCGAGGAATCGCAAAGACCATGACAAGCAATCTACCAACCATTCATATCACTATTACAGGTAACACAGTAAGAGAAGAGACTGACCTTCACCGACTTGCGGAGATGGTTGGAGAGAAATTAGTGTATGAATTAGAACGTCAGCAAGGATTGAGAGGAGTGAAACCATGATTAAACATAATGCATTAACCATTGATGGAGTGTCCACGAGTTCTTTTCCTTTTAAGGTAATCGTGGAAGATAGTCCTTCAATCACAGTAAGTGAAAGTAAGACGCAATTGATAGAACACCAAGGCCTGTCAGGAGCGGTTCTTCAAACCAATCCTCGCAGAAGTGTCATGGAACTGAGCTACACCCTCTATCTTGTAAAACCTAGTGAAGAACAGTTGTTTTCCTTTTTGAAGCTATTTTTGAAAGAAGGTTTTTGGCTTGAGAACGCTAGTTTCAATACCATACGATTTTGGTGTTACAAGGTTCACCATACTCCAGTTCAAAAGGATAAGCTGGGTGTGTATGAGCTTAAGGTTTCTTTTTCTTGTCACCCAACCAAGTGGTTCAAAACGACGACCTCGCAGGTGTTTAGGACTAGTGGTACTTTGAGAAGTCAAGGTTCAGCCATAGCTTTTCCAAAGATTACCATAAGTGGCAACTCAAGTAGTGAAACTAGCTTTACGATTGGGGATGATGTCATCCGCTTGGAGCGATTACAGGAAACACTTGTTATGGACAATAATCCTAGTCAGCCAAGTTTTAAGACACAAAGAGGTCAGCCTGTAAAATGGTCTGGCGATTTCATTACCATAGATGCAGGCAGAAATGACACAGTTGGAGTTGTCTTAGGTTCTGGCATCACATCATTAACAATAGAAACGAATTGGGGGTGGGCATAGTGCTATCTTTATTAGACAAAACCGTTCGAACGGCAAAATGGCATGGTAAACCACTCCAAGAGACCATTAAGGCAAGCGTTAAAGAAACCTTGAATGGGGTTTTTGTCCTGAACTTTACCTATCCGATCACAGACAGCGGACTATTTCGAGAGTTAAAAGAGGACTACCTCGTTCGTAGCCCAGTTCCAGTATTGGGACATCAGTTGTTTCGGATAAAGCAAGTCATCGAAGGGGACACCAGTCTTGAAGTTGTGGCCTATCATATATCAGATGACGTCATGACTAGGTTGGTATCGCCATTTAGGTGTGAACAGGTACCGTGTGCAACTGCCTTATCAAGCATGGTCATGGCAAGCAAGTCTCCACTGGGAGATTTTTCTTTTACAAGTGATATTGTCAAGAACAGAACCTATACAACAGACAAGGAACAGACGCTTTACTCCACACTACTGGATGGTAAACATTCTATCCTTGGTACTTGGGAGGGAGAACTGGTTCGTGATAACCTTGCCTTATCAATTAAGAGTGAGCGAGGACAAGACCGTGGGGTAGTCATCTCTACTCACTACAATTTGAAAAAGTATCAGCGAACCAAAGAAAGTTCACAGATTATCACTCGTATCCATGCCACTTCAAGCTTTAAACAAGAGGGGCAGGATAGGGAGACTGTACTTCAAGTCACTCTAGACAGTCCATTGATAAACACCTATCCTTTCATCAATGAAGTGACCTATACCAATAATAACCTCAGATCTCGTCAAGAGTTAATAGAGTGGGCTAGTAGCAAGTTTCGCTTAGAGGGAATTGATAAGCCAAAAGATGCCATCATCATTGAGGCATTTGAGTTAGATGGTCAAACGGTTCATCTAGGCGATACCGTAACTTTAAAAAGCAAGCTACACGGGATTGATGTGAGGAAGAAAGCCATCGCTTATGATTATGATCCTTTAGCTAAGAATTACCGTTCTATCACATTTGATGATAAGGCAAGTATCGGAACAGGTAAAACTGGCGGTAGCCTAACAACACTAGCAAATAATCTCCTTGATGGGAATAAGCGGAGTGAGGATGTTGCCGTTGAAATTGCCCTTGAGAATGCCAACAGAGCCTTTGATGCGGAATTTGAGAAACGTCAAGTAGCCATCGATACCGCTATCGAACAGGCTCAAAGTCATGGGGAGGTCTATGCGGATCGATTAAAGGCTAGCATTGACAGTGAACTCTCAACTCTTCACCAACAGATGCGACAACAGGAAGAGGAGCAGCAACGCACAACTCGTGATTTATTGGCAAAGGCTGCGGTAAACACCAACCTAGCCACAGAAGCCAAACTGAAGGCAGAACAGGCTCAAACTGGGGCCACAGAAGCCATCAGAAGAGCAGAACAAGCCAAGCTTGATGCCATTAAAGAAGCTAACCGATTGACTTCAACGGAGCGTAGTCAGACAGAGACAAAGATTGCGACAGCTAAATCACAAGCTATCTCTGAAGCCAGTCGATTGGTTGATGTAGCAAAATCACTGTTGAGTGGACAGTTGGCTACTGTAAGTACAAGTCTCTCGCAAACCAAGGAGGATATAAAACTTCTTGCGAGTAAGCAACTGGTGGATAGTCTGACTGGTCGAGTAACCGGTGCAGAATCCATGATTCAAGTGCAAGCAGACCAAATTTCCCAGCGTGTTAAAACCAGTGATTTTAACCAAGCAAAACAGAGAATCGAAACTGCCGAGTCATCTATTACGCAATTGGGGAATCGCATAACAACTGAAATCAGTCAGGTAGATGCGAAAATTCCAACTAGCCTAGATGGCCTAAATTTGATGACTGGTACACGTGATTGGTCGAATAAAGGAAATGCCTGGCATTTAGGAAACAATTGGTCCACTGAAACAGAGCATTTTAGGGGACTAGTAGTTCGTTCGACCCAATCGGGTTATAACGGAAGTCATCAGAATATTGTTGTGAAAGCAGGAGATGTCATTACTTTTAGCTTTTATGCCAAAGCGAATCAGCCACTTTCTTCCATCAAAGTTTCAGCGATTTGGTCCGGTTCTAGTGTCTATCGTGCTCCAGTGGCAAGGGTGAGGGAATCGGACGATATTATATCCGTCACAAGTGACTGGAAACGCTACTGGAAAACAGTTCATGTCATATCTGATGGTTCACTCCAATTTCGAACGGAGTACAATGGCAGCACTATCCCAAATGGCAATAAATTCTATGTGGCAGGATTGAAAGTCGCAAAAAGCTCACTGGATACAGGGTATTCAGAAAACCCAGCAGATATTGCTGGAGAATTGACCGCCCAACGGACACTCATCACTCAAACGGCTTCTGGTGTGGAGCAGGTTTCTACAAGATTAACCGAGACAAATGGAAAGATTTCTAGTAGTGAGACACAGATTCGACAATTAGTTTCGGATGTATCCTCAAAGGTTAGTCAAACAGACTTTAATACAGTAAAACGAATAGTTGAAGGACATACTACATCCATCCAACAAACACAGCAATCCATCTTGCTTAAGGCTGATAAGACAGTTCTTGAAGGGGTAAAAACAACCGCTGATAATGCCTTGGCTAAGGCCAACACAAACGCTAGTCAGATTACCCAAACCAAGGCAGATTTACGGATTGCCAATGATGCCATCTCACAGAAAGTCGCAAGAACTGATTTTAATAACTTGACTAGTCGAGTAGCAAGTGCAGAAACTTCTATCCGAACTCAGGCTGGACAAATTGAACAACGACTTACAAGTACTCAAGTTGAATCTGCCATTAACTCAAAAGGTTACCAAACCAAGTCTCAGGTTGATTCCAATATTTCTGGTCGTGGCTATCTAACCAGCAGTTCTCTCCAACCCTATGCGACGACAACTAGTGTGCAGAATTTGGTTAGAACCACCTCTGATAGTTTTACTCAACGAATCAGTCAAACGGAAAGCAGAATCCCTACCTCAGTTTCGCAACGCAACTTGATAGCTGGTACTTCGGATAGATGGAGTGCTTATCAGACGATAAATGTGAGTAGTAACTGGATAGCATCATTAGGAAGAGTGCAATTTGGGGATAGTAGTGGAATTTATGTTGGGTCAAAAGTTCATTTATATGTTCATGTCTCAGCGGATGAGATTACCTTTGACCCTGCTGTAACGACTCGTACTATGAAACTTCAAGGTCCAATATTGGATAGTCAAAATGTTTGGACATGGACCAACTGGAATTTGTATCACCCTTTCTACAATAAATGGAGCAGCAATCTGACAACGGGTAACAACTATCGCTTGATAAAACTGACCGCCACCGTCACTCAAGAGATGTACCAACATTCTAAAGGATTTGAACTTCAAGTCAGAGTTGATGGGGTTAAAACTGGTAAGTTCCATGTGAGAGCCTTAATGGTATCAACTGGTGATATTTTTCCAGACTACTGGACACCGTCATTAGACGACTTTACGACAGTAACCGCCTTTCATGAAGTGCGGGATACTGTAAGTAGTCACACTCGAACAATTGGAGATCACACCAATCAAATCAGTCAGGTTGTTCAAACGGCTACTGGGATTGTGACACGAGTTGGCAATCTAGAAACAAGTCGAGCAACAACGGCGACAGTAAATGCCATTCAAACGCAGGTTTCAACACTTGCAGGGGCGTGGTCGGTTCGAAATCTGACCAGTGCAGGGACAGTCCTGAGTCAGCTCAATCTTAATAAGGATGGCACAGTCAAGATTGATGGAAAACTCGTTCAAATTACTGGCACTACCTATATCCAAGATGGTGTGATAGCGAGCGGTAAGATTGCCAGTCTTGATGCAGGCAAGATTACGTCAGGCATCATCTCAGCAGCTCGAATTGGAGCAGAAGCCATTACTGCGGATAAGATAAAGGTTGACCAAGCTTTCTTTACCAAGTTTATGGCTACAGAAGCTTATCTCAAGCAGTTATTTGCCAAATCAGCCTTCATAACCCAAGTGCAGGCAGTGACCCTATCTGCCAACAAAATTTCTGGAGGTATTTTGTCAGCAATCAACGGAGCCATGAAAATCAATCTGTCACTTGGAAACATTAAGTTCTTTACAAACTCTCCATCCATTTCTCGTGAGGTTAGTGGTTATCCTCACCAGTGGGTTTCATTTGAAACAGGTACCTCAAACGGCAAGCCATGTGGTGTAACCATTATCGGTTCCAATCGATGGAACAACTGGAATGCCAATGACGGTGGCTTTGTAGGAATTCGAGCATGGAACGGTACAGATACCGACCAAATTGATGTGGTAGGCGATAAGGTACGTTTAGCTAGTGCTCCATATACCAATCCAGATGGTTGGGAAATAGTAACGTTGCCTAACCGACTGAGTATTGATGCCTTTAAAGCATCTGACCGACCAAGTTCAATTTTGAATATCGGAGATATCCGCATCTATCGAAACGGTACAACATACGTAAGTTTGAAAGATGTTCTTCATCAATTCAACCACAATTTTAAACACTTAGTAAACATCACAGGTCGAGGTGATGTCATCTTGACATGGGATACGATTAAATAAAGGAGTTCACGGATGAATCTAGAACAAATCAACCAATCACTAAAGCTAACTATTCAGGAGCTTGTCACAAAGCTATCTGATGAAATCACCGCTAAGAACCTCATTGCCATCCAATTGGTGGAAAGGGATGAGGAGCTTAGTCAATTGCGAAAAGAAAAACAGGAATTGACTGAGTTGTTAGAAGTTCAGACAAAACCTGAAGAAGAGAAAGGAGATTAGTTGCTATGGCACTACTCAATATTGACAAAGTAACAGAACCGTTTGATTTGGAGACAGCTCTCGCTTACATGCGTAAGAACGGAGAGTTCATACGTTGTAAGACCGCAGAGCAGGATTTTTACATGTATCTTGAAGAAGTAAGGCGACCTGCCATTAAAAATGGAAAGCGCCAGTTAGTTACAACAGAAACAGTTTGGGCATTTAATCAGTGGGGCAGTACCACATTAACTCTGAATCTTTCTGATTTATTCCATGATTGTTTTTATCTGATGCGGTTTGATGAGAACGGTCAACCAGATTGGTCAGACCCTACCATTGTGCAGGGAGGTTCAGTAGAAAGTGAGGTGACCGATGAAGGAATTGTTAACACTTAATAAGATTTTATTTTCCATGATTGGAGGCTTGATTGGTAGTCTATTTGGAGAGTTGGATGGTATCCTGTATGCCCTACTTGTCTTCATTATTATTGACTATCTAACAGGAATTTTTGCGGCAGTTGTAGAGAAACAATTGTCAAGCAGTATCGGTTTTCGTGGCATCTTTAAAAAGATAGCCATTTTATTTTTAGTTTCATTAGGTCATATGATTGATACTGCAATCATCAAGCAGGGTGGAACAATTCGAACCATGGTCATTTTCTTTTATCTCAGTAATGAGGGGTTAAGTATCTTAGAAAATACCGTTCGAATTGGTCTACCAATACCTGAGAAACTACAAGCAATTTTAAAACAAATCAACGAGAGGTGATAAGATATGGGAAAACATCTAGTCATTTGTGGTCATGGCCAGGGACGAACAGGCTATGATCCTGGAGCAGTGAATGCCAAACTAGGCATCACAGAAGCGGGAAAGGTTCGAGAATTAGCCAAGTTAATGTCTAAGTACAGTGGACAACAGATTGATTTTATTACCGAACAAAATGTTTATGATTATCGGAGTATTACTAGTATTGGTAAGGGATACGACTCAATTACTGAATTGCACTTCAATGCCTTTAATGGTAGTGCCAAAGGTACAGAAGTCTTGATTCAATCTTCCTTAGAAGCGGATAAGGAAGATGTGGCAATCCTATCTCTTCTTTCACGATATTTCCAAAATCGTGGCATTAAGAAGGTAGATTGGCTCTATAATGCCAACCAAGCAGCAAGTCGTGGATACACCTTTCGTTTGGTGGAAATTGCCTTCATTGATAATGAACAAGATATGGCGATTTTTGAGAACAAGAAAGAGGACATTGCGAAAGGTCTTGTATCAGCTATAACAGGAGTTGAAGTCAAGTCCATAGTTCCATCGCCCCCCAGTTCAACCGTTGGGAGTTCAGGAACTCTTTCAAAACCAATCTATCTTGTTGGTGATAGTCTTAGGGTGTTGCCTCATGCGACTCATTATCAGACTGGTCAGAAAATCGCCAACTGGGTCAAGGGGCGCACCTACAAAATCCTCCAAGTAAAAAATGCTCACCAGTCCAACAGTAAGAGAGCATATCTACTTGATGGAATCAAGTCATGGGTGCTTGAGCAGGATGTAGAAGGAACAACTAAAGGCCATAGTGAGCAGACCTATCAAGCACAGAAGGGTGATACTTATTATGGAATCGCTCGGAAGTTTGGTTTAACAGTTAATGCCCTTCTTGCGGTAAATGGCTTGAAGAAAACGGATATTTTAAGAGTTGGACAAACTCTAAAGGTCAACGCAGCTTCAAGGACAACAACCACTATTCCAACCAGTGTTGCAAGCCGTGTGGTTGCGTCAGCATTATCCAAGGTCGGTAAGAAGGTGACTGTTCCATCTAACCCTTATGGTGGACAGTGTGTTGCCTTGGTGGATAAGATTGTTCAAGAGCTTACGGAAAAGAATATGTCCTATACTAATGCCATTGATTGTTTGAAGAAAGCAAAATCAAATGGTTTCCAAGTCATCTACGATGCTTGGGGTGTGAATCCTAAAGCAGGTGATTTTTATGTCATTCAGACGGATGGTTTGGTATATGGTCACATTGGTGTCTGTGTGACGGATTCAGATGGAAAAAGTATTGATGGTGTGGAACAGAATATTGATGGGTATTCTGACCATAATAAAAACGGGATCAATGACCAATTGGAAATTGGTGGCGGTGGAATTACTCGTCGTGTGAAACGTCAATGGATGGCGGATGGCTCACTCTACGATTCAACTGGAACAGTTAAACTTGGTAAAGTTGTAGGTTGGTTTAGAATTTCATAATTAAGATATAAGCCTGGTGGAAACATCAGGCTTTATTTTTTTGCTTTTTTTCAAAAAATGCGGAAAAATTACTCCCAAACCTACCTAGTAAGGTAGGAGGATAATATGGACGTTCAAAAAATTAATAATGAGATGACCTATCAATTGACAATGATACAAGCAAAGGTACTTCTAAATAAAGGAGCAATCACTATTGAGGAATTTGAACTTTTTAGGCAATTGATGCTTGAAAAATATCAACCATTTATAAGTCAATTATCGACCTAATAACTGGATATTTTTTTCTTTTAGAGTGATATATAGTAGCGAAAGGAGTGTATTAATTTGAGAACAGTTAGAAGAATACAACCCATAAAATCACCCTGTAAGCCAAAATTAAAGGTTGCGGCATACGCAAGGGTTTCTGATAGTCGTCTTCATCATTCTCTGTCAACACAGATTAGCTACTATAACCGTTTGATACAAGCACATCCAGACTGGGAATTGGTAGGGATTTATTATGATGAGGGTATAAGTGGTAAAGAACAAAGTAATCGACAAGGCTTTCAAAATCTTTTAAAGGATTGTGATGATGGAAAGATTGATAGGATTATCACTAAGTCAATTGCTCGATTTGGTCGAAATACAGTTGAATTACTAACTACTGTTCGACAATTACGTCTGAAAAATATTGGTGTTACTTTTGAGAAAGAAAATATAGATAGTCTTAGCTCAGAAGGAGAATTGATGTTAACCCTCCTTGCCTCAGTAGCTCAGGAGGAGTCTCAAAACATGAGTGAAAATATAAGATGGCGAGTCCAAAAGAAATTTGAAAAAGGGATTCCACATACTCCACAGGATATGTATGGATACCGTTGGGATGGAGAGCAATATCAGATTGAACCTAATGAGGCAAAAGTTATTCGAAAAGTCTTTAAATGGTATCTGGATGGAGATTCGGTACAGCAGATAGTTGATAAACTCAATCAGGAGCAGGTCTTAACAAGGCTTGGTAATCCATTTACCGTAGCAAGTATCAGAGAATTCTTCAAGCAAGAAGCATACTTTGGTCGACTTGTCCTACAGAAGACTTATCGTGAAGCATTCTCTAGGAATCCTAAAAGGAACAAAGGACAACTCAATAAGTACATCATTGAAAATGCACACGAGCCAATTGTTACGAAAGAATATTTTGAATTAGTACTTCATGAGAAGGAGCGTAGATATCAGTTAATGCATCAAGAAAGTCACTTAAATAAAGGTATCTTCCGTGACAAAATTTTTTGTTCAGACTGCGGATGTTTGATGATTGTTAAAGTGGACTCAAAACATGTTAAAAAAACAGTAAGATACTATTGTAGAACACGTAATCGATTCGGAGCCTCATCATGTCCATGTAGGACACTAGGAGAAAAGCGACTTTTGGCATCGTTTAAAAGCAAGTTATGCATTGTCCCAGATAAAGAGTGGGTTGAAAATAATATTAAACACATCGAGTATGACTTTGGTCAACGTATCATCTGGGTTATACCAGTAAAAGGAAGGAAATATCCTATAGAAATTAGAGAGGGGCGATATTAGTGAAGAAAGTAATTACTATTGAGGCTACACCAAGTATTATTAGGTCAAGTTCAGATGATTTCTCTTTGAAGAAGCGTAGGGTTGCAGGCTATGCCAGGGTATCAACTGATCATGAAGACCAAGCAACAAGCTATGAGTCGCAGATGCGGTATTACTCGGAATACATAAATGGGAGGGATGATTGGGAATTTGTTAAAATGTACTCTGATGAAGGTATCAGTGGGACAAACACAAAATTAAGAACTGGTTTCAAAGCTATGGTGGAAGATGCACTCAATGGCAAAATCGATTTGATTATTACAAAATCTGTTAGTCGATTTGCGAGGAATACCGTAGACTCACTGACTACAGTTAGGCAGTTGAAAGAGGTAGGTGTAGAAATCTACTTTGAGAAAGAAAACATTTGGACACTAGATTCAAAAGGTGAGCTACTCATAACCATCATGTCTAGTTTGGCACAAGAAGAAAGTAGGAGCATATCCGAAAACGTAACTTGGGGCTTAAGGAAACAATTCGCAGAAGGGAAGGTTCATTTTCCTTATACCAATGTTTTAGGCTTTAAAGCAGGTGAAGATGGGGCAATTGTAGTTGATCAGGATGAAGCCAAAACTGTTAGGTACATCTTTCAGCAAGCTCTTATTGGAAAATCACCTTATCATATCGCAAAGGATTTGTCTGAACAAGGTATATCTTCTCCTAGCGGCAAATCTCATTGGAACGCAACCACAATCAAGCGAATGCTTAGAAATGAGAAGTATAAAGGGGATGCTTTACTACAAAAAACTTATACAATTGATTTTCTAACCAAAAAGAAGAACATCAACAGAGGTGAATTGCCTCAGTATTATGTGGAGAATAACCATGAAGCAATAGTAGATAGAGAGACCTTTGATGCAGTTCAACAAGTGCTCGATAATAAATGCAGAAAGTCGAGTACAACAATCTTCAGCTCAAAACTAGTATGTGGAGATTGTGGTCACTTCTTTGGCAGCAAGGTATGGCATTCAACCTCCAAATACAGAAGGGTAATCTATCGATGTAACGAAAAATACAATGGCAGTAGTAAATGTTCTACCCCACACGTTACTGAGGAAGAGGTGAAACAGTGGTTTGTCTCAGCTGTTAATCAAGTATTAGATAATAAACTTGAAGTAATTGATAATCTATCTGTATTATTATCCATTGGAAGCCCTGAGGTAATTGACGAAAAGATAAAAATCCTTGAAACTGAAGCAGAAGTTGTCAGTCAGTTAGTTGCAAACCTAGTTTCGGAAAATGCCATCATTAGCCAAGACCAAGACAAGTACCTTAATAAGTATAATCAACTGACTTCAAAGTATGAAGTTATAGTACAGGAGATTGAATCACTAGAACTCCAGAGGATGAAAAAATCCAAAAGGAATAAGGAATTGCAGGTTTTCATGGAGGTTCTTAAAAAACAGGAGGGCTTGTTAACAGACTTTGATGAGTTATTATGGGAAACGATGATAGGGAGTGTCACAATCAATCCAGGGAAAAAAATAATTATTAAATTTAAAAATCAAACGGTCGTAACTATCTAGTTTACGACCGTTTGTTTTATATCCGCATTTTCTCGATTAAGCAATCAATTAAGAATACCCTTTCCTCAATTTTTGGAATAATAAAAGTTGATTGAAAAATGATTGTTATCCCAACGAAAATTCCCCACCAGAAAGTTGAAAATAGAGTAATTGTACCGTTGTTAAAAAAGTCTAAGTTTGAAATTATAAAGGATACAAGTGCGACTAAAAGAATGTATAGTGCGGAAGTTTGTTTTTTTAACCGAAGTAGATATGCTTTTTGAACAAGGAGAATATCATTCGATTCAACAATTATTCCCAACTCTTCCTTTATTTTTTTAAGTTTATTTAGCTCTTTTTGTGAATGTTTAGATAAATATTTCTCTGTTGGAACGATAACTGACGACATTGTAAGTGTCCATAAGATATATACTTCTAGAATGATAAATGGCGCGAAAAAAATAATAATTACTAATAAATTCAATAAACAATTCATAATTTAATTATAGCATTTCTTTATGATTGTATCAAATTTAGTACCCATACCGATGCAGATCATGTGGGTGATGTGCTAGAAGTGGCTAAGCAGATTCAAATAGGTAAGATTTACGTTTCTCCAGGTAGTTTGACTGTACCAGATTTTGTTGCGACTTTGAGGAAAATCAATGTCCCTGTTCATGTTGTAAAAGCTGGAGATCAATTGCCCATTTTTGATTCCTATCTAGAAGTTCTATATCCCAATGGAATCGGAGATGGAGGCAATAATGACTCAATTGTACTCTATGGTCGTTTGTTAAAAATGAATTTCCTCTTTACCGGTGACTTGGAGCAAGGGGAATTAGATTTAATCACTTCTTATCCGCAGCTACCAGTCGATGTGCTGAAAGCAGGTCACCATGGCTCCAAGGGCTCTTCATATCAAGAATTTTTAGACCATATTGGAGCAAAAATTGCTCTGATTTCTGCTGGTGAAAATAATCGCTATCAACATCCGCATCAGGAAACTCTGGAACGTTTCGACAGTCAAAATATGCAGGTTTACCGAACGGATCTGCAAGGAGCAATCCGTTTCCGAGGTTGGAAACAGTGGAGTATTGAAACGGTAAAAGAGTGACGCACTCTCTGTAGCTGTTTTCTTTTTTGCATGGTATAATGGAGAGAAGAATACGGAGAGATTATGACAGTAATTAAACAGATTGAACAAATAAAAAAAGGGAACTTAGGTTTATTGACCATTTTATGTGGTGAAGATGTTGGTCAATATCACATTGCGAAAGACTTATTGATGAAGCAACTGGAATTTGATACTTCGGACTTGGGTTTTGCCTATTTTGATATGTCAGAGGCTGACTATCACCAGGTGGATTTGGATTTAGTTTCTCTTCCCTTCTTTTCTGATGAAAAAGTAGTGATTCTTGATTATTTCGCAGATTTAACAACGGATAAGAAGCGCTACTTGACGGATGACGAGCTGAAGCAATTTGAGGCTTATTTGGAAAATCCAGTTGAGACCACGCGCTTGATTATTCTAGCACCTGGTAAGTTGGATAGTAAGCGTCGCCTTGTCAAACTTCTGAAAAGAGATGGATTGGTTTTAGAAGCCAATCCTCTAAAGGAAATGGAGTTGAAGAATCATTTCCAGAATGAAGTCGGTCGACTTGGGTTGCGGATGGACCCAGATGTTTTTCACTATCTTATGGTAAAATCTAACTTTGATTTTGCAGAAGTTAGTAAAAATTTGGTCTTTCTACAATCCTATAGAGGACAAAATGCAATTTCGCTGGCCGATATAGATGCGGCAATCCCGAAGACTCTTCAAGATAATATCTTTGATTTAACTCAACTTGTCCTTCAAACTAAAATGGATGAAGCAAACCATCTTGTTCGGGATTTACGATTGCAAGGAGAGGACGAAATCAAGTTGATTGCGATTATGTTAAATCAGTTTCGCACCTATCTTCAAGTGCAAATACTACACGAGCAAGGTCGTGGTGAACAGCAGATTGTTACTGCCTTGTCAGATTTATCTGGTCGCAAGATCAATCCCTATCAGGTAAAATATGCCTTGCGTGATTCAAGAAATCTGTCGGTTGGTTTTTTGAAAAAGGTCGTCAAGCTATTAATTGAAACAGATTACCAAATTAAAACAGGACAATTTGATAAAGATTATCTATTTGATATTGCCTTGCTAAGAATCGCTACATCGTGATTTTCAGACAAATTAATTGAAAAGGCTCTCAGAAAGGGTTACAATAGAACTATCAAATTTATAGGAGAACAGAATTATGGCGATTATTTTACCAGATTTACCTTATGCTTATGACGCTTTGGAACCACATATTGATGCGGAAACAATGACTTTGCACCATGATAAGCACCATGCAACTTATGTAGCAAATGCCAATGCAGCACTTGAAAAGCATCCTGAAATTGGCGAAGATTTAGAGGCTCTCCTTTCAGATGTTGAACAAATTCCAGCAGATATTCGTCAGGCCTTAATCAACAATGGTGGCGGACATCTTAATCACGCTCTCTTTTGGGAATTACTTTCTCCAGAGAAAACTGAAATTTCTGAAGAGTTGGCTGCAGAAATCGATGCGACATTCGGTTCTTTTGATGCCTTTAAGGAAGCATTTACTACAGCTGCAACAACACGCTTTGGTTCAGGTTGGGCTTTCTTGGTAGTTAATAAAGAAGGAAAATTAGAAATTCTTTCAACCGCTAACCAAGATACACCAATCATGCAAGGATTGAAGCCAATCTTGGCTCTCGATGTTTGGGAACATGCATACTACCTAAACTACCGCAACGTTCGACCAAATTACATCAAAGCCTTCTTTGAAGTGATAAATTGGAACAAGGTTAACGAACTTTATAAAGCTGCAAAATAAGCTATTTACTCTTCCATTTGGGAGAGTTTTTTATGTTAATAGACTGTAGCCCTACCTTAGCCACGGTAGAAAATTCATCAAAATGCTTTACATAGGTGATTAGTTAGGGTATAATATACTTTGTGTGTAATGGACACACGAAAATACAGTTTATCCGCTGGGTTTAAAAGCACCTAAGATTGACAAAGATAGGAGAAAAACATGAATCCATTGATCCAAAGTTTGACAGAAGGTCAACTTCGTACTGACATCCCTTCATTCCGTCCTGGTGACACTGTACGTGTTCACGCTAAGGTTGTCGAAGGTAACCGCGAACGTATCCAGATTTTCGAGGGTGTTGTTATCTCTCGTAAAGGCCAAGGCATCTCAGAAATGTACACTGTACGTAAAATTTCTGGTGGTGTTGGTGTTGAGCGTACTTTCCCAATCCACACTCCACGTGTTGATAAGATTGAAGTTGTTCGTTACGGTAAAGTTCGTCGTGCTAAATTGTACTACCTACGTGCATTGCAAGGTAAAGCAGCACGTATCAAAGAAATCCGTCGTTAAGATAGTCCTTTGGACTGACTTAGTCGGAATGTGAAGAGGCAGCGTTAGCTGTCTTTTTTCGTTCTAGACAATTATTCAGCAACAGTCTATGATGATATCGAAAAAGACGGGCGGTTTGGTAGAATACTAAGAAGAGATATCTGGAAAAATATGAGACAGACGCATCGCAATCTTTCTATTCATCATTAATTGTGATAAACTAAATATAATATCATATGGTTGGCAGTTTTCTAATACTGCCAATACTTGTTTCATCATTTAGAAAGTCAGAAATGAAAATAATAAAACAACTTTGGTGGTTTTTTAGGCTAGAGAAAAAACGGTATGTAATGGGGATTGTTTCCTTGTGCTTGGTAAGTGCATTGAACTTGCTTCCGCCCTATATCATGGGAGAAATTATTGATCAGATTGCAGGGAACCGTTTATCAGGCAATCAACTTCTGATTGGGGTCGCTGGTTTGGTTCTCTCTGCAATCGGTATGTATGTATTGCGTTATATTTGGAGAATGAATATTCTAGCGACTTCCTTTCGGCTTGGCAAAATTATGCGTGCTAGGCTATTTGAACATTTTATGAAAATGTCTCCATCCTTTTTTCAAAATCACCGAACAGGTGATTTGATGGCGCACGCTACTAACGATATCAATGCTTTGACACGATTAGCAGGTGGAGGAGTGATGTCATTTGTCGACGCGACGGTAACGGCCCTCATGACCTTGGTGACCATGTGTTTCATGATTTCTTGGAAAATGACCCTAGTTGCCATTCTGCCCTTGCCTTTTATGGCCATGACAACTAGCTTTTTAGGCAGAAGGACACATGAGAATTTTAAGGCTTCTCAGGCAGCTTTCTCAGAATTAAATAACAAGGTTCAAGAATCGGTATCAGGTATCAAAGTGACCAAGTCATTTGGTTATCAGGAACAGGAAACTCATGCATTCCAAGAAGTCAATCAAGCAGCCTATTTACAAAATATTAAGACTATGCGGTATGATGCCATGTTTGATCCAGCCGTTTTATTCTTTGTTGGCCTTTCTTACGTACTGACCTTGTTCGTTGGTGCACAATTTATTCGACAAGGTCAGGTGACTGTGGGGCAACTTGTTACTTTTATGACCTATTTGGATTTATTAGTATGGCCATTAATGGCAATTGGTTTCTTGTTTAATATTACACAACGTGGCGCTGTTTCCTATGAGCGTATCCAACGATTATTAGATATTCGTTCAGATGTTGAAAATCCACAGAATCCTTTACCAGCACCTGAAAATGGAGATATTTGTTACGAAATTGATGCGTTTTCATATGAAGAACAACCGACACTTGAAGACATCTATTTCACTATTGAAAAAGGGCAGACGGTTGGTCTAGTAGGTCCTACAGGATCTGGGAAAACTACTTTATTAAAATTAATCTTGCGTGAATATGATGTGGAAGATGGTCGTATTTTATTAAACAATGAAAATGTAAAAGACTATCGTTTAGCAGATTTGAGGAGTCTGCTGGGCTATGTTCCCCAAGATCAGTTTCTATTTGCAACAAGTATTTCTGAAAATATTCGCTTTGGACATCCCAATTTGGGAAAAGAGGAGATTGAGGAAGCTGCTAAAATTGTTCATGTGTATGATGATATAATGGATATGCCTGAAAAATTTGACACCATTGTGGGGGAAAAAGGTATTGCCTTATCTGGTGGACAAAAGCAGCGATTAGCTATGGCACGCGCAATGATTTTAAATCCTGAAATCCTATTGTTAGATGATTCCTTATCAGCAGTTGATGCCAAGACGGAACATGCTATTATTGAAAATGTCAAGGAGGGCAGGCGAGGTAAAACAACCATTATCACCGCCCATCGTTTATCGGCAGTAGTCCATGCAGAGATGATTTTGGTATTAGAGAATGGGCGTATTATTGAACGGGGACGTCACCAAGAATTACTTGAGAAGAAAGGTTGGTACTACAATACATATAGGATGCAGCAATTAGAAATGGAGGAGAATGATGAATAAGAAAGCACCACAAAATGTCTTTTGGCGGCTATTGTCCTATGTCAAACCTTATCTATTTCTAACCATCGCTGCCTTAAGTTTTTTATTGTTAACCACAGTAATTCGTAGTATCATTCCCTTACTGGCATCTTATTTTATTGATCATTATGTCCATCAAGTAACAGATGGGGTTTTGTTGGTTTTAGGTGGCTATTTTGGTCTGTATATCCTTCAGATGTTGTTTCAGTATATTGGTAATTTTTGGTTTGCTAAGGTTTCTTATAGTATTGTTCGAGATATTCGCCAGGATGCCTTTTCTAAAATGGAATCTTTGGGGATGGCCTATTTTGATCAAACACCGAGTGGTTCGATTGTATCTCGATTGACAAATGATACGGAGAGTATTTCAGAGATGTTTTCTGGGATACTGTCCAGTTTCATTTCCGCTATTTTTGTCGTAGCTGTTACTTTGTATACCATGTTTGCTCTTGATTGGAAATTAACCAGCCTCATTGTCCTCTTTTTACCAATCATTTTTATATTGGTGAATATGTATCGAAAAAAATCAGCACCCGTTGTGGAAAAAACACGGAGTTTATTGAGTCAAATCAATAGTAAACTTGCTGAGAGTATTGAGGGAATTCGGATTATTCAGGCCTTTAGACAAGAGGAACGTTTATCTGATGAGTTTGAAGCTATTAATCAAGAACATCTAGCCTTTGCCAGTCGGTCAATGGCATTGGATAGCCTGTTTTTACGACCTGCTCTTTCGCTGATAAAAATTCTAGCCTATGCTTTTCTAATGACCTATTTTGGCTTGGATTGGTCAGATGCTCCAGTTTCCGCAGGACTCATTTATGCTTTTATCCAATATGCCAATCGTTTATTTGACCCTCTTTTGGAAGTTACCCAACACTTTTCAACCCTTCAAACTTCTATGGTGTCTGCGGGTCGCGTGTTTACTCTAATGGATCAAACGATTGAGGAGCCAAGGCAGGAGAGTACGGATGTGCGAATCACTAAAGGTGATATTGTCTTTGAAGATGTGTCATTTTCTTATGATGGCAAGCGAAAAATTTTGGATCATGTTTCATTCGAAGTAAAAAAAGGACAAACCATTGCTTTTGTTGGGGCTACAGGATCTGGAAAATCTTCCATAATAAATGTATTTATGCGTTTTTATGAATTTCAATCGGGCCGCATCCTTATTGATGGACAAGATATACGTCAATTCGCACCTCACGAATTGCGTTCAAATATTGGGCTTGTATTGCAGGAACCGTTCTTGTATCATGGAACAATTGCTTCCAACATTCAAATGTATCAAGATATCAGTCAGGATGACATCATTGAAGCTGCTCGTTTTGTTGATGCAGCACCATTTATTGAAAAATTACCTAATGGTTACCAACAGCTTGTTACAGAGAGGGGTTCTTCCTTTTCAACTGGGCAAAGGCAGTTACTTGCATTTGCAAGAACCATGGCTAGCCAACCCAAAATTTTAATTTTAGATGAGGCTACAGCCAATATTGATTCTGAAACGGAACAAACTGTTCAGCATTCGCTTGAAAAAATGAGAAAAGGTCGGACCACCATCGCAATTGCTCACAGGTTATCCACGATTCAAGATGCTGATTGCATTTATGTTCTTGATAAGGGAAAAATCATTGAATCGGGGAATCATGAAGCATTGCTGGCACTCAAGGGAACCTATCATCGGATGTATGAGCTACAGGCTGGTCAATTGGCACAATAGTTCGATTTTTATTCAACAGGAGGAGGTTATTATGGCTCAACCACATATTCCATCAGTCATGTCAGATTTAAGACAAGACATTGTTCAAATGCCCGAAGTGATGAAAGAATGTAGTGGCATTCGTATCTACGGTCGCCGGATTCGTTCCATTTTATTTACCACTGATGTTTCAATTATTGCGAATCATAATGCCGATGCCATTCTAGCGGTTTATCCTTTTACTCCAATTCCTGCTATTATCAAGAGTATCATGATGGTTGCTTCTGTACCTGTTTTGGCTGGCGTGGGTGGTGGCTTAACAACTGGTATGCGTTCGGCTAATATGAGCTTATTGTCTGAATCGGAGGGAGCCTATGCTGTTGTTGTAAATGGTCCAACAACGGTTGAAACAATTGAAGAAATCAATAAGGTCATTGATATTCCGATTATTTATACTGTGGTTTCAGACAAATCGGATATTAAATCTCGTATTGAAGCGGGGGTTGATATCTTGAATGTATCTTGTGGTACTGAAACTCCAAAAGTGGTTGCGAAAATCCGTAAAGACTATCCTGATTTTCCTATCATGGCAACTGGTGGACCAACCGAAGAGAGCATTCGTCAAGTTATAGCAGCAGGAGCAAATGCCATTACCTATACCGCACCAAGTAATGGGGAATTGTTCAAAGGAAAAATGGAAAAATACCGTAAACATGCAGCAGACTAAAACAGTCTCAGTCTTGCATTCTGTCCTTTTCTGAGTTACAATAGAAAGGCAGACTTCCCTTAGTTAAATGGATATAACAAATTCCTCCTAAGAATTAGTTGCAGGTTCGATTCCTGCAGGGGAGATTGAAACCACCTAAAAAAGCCTGATTTAACAGGCTTTTTGTCTTCCTTGTCCAAAATTTGTCCAAAATATTTTAAAAGAGTTGTCGAACTTTTTCAAAATCTTCCTCTCGCTGATCTTTAAAAAGGTGTGTATAGGTTCTTAGTGTCTCCAAAACATCTTTGTGGCCAATCAATTTTGATATAGTCAAGATGTCAATTCCCTTGTGCTTGAGATAACTAACATAGGTATGTCTGAGACTGTGTGGTGTTGCTAGCTTGTTGCTTACCCTCTTTCTGATAATCTTCTTAATAGCTGTATCAGATGCTCTGACAAAGAGTCGTTTCTCTGGATTGTCTATGTAGCCTGTTTTGAGATATTCTTGGTAGGCTTCCCAGACATCACTATCATAAGGGACTCTACGTTTTGATTGCTTGTTCTTGGTGCCTTTCCAGCCTTTGTTTTTGCCACTTATCTTGTAAGACTTATTTACAACTAGCTCTAAATTATCCAGCATATCATCTGTTGTCAGCCCTTGAGCTTCTGCAGGTCTAAGACCGGTCTTGGATACTAAGTATATAAAAAAGTGGGATTGGTATTTGATATTCTTTCTAGAGTGGGCAATCAGCTCAAGATATTCTTCCAGTTCAATAAATTTATTTTCTTCAGGTTTAGATTCAACGTTGGAATGTACTTTGACTAACGTTGTAAAATCTTTTTTTAACGTTCCCTCGTAAATTGCAACTTTTAAGGCAGCTCTTATATGGGAATTGATCCGTTTGATTGTTTCCTTGACAAATCTATCAGCCATCAAATTCAGCACATTCTGGTAGCTTGTAGGGGTGATTTTGTGCATCTTGACATCAGGGAAGTATTCCAGTATTTTCTTATGGGTAAACTCGTATTTTTCGAATGTGACTGGATCTATGTGGGGTTTCTTGTGTACAGTAGCCCAATTCTCAAAATAATCTGCGAGTGTTACGGTCTTATCTACAACAACATTATTTTCTAAGTCGATTTGAGCCTGGGAAGCTGCAATGACAGCTTCAGCCTTTGTTTTAAATCCACCCTGGGACTTAGATCCAAAAGTGCCGTCTGGTTTCTTGTAAGACATACGATATTCCCAGCCGTTGCTTCGTTTTCTATAAGATGCCATTGATTTACCCTTTCAAATTTGATAAAATGGGTATAGTAAAGAGACCTACTGCAAAGCAGGTTTTTACTACACATGATTCGCCTTACGCTCTTGGTCGCCAAACTGTCGAGCGTAGGGCTTTTTTTATTTGTTGTAAAATAAAAGCAGTAGCTAAAAATAGTTACCGCTCGGTTGTGGCAGCTTGTACCAACTCCGTTTTTGCACTAGGTGAAACCTAGGTTAGTAACTATATTTTATCAAAATATAATATGTTTAACAATTTTTTATTTTTCGATGATTTTCATTTTACCATTGTACTCTTGTGCGATAATGGTATGATCTGTGTCGGATATTGTCACAATTAAATTTGGGAGAAAGTCGTCGCTGTTAAGTGTGGCATCTTTTGATTTGAGCCATTCGACGAACAATCTGTTCTTTTCCTTTTGAAGTTCATTCGCGAGATATATTTTTCGACTAATACTTTCGTTGCCCCAGGATTCTCCTACACGGGTAGATAGATATTCTTCATCTGCTCCTACTATAAAATCAATTTTATTTCCTGCGTCCAGCACTTCAGCATTTTCTTTAAAATAAGTTGCAAACTCCTTAGCTTCCTCATCAGTATACGAGTATGATGATTGAACCGTTGTTGATTCAGTGGTATTCGGTTCAGTAGACTCTTGTTTAGGAGCTGTGACACCAACTAAGATGAAAAAGAAAATAAATGAAATGGTTGCTATAACACGATTACGTTTATTTGGTGATTTTTTCCAGAAATACCAAATTCCAAAACCACTTATCAACAGTAACAAAATAAATAATGTATTCATACAAACCTCCTAAAGCTAATATCCACTTACTAAATTATAGTATTCTTCCTTAATCATAGCCTCATCCGCTATGGTCTTTAATTTGTACTTTTCCATAAACACCAGGTAATTAAATTGAGTGCGATCTTCGGCATAAGATAATTCTTCCTTCAAAAGATGGTGGATCATAGTTCTATTTGCGTCAAGTTCGCACCTCTCTCTGAAGAGTTGATACTGGTATGGAAAGTGATTTCTATGCTGTAACTCGTGTAGGGCGACTTGTTTTTGCTCTTGCTCAGACAAATTCACATCAACCCCTAAGACCTTGGTTATTGGATTGTAAAATCCCGAACTATGCCAGTCGCTGGCATCGAACAGGCACAATTCCACTCCAAACTCTTTACAGAGTTGGTCTAGTTTCATAGGCAATTAGTCCTTCTGTTTATTTTTGAAGTGTGCAGATAGTACCGCAGTGATGAAATCTATATCGTCTTCATCAAGTGGTCTACCGTCAAATAGCATGGTGTGGGCAGCTGCTTCTCTCAAGTCCACAACTTGACCATCAATGACAGCTGTCTCATCGCTGGCAATCCGTGGGTTATCTGTCCGTCCGAGCAGGTAGTCTGTCGATACATTGAAGTAGTCGGCGATTTCTGCAATTCGTTCAGCATTTGGTTTCTGCTTTTTTAAAGAATAAATTGTATTTCGGCTATATCCGAGTTTTTCTTCAAGCGCATTGAGTGAAATTCCATGCTTTTTACACAGTTCTTTAATTCTTTCAAATGTTGAAAACATTGATTTATCAACCTTTCTAAGAGATTGACAAAAAATATTTAAATTTTTCATTGCAAATGATTGACAAAATACAATGAATAACTTAAAATAGTTTTTGTAAGTTAAAGAGTTAGTGAAAACACAAGTTAAAACTAATTCAAAAAATAAAAGCTTTGGCGAGCAGAATGTATTGATTGAACTGGTTTTTATCAAGCTTTTTCTCTATGGTTATATTTTAAATTATCCATTGTTAAATGTCAACGGTTTTACTAACTTTTTAACTAATTTTATGGAAAGGAGGGGGAATACTGATGAAAAAACTCACAAAAAATTTTTTATCTGACATTGAAACAACTGTCAAATTTATTGACACCATTGCTGAATCGGCATTTCTGGAACTTTTGAAGGAGTGTGATAACTTGTCCGAATTGGAAACTCGTACGTTTCATTTTGATAAGTATCCAGATCTTCCAGTCGAGACAGCCACAATTTGCGAGATGGTTGCAAGTCGAGTTAGAAAAATGGCAAGTGCCTATATTGACAATGAAAAGTCCCAACACAAGATTGTATTGGGAGATGAAATTGAAGAGGCTAGCGTTTTACCGCTAAGTTCAAAAAACATCCAGGCTATTGGTTCAGCCATTCATGATACTCTCTCAACAGCTCAAGTGAAGTAGTGAAAGCTGTGACAGCAATGAGCGTTTCCTTTTGTTGCTCAGGCACAGAGTTGGCAATAGAAGTGGCTGCTTGATTTGCTTTACCG
Source organism: Streptococcus suis (assembly GCF_019794555.1). Taxonomy (GTDB): domain Bacteria; phylum Bacillota; class Bacilli; order Lactobacillales; family Streptococcaceae; genus Streptococcus; species Streptococcus suis_AB. The sequence goes on along the minus strand of NZ_JAIMEP010000003.1, from coordinate 69,900 downwards.
ACCAGTTCAGTTACTTTTTGAGCTGAGAGAGTTGATACAAAATCGTCAAAAGATTTCATTGACCTATCCTCCTTTCCGTGATGATAAGTCAATTATACCAAAAATAGAAAGGGAAAATATGAGCCAACAACATCAAAAATGGATTGATTTGGTAAAAAAGCGACTACACGAACGTGGTTGGTCGCAGTCAGACTTTGCGATTGTGATTGGTGTTTCACCAGCAATGGTCAGTCGACTACTAAAAGATGGTCATGGTAGTGATAACCTCAAACTGAAAGTAAACAAGAAACTTAGAATTTCTGAGAGTTGGGAAAGTTTTGAAGAATATGAGTAAGAAGCTAATCGCCAACTGGCAAAAGAAAAACTACCAACTCAGTCAACTGATAGTCGATAGCCTTGAGGGGCTAGATGTGTGGGAGACTGTGTTGGCACTCAGAGAGATAAGGAGGGGAAGTATATGAACGAAATTATCAATATCAGTGTGAATGACAATCAAGAGCCTGTTGTATCTGGTCGGCAGTTGCATGAGGCTTTAGGGGTCAATTCAAACTATACAACTTGGTTTGACCGTATGACCGAGTATGGTTTTACGGAAAATGAAGACTACGTTTTGCTTTCCAATTTTGGAAACCAAACAGGTCGCGGAGGTCACAACAAAGTTGACCATATTATCAAGCTGGACATGGCCAAGGAAATTGCTATGATCCAACGGTCTGACCGTGGCAAGCAAGTTCGTCAGTATTTTATACAAATAGAAAAGGACTTCAACAGTCCAGAGAAGATTATGGCTCGCGCTCTGCTATTGGCTGACAAGAAGGTGCATCAGCTAGAGGCACAGATTGAGGCGGACAAGCCCAAGGTGCTGTTTGCTAATGCGGTCGAGGCTAGTGCTACATCTATCTTGATTGGGGACTTTGCCAAGATTTTGCGTCAGAATGGCTACAATATCGGTCAAAATCGATTGTTTGAGTGGTTGCGCAATAATGGTTTTCTCATTCGGAAACGTGGAGAGAGCTACAATATGCCGACCCAGATGTCTATGGATATGAGCTTGTTTGAGGTCAAGGAGCGGACACATAATGAGCCTAATGGCAGCATTCGGATCAGCAAGACGACCAAGATGACGGGTAAGGGTCAGACTTACTTCATCAACAAGTTTTTGAACGAAGACATGCAAAAAGCCTGACGGCAATCAGGCTCAGATATAAACATACAAGGAAAGTGTAACATATTATGATTGATTTTGAAAGCTTTTTTAAAGAAAAGATAGAAAACATCATGACTGTGGCATGGGCTGAAAAGTCTGAGATGTTTGATCCTGACAATACCTATCCACCAATCATGACTCAAGCCGAGTTTAGAAAGTGGCTGAAAATTGGCGATGCGACTGTTAAATATTTTATTTCAAAAGGTATGCCGACCATTAAGAATGAGAACGGTAGCATCCGCATTCCACGGGATGCTGTTCGTGTCTGGCTACGTGATAATTGGCAAGCATTAGCATAGGAGAGGATATGACAGAAGAATTGATGTTGACAACTGAGCAAGGATTAGCATTTATTGCTATTTTGACCCCAATATTAATCTGGCTACTTCGTAAGCCTGTTGAGATAGAAATAGAGGTCAAGGAGCCTGTGATTGAAGAAAAGCAACCAGAGCGGAATTTGAGATACTTACAAATTCACAGATATTACGGAGGATAGAATGAAATTTTGGGACATGATGAAAAAGTTTTTGAGTGTGGATGAAGAGGATTACATTCCTCAAAGCCAGTATGAACTTGAACGGGAGCTTGCATATGAAAGATACAGGGTCAAGGAATTTAAGAAGTTGGCTGATCTAAAAACACAGGAGTGTGTTGGTAAGGCTAGGCTAATCAAAGAACTAAATAGACGGATTGACCATTTAGAAAAAGTTAACAAGTGCCAGGCAGAATCACTGGCAAATCGTGAGGTCTAGCTATGGTCTGGGTTGTGGCAAAAGTAAATAAAAAGGGTCGTGGTCGTAAGCATTACTATAAAAAATGTTTCGATAGTTGGCAGGTGGCTAGGATTTACCAACAGGACCTGTGGAATAAGGGTATCAATGCTGAGATGTGGGAGGAGAAGGAATGAAAAAGAAGAAAAAAGTGTTTTTTTGGTTAAAACTTGACCAGAACTTCTTCAAAAACCTGGCTATTAAGCATGCACTGAAAAGGGTGCCAGGAGGAAAAGACATTGTATTGATTTACCAAATGCTCATGTTGGAATCTTTATCGACAGAAGGAGTCTTATACTACGAGGGAACTTTGCCAAGCTTGGAAAAAGAACTTGCTGTCAAATTGGATGTTGAGGAAGAAGAAATCCAGATGACAATCGGTTATTTTAAACAAGCAGGATTGATTCAAATAGATGACGAGCATAACGCTGAAATGTTGCAAGTTCCAGCTCTGATGGAGCAAGAAACAGATTGGGCAAGGTATAAGCGTGAGCAAAGAAAAACTTTGAGATTGGACAATGTCCAACAGGTGTCCAACAACTGTCCAACAGAGTTAGAGTTAGAGAAAGAGATAGAGTTAAAAAAAGAGATAGATATAGAGAAAGAGACAGAGTCAGAAGTAGATATTGTTAAACCTGCTACTGAATTAAATATTTACGAATATTATCAACAAAGAATTGGTTCCTTGGACGGCTATCAGTATGAGAAACTAAAAGATTACTTAGATATTGATAGGCTTGAGCCTGAACTTGTCAAGAGAGCTATTGATAGAGCAGCAGATAATGCAAAGAGAAATTTTGGCTATGTCAATGCAATCTTGAAGAACTGGGCTAAGAACGACATCAGGACCATAGTCAAACAGGACGAGGAGCAACGAAACTTTATCGACAGAAAAAGTGGATCTTTCCAAAATGGAAATACATCCCAGCTTAGAAAAACCAACATTCCTGACTGGGCCTTGGAAGAAATTGAGCAGGACAATTCAGAAGAAGCCATGCAACGTATGCAGGCTTTGAAGGCAAAAATGCTTGCTGACGAAAAGGGAGAGCCTGTGCCTGACTGGGCTGAAAAAGTTTTAGCAAGCAAACAAACTCCTGAGGGGCAGGCCAAGTTGAAAGATATATATGCTGAACTGGAGGCTATGGAAAATGGTGAAACTTAAACATGGCTCAAAGCAGGACAGACCATTTATCAGAGAAGTAAAGGTCAGCTGTACTGGAATTGATATTTCTTATGGCAACGAGCGACAGGCTATGCGGTTTGCTAGTCGTGCTGCTGCTATCCATGTTTCGAGAGCTCTTAAAGATTATGGAAATTTTTATTTGATTGAGGAGGACTGATGTATAAGCTGGATTTCATTGTGAATGGTGGCTGGATTTTTCCGATAGGGGTCTATGAAACCAAAGAAGATGTCAAGCAGGCTATCTATCAGCATATTTTTTCCTATTCTGCGATTCAACGTCCATTTTTTAGGACTAGTGGTTCGGAAGAAGTGAAGCGAGTTGATTATGGAGCTTGTGATTGTTATTACTTGATTGAGAGGAAAATGTAAATGTTAAAAATAGGAACAAGGGTTAGACCAAAGGATGGATTAAATATCAAGGATGGAATAGGAATAATTAAGGCTGTCAGACCAATGTCTAGATATTGCTACGAAGTCGCGAGGGACAAAGGACCGAGATACTGGGCTAAGAGTGATGAGTTGGAGGAACAATGCGAAAAGAAGGATTAATAGTGGTAGCACTAGGCTTCGCGTTGATTGTGTCGTTAATTGAAGCACATAGTATGCGAAACAAGATTGATACTTTGGAATCTCGCGAACCTATCATCATCTACACCGTCGACAACGCAGGCACAGAGATGATTGGCAAGGTCACAGATAAGGGTATTATCAACGGACACTACTATGTCGAAGTAGGTCCGTATGGTAAGTTCCTGGTGACCAGGGAGCAGTACGATGAAATTGAAATCGGGCAGGATATGCCTGAGTATTTGAAAGGACGGAAAGAATGAAATTTCTTGACCTTTTCGCTGGCATTGGTGGGTTTCGTCTTGGTATGGAACGTGCAGGTCACGAATGTGTTGGTTTTTGTGAGATAGACCCGTTTGCCAGAAAGAGTTACAAAGCGATACATGATACAGAAGGAGAATTTGAATTTCATGACATCACAGGAGTTACAGATGAGTCTGTTCGAGGAATCGGACGTGTGGATGTTATCTGTGGAGGATTTCCGTGCCAGGCTTTCAGCATTGCTGGTAAGCGAGCAGGATTTGAAGATACTAGAGGGACTTTATTCTTTGAGATTGCTAGGTTCGCATCTATTCTCCGACCTAAGTATCTATTCCTTGAGAACGTCACAGGATTGCTCAATCACGACAACGGAAATACGTTCGAGACTATCATCGGAGCGTTGGATGAATTGGGGTATGATGCGGAATGGCAAGTGTTCAACAGCAAGAATTTTGGAGTCCCCCAAAACAGAGAGCGGGTGTTTATTATCGGACATCTTAGAGGAGCAGGTGGACGAGCGATATTTCCTTTCGGAGGAGGTGACGAGGAAGTTAACTTTGACAAGCCGAGAAGAGTAGGGAATATCAATCCATCTGGCAACGGTATAAATGGCGAGGTATTTTCTTCGGACGGCTTGGCTCCAACCTTGACGACAAACAAGGGTGAAGGGCAGAAAATTGTGGTACAGATAGGCAATCTACTGAACACGAAGAGTTTTGGAGGGAACCCACATCGAGGTCGGGTGTATGATCCGAACGGCATTTCTCCCTGCCTAAATACCATGCGAGGTGGCGGACTGGAGCCCAAAATCATTCAACGTGGGCATGGTTACAATCAAGGTGGCGAGCATGATACAGCACCTACATTGACTAGCAACAGTTGGCAGGAGAATAACTTATTAGCCATCAAAGAGGCAACTACCAAAGATTATTCTGAGGCAACCGTTGGTGATTCAGTCAATTTGTCACATCCCAACTCTGCCACACGACGTGGACGTGTTGGTAAACAAGTGGCTAACACGCTTTTGACAGGCGAGGAGCAGGGTGTTGTGGCACCGAATTTTCGTATCCGTAAGCTAACACCTCGAGAATGCTGGAGGCTACAGGGATTCCCCGATTGGGCGTTTGATAGAGCTCAAGCAGTATATAGTAATAGTCAGCTATATAAGCAGGCTGGCAACTCGGTTACGGTTAATGTGATTGAGGCAATAGCGAGGAGATTGGAGGAAACAGATGAAACAGCAAGATTTTTATGAAGTTGACGGGTGTACTGAGTTTATACCCATAACAGTCAACGAAACATACACTGACGGAGTTGATGTCACAGTACGCAGCACCACACATCCTTTTAGAATAACGGTTAAACAAGTGTATCAGTTTTTGAAACCAAACGAACCACAGAAGGTTGTGGTGCCGAAGTTTGTGGCGGAGTGGATTGAGGGTTGCAAACGCTCTGGTTGGCATTTGGAAAAAGTTCTTTACAGACTGGATGATGATGAGAAAGTCGGTGATTGGGCATATGATGAGAATTACGACTTGATTCCTGAAAAGGTAGATATGATAGCCCGAGCCTGGCTGGACGGCTATGAGGTCGAACAGGAGAAGTTGTACACGGTTGAGATACCAGACCCGAATAGCGTAGGTATTGTCACATTTTTGCATAAAAAAGAAGAGAAGGTTCTTATCGGAAATTATTTCCGTTCCGATGAAATACCCCAAGATGATTGGAAAAAAGACCCAACCACCCAACTCACTGAATCCGAAATCAAAAAGGATTTTGAGTGGGCTTGGCAGTTTGCGAAAGAGGTGGAGTGATGGAGAAATACATTGTGAATGAAGATAACGAACGTCCGGTGTGCGCAAATTGCCAGAGCGAAATCTTTGATGAAGAGTATCTGATGATTCGAGATAATTTCTTACTAGTTAATTATTTTGATGACCCAGATGGATTGGACAACATATTCTGTTCAGAACACTGTGTTTGCGAGGCTTTATTCGTGTCTGGAGTGGAAATTGTGGAGGCGTGATGAAACAATTATTGAGGTCTATTGGATTTATACTGATATTTTATTCGTTTGTCCCGAACGCTATCCACGAGATGACGCTTGCTCAGAAGATAATGTTTGGATTAGGTGCTAGTTGGCTATTTTACGAAGGAGGCAGAAAATGATACCGAAGTTTAGGGCTTGGAATACTTTCCACAATAAGTGGGTCAAGCATTTTTACATAACAGAAAATGGTCTAATCTATAACATGGAGCAACCACACAGGGATTTAATTGGTGCGGTACCGATTGAACAATCTGGTTTGATTGTCATGCAATCCACAGGGCTCTTTGATGTCAACGGCAAGGAGATTTTTGAAGGTGATGTGGTTAGGATGCACTCAGGAGAGTTGCTACCTGTAAGATTGCACCATGGAATGTTTGAGCCTGTTTGTTATTGTGTCAGCAGTGTTTTTGAGAAGGTAGGGAATATTTTTGAAAATCCTGAATTGACAGAGCATCCAGACTTTAGGGAGGCAACCAATGACTAACGAAAAAAGAGCCGTTTGGCTCTAGTCGAAAATGTAATTGTAGAGTTGGACGACTTTTTGAAAAGTCCATGTGTCTAGCTGGGTAATTTTGCTGGCGTTTCGTGCCCTGAAATCAAAGGTGTAGAGTTGCATTGGATTGACCGCTCCATCTACCTTGTCAGAAAGGATAGGGACAGATAAGCCACGGCTTTCCAAAGCTTTTGCTCCGTGAGTGATAGGGCAGACAGCGACAAATCCTGTCATCTGACTGTACTTGTGACTGGAGACGACAAGGGCTGGTCTACGTTTCTGGATTTCCTTTCCAAGCGAGGGGTCAAAGTCAATCCAGATGATGTCTTGTTTCTGAGGTATATACTTATCCTTCATTGTCAAGCAAGACCACCCCTTCGAAGTCGTTGTCCATGATGAACGGCTCCATGTTATCAAATGGATTTTGGATTTTTGGTGCTAACACGATGACATCATCAATACCCTTGTAGACAATGAACTCCTTGCCCTCAGCGACATTCAATTCTTTTGGAATGGTGATGGCAAGCGAGTTGCCAACTTTACGTGTTTTAACTGTGTTCATGATATATCCTCCTGTTTGTATACACTAAGTATATATAAAATAAAAGAGGAAGTCAAATAGAAAGAGGTAACTAATGACTAACGAAAAACTAGGCGTGCTACTGGTCGATGTGCCAGAGCCGAAAATGTGGGAATATTTTTATATTGCTGTTATTGCAAATCACACAGATATAGGTAGTACTAATAGACTAGATGATGTGCTTATTTCACGGCATGGATTTATGCAGAAACCACAATAAAAAAATTACAGGAGAAAAACAATGAAAATCAAACATTTACTAACTTTTGCTATCGCGATTGCATTTGCCTTTACGTTGGAAGCTTGCGATGATATTGAAACAACAAGTGCTTATGAAGATAAGCAATCAACACTCAAACTTGCGGATAAGTTTTCGGATGGGCAGTCAACTCCAAATGACATTGATTATTCTTTAGAGCGGTATAATCTTATCCGACGTGCCTATTGGGTCAATGGTCAACGTGAAAAGGCTATTCAGTTACCGTCCAAAATCCAAAAACCAATGGGATATATCCTGCTGATGAATAGCTCAGCGGTGGTTGGAACCTTTACAGTTGATGGGAAAGTGTCTTCCCTAAACTCATTCCTGACACCAGATTCGGAATATTACGAGCTAGTTCAAGGTGGTTCCCACACAGAAGTCAATGAATGGCTTCCAGACGTTGATGGATCATATGGTGAAAACGACAACGGGATATTCTTTTTCACACCAGATGGGAAGTATATCGAGTGGACGGGAGAGTACATGTATTCTGATATACCATTTGATGTAGAGGCTCCTATTGTAAATGTGATTGGAGGAGAAGAATGAGTGAAGAAAAATTAGGTTGCTTTGCTGCCGTTGCTTTGGTTCTTATGTGCCTTGGACTTTGGGTATTTTCTCCTCAAATTAAAGGTGTACTGAATCAAAAAGACTATGAAGTTCAAAAAGTAAACGAGCGTACATCATACAAAATTCGTAAAAGTGTCGAAGATACCGCACGAAGTATGATTTCATCGTATCAAAATGACAAGTTGGCATATGAACAGTACAAGGATTCCGAGAGCCAGGAACATCAGTCCTGGGCCCAATCTTACAAGCAACGTGCCAATAGCACAGCGACAAAATACAATGAGTATATCCTGAAAAACTCCTATGTTTGGGAAGGGAATATTCCTACTGATATTGAAGTGGAGCTGGAGGTGTTGAATGAGTAGACCGAAACGATACCCATATACTCCCTCGCAGTATGAAGTAGAGGAGGAAAGAATTTTTAGAAGTGAAGAAATGATTGCGAAAGTATATAAGCTAAGAAATAGATTTACCAGAAAAATCAAACATGATTGGATTGAGTGGGAGGATAGAAATATTGACTAAACTTATTGGATTTGGGCGTTGCCTCGGAAAAACTACAATGGCTATTTTAGAAAGTCATGCGACTGGACATTATATTGTCTGTGCTAACCGTAAGATGGCTGATAATACTTTTAGGTTTGCAAAGCAGCTTGGCTATACTATTCCTTTTCCGCTATCTGTCTTAGATACACGATTTAGATTTCCAGATGGTCGAAAATATTCGGATGAACCAGTAATTATTGACAACGTTGAAATAGTTTTACAATCCTTGTTAGGATGTCCAGTCGAAACAATCACTTTCAATAGTCCACATGTGATCACTGAAAAGGATCGATACGATGAAGAAATTGCTAAGCTGAAGAAGGAGTTGGCAGCATGCTACCGTGAAAAGGAAGAGGACCAGGTTATCATCGAAACCCTAAAAGACAAATGCGTGGACCTCATGCTTGAAAATGCTGACTATATCTGGGATGAAATGGCTAGAGAAACAGCTAAGCAACGGGCAAACAAGAGAAGATGGAGGGCGAAGACATGTATTTGAAGTACAAGCAAATGCAGATTGTTAAACATGCTTTACAGCACTACCTCAAAAGGGAAGGTGCTAGCGTGCATGATTTGATGGTTGAACAAAATCTATTAAAAAAGGTCACGCAAGAAATTGATGACTTTAAAGAAAATGTTATGAAAAGAACATTTTGAGGTTACGCATGAACAAAAGAATCAAGAAAAAGAAGGCTAAGCAGGCACGTCAACAAGAACTGGAGCAGTTAGAACAGGAACTGGCCAAACTAAGTCCAGAACAACTTGTAGACATCCAGAATGCAATAAGCCAGGTATTTTATGAGTTTGGTAAAGCTTTAGGGAATGCCCTTGAAGGCTTGGTAGAATTTTTCAAAAATTTGGAGGTGACATTTGAAGAAACTGAACAACAAGGAACTTCAACTACTGGACCAAGAACTATTCAAGTTCCGAGGTATCCAGCGAACTATAGATCTACGCAGACTGGAGCTAACTACCAGAAACCCAGACAGCCAAGGCGGGACTTCAATCGGAATCAGCAAACCTACAGAAACCATCGTGGTCAAGCTCGCAGATGATCCGACGTTGAAGTTCCTGGAAGGCTTCAAGGAGATAGTGGACAAGCTACTCGCTAACCTAATCGACGAAGACAAGGAAATCTTCAATCTACGCTGGCAGTACCCACAACTACGCTGGGAAGAAATTGCAGACCAGAAATTTTTAAGCAATGCAACTATCTATCGCCGCCGTAGAATTATCTTGGAGCAGTATGCAATATTAAAAGGGGAATTGTAAAATGAGAAAAAAGACTACTATTTTTCTCATGAAAATCTTGGTATTATGATAACATGAAGGTGTTGAACAAAAAGCTAGTATTTCCTTTCGATTTATTCTTTCGATTAGGTGGGGAAACCAATCTGAAATGATATGGCAGAAAAGATAATTTTGTTTTAATCAATACCATAAAGCCAGTTTCAAAATGAGACTGGCTTTTACTATTGTTAGAAAGGAGGAGAACTATGAACTATGTTGAACCAATTCGCAACAAGGAAGACATCGATATTATGTGTGACTATCTTAAAGATTGGGACTATCGCAACTACTTGATATTCTTGACAGGGATTAACACAGGCTTACGCATATCCGACATTCTGAATCTAAAGGTGTCTAATGTCCGTGGCTGGTATCTTTTGCTGATAGAAAGAAAAACTAAGAAACGTCGCAAGGTCAAGATGAACGCTTTTCTCAAACGGGAAATGGATAAACATATCAAAGGCAAGCGTGTCGGCGATTACTTATTCCAAAGTCGCAAAGGGAAGAACAAGCCGTTGACAAGACAGGCAGCATACAGCATTATCAAGATAGCTGCTGAAGATTGTGGAGTTGAAAACGTTGGAACACACACCATGCGAAAAACTTTTGGCTATCACTATTATCAGAAGTACAAGGATATTGCCATGCTCATGGAATTGTTCAATCATGCAAGCGCAGCAATTACCAAAAGATACATCGGTATCAACCAAGACCAACAGGACCGAGCTTTGGCAAATTTCCGTTTAGGAACATAAGAATGTGACATATTGCAGTAGTGTCAGATTGAAAAATAAGAAAGCTGGAAAACCTTTTGTTTACAAGCCCTTTGAGAAAAAAGCGAAAGTGACACAATATAGGTTAAAGATGATTGAGAGGGAAATTGGTATAGTTTTATTTTAGGAACTACCAAGCAGAGAACTTGTCAAGTGGTTTTTGAAAAACGAGAAAAAAGGGTACTATTTTTCTCACGATTTTCGTGTTATATTTGTATCATGAATTTTTGTAAACAAGTAGGACAGCTGGATAGGTTGTCCTTTTCTGTTTCGGAAAGGAGATAGTAATGGCAATGGTGTACAGAGTCTTGACAATAAATGGATATGTATTTAAGCGAAAGTGGGCTGATGGCATTTTTGGGTATGTGGTAGGGTCTCCAATAACAAATAGCTGCATGCGCACTGATACATTTTCGTTAGAGCAAGCAAAATTGTTAGCGAAACTATTTAATGGCACGATTATCTTTGCCGGTCTTAACGATGATATTTAAACCAGTCCGAAAAAACTTTTTACAGAAAGGAGCAATAATGAAACCAAAACGGTATCCATATTCTGGCAAACCAAAGAAAAAGGAAGTGGTCAGCTTCTTTGCTGAAAACCAACTCATCGCAACACATGTATTTGAAAGATGTGACAGACCAACACTAGATATAACTAAGCGCTATATAGGGAGCGCATCTCTATGACCTTCAAACCAGTCCGAAAGACATTGAAGTCTAGTCGCTGGGAGAAGTTCCGTAGTCGTACCATGAAACGTGACAAGTATCTCTGTCAAGAATCATTGAGATATGGCAAGACTGTTCCAGCCGAAATGGTACATCACATCTATCCAGTATCAGAATATCCAGAATTGGAATTCGTATCTTGGAATGTGATTAGCTTGACTAACAAGGTACACGGAACTTTTCACGACAGAACCAACGACAAAGTGGTTGGGCAGGGTTTGTGGTGGCAAAGAAAACGAAAAAAATTTTTTGATGAATTTTATAAAAATCTTTCGGTCATTCACAAAGCCCCCCCTCAAAATTAAAATCACGCTATGCCGTTGGGGACCGGGAAGGGGAACTTTTTCCCCCTCTACGACTCTGTGAGAATTTTTGTCACATTTTTACACGAAATTTTTGGAAGGAGGTGAGTTTTTGGCAAGGCCTAAAGGACAAAGCACAATCAAAAACAGAATTGTGAAGTCCATGAAAGAAATGGGGACCTACTCAAAGCATTATGATGACATCATCGAAATCTATTCTGGCTTGCTCTATGACTACCAAAAAGCTCGGGAAGAGTTCTTGGCTAATGGGTCACAGTTCACAGAAGAGCATGAAACAGGTCGAGGGACCATTGTTGAGAGAAAAACACCTTTGGTTCAGTCCATGGAAAATCTTCGCAAGGATATTGTGACCTATTCGGATAGACTTGGCTTAAATCCAAAGGCTGTCGGAATCGAACCACCTAAGCCAAAGGATGCTGGAGGTCTGGAAGGCATGATTGCTAATCTGCTATGATGATCAAAAACAACTCACCCAACTTCGAAATAGCGGTGGATTATGCAACTGATGTAGTCGCTGGCAAGATAATTGCTGGAAAGAGGAGAATAAAGGCTTGCCAGAGGTTTCTCGATGACCTTGCAAGTGACAAGTTTGATTTTAGAAATGAGCAGTTTGACTTTGCAGTAAAATTTATTCAGGGTTTGGTCGTACATCGGAAAGGTGAATCCTTGGATGGTATGCCCTTAACAAATGCCCCTTTCATTTTGCAACCTTGGCAGATATTCTGTATCGTCAATCTCTTTGGTTTTTATCGTAAAAATACAACAATAAGGCGTTTTACTGAAGCGCTTTTTATGTTGCCACGGAAAAACGGTAAAACACCGTTTGCATCTGCCCTGGCTTTGACAGCTGCTATCCTAGATAACCAAAGTGGCTCAAATGTGTATATCCTAGCCAACTCTTTGAAGCAAACTCGTGAGAGTTTTGACTTTCTGACTCACACAGTCAAGTACTGGAAAGATAAGTCCATCAAAATCAAGGATAACAACAATGAGCATGTTATCCGAAAGGAGTTTTCAAAAGGCTCTTTCAATATCAATGCTCTTGCTGCTGAAGAAGATAACCTGGACTCATTCAACGGGAACATCATCATCCTAGACGAAATCCATGGCATGAAGTCATCCAAGAAGTACACGTTGATGAAAAATGCCCAGCGGGCTTATCGGAACAAGTTGCTTATGGCCATCACGACTGCAGGGGATAAGCCAAACGGTTTCTTAGCCCAGCGCTTGAAGTACTGTGACAAGGTTCTTGATGGAACTGTTGAAGACGACAGCTATTTCTTATTCATCTGTGATGCGGATACCGATAAAGATGGGAAAATAGTCGATTTTACTAATCCAATCTACATCCAGCAAGCCAATCCATCACTTGGGGTGACGGTCGAGCTCAAAGAACTTGTCCATGATGCAGAAGTCGCTTTGGCTGATCCACAGACACGGAATGAATTCTTCAACAAGACCCTTAATGTCTTCACAAACTCAATGACGGCATACTTCAATGTTCAGGACTTTATCAATTCTGACTTGAATTATGACTGGACCTTGGAAGACTTGGTTAAGTTGCCTATCAAGTGGTATGGCGGTGCAGACTTGTCCAAACTTCATGACTTAACTGCTGCAGCTCTATACGGAACTTATGAAGATGTGGACATTGTTATCACTCATGCATTCTTTCCAATTACTGCTGCACATCAGAAGGCTAATGATGATGGTATTCCATTGTTTGGTTGGGAGCAAGATGGTTGGTTGACTATGTCCAACACTCCAACAGTTTCCTATGATGACATCGTGAATTGGTTTGTCAGCATGAGGGATATGGGCTTCAAAATCCAACGTGTGGGATTTGATAAGAAGTTCGGTCGTGAGTTCTTCTCAGGGATGAAAAAGGCGAAGTTCAAGATTGTGGATGCTCCGCAGTATTTCTGGAAAAAGTCAGAAGGCTTCAGACGAATTGAAATCAAGTCCCTCAATGGAAAATTTTACTATTGTCATTCTGATGCATATGAGTATTGTGTCGGGAATGTCCGTGGGATTGAAAAGGTCGATGACATGATCCAGTATGAAAAGGTTGAGAAGTCTATGCGTATTGACTTATTCGATGCGTCGGTGTTTGCTGCTTGTCAAATGCTAGAAGATAGCGAGAAATCAGGCAATGCTTCAGCTTGGTTGAACGGAGGAAGAAATTGAAAAAACGAAAGAAAAACAACACAAATCAAATTCGGTCAGAACCATCATCTGCTATGCAGGTCTTTGTGTCAGAGGATTTTTTCAAAAAATCCATGTCACAGGGCTATATTCGGCTTGCTGATTGTCCAGAAGTTCGGACGGCGGTTGATAGGATTGCTGACATGGTTTCATCCATGACCATCCACTTGATGGAGAACACAGAAAAAGGCGACATTCGGCTCAAGAATGAGCTATCCCGCAAGATTGATGTCAATCCTTACAAGTGGATGAGCCGTAAGAAGTGGGTCGCCAACATTGTCAGGTCAATGCTTTTGGAAGGAGATGGGAACAGTGTGGTCTACCCAATCATTAACAAAGATGGCTTGATTGCTGACTTGAAGCCTTTGCCACCATCCAAAGTACGCTTTGATGGTACCAGCTTTGACTATCAAGTTGTCTATGATTACCAAGAAGTGTATGAATCTGATGAGGTGCTGCACTTTGCTATGAATGTCCACCCTGAAAAGCCTTGGCTTGGGCAAGGGTACAGGGTTGTCATGACTGACCTGCTGAAAAATCTCAAGCAGGCTTCGGATACAAAAAATGAATTCATGTCTGGGAAGTATATGCCATCTCTGATTGTCAAGACGGATGCCAATACGGCAGAGCTTGCTTCGGAAGAAGGTCGTGACAAGGTATTTGACATGTACCTTAAAAACTCTACGGCTGGCAAGCCATGGATTATTCCTGCTGAGATGATAGATGTCCAACAAATCAAGCCACTAAGCCTGAATGACATCGCCATCAAGGACAGCGTAGAAGTGGATAAGACAACCATTGCCAATATCTTACAAGTACCAGCCTTTTTTGTCGGTGTCGGGAAATTCGATAAGGCAGAGTTTGACAACTTTGTCACTACTCGCATTCGCTCCATTGCTGAAATTATCCAGCAGGAACTGACAGCCAAGTTGCTACTTTCTCCACATCACTATTTTATTTTGAATTGGAGAAGTCTACTGACTTATGACCTCAAGGCCTTGTCAGAAATTGGCTCAAATCTCTATATTCGTGGATTGATGGAAGGGAACGAAGTTCGTAATTGGATAAACTTGCCACCAAAAGAAGGACTGGACCAGTTGGTCATCCTTGAAAACTTCATCCCTGCTGATAAGATTGGCGACCAGAAAAAACTAGAGAAAGGAGAAACAAGTGAATAGAACTAGCTTACTAACTCGCTCGCTCAAGTCTGAATTGACTATTCGGGAAGAAGTTGAAAAAGGGGAGAAAGTCATTGAAGGCTACTTCGTTGTTTTTAATTCAGAAACACAACTGTTCCCTGGGGCATTTGAAGAAATCGCTAGCTCTGCATTTGATAAGACCTTAGACAATGATGTTCGAGCGCTTATCAATCATGATACGGGGCTAGTGCTTGGCAGAACCAAATCCGAAACCTTGACACTTCGTGTCGATGAAAAAGGTCTCTGGTGTCGTATAGTCATCAATGAAGCTGACAGCGATGCCATGAACCTGTATGCCCGTGTCCAACGTGGTGATGTGGACCAATGTTCATTTGGTTTCAATATCTTGGAAGAAGATACCGAATTCCGAGAGGATGGCACAGTTAAGTGGACTATTAGGGCTGTGGATCTTCACGAGGTGTCAGTCGTGACTTTTCCTGCTTATGATGATACAGGTGTCCAAGCAAGAAAGCAGGATATGGACACCATCAAAGAACGGACCTTGGAAGTCCGAAAAAAACAACTAAAGGAGAAATTAACCCATGCTAAAACAACTCATGCTCCGTCGCAAAATTAAGGTCTTGAAAGAAAGCTTGACTGAGCTGAACGACGGTAATAATTTTGATGAACGCAGCGCTCAGCTTGAAGTAGCCATCGAAGAAGCTCGCTCTGATGAAGAAATCAAGGCGGTTGAAGAAGAAATTGACACTTTGACACAGGAACAAGCTGAATATCAAGACAAAGTCGATGCTATCCAATCCGAAATTGACGAACTTGAAGAAGAATTGGCTGAATTGGAAGGCAAGGAACCTAAAGATGAACCCAAAGAAGAACCTGCTGCTGAACCTGAAAACCGAAACAAACAAAAAGGAGAACTCTCAACTATGACACGAAACAAATATTTTGGTGGATTGACTCGCGCTGCTATGGCTGAATTGGTAGAACGCAGCGAGGTCAAGTCATTCCTTGAAAACACACGCAGCCTTATCCAAGAAAAACGTGCTGTCAATGGTTCAGAATTGACCATTCCAGAAGTGTTCTTGGAGTTGCTTCGCAACAACATGGACCAATATTCAAAATTGGTCACAAAAGTTTGGCTTAAACCGGTCAAGGGTGAAGCTCGTCAGAATATCGCTGGTACAATCCCAGAAGGTATCTGGACGGAGATGATTGGAAAACTCAATGAAGTTGATTTCAAATTCAATCAAGTTGAGGTGGACGGTTACAAGGTTGGTGGCTTTACTGCTGTTCCAAATTCCATCCTGAAAGACTCCGACCTTAACCTTGCTAATGAAATTCTTTTGGGTCTTGCTCAAGCCATTGGTCTTGCTCTCGATAAAGCCATCCTTTACGGAAAAGGTACTAAGATGCCTGTTGGTATTGTGACTCGCTTGGCAGAAATCCAGAAACCTAGTTATTGGGGTCAGAATGAACCAGACTGGACTGATCTACACACTACTCACTTGTCAGTAGTACCCGCCAACATCACTGACCCGATCACATATTATCAGGAATTGGCCACTAAGCTCAATGTCATTGATGCCGAATACTCAGACGGTAATGTCTTCTGGGCTATGTCTCGAAAAACACACCAAGCCTTGAAGATTAAGCTAATGAGCTTCAACTCTGCTGCGGCTATTGCTTCAGGCCTTGACAATACCTTGCCTGTTATTGGCGGCGATGTAGTTGAACTTAATTTCATTCCAGACGGACATATTGTGGGTGGATTTGGGTCACTTTACATTTTGGCAGAACGTGAGGGAGCAACCATGGCTCAATCTGAACATGCTCAATTCATCGAAGACAATACTGTCTTCAAAGGAATTGCACGCTATGATGGCCGTCCAATTTTTGGTGAGGCTTTCGTGGCAGTCAATGCATCAGGCAAAGACGGAGCAGTTGCCCCAGCACCAACAGATGTAACATTCGCTGCAGACAATGCTAACACATAGGCTAGGAGGTAAACCATGAAAGCAGTTGATGTAAGAGTTAAAGCGCTCGTAACTTTTTCCGATAGCCAATCTCCGATTGGCCTTCGGAGAAAAGATGAGGAGTTTGTGACGGCCAAAGACCGAGCAGACTACCTGAACGGTTTGAATGAAGAACCGCTTGTAGCTGTTTTAGAGGAAATCGAAAGACTGCACTCTGAATCAGTAAACGAAAGTGTTTCTGAATCTGTGTCCGAATCAGTAAGCGAAAGCGTTTCTGAGTCAGTGTCCGAATCAGTAAGCGAAAGCGTTTCTGAATCAGTATCCGAGTTAGCAAGTGAGCTGGCATCGGAAGTCGTTACAACTCGCAAACCTCGTAGAAAAACATCAAAAGAAAGCGAGTAAGCCATGGAACATTCAAATGTCTTGCAACTGGTCAAGATGAAAGAAGGTATCAAATCTGACAAACGAGACAAGTATCTAACAGAGCTTATCAAAAGCTCTATTGATGAGTTAGAGCAAGTCAAGGGCATTGCCATTGACCTGAATCTACCTCACCATGTTACCTTCGTTGCCGATTGGACCTACTACCAGTACATCAACAAAGACCAGCCAACCATGCCACGCTATCTACAGCAGAAACTGCACGACTATCAAATCACATATAGGAAGCAGGCAGAGTCATGAGATGGAATGAAGATTGCACCCTAATTTCGCTTTCTGAAGAGCCGACATTGGACGAGTTGCTACAGCCAGCCTACAAAGAAGTAGGTGTTGAGGTGTCATGCAATAAGCGGTCTCTCACACGGTCAGAGTATTATTTTGCATCACAAGCCAACATGAATCCTTCCATGGTACTTGAGGTCCACGATTTTGAGTATGACAATCAGGTGTATGTGGATTTTGAAGGAGTGAGATACGAGGTCATCAAGACATTTGAAAATGGGGATATCATCGAATTGACTTGTGAGGTAGTAAAAAATGGCACTGGATCTAACTAGCGAAATCATGTCTGCACTGGAAGAGTGGTCGGAAGAAGTTGAACAAGAAGTTGATGAAGCTGCTAGCGATGTTGTCGATAAAGCTGTAGCCAAGTTAAGGGTCAGTAGCCCAAAGATGACAGGAAACTACAGAAAGAAGTGGGCCAAGAAACGATTGAAGAATGGAACTTATGTGGCACATGTCAGAGGAACTGACTATCGCCTGACCCATTTACTTGAAAATGGGCATGTCAATCGTGATGGTGGACGAACGAGCCCGCAGGTCCATATCGCACCAGTGGAAGAAGAAGCTATTGCCGAATTTGAAGAACGCATCAGGAGAATTGGCCAATGAAACTATCAGAATTTGCAGCTATCATGAAAGTATTGGGAATACCGTGCCGTTACCGTCAATTCAAAAAGGGAGAGCAACCCAAACCGCCTTACGCAGTCTATTATCAGGACGGAGAGGATAACCTCAATGCCGATAATGAAGCGTATCACACTATCAAATCAGTTACGGTAGAACTGATTACTGATAAGAAAAATGAAGCATTAGAAGATACATTAAAGAGCCTGTTTAATCAAAACAAGCTCTTTTTTGAGTTTTCCGATGAGATGTACATTGAGTCCGAAGGGCTCTACCAAGTCATCTATAATGTCAATCTAATTTAAGAAGGAGAAAAACATGACTAAAAAACCAGAAAACAAAATTGAATACGGTCTGGAGAAAGTCCACATTGCCAAAATCACCTCAGAGGATGCCATGGGCAATTTGACCTATGACACTCCACAAGCTCTACCTGGTGCCGTTGAGTTGACAATCGAGCCACAAGGAGAAACGATTGACTTCCAAGCAGACAACGTGACCTACTATGGCGGCTCAACCAATAAGGGATACACAGGTACATTGACGATTGCCCGCATGACTGATTATTTCCAAACAGAAATCTTAGGAGAGAAGGTAGCTTCAGATGGAACACAATCTGAGTTTGCGGATGCAGAACAGGCAGCCTTTGCAATGATGTTCCAAATCGAAGGGGACAAGAATGCTACTCGTCACTTACTTTACAAGTGCACAGTTAGTCGTCCTAAACAGGGCTCAAAAACCAAGTCAGGTGACCCAAATACCACAGAACTATCTTTTGCATCTGTTCCACGATCGTCTGACAAAGCTGTTAAAACAAAGACAACTTCAAACACTAAAAAAGAAGTTTACGACGGCTGGTTTACAAATGTCTATAAACCTGCAGACGGCGTGACATTTGGAGCGACAGAAGGGGTAGGCAGCTAATGGAACGACTTTATCAAATTGGGGACCAAGAATTTCGATTGGTAACTAATGGCTACACGCCAATTGCTTACAAAAATCAATTTGGCCGTGATTATTTCCAGGACATGATGAATATGTTCCAAGGCGACGCCCTATTGAAAATGGTAGCCTTATCGCAGGAGCAGAAAGAAGTAGATGTCAGTCAACTAGACATGTCCATGTTGAAAGACTTCGATATGACATTCTTCAATCGACTGTTCTGGACTTTTGTGAAATCGGGAGACCATACGGTCAAGCCTTACGACAATTTTTACATGGATTTGGAATACTTCCCTGTCCAAGACGTCGCTCCTGTATTGATGGAAATGTTAGAGGCAAACATGGCCACAAAAAAGCCTTCGATGACAGCGAATCTGCAAGCGATGAGCTTTTCACAGTAGAGTCCTATTTATCCTGCTGTAAAGAAGTCGGTCTGTCAGTTGAGGAACTACAACATATCACTCTTGGCATGGCTCTTGACTACCAAACAGACTATGTCAATCTTCGTGATCCAGATAAACAGGCCGAAGTTAAGACAAGAAGAGCTACGCAGGACGATATTGATAATTTCTAAAGTGCTTTGAGAGAATTTCTACGATGGAGTACTTGTTAACTCAAGGAAAACGTTGCTAGAATCGCTCTCTCAGCACTTTTATTTTTAAAGAAAGGAGGACACATGGCAGGAAAAATTAAGGGTATCAATATTGAAATTGGTGGCGACACAACCGGCTTAGATAAGGCCTTAAAAAATGTCAATAAGTCTGCCTCTGATGCCAGCAAGGAAATCAAAGAAATTGACAAAGCCTTGAAATTTGACCCAGGCAATGTTGTCTTGCTTGGGCAGAAGCAGGAACTCTTGGCCAAGCAGGTTTCCAACGCCAAAGAAAAGCTTGAAACGTTGAAGACTGCAGAGGAGCAGGTCCAGAAGCAATTTGCAGAAGGAAAGATTGCTGAAGAGCAGTATCGAGCATTTCAACGCGAAGTTGAAGTTACCCAGAATGTACTGAAAGGCTATGAGAATAAGCTAGAGAATGTAAATCAAGCATTGGCTGGGAATGCAGATGCAGTCCAAAATAATGCCCAGACCATGAAAGGCTTACAGGAAGAGACAAACAATCTCTTGAAAGCTGATTTGCTGAATGACTTCTCTGGGATGATTGCTGATGCATCACAACAACTGATTGATTTTGGGCAAAACTCATTAGAAGCATTTCGGACCGTTGATGAGGGAATGGATACCATCGTCACAAAAACGGGAGCTAGCGGTGAATCATTGCAGGAAATGCAAGACATTGCATCTAACCTGGCGACCACAATTCCTACTGACTTCACAACAGCAGGTAACGCGGTTGGTGAAGTTAGCACTCAATTTGGGCTAGTTGGGGACGCTCTTCAACTCACTGCTGAGGATATGATCAAGTTCGCAGAAATCAATGGGACTGATGTTACTTCTGCAACACAGACCTCCAAGCAGGCATTAGAAGCCTATGGGCTATCTGTTGATTATCTTTCAGATGTGTTGGACAGTGCTACCTACGTCGCTCAAAATACTGGTGTTTCAGTTGATGATTTGATGACAAAAGCAGTTGACGGGGCACCTCAGATTAAAGCCTTGGGATTGGAATTTGACCAAGGTGTCGCTTTAATCGGTAAATTTGAAAAAGCTGGGGTTGACTCGTCAGCTGCACTTGGCTCGCTATCAAAAGCAGCGGTCAACTACGCTAAAGACGGAAAGACACTTGAGCAAGGATTGAACGAGACAATCTCTGCTATTCAAAACTCTGCTAGCGAGACAGAAGCCTTAACCATTGCTTCTGATGTGTTCGGCTCAAAAGCTGCACCTCGCATGGTTGATGCAATCAAACGAGGAACATTTAATTTTGATGACCTAGCAAATACAGCTGAGAATGCTGCTGGAACGGTCGGCAAAACATTTGACTCTACACTTGATCCAATTGACAAATTTACGACTGCACAAAATATGAGCACTGAGGCAATGTCTGAAATTGGTGGCATGATTGCAGAAGTAGTTGCTCCAGTTTTGGAAAGTATGGCAAGGATTTTTAAATCCGTTGCACAATGGGTTGGGAATTTGTCAGGGACTATAAAGACTGCGATCGTGGCTTTTGGTGGCATTGTTGCAATTGCTGGTCTACTATTACCAATAATTGTTGGTATTGTAACCGCTCTACCAACAATGATAGGGTTTTTATCCGGAATTGCAGGAGCGGCTGCACCTATAATAGCTCCAGTACTTGGAATTGTAGGAGCAATTGCCGCACTAATAGCAATTATCACATATTTGTGGAACAACAACGAATCCTTTCGAACGGCTGTAATCGAAATTTGGACTGCAATTATGTCGGTAATAAGCAGTGTTATTCAGCAGATTTCTGCTTTGGTTATGTCTATCTGGGGCACATTGGTTGCCTGGTGGACAGAGAATCAGGAGCTCATCAAAGTTACTGCAGAAACTGTATGGAATGCTATCATGTCTGTCATCAGCACAGTCATGACAGCCCTACAGCCACTCATTCAAGCTGCTTGGTCTAATATCCAGCTAGTCATCGAGACAGTCTGGACAGTTATCAAAACAATTGTAGAGACAGCAATCAACACTGTACTTGGAATCATCAAGGCAGTTATGCAGGCGATTAACGGTGACTGGTCTGGCGCATGGGAGACCATGAGAGGTGTTGTGGACGGCTTAATCAATGCAATCAAGTCCATCATTGAGACAGTTCTCACAGCTATTCAGCAATACATTCTGACAACTTGGCAGGCTATTGTAACTTATATCCAATTTGTTCTCAACATGATATTCAACATTGTATCTACAATTTGGAATAGCATATTGTCATTCATCAGCAATATAGTAACCTCGATTTCCAATACTATTTCTAATGTATTTAACGGAATATCGAGCACAATTAGTGGTATAATGTCTGGCATTTTTAATACTGTAAGCAGTGTTTGGAATGCTATTAGAGATACTATTACGAACACCATTAATGGTGCTAGGGACGCTGTTTCCAATGCTATCAATGCGATTAAAGGTTTCTTCAACTTTGAGTGGTCTCTCCCTAGACCGAAATTACCACGCTTCCATATTAGCGGCGGCGAAGCTCCATGGGGGTTCGGCGGCAAGGGGTCCTTGCCATCTATTGATATTACATGGTTTGCGAAAGGTGGTATTTTGACCAAGCCCACTATTTTCGGCATGAATAGTAATGGTTTGATGGGTGGCGGTGAGGCTGGTAAAGAAGCTGTTCTACCACTGAACGAAAGTACACTTGGCATGATTGCTGATCATATCATGTCAACTGTCAAAGATAAGATTGTTGTGAATGTGGAACAACCACAGCCACAACCAATTATTTTAAATATCGACGGCAAAACATTCGCTCAATTGATTGTAGGGCATGTGTCAGATGCACAAGCACAACGTATTCAAATCATCGAAGGAGGTGGGACAGTTGGCTAAACACTATGGTATTCGATACAACGGCAGGCATTCGTTTGAAGATGAAGGCCTGCTTTTGCTGAACGAGCGGTCAATCAGCATTCCCAACAAGAAGAAGGTATTGGTGCCAATTCCATTCTCCAATGAAAAATATGATTTTTCAACGGTCTATGGCGGCCAGCTCTATGAACAGAGAACCTTGACCTATCAAATCAAAATCAAGAATACAATTTATGGTACGAAAGAAGCCATGAATATGGCTAAAACCAATGCAATCAATTGGTTGATGGGAACAACAGGCTTATCACCTCTCTATGATGATGCGATACCTGGATACTACTTCTTGGCCGAGGTCCAAGGAGATAGTGCTTTTGAGGAAGATTGGGCTCATGGTGTGCTTAAAATCACATTCACAGCCTATCCCTTCATGATTTCTGAAAGAGCAGAAGGTAGCGACATCTGGGATGATTTCAATTTTGAGCTTGACGCATTCCAAGATATTGCTTTTGAAGTCAAAGGCTCACTTGATATTCTATTGGTCAACACAGGCATCAGCTTGGCACGGCCAGATATTACATCAACTAGCAACATGACTTTGATAATGCGAAATCAACAGTTCAGCATAGTCCCTGGCAGTCGTGTGTATGATTTTTTCACACTCGAAAAAGAGAATGAGATTCGCATTGAAGGAAATGGCAGAATTTCTTTCAAATGGTTTAAGGAGTTGATTTGATGTATGCAGTTAGTTTGATAAACGGTGCCAACGTGACACCAATACACGATTCAATGGCCGGCGGGAATAAGCTCTTGTCGGCCATTATTAAGTTTGAGATCAATAAGATTGCCCAGTTTGACTTCCAGTTTCTGCCAAATAATGCCGGCTGCAAGGCTCTAATCAAGCCTTTGCAGACCATGGTCCAAGTTGTCAATATGCAGACTGGTAGAGAGTTGTTTTATGGCCGTATCGCACCGATTACAAACGATATGGCCGAGAGTGGAGTATTTACCTTCGCTTACAATGCCAAGTCTGAACTTGACTTTTTGAACGACAGCAAGCAACGGCAACAGATCTACCGTGGGAAGAAATCTGATTTTGTAAAGCAGGTCCTGCAATTTCACAACGACAATCTGGAATCTTACAAGGAATTTTTGCCTGGGGACTTGTCAGACTTGATCGCAACAGGCGACCACATGGAAGCCGATGTCGACCCTGCCAAGTCGACTTTTGCCACGTTGACAGACCTCATCCTAAACGAGTATGGACTGGAACTACAGATTCGCAAAGAGAACGGCAAGAGGTACCTTGACTTTAAGAAACAGATTGGTGTCGACAGCGACACAGAAATCAAGCTCTCTGTCAATCTATTGTCATTAAAACAACACATCAACCCTGAAGGCATCGTATCTCGCTTGCTTGTATATGGCAAGCAAAATAGTGAGACGAATCAGCGTGTCAGCATTGCATCCGTTAACAACGGGAAAGATTACATCGATAGACCGGACTTAATTGCTGAGTACGGCATTAAGATGGAGACTGCCACCTTCGATGACATAGAGGACCCTGCTACTCTAAAACAAGCAGGAGAGAGCCAGCTAGCTACACAAAAGGCGGTAGCTTATCAATACTCTGTCTCAGCAGTCAACTTGTCACACATCAATCCAAACTTTGACGAGTTTGAGGAAGGGAACACATACAGGGTCATCAATCCCGTTATGTTTATTGACGAGCGGCTGAGAGTTGTTGCACGGCAGATTGACCTAGTGAGTGTTGAGCGCTCAAATTTGACAATTGGCGATAAGTTTAAGTCTGCTGAAGAGTGGCAATTGGATAATGTCCGAAGAAGGACCAAGCAGTTAGTTACGACTAGGCAACTCAAGGAGCAACAGAGCCAGCTGGAAGAAGTCCGAATTATTGCCAGCTCGACTGCAGAAGCTATTGAGACTGTCAACACAGCGGTCTCAGAACAATCAAGCCAGCTATTGTCAGCTCAAGATAAGCAGAAGTTAGACTACCTGCTTGTAACCAAAGAAATCAATCTGGATGAATTATTGACCAGAGTAGAAGCATTAGAAAGGAAATGATAAATGGGAATTGATAACCACTTAAAAGTAATCAAAGAAGCCGTCTTCGGTCGAGATGTCCGACAAGCTATTCACGACGGAATCCAGCAAGCGTATGATGATGCAACAGCCAATGGCAATGCTAACATGGAAGTCGCTAAGGCGAGGGGGTATGCAAATACACTTGTTGAGCGGCTTGACCAAATGGAGCAAGCTGACAAAACGACAGCTCAGGATATTAGCGTGGTTAGCGGGCAGATTGACAATCTTATCGCCAATGCTGGGAATGGGACGGTGCCGAGCGAACTGACGGATATGCGAGTCGCATATAATGGTGAGTCATTTAATACCGCAGGTAAAGCAGTTAGGGAGCAATTTACCAAACTATCAAACGGCATATTGACGGGAGACATGGTCTTTCCGTTGGTTAAGTCAGAGGCTATTACCGACTTTATCAATCCTCGCGGTTGGAACAAAATCAGCGAGCTCGTATCTGGTGGTAGCACGAGATATTTAACTGTCAGAGATGCCCTGAAAGGTGGCACAAAAGTATCTGTTAAAGTAGATAGATCACAAGCAGCAGGGCTGAATCCGCGATTTACTATCGTGCAATTTAATAATTCTACAGGGGATAAAATCGGTGATTTAGTATCCGGTGTGACATCTAGCGGAAGCTTTGACCTGCCCGAAGGATATCTGTACACAATATTATTTGCGACTAATGCTGACCTAACTCAGAGCAACGTTGCAACTTATTTTAGTGTTGAGCTAATCCATTATGCAGTCGATTATGCTGCTAAATCTATTACATTAGATAAAATCAGCGATGAGACAATTAAAGCGCTATCCGCTCAAAGCGTAGCTACTTTGGCAACAAAGTCAATGCACATGTCATTTGACGACACCTGGCAATGTCTATATGATTTGGTGCGTAATAAAAACAATTACTTGTCGATTTTTGACAATCCATTTCTAAACGACCTCAAAGAGGTGCATGGCGCCACTGGTATGGTATTTACGCTAAATTGTTTCAACGCTTACTCTGGCAGAGCAAGTTACAATATTTCCGATTTAGCAGGTTTAACCAAATTTAGCAAGGAATTTCAAGAAAATTCAAGCTGGCTTCGTTTTTCCTTTCATGCCCAGGACGATAGCAGCCGTTATGATAGCGACCAAACAAGTCAGATTGTCCAAAGCTACAACACATTTACTAATGCTATTTACCAAATGACTGGTACAACGGATAGCATCGATACTGTTGTTAGACTTGGTTTTTTCACGGGTAGTCTAAGTAACTGTTTAGCACTACGAGATGCTGCCTGTGGCATCACAGGTATTTTAGCGGCTGACGATACTCGTAGCGATTATTATTTTGATTCTACAACTCGCAATTACCTTGCCTTACGAGGATTTGAGTACGACTCGACCAACAGACTAAAACTTTGTAAATCGTTTAAGCGTTTGGAGTCTATCACAGATATATCGGTAGAGCTTGCTAATTATGATGGATTGGTAGGAGCTAACAAAAATAAGCGTTTAGAATTTTTTACTCACGAATACGCTTGGAATACCCAAATCAAATCTATGTTGTTACAAATCGGTACATGGGCTAATGGCCGAGGCTATAGCCATTTGTATCTACAAGATGTATAGGAGGTACGCATTTGCCAGGACAGGATATCGTCCGGGAAGCCATGCTACAAGATTGGACGATTGACAAGATTAGCGGTATTTTAGCGACCGCCTTGGTCATTATCGTTATTTTTATTGTGGTGGCGCAGGCTTGGACAAACAAGAAACTAGTGGGAGGTTTTCAGGAGACTAACAAAGAGCTCTTGAAGGCCAACACTGAGATAGCTAGAGAAAATCAGACGCAGATGGCCAGATTGACGGAAGCGGTAAATAATTTATCTAGCGAAACACGTCGCGACATTTCGGCTCTCAATGAAAAAGTCGAAGGGCTAGAGGATACTATACGAGATAGGCAGATGATGCCGTAGGAGGAAAAAAGATGAATCAAATCACAGGAATAATTGTTAGCTCTGCAGCAGGTATTTTAACTATTATCGGTGGAATGATTGTCCACGAGGTCAAAAAATATCTGTTAACCAGAGGCGGTAAGCGTGCCGTTGAAATCACTGAGATTTTGGCACGGAACGCTGTAAATGCGGTTGAACAGATTACTAAGCTAGACCAAGAGCATCATGTTGATAAGCTAGACATGGCCAAGCGACGAATCACTAGCCAGCTTGAAAATACAATATCTACATGACCGAGACACAACTAGAAACGTTTATCGAAAGCGCAGTTAAGCAAATGAACGATGCGTGGAAGGAGACTGACAAATGACAACAGTAAATGAAGTAGTACAATTTTTTATTAACCTAGCTAACTCTGGCATGGGTGTTGACAAGGACGGTATGTTTGGTACACAATGTGCGGATGTCCCGAGCTATACAGCTAAGCATTGGTTTGGCATTGATTTGTGGGGCAATGCTATTGACTTGCTCAATTCGGCAGCATCTGCTGGTTGGGAAGTACATTACATGCCTACCGATGCCAATCCTCAAGCAGGCGATTTCTTTGTATCTAACGCTGTTTTTGGAGGTGTCAATTACGGGCATACTGGTATCGTGATAGCCGATAGCGACGGATATACCATGCAAACCGTCGAGCAAAACATTGACGGCAACTGGGACGCTTTAGAGGTTGGAGGCCCTGCCCGTTTTAACGAGCGTGGTTTTTCAAACGTGGTAGGATGGTTCCGCCCACCGTACTCAGCTGGAGGCAATACCCCAATCGCCCAACCGACTGCAAACGAGATTGATTTGATTCCAGAGACCGGTACATTTACGGTAGGTGATAGCCCGATCAATGTGCGAAGAGCACCGAATTTAAACGGCGAAATCGTAGCAGTTTATGAACCTGGGCAATCTGTCAAATATGACAGCAAGGGTTCTGCTAACGGATACCGATGGATTAGCTATATCGGTAGTTCTGGCTATCGTAATTATGTGGCGATAGGTCAAACGGATAGCGCAGGCAACAGAATCAGCCTGTGGGGAACAATAAAATAGATTTTCAGCCCAGCTTTTGCTGGGCTTTTTTTGTTGCTCAAAATTGCGATTGCCTCTGTATCGGACATTTTGCAAAATTGCCGTTTTTGCAGACACAAAAAGACTCTCATGCCTATGAGAGTCTTTTTGGTACGAAGTACCCTTACTTTACAATCCGCAACGGATGTTGATGCCATAATTATATCAACATTATTTATAATCGTCAAGGATTTCCTGGACTGCTTGAAAAAAGTCTTTTGCAATCAGCGGTTGATGATTGCCCTCAAACTCTTTCCCTCTCCACTTGATTTTACCAATATAGACGGGGTTTCGAGCGATGTATTTGATTGATGTGTGGTACCATTTTTTGTTTAGAGTCCCTTTGTAAGTTAATTTTTTAGCTAATGTCTTTGGCTTAGTCCCATCATATAGCTCAGTAAAAATTTCTGTGACTATTTTTTTGTCATTGTTGGCGATGTACAAACCATCCTTATAGTCATATCCAAGTGGAGTATATCCTGGAGCCCAAGACATAGCTTTACCTGTCATGGCTCTGCCGTATTTGCCCATTATCATGCGTTCCCTGATGACGTCTCGCTCATATTGGGCATAGAGGGCGAGATTTCCAATCATCCACTTTCCACTGGGTGTAGAGCTATCAATATTTTCCGTTAGACTGATTAAACCAACATTATATTTAATAAGATAATCATCAATTATAGTAAAAGTATCTTTTAAGCTACGACTTAGGCGATCCAACTTGTGTATAATAACAATGTCAATTTGTTTATTTTGTATATCGGCCAACAGACGCTGTAGTTGTGGCCTGTCAAATTTAGCACCAGTCACCTCATCGCGATAAATCTTATACTCATCTACACCGTTTTTTTGACAATAATCTATCGCCAAAAACTCCTGCATATCGAGTGAGTACCCGTTGACCTGATCAAAGGTACTCACTCTTGTATAGATTGCAGCTCTCATAATTTTATAGGCCTAGCCCTGCTTTTGCACGATTATTATTCCAGCTAGCAAAATCTTCTTTTTTGCCCCCCATTAATGTCAAGCGACGTGCATGACGGTATTCGACAGAGAGCGATACTAAGACATTTCTTTCAAAACATTTTAGGGTAGTGTTGCTAAAACCAATGTGGTATCCATCCTCTTTTAAGATATTTACAACCTTAGCAGGTACATCGTTAGATTTTAAGATATGTTCGTCTTTTTCTGACGAGGTACTAGCTAATAATCCGTTGATTAGATCAAAACATTTTTGGTTTTGGATTGCAAAAAATGCGATTGTTTGAATTTTGATTGTTTTCATGATTTTTTCCTCTTTTTCTATTTTGAGGGTACTTAAAAAGTACCTGTTGCGACAACAAGTACTTTATGATACAATCATGTGGTACTTGCTGTTTAGTAAGTGCGTCCGCCTTTCAACCAATCGGATTGGCGTTTGAGTGGTTGTAAGGTGTTTTTATTTTTCTTTTAATTCCTGAGCATATTTTGTCATGGCTAGTCCATGTTTGAGTTTCATGTTCATCACATCGGCTTGACCATGTTTGTATTTGTCAACGGCTTGATTTGACAAGCCACAGTTTTTGCTGATCGCATAGGATGTGGCATTGTCCAATAGCCATTTTATATCGTTTATGTCAATTTTCATTTTTTATCTCGCTACTAACCAAATAATTGCCAACAAGACGATAAGTCCAATAACAAATTCGATTTTTTCTTTCTTTGTAGATTTTCTGATGTTAAAATTTACTTTCATAGTTATCTATGGTATGATGATATTGACCCCTGAAGGGGCGGGGAGGGTTACTCCCCGATTTCGATTTGCCACTCAAGGATTAGGAAGAATAAGTTTAGTTTGATGACCAGCTTACTCATCTTTATCTTGAGTGGTTTTCTCATCCAACTTGTCATACAAGCTCCTTTCTTTTAGATTTCTTATCATAAGGTTCCTCCTTAACCTTATGTATTTATTATACAACTTAAGTTGGATAAAGTCAACTATTTTTGTGCACTTTTTTAAAATTTGTTAAAAAAAAGCTCTTGTCCAAAATTTGTCCAAAATGTCCCAAAAATGTTAGAAAAAAGTAAAAAACAAGATTGTTTAAATTGCGTATTTAAGCCATTTTTTATTTCCAATTTTTCCCAAAATTACCACAATATTTCCTGCAGGGGAGATATAGAAAATAACGAAAACCCTTGAAATATTAATATTTTCAAGGGTTTTGGTTTGGCTAAAATGTGACTGAGGGGCAAGAAAGGGGCAAATTATGAATCCAATACTTTCATCTCACCTGCGCTCCATAAATAGTCTGTTTTCTGTTTATAAGATAAGCTATGGCAAGTACAGGAATAGCATAGGGCAGGATATTAGCACCGAATACTTCATAACTAATGAAGAGAGGAGCCAGTAAGGTGTTGGTGGCTGTTCCAAATACGGCACAATACCCAAGGGCTGCAACAAGTTCAGTTGGTAGACCTAGTAATCCTGCTAAAACAGCCCCAGAACTTGCTCCAATTGCAAAGAGTGGAGTAACTTCGCCTCCTTGAAAACCTGCAGCCAAACAAAGACAGGTTAGTAGGAGTTTTAGTAGCCAATCGTAAGCAAACACCTGTTCCCCAGCTAAACTGGCATCAATCAAGTTGGTTCCTAGACCAGTGTAACGACCTTGATGGAAGAAAAATAGTAGAACGGTCAGTCCAACTCCCATGATAGCTATTTTAATGTAAGGATTTGGAAGCCATCGAGTTGAGATGCTTTTTGCTTGCGCCAGAAACCAAGCAAATAAATTACCGACAAATCCAAAGCAGATGGCAATCAGAAGCCATTTAAAACTATCTGTAAAATGGAATGAGGTAGTCGCGATGGCATGCGAAAATTTCTCCAATCCCAGTAAATGGGAAGTAGTAGAAGCCGTGAAAGCGGCAACTAGACAATAGGGAAGACTTGTCCAAGAATATTGGCCAACGACTAAAACCTCAATGGCAAAGAAACTAGCAGCCAATGGTGTTTGAAATAGCCCAGCAAAACCTGCGGCCATACCAATCTTTGTTATCATGTCTTTGGGCAAGTGTGTGAAACCATGTTTTTGTAACCAATGCGAGAGACTGGCACCAAGTTGAACAGCTACCCCCTCGCGACCAACGGAAGCGCCAAAAAGATGACTGAGCCAAGTTGTAGAGATGATGAGCGGAATGAGAACTGGAGAAATTTGCACATTCTCACCTTGTCCAGCTTTGAAGACTAAGCCCATACCTGCTTGGACTTCCCTCCCCCATTTTTGATAAATGAAAACAATCAACACACCTGCAAGTGGTAAAAAGGGCATTAGAAAAGTAAAATATTCAGATCGTAAGTCTCCAACTCCTAGTAGAATTTTTCCAAAAAGTGTGGTGATAATTCCTGCACCGACTCCAATTAAGCTGGAAAAGAAAAGGAGTTGGATGGCTTGTTTCATCTTATTCCTCATGATTCGCTAGCTTGGAAGATTGATAGGCTCTTGATTGGGCCATCATATCACTAAAGGTTGCTTGAATGGCAGAGCGGTAATCATCCTTTTGAACTAATTTTCCAACTCTTTCAAGGATAGCTTTTTCTCGGCTGGTATCCAAAACAGGCTTACCTGTTGCTCGTTTATAGGCTGCGACTTGATCAACAAGTTCCATTCGTTTTTCCAATAGTGCAACAAGTTCCTCATCAAGCTGATTAATTTGTGAACGAATCATGTCTAAATCCATAATTAACTCCTCCAGAGATTGTTTCAGTTGGTTTTTAGTATAGCAAAAAACAAGGCGGAAAACCAGCCTTGTTAAGAATCTTTACCAACTTGCTTTTTTAACCCCAGGGAGTTGACCAAGATGAGCTAATTCACGGAAAGTAATTCGACTCACACCGAATTTTCGCATATAAGCATGCGGACGGCCATCTGTCCGGTCTCTGTATTTCAGCCGATTTGGATTTGAGTCGCGAGGCAATTTTCTGAGTGCTTGGTAGTCACCTTTTTCTTTGAGACTTTTTCGCAAATCTGCGTAACGTTCGATTAATTCCAATTGCCTCTGATAGCGTGCCATTTTTGATTTTTTAGCCATAAAATTCTCCTTTTTTTAAAAACTTAACCAGTTAATTATATATCAAAAAAATAAAGATTGCAAACAATAGGTGTACAATCTTAATAATTGGCTAAAAGAAAACAGACTAGACCTATTGATAAGCCAGTCTGTTTGTCAATTAATTCAAAGTATCTAATTTTGCAACAAGGTCTGTCGCGAATTGCTCAAGGTTAACAATATCCTCATCTTCGGCGGCAAGATCTACCTTAACATTTTCGGCACCCTTAGTTGCACCACGTGAACCCAACATGACATCGAAGTCATCTACTGCACTACAGAAGTCATCATAGAAGGTATCACCAGATCCACACACACCGTACACTTTACCAGTCAAATCTAAGTCAGCTAAGTCAGCATAGAAATCAACAATTTCATCTGGAAGTTCACCATCTCCACCGTATGAATAGGTGTAGCTGGCTACCACGATAAGATCCGCATCCAAGATTTCTTCTGTTTCAATAGTCGTACATTCATGTACCTGTACTTCAACGCCCAACTCTTCTAGCTTACTGGCGACGATGTCAGCAATTTCTTCTGTGTTACCAGTCATACTAGCGTAAACTATTTTTGCTAGTGCCATAATTTCCTCCAAATTACATAGTAATCCCATTATACCACACTCCCATCATTTTCAAAAGGGGAAGTTTATGCTAAAATGATGAAAAGGAGTTGCTATGACAATTTACAGTAAAATTATTGAAAAAATTCACGAATACGACACGATTATTATTCACCGACATAAACGACCAGATCCGGATGCCATTGGTAGTCAAGTTGGCTTGCAGAAACTCTTGCAGAAGAATTTTCCTGAAAAAACCATCAAGGTAACCGGTTTTGAGGAACCAAATCTTGCTTGGATGGCAGGAATGGACGTAGTTGCAGACCAAGATTATCAAGGAGCCTTGGTTATCGTGACAGACACTGCCAATACGGCGCGTGTGGATGACGACCGTTATACTCAAGGAGATTTCTTGATTAAAATCGATCATCACCCCAATGATGAGCCTTATGGCGACCTGCTCTGGGTCAATACGGAAGCCAGCTCATGCAGTGAAATGATTACGGAACTAGCCATCCAAAGTCAGTTGGAATTGGATGGGGAAACTGCTCGTCTACTCTATGCAGGAATTGTGGGCGATACAGGCCGCTTTCTCTATCCAGCAACCAGCTCGCGAACCTTTGAGATTGTTGCTCGTCTCCGCCAAGAAGATTTTGACTTTGCAAGGATGTCTCGCCAGATGGATACCATTGATTTCAAGATTGCCAAGTTGACAGGTTACGTCTACGACAACTTGGAAGTGGATGAACATGGTGCGGCACGTGTTATTTTGACACAAGATATTCTCAAAAAATACGGGGTGACCGATGCGGACACTTCCTTTATCGTCGGGGCTCCAGGACGGATTGGAATCGTTCAATCTTGGGGGATTTTTGTGGAACAAACTGACGGAAATTACAGGGTTCGCTTACGCAGCAAGTATCTTCCAATTAACGAGGTTGCTAAACGCCACGATGGCGGTGGCCACCCACTAGCAAGTGGTGCTAACTCTTATTCACTCTCCGAAAATGAGCAAATATACCAAGAAATCCAAGAGGTAGTGAGGAATGCAAGCAAGTAGTCGCTCACTTCGTCTTATGGGAACCATCATTGAAACCAGAATATGGCATCCTCAGGCAGAACCGATTTTGGATCAGGTAGAAGAGCTTCTCTATCTCTACAAGGATCGGTTTTCTGCCAATGACTTGACCTCTGAATTGATGGAGGTTAACCTCAATGCAGGTGTTCAGGCGGTTCCTGTTGCCGATGACCTGTATGAATTGATTACATTGGGCAAAGAACACAGTCTGGCTCAGGGATCTTTTTTGAATATTACCATTGGTCCCCTTGTGCAAAGCTGGCGGATTGGATTTAACGATGCCACACTTCCAACCCAAGAAATGATCAGGGAAAAACTCCAACTCATCAATCCAAGGGACATTGAATTAGATGACCAAGAGCAAACAGTCTATCTGAGAAAAGAAGGCATGGCGATTGATTTGGGTGCTCTTGCTAAAGGATATGTAGCAGATAAGATTGTCGACTTCTTGAAAAGAATAGGTGTGAAAACTGGATTGATTAACCTGGGTGGCAATGTCCTGACCTTTGGTCAAGCTCCTCACAATGCAGATGGCTATTGGCGAATTGGTATACAGGATCCTCAGAAGCCACGTGGTGAAAATGCCCTCGTCCTCAAAATAGGTGAAGAATCAGTAGTTACCTCTGGTATTTACGAAAGAACCCTTACCGTGAATGGAAAGACCTATCATCATATTTTGAGTCCTGAGACTGGCTATCCAATCGAGTCGCAGCTGGCTAGTTTGACCATTGTGTCCAAACAATCTGTTGACGGTGAGATTTGGACGACTCGACTGTTTGGTCAAGAAATAACTCGGATTTATACGATGGTAGAAGAAACTGATGGTATCGAAGCGGTTCTGATTGGGCTGGATGGTAGGATTCTAGTGACCTCAGGACTTTCTGAGAAAGTTCTTGCTGGTAAAGAAAGAATTTCTGATAGCTTGGGCAGTCCTTCAAGAGGGGGATTTGGGACAAGGGTCACTTCTGATGTAGCTTCGGGTGCTTCTGTACTATAACTTGAAAAAATATTAAAAAAATAGGTAAAAAGACTTGCCATAAGAACAAACTTTTGGTAAACTTAAATGGTTATAATCTATGGCTCGAAAAAGAGACCATGGCAGAAAGGAATTTTTATAATGAAAAAAGATATCCATCCAGAATATCGCACTGTTGTCTTCATGGACACAACTACTGGCTACAAGTTCCTTAGCGGTTCAACTAAGAAATCTAACGAAACAGTTGAATTCGAAGGTGAAACTTACCCATTGATCCGTGTGGAAATTTCATCAGACTCACATCCATTCTATACTGGACGTCAAAAGTTCACTCAAGCAGATGGACGTGTGGATCGTTTCAACAAAAAATACGGTCTCAAATAATCAGCGTTATAAAACCGTTAGAAACGTTGATTTTAAGCCATTCCCGAGCCATGGGAATGGTTTTCTTATGGCTTCGAGCCAGTTTTTCTCGTAGAGAAAAACAAGAAAACCACCAGCTATGCTGGTGGCTGCCAAGGCTTTGAGCTTCCATTTCTTTTTCCTGTTATAATCTAATTGTTCAGGTTAGATAAAGGAGGAAAAAGAAATGGCTAAAACCAGTTACAGTTTATCACATACCAAATGGATGTGCAAATATCACATAGTTTTCACGCCTAAGTACCGTAGAAAATCCATTTACTACAAAATAAGGCAGGACTTAATTAATATTTTCCGTCATCTATGTCGATACAAAGGCGTGGAAATCATTGAGGGACACATGATGCCAGACCATGTTCATATGCTTGTCTTGATACCCTCAAAACTTTCGATTTCCGATTTTATGGGATATTTGAAAAGTAAAAGTGCTCTAATGATATTTGATAAACACGCTAATTTGAAATATAAGTACGGGAATCGAAAGTTTTGGGCTAGAGGCTACTATGTTAGTACGGTCGGGCTGAACGAAAAGACAGTTGCGAAATACATTCGCGAGCAGGAGAAAAATGACATTGCACTTGATAAATTGAGTGTCAAAGAGTATGAAGATCCATTTTCAGATGGTAGTTTTAGAACAAGATAAAAGCCCGTTGTTACGGGCATTAGTCAAGTAATTATAGCACTAACCTGAACGAAGTTCAGCGAACGTCTTTAGACGTCGCTGGAGAGAAACGGCTTATAGCCGGTGTACAAGCCACCCGTTTTCACGGGTGGTTATGACTTTTGAAAAAGTAACGGAAAAAGTAACGGCTGGACGTTACATTCCCAAAAATTGGGCAAACTTTTCAGCCGTTTTTTCTTTTGTGTTGTCGTTTTATGGATGTATTACTATTTAAAGTAGTACTTGTTCCGTCAATTGTTTTATAATGCCTTGATGAGATTGAACTAGTTTGCACTTTTACGATTTTGGTTATACATTTCAACTTTTGATTTCAATGACCAGTCTTTTTTTGCTATAATGGAAAGAGTTAGTATTTGAGTTGAAAGTATGAGGTCATTTATGAATAACAGAGGAACAATTGATAGTCGAATAGATTATTCACTTATTCTACTCGTCTTTTTTTTACTAGTTGTAGGTATACTCTCATTGTATATCGCAGTTAGTCAGGATTATCCTGATATTGTACTTCAGATGGTTGGGCAACAGGTTGCATGGATAGGAATTGGAGTTGTTGCTGCCTTCTTCGTTATGTTTTTTTCTACCAAGTTCTTATGGCAAATTACACCGTTTCTCTATGTTTTGGGTTTAGGATTGATGGTTCTTCCATTATTTTTCTACAGTCCGGATTTAGTTGCTTCAACAGGTGCTAAGAACTGGGTTACGATTGGAGATACAACGCTGTTTCAACCTTCTGAATTTGTGAAAATCTCATACATCATCATGTTG
Source organism: Streptococcus suis (assembly GCF_019794555.1). Classification (GTDB taxonomy): domain Bacteria; phylum Bacillota; class Bacilli; order Lactobacillales; family Streptococcaceae; genus Streptococcus; species Streptococcus suis_AB. The sequence continues at coordinate 33,490 of NZ_JAIMEP010000003.1, read as the reverse complement.
GCAAGAGTGATTGTTACATTTCACAAGTACCATGAAGAACAGTCCATAAAGAATGATTTCAAATTAATAGGATATTTGACACTCTTTACGATTCCTGTTTTGGCATTATTAGCCTTACAAAGTGATTTGGGTACATCCTTGGTTTTCATTGCTATTTTTTGCGGAATGGTTCTTTTATCAGGAGTATCATGGAAAATATTGGTGCCCATTAGCCTTGTTGCTTTCGTTTTGGTGACTGGCTTTATGTTGATTTTTATTTCACCTGGTGGAACAACTCTATTGCATAATTTGGGAATGGACACCTATCAAATCAACCGGATTTCCGCTTGGTTGGATCCTTTTAAAAATGCTCAAACTACGACCTATCAACAGGCACAAAGTCTCATTGCGATTGGAAGTGGTGGTTTAAAAGGGATTGGCTTTAATCAGACTAATTTACTCATCCCAGTTCGTGAAAGTGACATGATTTTTACTGTTATTGCTGAGGATTTTGGTTTTATAGGTAGTAGTGTATTGATTGGTCTATATTTATTGTTAATTTATAGAATGTTACGGGTTACCTTGAAATCGAACAACAAATACTATACCTACATATCTACAGGCTATATCATGATGCTTTTGTTCCACGTTTTTGAGAATATTGGTGCAGCAACTGGATTATTGCCTTTGACAGGTATTCCTTTACCTTTTATTTCACAAGGTGGATCATCAATGGTAGCCAACTTAATTGGTATAGGATTGATTTTGTCCATGGGTTACCAGTATCATTTGTCGAATGAAAGAGACAATGATCATTCACGTAAATTTAAAAAAATCACGATCAAACGTGTAGAAAGATAGGTTTCATATGGTAAAAGTTGCAGTAATGTTGGCGCCGGGTTTTGAAGAAATCGAGGCTTTGGCACCTGTTGATATTTTTCGTAGGGCTGGATTTGACTGTCATATGATAGGATTGCTGGATCGAACGGTTGAAGGTTCTCATGGAATTCGTGTGGAAGCTGATACAAGGTTTTCGGGACAATTAACTTCCTATGATCTTGTTGTATTACCGGGGGGGATGCCAGGTGCTACAAACCTTCGTGATCATAGTGAATTGATTGCGGACTTACAGGCTGTCGTTGACACTGGTAAAGTTGTTGCTGCTATCTGTGCTGCTCCTATTGTGCTGCATAGAGCTGGCTTATTGGAGAACAGAAACTACACGTGCTATCCAGGTATGGAACAGGATATTCAATCAGGGAATCATATTGAAGAAGTAGTTGTAGTTGATGGTCCAATCGTTACAAGTCGTGGGGCAGGAACCAGTCTGGAATTTGCTTATACGTTGGTAGATATGTTTGGCAATGATGGGCATGAATTAGCTAAGAAGATGGTTTATCGCCGTAATTAAGTAGAATGAGAAAGGTAGAATGAGAGTCATCTACCTTTCTTTTTTACTGTTAAATTAGTAAAAAATATGCTATAATGAAAGGTATTCACTAGAATGTTTTTAATAGCGATAAAGGAAGAAAAATGACAGAAGAAATCAAAGATTTACAAGAAAAAGCTCAAGAGTATGATGCCAGTCAAATCCAAGTTCTAGAAGGTCTTGAAGCAGTTCGTATGCGTCCAGGGATGTATATTGGTTCCACATCTAAAGAGGGTTTACATCATTTGGTGTGGGAAATCGTCGATAACTCGATTGACGAGGCGTTGGCGGGATTTGCGAATAAAATTGAAGTTATCATTGAGCCAGATAATTCTATTACCGTTATTGATAATGGACGCGGTATTCCTGTTGATATTCAGGAAAAAACGGGGCGTCCAGCTGTTGAGACGGTCTTCACAGTGCTCCATGCCGGAGGTAAATTTGGCGGAGGCGGCTACAAGGTATCTGGTGGTTTGCACGGCGTTGGTTCTTCTGTTGTAAATGCCTTGTCTACTCAATTGGATGTACGAGTCTATAAAAACGGTCAGGTTTATTACCAAGAATACCGAAGAGGTGAAGTTGTTGCAGATTTGAAAGTAATAGGTGAAACAGACCGTTCTGGTACAACTGTTCATTTCATACCAGACCCTGAGATTTTTACTGAAACAACTGAATTTGAATTTGCTAAATTAAACAAGCGGATTCAAGAACTTGCATTTCTAAACCGTGGTTTAAATCTTTCAATTACTGACAAGCGGGAGGGCTTGGAACAAACCAAGGAATACCATTATGAAGGCGGGATTGCCTCTTATGTTGAATACCTCAATGAAAATAAAGATGTGATTTTTGAAACACCAATTTACACTGAGGGTGAAATGGAGGATATCACTGTTGAGGTTGCTATGCAATATACAACAAGTTATCATGAAAATGTCATCAGTTTCGCCAATAATATCCATACTCATGAAGGCGGTACTCACGAACAAGGTTTCCGTACAGCATTGACTCGTGTCATCAATGATTACGCTAAAAAGAACAAAATCCTAAAGGAAAATGAAGACAATTTAACTGGTGAAGATGTTCGAGAAGGTTTGACAGCAGTGATTTCTGTTAAGCATCCTGCACCGCAATTTGAAGGACAAACAAAGACAAAACTTGGAAATAGCGAAGTTGTAAAAATAACAAACCGCCTCTTTTCTGATGCTTTTGCAGAGTTCCTGTTGGAAAATCCACAGATTGCTCGACGGATTGTTGAGAAAGGGATTCTGGCGAGCAAGGCTCGTATTGCAGCCAAACGTGCGCGTGAAGTCACTCGTAAGAAATCAGGTCTTGAGATTTCCAACCTTCCCGGTAAGTTAGCTGATTGTTCATCGAATGATGCAACAAAGACAGAGTTGTTTATCGTTGAGGGGGATTCAGCCGGTGGATCAGCAAAATCTGGCCGAGACCGTGAGTTTCAGGCAATCCTACCAATTCGAGGTAAAATCTTGAACGTTGAAAAAGCGAGCATGGATAAGATTTTGGCCAATGAAGAAATCCGTAGCTTATTTACTGCTATGGGGACTGGGTTTGGAGCGGATTTTGATGTTACTAAAGCTCGTTACCAAAAATTAGTCATCATGACAGATGCCGATGTCGACGGTGCTCATATTCGTACTCTCCTTTTGACTTTATTCTACCGCTACATGCGTCCGATTGTTGAAGCAGGATATGTCTACATTGCACAACCACCTATCTATGGTGTTAAGGTTGGAAGCGATATTAAAGAGTATATTCAACCAGGTGTCAATCAAGAGCAGGAATTACAAGACGCTTTAGAAAGACATAGTACGGGACGCTCTAAGCCAACTATTCAGCGTTATAAAGGTTTGGGAGAGATGGATGATCATCAATTATGGGAGACAACCATGAATCCAGAAAACCGTTTAATGGCGCGTGTTTCAGTTGATGATGCTGCAGAAGCTGACAAGATATTTGATATGCTGATGGGGGATAAGGTCGAACCACGTCGAGAGTTTATCGAAGAAAATGCCGTGTATTCAACACTAGATGTGTAAAATTGAAAAAATTAGTGCAATCGCTAGTAAGATATGGTATAATTAAGCGATATTTACTCGTAATCATTATGAAACTAAGGAGATTTACATGCCTACTGGAACAATCATTTTAATCATTTCGATTGTTATTATTTTAATCATTGCCTATGTAGCCTGTCTGATTGTTCGCAAACGTAATGATAACCTTTTGGTTGCATTAGAAGAGCGTAAGGAAGATTTATTTAATCTGCCAGTGAATCAGGAAGTGGAGGCCGTTAAGGCACTTCATTTGATTGGTCAAAGCCAAGTTACATTCCGTGAGTGGAATCAAAAATGGGTGGATTTATCACTCAACTCATTTGCTGATATTGAAAATCATATTTTTGAAGCTGAAGGTTTTAACAATGCTTTCCGATTCATTAGTGCAAAAAATGCAATTGATAGTATTGAAAGCCAGATTAATTTGGTTGAGGAAGATATTGAAGCTATTCGTCACGGACTTGTTGAGTTAAAAGAACAAGAGGAGAAAAATTCAGGTCGCGTGAAACATGCATTGAATCTCTTCGATAGTTTACAGGAAACAGTTCGAGATAATGCTGATAGTTTTGGTGAAACCTTGCCAGAATTAGAGAAACAGTTGAAGAATATTGAAGTCGAATTCTCTGAGTTTGTCATGTTAAATTCATCTGGGGACCCAATCGAGGCGTCTGAAATTCTTGATAAGACAGAAGAGCACATGATTGCCTTGAATCAAATTATGGAACGTATCCCTAATTTGATTGAAAAGGTTGAAAAGTCATTCCCAGATCAATTAGATGATTTGGAGACTGGTTATCGCAAATTAGTAGAACAAAACTATTTGTTTACAGATAGTGATGTAGAATCTCAATTCCAGAATATTCGTGTCTCTATTCGTGAAAATACAGCCTTGATTGTATCGTTTGATTTGGATGCGGCTGAAGTTGAAAATGAAGAGATTCAAGCTAAATTGGATAAACTATATCAATTATTCACTCGCGAGATTGAAGCTCATAAAGCTGTAGTTAAAATCAGTAATACCTTGCCTAAATTCCTGGAACATGTAACTGAAAATACTACTAAATTGAATGAGGAAGCCCAACGCTTAAATACGAGCTACTTACTGGCTGATAGTAAATTGTCACGTATAAATCAATTGCAAAATCGTTTGGAGTCCATTGAAATAGTTGTGACTGAAAGTGTTGATGAGATTGAGACACCACAAGTTGCTTATTCAATTGTACAAGAGCGTCTAGAACATGCTTTATCAACATTGAAAGAAATCGAAGAAGAGCAATTGGTACTTGCAGAGTATCTGAAGTCACAAGAAATTTCAGAAAATGCAGCGCGTAAAAAAGCTACACTTTATATCAATAAGCTTCATACCCTGAAACGCTACATGGAAAAACGCAATATGCCAGGTATTCCTGGTGAGTTCTTAACAAGTTTCTTCAGAACAAGCGATCATGTTGAGGCATTGATTTCTGAATTGGACTATAAACGAATTAACATCGAAGTGGTTAACCGTTTATTAGAAAATGCTACTTACGATATGAATCAACTGGAAGAGTTAGCTTATTTAATTGTACAAAATGCAACTTTGACAGAGCAACTCTTACAATATTCTAACCGTTACCGCTCATTCGACGAGAATGTTCAAAAAGCTTTTAATCGTTCTTTAGCTATTTTTGAAAAAGAGTTTGATTATCAAGCCTCTTTTGAAGAAATTTCATTTGCATTGGAAACAGTTGAGCCTGGTGTAACAGAACGTTTCGTTCGTTCATATGAAAAAACTCGCGAAGCCATTCGCTATTAAACAAAGACGAAAAGACCAGTATATCGCATTAGGAAAAGCGATATACTGGTCTTTTTTTGTAAGTCCTATTGGTAATTGATGACTTCTTCTCTAGAAATTGAGTATTCTTCTAATAAGGATTCAAGCTGATCAAAGCCTAATCTGAAATGGGCCAGTTTATGACCGTCAGATCCAATTGAATAGCGATGGCATCCCAATTGTTGAACCAGAGAAAGTGCATAACGATAAAGGTCTTCGTGATGGTAGAGGTAGATACTCTTGGCATTTAATTCAAATGCAAGATTATTTTCAATCATTTTTTGAAAAATACGAATTAACTGTGGTTCATATATCTGTAAATCCTTGACGGATAAGTCGAAGAGACGAAATCCATAGTCAAAATGGGCAAGAACATCAGCCTCAACGCGTCCGATAGCGTATTCTAGTCGATCTAAGTAGTCACTTATGATGGTGTGCATATCCATGTCAGCTACTTCATCGTCTAAGTAGTCATTTACACCATTATGGTGGACGGAGAGTAGTTTTAGATCAAACTCTTTATCAGCCAGATAAGAAAGAATATCTGCTTCGCGTGGCTGGAAGTAGCCAATTTCAATTCCTTTTTTGATGCGGTTATTGTATTGTTTGTTTAGCTCAGCTATTTCTTTAGAATAGGCTTCATAGTCGGGTACATCGTCCTGTTTGCTGTAAGGGTTGGATAAGTCAAAATGTTCTGTTGTCACAATTTCGCCATCGTACTGATCCAAATAATCTTTAAAATCTGTTTCTGAGTCATAGGAATGATGAGTGTGCAAATGGTTATCTCGCATGGCAAACCTCCTTTTTTTCTATTGTAACAGAAGCTAGAATCTTGAGCAAGACTTACTTTAAAGGCGAAGGTTAGGATTATCATAAAAAATTCTGATAATTCTTGCAATTTCTTAAAAATTTGGTAAAATAGTACAAAATAGAAAATCGAAGATAGAAACAATCCCGAATCGCTTGCAGAGAGTATCTAGTTGCTGAAAGGATACAATGATTTGGGCACACATTCTTGAGTGCAGTTGTGAACGGTTGAAAGACTCAATAGCAATTGACGTCTGCTCACGTTACGAGCTGAAGTCTTAGACTTCCTGAGGGATATGTGGCGACATATATCTGAATGAAGGTGGAACCACGTGCAAACGTCCTGATACAAGGACTTCGCATGTGGTTTTTTGATTTTGGAGGATAAAATGGAACTAAAAGGACTGAGAAAAATTGAACCGTACATAGCTGGAAAACAGCCAAAGGTAGAAAATATGATTAAGCTTAATACAAATGAAAATGCCTATGGTCCAAGTCCGGCTGTTATAGATGCATTGGCGAAATTTGAAGGAAAACACCTCCGGCGCTACTCTAGCTTAGATCAGGCTGAGTTGCGTCAGGCACTTGCGCATCAGCATGGGTTGGATCCGGAGCAGTTTGTGATAGGAAATGGTTCAGATGATATTCTTTCCATGGCTTTCCTTGCTTTTTTTCAAACTGAATCACCTGTATTATTTCCAGATCTAACCTATGGGTTCTATAAGGTATGGGCTCAACTCTATGGTGTCCCTTATGAGGAGGTTCCTTTGAGAAATGATTTTTGTTGGCATGTAGCTGACTATCAGAGGGAATGTGGAGGTATTATTTTAACCAATCCAAATGCACCGACAGGGCGATTTCAGACCTTAGATGAGATTGAGGCTGTATTGAAAGCCAACTCACAAGTAGTGGTTATAGTTGATGAAGCCTATGTCAATTTTGGTGGACAGTCAGCATTGGGGCTTCTTGATAAATATCCGAATTTATTTATTACTCGTACATTTTCTAAAGATGCTTCTCTAGCAGGATTGCGAGTTGGATACGGTGTAGGCTCTAAGCAACTCATAAGTGTGATTCAAGCTGTTCGCAATTCGATCAATCCCTATAATGTTGATGCAATTTCAGAAACACTTGCACTTGCAGCAGTGGAAGATTGGTCATATTATCAAGAATCTTGCCAAGCCATTATGGAAACACGTGATTGGTTTGCAAATGAATTAGGTGGCTTAAACTTCGATGTCTTACCTTCATCAACAAATTTTCTTTTAGTCAAACCCTCGTTGGTTAAGGCGGAGGAGCTGTTTGCCTATTTAGAAAAAGAAAATATTTATATACGCTATTTTCCTTCCCAGGAACGAATTCAGGATTGGCTTCGTATTTCCATTGGAACGCAGAAGGAAATGGAAACTGTCCTATTAAAAATAAAGGAATATTGTCATGAACAAACGAACATTGCCACAGGGCTTACATGATAAACTGTTTAAACGGGCCAAAGCAACTTATGAAATTGAAAGAACTGTTAGTGATCTCTTAATGGAACGAGGATTTCATCGGATTGAGACACCAACATTGGAACATTTTGAAGTATTTTCTGATCAAGTAAATAGAGATAATTACCATTTATTTGATAAAGAAGGTCAATTACTTAGCCTACGCCCAGATATTACCAGTCAAATTGCCAGAGTAATTGCCTCAACACGGGTGCACACACCAATTAAATTTTCATACTCTGGTAAGGTTTTTCAAAGTCAGGAGTTGATGCGGGGGTTGGAAAATGAGCGAACTCAGGCTGGTATCGAAATTATTGGCTTTCCTGCTCAAGTAGCATATCAGGATGCTATTTCTAGTGCGAAGGAAGCTCTTGATAAGCTTGGATTAAAGGGATATAAATTTGAGTTTTCTCATGCGGCAATTTTAAGGACCATCTTCGATCATCTTGAATTGACTGGTGAACTTGCAAATGAACTCTCCCTCCATATTCGAGATAAAAATATCACTAAGTTGAATGAATTTACCAAGCGACACCCTAGTGAATTTGATGGCTTTATTCGCAGGCTTCCTTATTTATTTGGAGAGAGTGGGACGGTCTTGAGACAAGCTCGGGAAGTGGTGTCTAATTCTCAATTACTCAAGGCCTTTGATCAATTAGAAGAATTGATTGCCTTCATTGAGAAAGACTTAGGTATCGTAACTGTAGATTTAGCGCAACTTCCAACTGTTCCATACTATACCGGTATGATGTTTAAGGTTTTTGATCAACAGGTACCGGATGCCTTCTTATCTGGAGGGCGATATGATAAATTGTTTGAACGATTTGGTGCTCAGAAACTGACAGCGGTTGGATGGGCTTTAGAGATTGATGCGGTTTATCAAGCAATCCGTAAGAATATTGATTATGAAGGAGGCCAGTAAGATGGTGGAACAAGTAACCATTGCTCTAACCAAAGGGCGGATTGAGAAAGAAACGCTTGCTTTACTTGAAAAAGCTGGATTTGATATGTCCTTTATGATGGAAAAAGGGAGAAACTTGATTTTTGAAAGTCCAGATGGGCAGTTTCGATTTTTATTGGTCAAGGCTCCTGATGTTACGACCTATGTTCGACATGGAGTGGCAGATTTAGGGATTGTTGGTAAGGATGTGCTGATTGAGCACCCAACTGGTTTTCTTGAAATGCTAGATTTAAATTTTGGACTTTGTAAATTTTCAGTAGCTTCCATTCCTACATACAATCCAAGTGACCATAAGCGCAAGCGTATTGCGACCAAATATCCAACTGTTGCCATGGAACATTTTAATAAAAAAGGTGAAGATGTTGAAATTATTTCTATACAAGGCAGTGTGGAAATTGCTCCAGTATTAGGGTTGGCAGATGCGATTGTGGATATTGTGGAAACTGGAAATACCTTAGTTGCTAATGGTCTTGTAGTTTTCGAAGATATTTGTCGCATTTCGACTAGGTTAATTGTTAATAAGGCTAGTATAAAGAACAAGCCCCAAATTCGTGAGTTTATTGAAAAATTAGAAACGATTGTTGGAAATGAGGAGGTCCCCTTTACATGAAACGATTAAGTGGAAAAAGTCAAGAAATTGCACAGCTTCTCTATGAAGAACAGATTGCACTAAATGCAGAAACGGTATCGGTTGAGGAAGTTGTTAAAGACATTATGGCCGATGTTGCTCAAAATGGTGATGAGGCTCTTAGACGTTACAATCAACAGTTTGATGGTATTCATGTGGAACAACTGGCTGTTTCTGATGAGATGCTTGATGAAGCCTTTGCGGCTATTGATCCGCAAATCCTTTCTGCCTTACAACAAGCTAAGGCGAATATTGAATCCTACCACCTGCAACAGGTTGAAAAGGGATTTGAAGATCAACCATCAACGGGTGTTATCCGTGGTCAGTTGATTCGTCCATTGGAGAGGGTTGGAGTCTACGTCCCAGGTGGTACTGCTGCCTATCCTTCATCTGTCTTAATGAATGTAGTTCCAGCTAAAATTGCTGGTGTTTCAGAAATTGTAATGATTACTCCTCCACAGGAAACCTATCATCCAGCTATATTGGTTGCAGCAAAACTAGCTGGTGTAGATAAGATTTATCAGGTGGGTGGTGCTCATGGCATTGCTGCTCTTGCATATGGAACGGAGTCTATTCCCAAGGTAGATAAGATAACAGGTCCGGGAAATATTTATGTAGCAACGGCAAAAAAACTAGTTTATGGTTTGGTTGGGATTGATATGATAGCTGGACCATCCGAAATTGGGGTGATCGCGGATGAATCAGCTAACCCTGTTTATGTTGCTGCGGATTTATTATCACAAGCTGAACATGATAAATTGGCACGAGCTATTTTAGTGACTAATTCTGCCAAACTGGCTCAACAAGTAGAACAAGAAATTGAACGGCAGCTTGAATCACTACCGAGAAAGGAAATTGCAGCAGCATCAATTGCTGATAACGGACGGATTATCCTCACAGAAACAGTAGATGAAATGTTTGAGCTGATGAATTTGGTTGCTCCAGAGCATTTGGAAATTGCAATGGAAAATGCCTATGAATATCTTCCATTTGTCAAACATGCAGGCTCTATCTTTTTAGGACATTTTACTAGCGAGCCTATTGGAGATTATTTTGCAGGAACCAATCACGTCCTTCCTACATCTGGAACCAGTCGTTTTTATTCAGCATTGGGAGTTCATGATTTTATCAAACGTATTCAGTATACACAATATAGTAAGGAAGCTGTACAAGAAGCTAGTCAGGCCATTACAACCTTGGCATATTCAGAAGGTTTGGCTGCTCATGCACGTGCAATTGAGGTGAGAAATGAAGAAAGTTAAAGGATTATTGGTCATGGATGTGGATAGCACCTTGATCATGGAAGAAGGAATTGATTTATTAGGCGAGGAAGCGGGGGTAGGCGAACAGGTTGCAAGTATTACCGAGCGTGCCATGCGGGGAGAGTTAGATTTTGAAGAAGCACTTCGGGAACGTGTTGCCCTGTTAAAAGGCTTGCCAGAAACGGTTCTGGATACTATCTTAGGACGTATTCATTTCACACCTGGGGCAGAAGAACTGGTAGCAGAGTTGCACAAGCGAGGTTATAAGGTTGCAGTTGTTTCAGGCGGCTTCCATCAAACGGTGGATATTCTAGCGGAGCGACTCAATCTCGATTATGTTAAAGCCAACCACTTGGAAATTATCAATGGTAAATTAACAGGTCGTGTTCTTGGTGAAATTGTGACTAAGGATGTAAAAAAAGCTCAGTTGAAAGCTTGGGCTTTAGACAATGACTTAGAACTGAAGGATACGATTGCCATGGGAGATGGAGCCAATGACCTACCTATGATTCAGGAGGCGGGTATTGGAATTGCTTTTTGTGCCAAACCAATTGTTGAACAAGCTGCTCCTTACCGTATCACCGAAAAAAATCTCTATAAGGCAATTGAAATAATTGATGAGGTAACTGCATGAGACAAGCAAGTATTGAACGTAACACTTTTGAAACAAAAATCAAGTTGACGGTAAATCTGGACCAGCAAGAACCTGTTGAGATTGCAACAGGTGTAGGTTTTTTTGACCATATGCTGACGCTTTTCGCCCGTCATAGCCGCATTTCACTCCTTGTTACTGTAGATGGAGATACTTGGGTGGATAGTCACCATACTGTTGAGGATGTGGGAATTGTTTTAGGACAAGCTATAAGAGAAGCCTTAGGCAAAAAAGAAGGTATAAATCGCTATGGAACTAGCTTTGTACCCATGGATGAAACGCTTGGAATGGCTAGTCTTGATCTTTCTGGTCGTTCTTACCTGGTTTTTGATGCTCATTTTGACAATCCAAAATTAGGAGATTTTGATACTGAATTAGTGGAAGAATTCTTTCAAGCGTTGGCCTTCAATCTACAAATGAACCTCCACTTAAAAATATTACATGGAAAGAATAGTCATCACAAGTCAGAAAGTTTATTCAAAGCTACTGGTCGTGCTTTACGAGAAGCAATCACGATAAACCCTGAGATTCAAGGGGTTAACTCAACAAAAGGGATCTTGTAAGATGATGATTGTAATTGATTATGATGCTGGCAATACTGCAAATGTATTGCGAGCTTTAAAGAGTATTGGAGTAGAAGCAGTATTGTCTGCAAATCCAGAGAAAATTCGGAAGGCCCAAGGATTAATATTGCCTGGAGTAGGAGCCTTTCCTTCTGCAATGGCGGAGTTGGAAAAACGCCAACTCATCTCAGCTATTAAGGAGGCTGTAGCTGGTGGAACACCACTCTTGGGAATTTGTCTCGGGATGCAGTTACTTCTTGAAGAAGGATTGGAACACCAGCCAACTCAAGGATTAGGACTGATTCCTGGAACGTGTCGGCCAATCCTACCAGAGGCTGGATATCCTGTTCCCCACATGGGATGGAATGTTTTGCAAACGAGACAACAGAATCCACTCACTAGTGATTTAGATGGAGAATCTGTCTATTTTGTCCATAGTTATTTTACAGATATTCCCAATGAATATTTGGATGTAACGGCCTCTTATAGCCAAGAAATTCCAGCTATGATATCCAAAGAAAAAGTGTATGGTGCGCAATTTCACCCTGAAAAATCAGGTGAGATTGGCCTAGGTATTTTGCGGAATTTTGCTCAAGTTTGCCAACTAGAAAGTAGAGGTGGTATATGAAGATTTATCCAGCCATTGATATAAGAGAAGGTCGCGCTGTTCGTCTGTTCAAAGGAGACTTTCGTCAAGAGACAGTTGTTAATCCAGACGTGATTGGACAAGCTAAACTATTCAAAGAAGCTGGTATTGATTTTATCCATGTTGTGGATTTGGATGGAGCTTTGGAAGGGCGAGCTGCCAACCGTGATTTAATTGCTCGGTTAAAACAGGAGAGCGATTTGAACATACAAGTTGGTGGGGGAATTCGCACCCTTGAGCAGATTGCGGACTATTTGGAAGTTGGTATTGATCGTGTGATCATTGGTTCTATGGCTGTCAAAAAACCTTCTTTTGTGCAAGAGGCACTAGCTCATTTTGGCAGTGATAGAATCGTTGTAGGGATTGATACAAAATCTGGTCGTGTCGCAACGGAAGGGTGGCTTGAAACCAGTGATGTAGACTTTGTTCAGCTTGCTTTAGAAATGGAAAAAATTGGTGTCCGCTTATTTGTTTATACAGATGTAGATCGCGATGGAACGCTGGCAGGTCCCAACTTTGCACATTACAAAGAGCTAATTGCAAAACTCACAAGTGCCAAAGTAATTGCTTCTGGTGGTATTCATGCCCTCAGTGATTTGGAACAATTAAAAGCAATTGGTGTTTACGGCACGATCGTAGGCAAGGCTTATTATAGTGGAAGAATTAGCCTTGCTGAACTGGTTGAAGTGGAGGAATAATATGTTAGCGAAACGCATTATTCCTTGCCTTGATGTCAAAGACGGCAGAGTGGTTAAAGGCGTTAATTTTGTCAATTTAACTGATGTGGGGGATCCTGTTGATGCTGCCAAAGCCTATTATGAAGCTGGTTGTGATGAACTAGTTTTCCTTGATATTACAGCAACCCATGAAGAACGAGATACGACTGTTGATATGGTACGTCGAGTTGCAGAGCAGGTTTTTATTCCTTTTACAGTTGGTGGAGGTATTCGGTCGGTCGAAGATATGAATAAGATGCTAAAGGCTGGTGCCGACAAGGTTTCTGTGAATTCATCAGCTGTTGCAAATCCACAACTCATTGCGGACTGTGCAGAAAAGTTCGGTAATCAATGTGTGGTGGTGGCAATAGATGCAAAAAAAGTAGAGGATGGTTCCTGGCATGTATTTGTAGCAGGTGGTAGAAAAGATACAGGTTTTGACCTACTTGACTGGGCCAAAAAGGTAGTTTCCCTTGGTGCTGGTGAAATCCTTTTAACCAGCATGGATAAGGATGGCACCAAGTCTGGTTTTGATATCGAAATGCTCAATGCTGTGGCTAATGTAGTGACGGTTCCGATCATTGCTTCAGGTGGTGCGGGCAATAGCCAACATATCTTAGAGGTTTTTGAACAAACTCCTGCTACTGGAGCGTTGGCTGCTTCTATATTTCACTATGGTGAAGTGAGCATTGCTGATACTAAGCAGGCTATGCGACAAAGTGGAATAGAGGTAAGAGTGTGATGGTGCAGTTAAATTTTGAAAAGCAGGGAGGACTGATACCTGTGATTGTTACAGACTACCAAACAGGTCAGGTCCTCATGCTTGCTTACATGAATCAAGATGCCTATGAAAAAACACTAAGTACCAGGCAAATGCACTACTGGAGTCGTTCTCGCCAGGAGCTCTGGCATAAAGGCGCAACGAGTGGACATTTTCAAGAGGTTGTCTCCATAAAAACGGATTGTGACAATGATACTCTCCTTGTCTCCGTTCGCCAAACAGGAGCTGCCTGTCACACAGGTGCATACAGTTGTTTCTTTAATGATATTTTGTAATGAAAGGAAAAAATATGCTCAATACCCTATATCAAGAAGCTCTAGATCGTAAAACAAACCCCAAAGAGGGTTCTTATACCAATTACCTTTATACCAAAGGTTTGGATAAAATCTTGAAAAAAGTCGGAGAAGAATCAACAGAAGTTGTACTCGCTGCAAAAAATGCAGATAAAGATGAAATTTCTCAAGAAGTTGCTGATTTGCTCTACCATTTAGCAGTACTTTTAGTGGAAACAGAAGTATCACCTCAGGATGTAGAAGCTGTATTAATTGAACGTCAAGGAAAAATAAGTAAAACAGCCGACAGAAAAGAAATCACTAATTATTAGTGATTTCAGGGGAACTAATCGAAAGAGATTAATATCTTTCGATTTCCGTTACTTCCAGTTAACCAATATGTTTAAGTTAGGCTAGGGTAGGGTAGTAAATCTTTGGCTTACACCCTTCGAAAATCAAAATTATCCGTTGACAAGAGACTTGATGAGTGGAGTGGGAAAGAATTCGACTAGGTATAAATGAGTTCACTCATTACCAAATATGTAGGTTCGGGCTTCCTAGGTCACCTTCTAATTTTACGGTGACCAGCTGAATCAGTTCACTGAATAAGCCTCGCTTTTATTTTTTTAGCACGGGTAAAAACACTTCGCTTTTTTATTTCTAGGCTCAGGTACGAATAGTTCACTGGACTATTCGTATCCCCTGACTGTTTTAATCCACTCCACTGGACTATTTTGACACAAACTTTGAGAAGTGGCCCTGGGCTTGAGCCCAGCCTTAGCCTGATATCTTCGAATGAGAAAGTAACAGAGTAATATCTTCGGTTTCATGTCTTGAGCACAGCTCGTAATATTTCCAGCCTTCAACTGTCTACTAGATAGTTGAAGCTAGGCTACTTTTGATTTTCATAGAGTAAAAAAGTATTAGAATGTTGATGGAAATAAAAATCAGATGTTCATTGGAATGAGCATCTGATTTTTTTAGCTGAAAAAAATTCTCGAGTCTAATATCGAAAGTTCAATCTCTGATTGAAATTACTTTTCAAATTCTGCTTTGCTTTTAACATCGCCGTATTCTTCAGCAACTTCTTTACTGAGAATGTCTGCGTAGCTGGCAAGTGGAATGTCTTGACCATATTTTTTACGGAGAGCTGTTGTGACTAACCGATACGCTAAGTTGGCATTGCGAGACAAGATGGGACCATGGAAGTAGCTACCAAAGGTATTTTTGTAGTGCATACCCTCTCCTCTATCCTCCTTGTTGTTCCCATTACCATAAATAACATTACCTAGCGGTTTCTGATTATCAGCCAAGAAAGTTCGACCTTGGTGATTTTCAAATCCATAGTAGGTCTCATTAAATTCATCATTATGAATTTTGATATCCCCAATATAGCGGTTATTAGTCTGGTTGAGTGTATAATGACCTAAAATGCCTAAACCGTCAATTTTACGTCCACCTGCTTCAATATAATATTGGCCAAGTAATTGGAATCCTCCACAGATGGCAAGCATAACACCGTCATTTTCAATGTAATCAGCTAGATTTTCTTTTTTTGTTGGCAAATCTTTGGCTAGAACAGATTGCTCATAATCTTGACCGCCCCCGAAAAAGGCGATGTCATATAAGTCTTTGTCAAAACGGTCAGTCAGCGAAACAATGTCGACTTGAACACGCGCCCCCAGCTTTTCAGCAACATATTTGAGCATAAGGATATTGCCATTATCACCATAGGTATTCATCAAGTCGCCGTAAAGGTGAGCGATATGGAGATCGTATTGATAGTCTTTATTAGGGCTTTTTAAAGAGGTATAGACCATTACTTCATCTCCTTTCCAACGGCTTGACGCTGAGCGAGTAAGTCACGAAATTCCAACATGGCTGTATATGTAGCCAATATATAGGCGTGTTTGCTGCTAGATTGCTCTATTAAGCTCATGATGTCTTCCAGTTTAGGTGTTTCAGCAATCTGGTTTTCAGGAAAACCAGTCACACGCAGGCGACGGGCAATCTCAGATGAACGAACCCCACCAGCAAACACTTGTGGAATGTCCATTTGGGTTATTTGCTCAAAGTCTGCATCCCAAATCCAGCTGGTATCAATTCCGTCAGCGTAGTTGGCGTTAAGCAGGACTGACAAACTAAAGTCATATGGAGCCAATTTCATCATTTCAATGGCTTGAGTTGCACCTACTGGATTTTTGATAAGGACAAGTGTGCAATCCTTATCTCCTAACTTAAAGGTTTCTTGGCGACCAAACACTGCCTTAGATTTATCAAAACCGGCCTTGATTTCTTCAGGTGAAACTCCGAAGAATTCAGCGACACTGACTGCTGCAAGAGCATTATAAATGTTGTAGAGACCGCCGATATTGATTTTATAGTCTTGACCATCAATCACGAAAGTAGAAGAAGTATTGGTAATTTCCTTCAACTCAGTTAACTTGTAGTCTAGATCAGGCCTACTAAAGCCACAGTTGGTACAAATATAGCTCCCTAAGTTAGCATAGGTATTGAGCTTGTACTGGATAATCTGGTGGCAATGTGGGCAAAGAACGCCTTCAGTATTGTAATGAGCCAGTCGTGGTTCATGTTCTTCCGTTGCAAAACCGTAGTATTTAACTGGATTGATAACAGAAGTTGAATTAAAGAGCGGGCTATCACCATTCGCCAATATTGTTGCTTGAGGGGCTTTGGCTGCCCCGTCCAAAATCATCTGATAGGTGGTATAAATTTCACCGTAGCGATCCATTTGATCACGGAAGATATTTGTGAAGACTATTAAGCTTGGTTTGATAAAGTCTGTAACACGTGAAAGGCTGGCTTCATCAATCTCCAAAACAGCAATTTTTTTGCCATTCTTATTTTTCTTAGCTGACAAAAAAGTGGCTGTAATCCCGGTAATCATATTGGCACCACTTGTGTTGGTTGTGATTTCTCCAAATGCTTCTTGGAGGATTCCAACTGTTAATGCGGTTGTCAACGTCTTGCCATTTGTTCCAGTAATGACGACAACTTCATAATCCTTAGCTAAACTGTCTAAAATATGTTTATCGAATTTGAGGGCGATTTTGCCAGGAAGGGTCGTTCCTCGTCCAAGTTTTTTCAAGATAAATTGACTGGATTTCCCTGCTGCAATCCCTAGTAAAGTATTTATTTTCATGGGACTATTTTAACATAAAGTGCAAGCTATTACTATTATTGAAGTATTTCAGATTTTACAAATATCTGTACCCAAATTTGAGCCCAAATATCTGTAAGATATTTTATCAATAAATAGTAAATTGAGATTTATGATTGTGATCATTTTGTGATATAATAGAAATGATTCAGTGTTATACTTTAGAAAGTGTGAGGTATACATGTTAAGTTTAAACCAATTATTTGATACAGGCTACTGGTCCAGTTTGATAGCTAATCCTTGGACTGCCTTACTTCATCTAATAGATATTGGTATAGTTGTATATTTAATATATAATTTTAGTAAAGCCATTGCTGGAACTAAGATTATGACTCTCATCCGGGGTGTATTTCTCTTTATTATTGCTCAGATAGTGGCAAGTCTATTTGGATTTCAGACAATCGCATGGTTGATTAACCAGGTTATTACCTACGGCGTAATTGCAGCTGTTGTTATTTTTGCGCCTGAGTTACGTGCAATGCTTGAGAAACTTGGACGGACAACTCAGATTTTTACTACGAATTCTGTCAGTGCTGAAGAAAAATTAATAGTTTCTTTTATCAAGTCGGTGGCTTATATGTCTCCACGGAAAATCGGAGCACTTGTAGCAGTTGAGCAGGCACAAACTTTGCAGGAATATAGAGCAACTGGGATTCCTTTAAATGCAGATGTATCAAGGGAACTATTGATTAACATCTTTATACCGAATACGCCACTACATGATGGGGCAGTTATCGTGAAGGAGGACAAAATCGCAGTAGCTTGTGCCTATTTGCCTTTGTCTGAAAGCGCAGGGATTTCCAAGGAATTTGGGACACGACACCGCGCTGCGATTGGATTATCGGAAGTGTCAGATGCCTTTGTTTTTATTGTTTCGGAGGAAACTGGAAGTATCTCGGTTGCACATAATGGTATTTTCAAGCATGACTTGACTCTTGAAGAGTTTGAAGCAGAACTTCGTACTACATTTATTTCTGATTCAGTTCCAAAGAAATCGCTATGGAAACGATTGAGAGGTAGTAATCATGAACAATAAGTTTAAAACAGTTGGTCATCTAGCCTTATCAATTTTTTTGGCACTTTTGCTCTTTTTCTATGCGACAACGACCAATTATAAAAATTCAGAATCATCTGCGAGTAATACAGAATCAGAAACTTATATACATACCTTGAGCGGTGTGCCGATTGAGATTGAGTACGACACAAATAAATATTTTATATCAGGATTCTCTTCAACTGTGGCAGTCGAGCTACGGGGATCCAACCGTGTACTGTTACAACGTGAATCTGATGAAGCTACTCGAACATTTCAAGTTATTGCAGATTTGAGTGATTTGACAGATGGTACTCAGACGGTCACACTCCAATTAGCGAACCTACCTGCTGGTGTTAGTGCAACGCTGGCTCCAGATGCAATCACTGTAAAAATTGGCAAAAAAGTTAGTAAGAGTTTAGCAGTCCAAGGAGTTGTTTATAGCAATCAGCTAGCAAGTGGATACAATGTGTCTAAAGTAACTGTGGCTGTAAATTCGGTAAAAGTCACAACCGATGAAGAAACAATGGCAAAAATAGATCATGTGGAAGCAGTTGCGATTGATATTAGTAATTTAGACTCAAATTATAGTGGTACAGCCAAGCTACAGGCAGTTGATAGTAATGGAAACGTCTTGCCAGTTGTCTTGTCTGAAACTGAAACAAATATGCAAGTTGTTGTTTCAAAAATTAAATGAGGAATTAAAATGGGAAAATATTTTGGTACGGATGGGGTCCGTGGAGAAGCAAACGTAGAATTGACGCCAGAATTGGCATTTAAACTAGGTCGTTTTGGTGGCTATGTCCTTAGTCAACATGAAACGGATGTACCTCGAGTTTTTGTGGCGCGTGACACACGTATTTCAGGACAAATGCTTGAGTCTGCTTTGGTTGCAGGTCTTTTATCAGTAGGTATTCATGTATATAAACTAGGTGTACTCGCAACACCTGGTGTTGCCCACTTAGTCAAAGTTGAAAAAGCTAGCGCAGGGGTTATGATTTCTGCAAGCCACAATCCAGCACAGGATAATGGAATTAAGTTCTTTGCTGGTGATGGTTTCAAATTAGATGATGCATTGGAAGCAGAGATAGAAGCTCTTCTTGATGCGGAAGAAGATACATTACCACGTCCATCTGCTCAAGGTTTGGGTGATGTAGTGGAGTATCCAGAAGGTCTACGCAAGTATCAACAATTTTTAGTGTCAACTGGTACTGAATTAGAAGGTATGAAAGTTGCTTTGGATACAGCTAATGGTGCAGCGGCAACTTCTGCTCGCCAAATTTTTGCAGACCTGGGTGCAGATTTGACGGTTATGGCTGAAAATCCAGACGGTTTGAATATCAATGAGGGCGTTGGTTCTACGCATCCTGAAAAATTGCAAGAATTAGTTAAGGAAACAGGTAGTCAAATAGGTCTTGCCTTTGATGGTGATAGCGATCGATTGATTGCTGTAGACGAAAATGGTGATTTAGTAGATGGCGATCGCATCATGTATATCATTGGTAAATACCTTGCTGATCGTGGTCTATTGGCCAAAAATACAATTGTGACCACAGTTATGTCCAATCTCGGATTCCATAAGGCCTTGGATCGCGAAGGAATTGAAAAAGCTGTGACCGCAGTTGGAGACCGTTATGTGGTCGAGGAAATGCGCAAAGAAGGTTACAATATTGGTGGTGAACAATCTGGTCACGTAATTCTTATGGATTATAACACCACAGGTGATGGCCAATTGACCGCTGTGCAACTGACTAAAATCATGAAAGAAACAGGTAAAACCTTGTCAGAATTGGCGGCAGAAGTTACGATTTATCCACAAAAATTAGTCAATATTCGTGTTGAAAACAGCATGAAGGATAAATCTATGGAGGTTCCTGCTATTGCAGCTATCATTGAAAAGATGGAGGCAGAGATGGCAGGGAATGGTCGTATCTTAGTTCGTCCAAGTGGGACTGAGCCACTATTGCGTGTTATGGCGGAAGCCCCAACAGATGCTGAGGTTAACTATTATGTAGATACAATCGCAGATGTGGTTCGTACTGAAATCGGTTTAGATTAAAAGAGTAAACAGGGAGTGGGAAAGAACTCGACCAGTCTAAAAAGAGTTCGTCTTCCCACCCCCGCACAGTTGATTAGGTCAGATTTCGAGTGTGAAACACGAACAAATCTGCCAATCAACCACTGCGCTGAGATGTTGACACGAACTCTGAGAAGCGAGGTTGGACTTTCTGCCCAGCCTCTTTTGTGAGGAATTTATGAGTATTTTAGAAGTAAAGAATTTGAGCCATGGCTTTGGTGACCGTGCAATTTTCGAAAATGTCTCCTTCCGTCTCTTGAAAGGGGAACATATCGGACTTGTCGGTGCCAATGGTGAAGGGAAATCGACCTTCATGTCCATCGTGACAGGTCAATTGCAACCAGATGAAGGGAAGGTTGAATGGTCACGTTATGTAACGGCAGGTTATTTAGACCAGCATGCTAAATTAGAAAAGGGTCAATCAGTTCGTGACGTCTTACGCACAGCCTTTGATGAATTATTCAAAACCGAAGCTCGTATCAATGATATTTATATGTCAATGGCTGAAGATGGGGTTGATATCGATGCTCTTATGGAAGAGGTTGGAGAACTCCAAGATCGCTTGGAAAGTCGTGATTTCTATACTTTAGATGCTAAAATTGATGAAGTAGCTCGTGCTCTTGGTGTCATGGAATACGGTATGGACAAGGATGTGACGGAGTTATCAGGGGGACAACGGACTAAAGTTCTTTTGGCAAAATTGCTCTTGGAAAAGCCAGATATCTTGCTCTTGGATGAACCAACCAACTACTTGGATGCTGAGCATATTGACTGGCTCAAACGATATTTGCAGAACTATGAAAATGCATTTGTTTTAATTTCCCATGATATTCCATTCTTGAATGATGTGATCAATATTGTTTATCATGTTGAAAACCAATTATTAACTCGCTATACAGGTGACTATTATCAATTCCAAGAAGTCCATGCCATGAAGCGTGCACAATTGGAAGCGGCCTATGAACGTCAACAGAAAGAAATCGCTGATTTGCAGGATTTTGTGAATCGAAATAAGGCTCGCGTTGCTACTCGAAATATGGCCATGTCTCGCCAGAAGAAGTTGGATAAGATGGAGATTATTGAACTTCAGTCCGAAAAACCAAAGCCATCCTTCGACTTCAAAATGGCACGCACACCAAGTCGTTTTATCTTCCAGACCAATAATTTGGAAATAGGATATGATCGCGTTTTAACACGCACACCGCTCAATTTAACCTTTGAGCGTAACCAAAAGATTGCCATTGTCGGTGCCAATGGTATTGGTAAATCCACCCTTCTCAAAAGTCTTCTAGGCATTATTCCACCGCTAGGAGGAACTGTTGAGCGTGGGGAGTATTTAGAATTAGGGTATTTTGAACAGGAAGTTGCTGCTGGTAATCGTCAGACGCCACTAGAAGCGGTATGGGATGCCTTTCCTGCTCTTAATCAGGCGGAAGTTCGGGCGGCCTTGGCTCGTTGCGGTTTGACTTCCAAACATATCGAAAGCCAAATTCAAGTTCTTTCAGGTGGTGAGCAGGCCAAAGTTCGCTTCTGTTTGCTTATGAACCGTGAAAACAATGTACTTATCCTTGACGAGCCGACCAACCATTTAGATGTGGATGCCAAAGATGAACTTAAACGAGCTCTCAAAGCCTACAAGGGCTCTATTCTCATGGTCTGCCATGAGCCTGATTTCTATGAGGGCTGGGTTGACGATGTTTGGGATTTTAATGAATTGACTTAAGAAACAAGCTATCGAAAGGTAGCTTTTTCTTTGTAGTACGACGGGCATGTCGTACATCTGAGGTGAAAGTCCTCTGCGGGCACCCGCTACCGGTGAACCCCAAAGCGACTCCCAAGCCTGACTATCGTGAGGTAGCGGGGAGAGGAAGGGATAGCGAAATCGTGGCGCTACGAACAGAAACGTGATACAAAGGCGTATATAGCGGATAAGGTGGCTACAAGCACCAAAGTCCAAAAAGGTAGTCGTAACCTATATGCGTAAATCACGAGTGTAAACGAGGAAAGATGTACGACTTATCCCGTGAGGTCTCATGAGCGTCAATAAGACGTAGTAACAACGAATCATGAGAAGTCAGCCGAGGTCATAGTAGCGATGAAATTTCTGTAATGGAAACGGAGCGAAGGACCGAACAATTAACCGAAGTATACCTACTTCGATTGTGTCTGTAAAGAATGGTCTGATAGAACTGGAGACGGTCACGTATTGACTGGAAGAAAGCTTATCAATATAAGATATCCTACAGACACCGAGACAAGAAAGGAGTACGCACATGTCACAGTTATTAGATAATATCCTATCACGTTCAAATATGTTGGATGCTTACAATCAAGTTAGAGCCAATAAAGGTTCAGCAGGAATTGACGGCGTAACTATTGACGAAATAGATGACTATCTCCGCAAACACTGGCGTTCAACTAAAGAACTCATAAAGCAGAGAAAGTACAAACCACAGCCCGTTTTACGAGTTGAAATTTCCAAGCCTAACGGCGGAGTTCGCCAGCTAGGCATTCCAACGGTCATGGATAGAATGATACAACAAGCCATTGTCCAAGTCATTAGTCCTATCTGTGAACCCTATTTCTCTGATAAGAGCTACGGATTCAGACCCAATCGGTCCTGCGAACATGCCGTTATCCAGTTATTAGAATACCTTAATGACGGCTATGAGTGGATAGTGGATATAGACCTCGAGAAGTTTTTCGATACCGTTCCTCAAGATAGACTGATGTCGCTTGTTCATAACATTATCCAAGATGGGGATACAGAATCTCTGATTCGTAAGTACCTTCATTCAGGTGTAGTCATCAACGGCCAACGGTATAAAACACTAGTCGGAACGCCACAGGGAGGAAACCTATCACCGCTCCTATCCAATATCATGCTTAATGAGCTAGATAAAGAGTTGGAAAATCGTGGACTTCGCTTTGTTCGCTACGCAGATGACTGTGTCATCACAGTTGGTAGTGAGGCGGCGGCTAAACGTGTGATGCATTCAATTAGTCGTTATATTGAAAAACGATTAGGTTTGAAAGTCAACATGACCAAGACCAAGATTGTGAGACCGAGCAAATTGAAGTATCTAGGATTTGGGTTCTGGAAATCATCGGGGGGTTGGAAAAGTCGTCCGCATCAGGATAGCGTACAGAGTTTCAAGAGAAAACTCAAGAAACTAACGTCCCGTAAGTGGAGTATTGACTTAGACAGCCGAATTGAGCGACTAAACTGGGTCATCCGAGGTTGGATAAACTACTTTTCTATGACGAACATGAAATCAGTCATGGAAAGCATTGATGAACGACTAAGAACTCGAATAAGAGTTGTTATCTGGAAACAATGGAAGAAGAAATCTAGGCGACTATGGGGACTTCTCAAACTAGGAGTACCGAAGTGGATAGCGGATAAAGTATCTGGCTGGGGAGACCATTATCAATTAGTGGCTCAGAGGTCTGTACTGAAACGTGCCATATCAAAACCAGTCCTCGCTAAACGTGGACTGGTTTCTTGCCTAGATTATTATCTAAAACGACATGCGTTAAAAGTTAGTTGAACCGCCGTGTGCCGAACGGCACGCACGGTGGTGTGAGAGGGACTAGAAATTAGTCCCTACTCGATTATATTTGATAGTAATGTAACTGATAATAAAGGTTGAAAGGAAGATATATCATGAATCACCAATTTAAACGGATTATGTTAATGACAATTCTAACTACTATATTCTTATCTGCATGCCAGCCAGCTGAAAACGAAATAGATTCTCTTGAGCAATATAGAACAGAATATATCGGAGATAGTAACAATGTAATTAAGATTGCAAGTTTACAGGATTACCCAACAGGTTACACCTATGATCATATTGAAATACGTTCAGATGAAGAACCATATGAGCTTATCATCTATTTGAAAGTAACTGAAATGCCTGACTCTGACTATTTAGAATTAGAGCAGAATAGTAACTCCATTTTTGACTTGATTGCTAATTTAGGAAAGGTAACCTTTGTCAATGAAGAAACCCAGAAAGAAATAGTTTCATATCACAAAGAATGACCTGCCTTATGTAGGTCATTTCTCAATTATGAGTATCGTCTGAATTTTATCAGATAGTTTCAAAATACTTGACATATTGATAGATAGGAGTATAATTAGAATTGTTCTAAAGAAAGTTTAGAATCATTATAAATTGGAGGCGATTACTATGACAATGAAAGATTATGGAAAAGATCCATTTGTAACCAATATTGAAACTGCTACGCTAGAAAATACAAACTATCGAACAGCAATCTGGACTGGTGAATTGCTTCAAGTGACCTTGATGTCCATTCCAGTCGGAGAAGATATTGGTGCGGAAGTGCACAATGAAAACGATCAGTTCCTCCGCATTGAACGAGGTCATGGCCGAGTTATCATGGGAGAATCAGCTGAAAAGATTACCTTGGATAGAGAAGTTGGACCAGAAGATGTTATCTTGATTCCAAACGGTACCTACCATAATGTCATCAATATTGGCCAAGAAGACCTCAAAATCTATTCTATCTATGGACCAGCCCATCACGCTCATGGTACGGTTCATGAAACACAAGCTATTGCACTTGCTGCGGAAGAAGCTGAAGAACATGGTCACTAATACACCGATTTTTGAACTAAAATCCGTCGGCTTATCTGATAAAGGTAAGTCGATTTTGACTGATATTCATTTTTCTGTTAGTGAAGGTGAGCGTCTAACCTTGGTTGGGCCTTCTGGTAGCGGAAAAAGTAGCATCTTAAAAATATTAGCAGGGCTTACTTCAGCGACTCAAGGACAGATTCTTTTTAGAGGTAAGGAAATAGAGAAACTGGATATGCCCACCTATCGAAGAGAAGTTTCCTATTGCTTTCAACAACCTGTACTTTTTGGAAATACAGTCGAAGACAATCTGCGTTTTCCATTCACAGTGAGACAGTTAGAATTTGATAAATCAAAAGCGATTACAGCCTTAAAAAATGTAAATTTGGGTGAAGATTTTCTTACCCAAGGGATTACAGAATTATCAGGTGGTGAAAAACAACGTGTCGCTCTTATACGTAATTTACTTTTTGAACCTCAAGTTTTGCTATTAGACGAAGTTAGTGCAGGGTTAGATGCGGAGACCAAAGCTATTGTGAATCAACTACTTACTGATTACCACGAAACTGGAAAAACATTAATTGAAGTGACGCATGACCAATCAGAAATTGATGGGGCTAAGCATATTTTAAGAATGAAAGATGGGAGGATGCAACTATGAACTCTGTTTCAGTAGATAATTTATCCCTAGTCTTAATTTTCGGCTTGGTTCTACTTGCGATGGGGATAAGCCAAAAAGAGAAACTTGGGCTGACAAAAGATATTTTGGTAGCGGTTGTCCGTACGATTGTTCAGTTATTCGTTGTTGGCTATATTTTAAAATTTATTTTTCAAGTTTCGAATGTTTTCCTCAGTTTGGGTATGGTGTTGATTATTCTTTATAATGCTAGTGTACAGGCAAATAAACGCAATCCAATCAAGAACAAAAAGCTGATTTATCCTTTTCTTGCTTTGCTCACTTCCACCAGTATCACTTTAGGATTATTACTGTTATCAGGTGCCATCCAATTAATACCTTCTCAAGTCATTCCAATTTCAGGGATGTTGGCTAGTAATGCAATGACAGCAATTGGTCTATCCTATCGAGCTATGTACCGGTCCTTTACTGATAACCGCCAACAGGTGTTGGAAAAATTAAGTCTAGGGGCAACGAGTAAATTGGCTTCACAGGAAATTTTGCGAGAATCCATTCGGACTGGTATGCAACCGACAATTGACTCAGCCAAAACAGTTGGTTTAGTCAGTTTACCAGGAATGATGTCTGGTCTGATTTTTGCAGGAGTAGACCCTGTCCAAGCCATTCGCTATCAGATTATGGTCATGTTCATGCTACTATCAGCAACCAGTCTCGCATCTGTTATAGCCTCATATGCGGCCTATAAGACTTATTTTACAGATAGGACTCAGTTAGATTTTGAATAAGGAAATTGATCTTTCTGTGTGAAAGGTCATTTTTTATCAGTGAAGTCTGCGAAAATATGATAAAATAGACTTACTTTGATACTGAAAAGGAGATATTATGACAGTAAATTTTAGAGCAGAGTTTGACAAACGCAAAGATGAGTTTCTAGCGGACCTCTTTGATCTCTTACGCATCAATTCTGAGCGTGACGACAGCCAGGCAGATGCCCAGCATCCATTTGGACCTGGCCCAGTGCGTGCCTTGGATAAGTTTTTAGAAATCGCTCAGCGTGATGGCTATCCAACCAAGAACGTTGACAACTACGCAGGTCACTTTGAGTTCGGCGAGGGCGACGAAGTCCTCGGTATCTTTGGTCACTTGGACGTGGTGCCAGCAGGAAGCGGCTGGAACACCGACCCATACGAGCCGCAAATCATCGACGGTAAGCTCTTTGCCCGCGGATCTTCTGACGATAAGGGACCAACCATGGCTTGTTATTACGGCTTGAAAATCATCAAGGAGTTGGGTCTTCCGACCTCTAAAAAAGTCCGTTTCATCGTTGGTACCGATGAAGAGTCTGGCTGGGCGGACATGGATTACTACTTCGAGCACGTCGGCCTTCCTTTGCCAGATTTCGGATTTTCTCCAGATGCTGAGTTCCCGATTATAAACGGCGAAAAGGGTAATATCACAGCTTATCTTCATTTTGCAGGGGAAAATAGCGGAGCTGCTAAACTGCATTCCTTCGCTGGCGGTTTGCGTGAGAACATGGTGCCTGAATCTGCGACAGCTATTATCTCTGGTGACCTAGCAGATATGGACAGCAAGTTGGCAGATTTCACAGCAGCCTATGGCCTAAAAGCTGACGCGGAAACCCTTGAAAACGGTCAAGTTCAAGTCACCGTCATCGGAAAATCAGCCCACGGTTCAACCCCAGAAGAAGGTGTCAACGGAGCAACCTATTTGGCAAAATTCCTCAGCCAATTCGCCTTTGATGGTGCAGCCAAAGCCTATCTTGATTTGGCTGGCCAAGTCCTTTTGGAAGACCACGATGGACAAAAACTTGGCGTAGCCATCTTCGATGAGCAAATGGGTGCCCTTTCTATGAATGCAGGTGTTTTCAAATTTGACGAAACCTCATCTGATAACACCATTGCCCTCAACTTCCGTTATCCAAAAAATACCAACCCAGAAACCATCAAGGCTGGTTTAGAAAAACTTGGCGTAGAAGCTGTGAGCTTGTCTGAGCATGGTCATACTCCACATTATTGCCCAATCGATGACCCAATGGTTGCGACCCTCTTGTCTGTTTACGAAAAACACACAGGCTTGAAAGGTCATGAACAAGTGATCGGTGGCGGAACATTCGGCCGCTTGCTCAAACGTGGGGTTGCCTACGGAGCTATGTTCCCAGGCGATGTCAATACCATGCACCAAGCCAACGAATTTATCGAAGTGGAGCAACTCTACCGCGCCGCGGCCATTTACGCAGAAGCTATCTATGAATTAATCAAATAGTACGAAGACGGGGATGCCCGTCTTTTTTAGGAGGAAATATGGAACTGAAAGAACTTTGTTTTACAGACATGGAAATGGTTAAAGAATTATTTTTATCTGTTTTCAGCCAAGAACCTTGGAATGATGATTGGTCAGATGAGGAACAATTAGATTGCTACATAGGCGATTTACTGGGACACCCAAGAGCACTCGGTTTTGGCTTGTTTGACCAGGAAAAATTGATAGGTCTGTCACTTTGTTACATTCGCTATTGGTATGAGGGAAGAGGGTATCGAATTGAAGAGTTCTGCATTTCCCGTGATTACCAAAGGCAAGGACATGGTGCTAGTTTATTAGCTGATATTGAGAAGCAGTTAGCTGAAAGAAAGATCGTTCATATTCTCCTGCAAACTGAACGCATTCTTCCAGTCTTTTTCTTCTATAAAAAATGTGGTTTTCATGCTCTAGAAGCAGATGTAACAATGGCCAAGAAAGTAGGACATTATGGAACTTGCTGATATTCGTCAGGCGATTATGGAGGATTCAGCCAATCAATCTTTTACGAAAAAAGGGATAAAGCCGCTTTTCCAAGCACCGTCTACCGCAAAAATCCTCATTATTGGACAGGCACCTGGCTTGAAAACCCAGGAAAAAGGTCGCTTATTTGATGATGCTAGTGGAGAGAATCTGCGGAAATGGTTGGGAGTAGATAGGGAATTCTTCTATGCATCTGGGCATTTTGCTATTCTTCCTATGGATTTCTATTATCCAGGAAAAGGAAAGTCTGGGGATTTGCCGCCTCGCAAGGATTTTGCGCCCAAATGGCACCCACTCATTATGAAGCAACTACCCCAGATTGAGCTGACCTTGTTGATCGGTAAGTATGCCCAGGACTATTATTTAGGAGAATCCCACAGGACTGTAACCGAGAGAGTGGAGAATGTAGCTGATTACCTACCCACCTATTTTCCCCTACCTCACCCATCGCCAAGGAACAATATATGGCAAGCTAAACATCCTTGGTTTGTTGAAGAGATTTTGCCACTGCTGAAAAACAACATAAATATATTGATAAAGCAAAACTAACATGATATAATTGTATATATATACCTAATAAATTTTTCTTATCTTTGTTCATCGAAGGAGGTGTTCTGATGAGAAAATGGAAAACACTGATTGTCACTTGTCTAACTATTTTAGCGGTTTGGTTGTTAATCCCACCTGCCTTAGTAAATGCAAATCAGATTCCCGATCGACCGATAGATACAACAGTAGTAGATGAGACTCAATTACTTTCTAGCGAGACTATTGCTGAAATTGATCAGCTTAATCTCGATTGGTCAACAACGGAACAAGGTTTACAGGTCGGTGTCTATATGACGAATAGTCTTTGGACAGATATCAAAAGTTTAGCCAATGAGACATTTCGTCAGTGGCAAGTTGGATTTTCAGGCACAAATAATGGGATACTTCTGGTTATTGCAATAGAAGATAGGGAATTTCGAATTGAAACGTCAGATAATGCTGCGACAGTCTTGACAGATGTAGAAGCAAAAGAAATTCTCGAAAATGCAAGAGAATTCTTTCGACAGGAAGATTACAATGGCGGTGTGACCTATATTGTTCAATCCATTGGTGATCAGTTTTATGGTACCAGCGTTGGTCAGAGCCAGTTAGCCACCTTAGATGAGAGAACATCGGAAGAGGATCAGGGCTTTTTCGCTTTCTTAACTGTTGTCGTAGTGATTATTATTTTTGTGATAATTGAAAAATCCAGTCGTGGAGGCGGTGGACCAGGCAATTTGCTCTGGATGTTGGTGGATGATCAGCATCACTACCGCAATCATCACTCGTCTAATTCCTCATCGTCCAGCTTCGGTGGCGGTGGTTGGTCCGGTGGTGGCGGAGGAGGTGGAGGTGCCTCTTCCGGTTGGTAAGAAATCTTGTAAAGATTCTGATAGCTATTCGTTTTTAGAATGTTTAATCATGGTTAGAAAGGAAATCATATGAAAAAGAAATGGTTGGTTCTCCTCATTCCAGTCCTAGCTCTGCTATTTTTAGGAATGGGAGCAGTCGGGCAATACAATGGCTTGGTGGACAGTTATGCTGAAGTTGAAAACGCGCAAGCCAATGTAGACACACAGTTGCAACGACGCTATGACTTGATACCTAATGTAGTCGCAGCTGTCAAAGGCGCCATGGAACACGAGGAAGAAATATTTACTGCTATTGCAGAAGCGCGTGCTAAAATTGGCTCCAGTCAACAGGGAACGAGTGAATATAACCAAGCTCAAAGTCAGTTGGATTCTGCAGTTTCTCGACTATTGGTAGTGGCAGAAAACTATCCACAATTGACAGCCAATCAACAGGTTTCAGACTTGATTACAGAGCTTGAAGGTACCGAGAATCGAATCTTAGTTGCCCGTAAAGATTATAACGCAGTAGCAACATCTTACAATAAAAAAATCAAACGCTTCCCAACATCAATCTTTGCAGGTCTATTCGGATATGAAAAAGTTGAACTCTTCCAAGCAACAAATGATGCTGCAACGACTGTGCCAAGTGTTGATTTGAGTGATGAAGAGTAGAATAAGATTCTTGTTTTTAATAGATTAGAAATAACAAAATAGAACTCGGTTTTTTGCCGAGTTCTATTTTGTTATGGATTGACCCAAACACCACTCACATAATCTTCTGATAAGGTCGTTTTATTGGTTATCTTTTTAGTCTGCAAATCATAAATGATAAGAGTATCCGAAAGAATCATCATCAAACGACGATCGTCTATTTGACGGACATGTTCAAGATGGTGGGGTCGAGGATTTAACTCCTTCAATGAATGAAAAACTTGTTCCCCAGTTTCTGTATTGTAAATGGTAAATGAGATGGGACTGAACTGGTAATCAGTGTGTTCGATAAAAAGTAAATTTTTATCTTTTAGTGGATAGAGTGCGCTCGGTGAAGAATGTTCTAACGTAATTGATGAAAATGTCCGTTTTGAAGTATCAAAGGTCAGGAGTTGAGACATCCTTTCAATTTTTTCATATTCCATTGTTTTATTTCCAAAAACAGGGAGATAAATGATTCCATTTGCCATAACGCCCTCTCCAGTGACAAGGTTATTATCGTATTTATAAACTTTCTGTTTGAAGAAATTTTGTTTATCACAGACTAATAAGACATTTTCTTCAGTATCAGCTTGATTTAATTCCCTTTTAAGTCCAGTCATGTAGACCGAATCATCATCTACATAAATAGCTGGAAAGGGAATGAAGTCATCATTTAACACAAGTGTTTGGGAGGTTTCAAAATTATTATCGAATTGTGCCAGAGTATGGTAAGGACCAGCAGTATAGAAATTTTGACCGTCAGTGCCACTTAAGTAAGAAGCATATTGACTAGATTTACGAAGAATCTTTCCACTTTTGAAGTCAATTGAAACGAGATTATCATTGACTACTTTGTGTTGATCATTGGCATAAACTAGATATCGATTATCTAAAATATAATTTTTTCCCGATCCAAAATAGTTCTCGGAGTTCATTTTTTGAGTATTGAGGAGGAGAGGTCCATCACTAGATAACTGAAAGGTTTCGATTTTATCTGGATAAACAAGGTAAAAATCAGCATCCTTAGATAATGTTACATCACCATGTTGGTAAGAATTTACTTTCCAACCAATAAAAGAAAAAACAAGGCAAAATGCAGCTAGTAAAGCAACAACTAATTTTTTCATCGTAGAGTCTCCTTTCTATTTTTTAGTATAATATATTTCATAGCAATCAACAAGTATTTTTGTGTTTTTTTGTATATAAAAGTCATGCAAATATTTTTGCATGACTATATTTATTTTCCAAGACAAAATTGGCTAAAGAGTTGTGTAATTAATTCATCTGGAGCGGCATCTCCTGTTATTTCGCCCAATATTTGCCAACAGCGTGTCAGGTCAACCTGTAACAAGTCGACAGGCATACCCATTTCCAATCCATCATTAACTGCCTGAAGACTTTGGACGGCTTTTTCAATAAGGGAAATGTGGCGAGAGTTAGAGAGGTAGGTGGCATCTTGTTCCACCAAACCTGCATTTTCAAAGAAGAGTTGATTGATTTTTTCTTCGATTTGATCAATGTTTTGGTTTTCCAATACAGAAATGCGGATGACATCCTCAGGTAGTTGATCAGCTTCAATTTTTTCTTCTAGGTCTGTTTTATTGAGCAAGATTATACGATTTGCCATGTCTGAAATGGCTAATAGATTTCGGTCTTGCTCGGTTAGTGGCTCAGATGCGTTGAGGACAAGTAGGATCAGGTCGGCCTCCTCAAGCGCTTTTTTAGACCGTTCCACACCGATTTTTTCAACGATGTCATCTGTTTCACGGATACCAGCGGTATCAATCAGCTTGAGGGGGACACCTTTGATGTTGACGTATTCTTCGATAACGTCGCGAGTTGTCCCTGCTATATCTGTAACGATGGCTTTTTCCTCACGGAGGAGATTATTGAGTAGGCTGGATTTTCCTACATTTGGTCGACCGATAATAGCTGTTGCGATACCTTCACGTAAAATCTTACCTCGACGAGCGGTTCGGAGGAGATTTTCCAAAAGAGCTTGAAACTGGAGGGTCTTCTCACGGACTAAGTCTGTGGTTGCCTCTTCGACATCATCATACTCTGGATAATCAATATTCACTTCGACTTGAGCCAAAGTGTTGAGGATTTCCTGACGTGTTTCATTAATCAGTTGGGAGAGAGAGCCATCCAACTGACGGACTGCGTTGTGCATAGCCTTGTCGGTCTTGGCACGGATGACATCCATGACAGCCTCTGCCTGGGTCAAATCCACACGTCCGTTGAGAAAGGCCCGCTTGGTAAATTCACCAGGCTCAGCCATTCGGGCACCTTGTCTAATCAACAATTGAAGAATTTCATTTGTGACGGCGATACCCCCATGTGTATTGATTTCAATAACATCTTCGCGCGTAAAGGTCTTTGGAGAACGCATGGCACCGAGCATTACTTCATCCAGTACCTGTCCAGTCGCGGGATCAATAATATGGCCATAGTTCAGACTATGACTTGGCACAGTCGCTAAGTCCTTTCCTTTAAAAACTTTGCTTGCAATGGAAAATGCATCTGTACCAGATAGACGGACAATCCCAATTGCCCCCTCTCCGAGAGGAGTAGAAATAGCAGTTATTGTATCGAATTCTTTTGTGATCATAGAGTTTTGCTTTCTAAAAAAATCTTACTTATTAGTTTAACATGGAAATACAAAAAAAGCACAGATGAGGGATGGGGAAGTGTGAATACCCGCTCAATCAATCGTTTTTTCTATTCCTTTCTGTTATAAAATATGATAAAATTAACCTACATAATCTTTGTATTTTTTAGGAGAGAGATATGAAACTTCTAAATCGCTTTGATATATATATATATATATATCAAAGCGATTTAAAAATTTTTTTCAATTTCATAGTAAACAAAACCTGCCAGTCTTGGCAGGCTCAGACTGAAGACAAAGTCCTTAGAATTGATTTTCTAAGGGCTTTTCTTCGTATTTAGGAGTATAATATAAGAAAAAGGACTTATGAGGTTCTCCTATGCTACACAAAGAAAAACCTGA